>NZ_CABPTV010000015.1:0-1576 GCF_902460535.1 Campylobacter concisus | reverse complement strand
TGAATGCTGATGAACACGAGAAAAAGGCACATTATCACGTAATTTGTTGCTGGGACGGTCCAGTTCGTTTTACTCAAGCCGAAAAATTGGCAAAATCTGTTAATGGCACAATTCCTATTCCTTTAGAGAGCATACGAGGCTATTATCGATATTTTACTCATAAAGATAACCCAGAGAAGCACCAGTATGATGAAAGCGAAATAAAGTGCCTTAATGGCTTTGCAATTACTGATTTTGTTGAGCTTAGTAAAAGTGAAGTAGTAAAAATTAAATATGATATTCTTGATTTGATAGAGAAGAACGGTTTTTGTGAATATTATGATTTGATTGAGTTTTTAAAAAATGACAATATTGAACGATTAGAAATAGCAATGAATAACACATTATTTTTTAATACTTATCTAAAATCAAAGAGACATAAGGGGTTTAAAAATGGGGTTTCCTAAAAAGCACGAACAAAGCGTAATACGCAGTGTTAGAGTTCCTAAAGTTATACAAGATTTTTTAAAAGAGTATTTTAAAAATAGAGATGATTTTACTGCTAATGATTTTATAAATTTGCTTATTGAAAATTCTGATGAATATAAGAAATTTATGGCTCTTAAATCTGCAGAAGATAAGCAGCCAAAACTATTCGCATAGTCGCTTCCTTAAAGGTAACAATTTTTTATTAATTTGACAAGTGTCCCCTTTTTAAGGGGTCAAGGGGATATCCCCTTGCGAGTTTCAAGGTATTACCTTGAGTATGCTCGCCTATAATAAAAACATACTTTTTAACAATAATTTTGTCGGACATTTTCGGCGTTAAAGCCTATCCTGCAATCAATAAAAAAAGCTGGGGTATGGGGTTATAACCCCATAAGTGTGGCACATTAGGGGCGAAGCTCCGCCCTAAGTGATATAATTTTAGAGTAGCCTTTAACAACAGAAGCCCAGATCTGCAGGGCGGATGCCCTGCAAAATGGGCGTTCTTGTCAAATTAATAAAAAACTTTCACCTTTAAGGTTTTGCACTAATAGCGCTAAAACTTATAATGTAACTCTAAACTTAAAAAATTATAAAAATAAGCTAATTTTTATTTTAAATTGGGGGGTTACTACGACACCCCCCAATGGGTGACTTGTGACATGTGACATAATTTTTGTTTAAGTTTTCTTGTATTACAATTCAAGTATCAAAAAAAAAGAGAACCTGAAACACCTTTTTAAATTTATGGTTCTCTTTTTTAGAATGGAGTTAAATTATGGCACAAGATGCTAAAAATGTCAAAAAGAGAAATTGGGCTTTTGTTGCATACCCTGAGAGTATGCCAACCAACTGGCTTGAAATATTACAAGAAACAGGCGCACCGATTGCTATTTCACCGTTACACGATAAAGATTTGAATGCTGATGAACACGAGAAAAAGGCACATTATCACGTAATTTGTTGCTGGGACGGTCCAGTTCGTTTTACTCAAGCCGAAAAATTGGCAAAATCTGTTAATGGCACAATTCCTATTCCTTTAGAGAGCATACGAGGCTATTATCGATATTTTACTCATAAAGATAACCCAGAGAAGCACCAGTATGATGAA
>NZ_CABPTV010000014.1:0-3145 GCF_902460535.1 Campylobacter concisus | reverse complement strand
CACATAAAACCATATAAACACTGCCTAAAAAATAAATTTCATATCGCAAATCCCACCGTGCTTTTAAAAATTTGTCTATGTTTTTATAAATTTACTCAATGAAGCTTTATAAAATATTTCAAAAACCTGTATTTAAAATTTATTCTTTTATTTAATTGCAATAAAGCACTTTGAATTGATATTCAAATTTTAACTTATACGAAAAACAAATTTCACATTTTGCCGTGATTTCTAAAATTTCTTTCATCTTATCTTTTAAAAATCTTATCTCATTTACATTCAATCAATGCACACAACCATAAAATAATCCATACTTAAGCGTTTTCACTCATCTTCCAAGAAGTTCGCCTTTTCTTACAATATTCCTTTTATCACACTTTATTTTAGCTAGCAAGCCAATGCTTTTACTAACCATAAAAAGAGCATTTTAGCTTATACAGCACAAATATAAAATCACTTATTCTTAAATTTTATCTATCTAGCAAATGCCTTCAACAATACTAGCTGATCAAAGCCATGCTCAATATAAATTTATCTAAATTTCTACTCTCAAATTTTTATAAATTTAAGCTAAGCAGTATATTTTATTTTTAGTTCAGTTTATTTTAAAAGATAAAAAGATTAGCAATGAGTATAAAAATATAAAATTAAAATCCAAGCCCGAGGTGAGCTTGGATTGAAGGGATTTGGATCTATCATGAAACTAAGCAAGCACGCTCCGGTTGCTAAAGAGCGTGCTTTGATGTGTTATTAGAACTTATAAGAAAGTCCCAAAGTGCCGTTGTAGAATTGATTTTTAGATCTTGCTTTGACACCAAAGTTGATGTTTGTGCTAAGACTATCAGTGATCTTAAACTCAGCACCAGTTTTCAATGTAGCATAAGTGTATTTTCTCTTATCTGCATCAAAAGTTACATTTCTTGAACCAGCAAAATTTAACACGCTATCATCTGCGCTCTTGCTAAGTTCTCTCTCGATACCTGGAGTTACATAGAAGTAGTCGCCTTTTTCTGTATAAGCTCTAAATTCAGCTCCAAGTTTTGCATTTAAAGTTTTTACACTTGTTTTTGCAAAGTTTAGATCTACAGGACCGCCAGCTGTAAAGCTGTCATTTTTGAGGTTTGTATATTCAAGACCGAAGATAGGTTTTACAAATTTAGCGTTACCGATGTCAAATACATAACCATAATCAAGTGCGATATCGAAGTATTTGCTGTCGTATTTGCCTTCATTATCACCTATTGGGCTTGATTTTGTTTTTAGAGTATTTTTAGCAAAGCCATAAGCAAATTTGCTATCTAGTTCATTTTGACCAAAGTAGCTTCTTGTATATACACCAAAGCTATAGTTATCAGCATCATTTTTTACATTATTGCCATCAGATTGAGCTTTAGCAAGTGTGAAGAAACCACCAACTATTGTGTTGTCAAATGCTTTGTCATAGCCTAGAGTAAAGCCATATACGTCAGTATTTGCAGCATCTTTTACTTTTGCTTTACCGCCAAATACATTACCCCATAGGTTGTTGTCGTAGTTGTATCTGTTTGTATACTCTTTTACGACTGAGCTTAGTGCATCGCTGCCATTATCTGCAAATTTCTCACCAGCCATATTTTTAACAGCATAAGCAAGTGCTAAATTTCCATTATAAGGATTTGATAGTTTTGCTAGACGTGTATTTGTTGCAAGATTTGTATTAAAGATCACTATATCAGTAAAGTTACCTTTATTTAGTGATTTTGTAGCTGTGTCAAGTGTTGAGTGAAGTTCGCTTACACCATCAGCTACATCATTAGCAGACTCATCTGCGATGATACTCTCTACTCTTGCATTGCTATCAAAGATATCAGAAAGTGCAGTTAGCACATCGCTTTCACCTTTATCTAAATTTTCAGATGTAGCGATAGCTTTTGCTCTAGTGTTAGAAATTTCTTTTACTTTTGCTTTTTGATCAGCGATAGCCTTAGTAGAAGTTTCTATTATAGTATCTTGAGCTTTAACTGCTGCAGCATCTGTTTTTACAGTAGCCATAGCTGTTTCAGCAGTAGTAGCTGCGGCTGCGGCTGCAGTTGTAACTGTGCCAAGGTCACCAGTCTCTAGTTTATCAACATCAGCAGCGCTTAATTTCTTGCCAGCACTTTCTACAGGCACACCAGCTTCGATAGCTTTTTTAAGTGCAGTTTTTTTATCATCATCACTACCAGTAGCAGCTGTTGTTAGTTCAGTTTTTGCTGCAGTTACTGCATCAGCTTGTTTTGCGATGCTAGTTGCATCTGTGCCTTTTAGAGCTACTTTATCTTTGTCAGCGCCTGTTTGTAAATCTTTAACAGCAGTTGCAAGTTCTTTGTCTTTGTCAGCTTTTACTTTTTCTTTTGCAGCTACATCTTTTTTTAGAGCATCGTTAAGCGCATCATAGTTTTTAACTGTGCCTTCATAAGTTGGAGCAGTTGTTTCAACTGTAGCAAGAGCAACAGCAGCTGTTTGGATAGCTGGATCTAGAGTAGTTTTTATATCATCAGCTAGTTTTTCATCACGCTCTTTAACTAGCTCAGCGTGCTTATCAGCAAATGCTTTAACAAATTCATTCCAAACATTTGCATTTTTATCGCTAAAAATTTTAGCTATGTCAGCAGCATTTGTAGTTGGAGTAGCAAAATCAAGTGTTACTTCGCCTGTAGCTTCTTGTTTACCACCATTTCCATCGATATTAACCTTAACAGCACCTGCATTATCGATAGTTAGCTTTGAAGTCTTATCAGCTGCTACTAACTCTAAAGAACCGCTAGCTGGTTTTATCTTATCTAGCTCATCTTTTATAGCAGCAACTGCGTCTGAGATCTTTTTGAAAGTTTTTGCTTTTTCAGGATCGGTATTTGTAGCTGTGCCATCCCAATCTTTTAGCTCTTCGATGCCTTGTAGGACTTTAACTTGAGCCATTACTTTGTTGTAAGCTTCAGCTTTAGTTTTTTGATCGGCGCTATTAGCTTTAATAGCATTTTCTTTGTTAGATACAGCAGTATCATAGTCAGTTTGTGGCGTTGCAAACGCACTAGAAACTGCAAAACTAGCACCTAGAAGTGCTACGCACGCAATCTTTGAAATTTTCATTTCAACTCCTTTTTAGATTTTGGTAGCACCATTATAC
>NZ_CABPTV010000013.1:0-3987 GCF_902460535.1 Campylobacter concisus | reverse complement strand
CTAATAGACTCGTTAGGATCATGCTCTATGCTTGCAATATTTAAAAGCATATTATTCTTTCCGAGACCACAAAAAGCCATCCATAGCCCATTTTTTATTGTTAATCTTTTATAATTTTTATGAGATAAATTTACACTAAAGAATTCTTTTTTTATATCATCATAGATTACAAATTTAATCTCTCCCAAACAGACTACAAGATTAAGCACCATTTGATTGTGTTTTTTCCAACCTTTTATCTCTTTTTCGTTTATGGTTGAAAAATACGCCTCGCCAAAACCACAAAAACCATAATCACTTTGTTTCATCGCATGAAAAATGTCACCCTTTGGATTATAAATTTGTTTTAATGGTGTTAAAATCACTCCGTCCATGATAATGCTCTATTTTTTGCAATATTTTCATATTCTATTATTTGCTCTGTTGTCTTTTTAAACATATCTGAGTTTTTTTTGTAAAAGTCATAATACCACTGTGAGGTAAACTCAATTGTTTCTTTATACTCTAAGCTTGCATGCCATTTAAGATAGTGCAACGCCTTGTCGCAATTTAGCTTTAGTAATTTAGCTTCGTCAAAAATTATTTCATCTACAACATTATATATATCTTTTAAACTCCAAATTTTACTAAGATCCACCAATAATTCTGCCACACTATGATTTTGTTCAGCTCTTGGACCAAAGTTAAAACATTCGTGATTTAAACTATCGTCTAAAGATAGTACCATAGCCAAATTTAAATAACCACTAAGTGGTTCAAGAACATGTTGCCATGGTCTTGTAGATTTTGGAGATCTAATATTTACAGCCTTGTTTTTACTCCATGCCATCATACTATCCACTACAATTCTATCTTTAGCCCAATCCCCGCCACCAATTACATTTCCTGCTCTTACTACACCTATCCTTATATTTTTAATCTCTTTAAAAAATGAATTACAATAGGATTTAATAATGAGCTCTGCTGCGCCCTTAGACCCACTATAAATGTCTTTTCCACCAAGCGCATCATTTTCTTTATATCCCCAAACTTGTTCAATATTATCATAAGCCTTATCGCTTGTTATAATTATAGCCGTGCATTCGTGCTTTGCTTTTCTTAATATCTCTAAAATATTTGTGGTACCTATAACATTTGAGGTTATGGTTTCTATTGGATCCTCATATGAAACAGAAACGATTGGTTGGGCTGCCAAATGAAAAACAAAATCCGGTTTTTCATTAAGAAAAATTTCTTCTAAAATTTTCAAATTACGAATATCAACTCTATAATCTTTTTTAATTTTATCTTTTAAATTTAACAGACCAAACATGGATGGATTTGTTGGGATATCCTTTGAAATTCCAATAACAACTGCGCCTACTTTTAAGAGCCATGTGCTAAGCCAACTACCCTTAAAGCCTGTATGCCCTGTAATTAAAACTTTTTTATTTTCAAAAACATTTTTGAACATTTTTTATTTCCAAATTTTCCACTCTGCTTTATTTTCTCGCCACATTTCATTTAGTTTATTTTTATCTCTTAGCGTATCCATTGGCATCCAAAAACCATGATGTTTGTAAGTAAATATCTCCCCATCTTGAGCAAGTCTCATAAGTGGCTCTTGCTCAAAAACAGTACTTTCATCGTCATCTATATAATCAAACACTTCCGGCTCACAAACAAAAAAACCTGCATTTATCCAACTGCCATCACCTTTTGGCTTTTCTTTAAATTGTAGCACTTGATCTTGATCTGAAATTTCTAAAGCGCCAAATCTTCCATCTGGCTGCGCTGAAGTCATTGTTACTATTTTTTTATGAGATGAGTGAAATTTTAAAAGGTCGTCTATTTTTATATTAGCTACACCATCTCCATATGTTAGCATAAAAGCATTATCTCCTACGATTTTTTTAGCTTTTTTGATTCTAGCCCCAGTCATACTATTTAAACCTGTGTCTAGTAGAGTAACTCTCCATGGTTCGCTAGTGTTATTTAATATCTCAATTTTACCACTAGCTATGTCAATAGTTATATCACTTCTATGTAAAAAATAATTTGCAAAAAATTCTTTTATATAGTAGCCCTTATAGCCCAATAAAATTACAAAATCATTAAACCCGTAGTGGCTATAAATTTTCATAATATGCCAAAGGATAGGCTTACCACCAATTTCAACCATGGGTTTTGGTCTAATATCCGTCTCTTCACTTAGCCTAGTTCCAAACCCACCAGCAAGTAATAAAACTTTCATAAACAAATTCCTTTTCTAATTACATGTTTATTAAATTATTTGCCTCATTGTACCAAACATAATTTTTTTTTGGGACTCTCCAATCTTTACCATACGTCATTTCTAAACATTTTTCAGAATCTATTGGAACAGGAACAACTTCATCTAAAAAAACAATGTTTTTAAATTCCATTAAATTTATATCATAGCTATATCCAGTATAACAAAAGCTTTTTATAGCATTCTCATAGATTATTTTTCTAGTATTCTTTTTGATAAATGGCTTTATTAGCTTTGTTACTTTTATTAATAAAAATTTTAATAAATCTTTTATGTTTTTAATCTCAAGGTCAATAACAATATTATTATCAAGTGAATGCATAATCATTGCGATAAAATTTAAAAATTTATTTTTAAGATTTGTTTTTTTTGGAACTATCCATCTAACTGAAGCAACATTATCTTTTACATCATAAAAACTAATATCTACTTTTTTAGAACCGTTTGTAAAATGCAAACAATCCATCTCACCTAGAATAATTTCTTGTTTAAAACCACTGTCCTTAAAAAGTTTTTCTATGTCTTCCGTTTTTACTTTTTTTTTCCAAACAGCGAAATCTATATCATGATCCCATGGTAAAATCATATTATCTCTTATTATGCCCAATAAAGTACCATGACAAACCCAGTACTCACACTTTATACTGCGTAGAAGCTGATTTACTTTTTTAAATAAAATTTCATCTTCACTATATGAATAATCATTTTTCAAGTATTATCCTCATCAAAACAGGATTATCATTCTTATAAATGGATAAGTTGTTTTTTTCCGTAAAATATCTTAGCTTAAAACCAAGCTTCAAGACATGTTTCAAAAAAACATCCGAATTAATAAATCGTCTATTATGATCGGTAAAGAATGTATCGTCTCCCATGTTGCGTCCAACACCACATAATGGATCTTTTGTTGTTCTTACCTCTATACAAAATAACCCATTTTGCCTAAGGTTATCATATACTTTTTTTACTATTTCTTCTTCTTCTGTCTTTGTAATAGCATGCATCGTAAATCTAGAATAAAATACATCTATATCACCATATTTAGAATAATCATCGGTTACAAAATTAGCTACTTTAATAGTTAAATTATCTTTTAAAGAAATATGTTCTTTGCTTTCTATCACAATACTGCTTTGATCAATTGCTATTACATTATGCTTTTTAGCAGCGAAAAAAATAGAATCTCTACAATTCCCAGAACCTAGTTCAATAATATTTAACTTTTTATCTTTGAAAAATTCTTCTTGACAAAAACTAGCAAAAGTGCTTTGTTGTTTTATAACACTATCTCCAGTATGTTGCTTATAAAATTCATCCCAATAACTCTTATCCATACTTTTTACCCTTTTAATTTTATATAAACAAATCCCACTATCTTCTTTAAAAGCATTTTCACATCTTCTGACTTCATAGCAAAAACCTGTGGAAAAATGATTGTTCCTATTATACATAAACAAACATAAAAAATGCCACAAGCAATGAAATTTATAACAATACTATCGAAAATAGCTATATATTCTGATAAAATACCAAACAAAACAAAAAATAAAAGTGAATAAATTTGGTGTTTAATAAAAAATAATATTTTTGTATTTAAGTTTCTAGTGGCAAAATAGAGTAACACATTTACACTTATTGCTTGCACCAATACCATTTTAACTACTAATCCAGTAGCACCCAGATTTAAAAAATATATTACAACTATACTAATTATG
>NZ_CABPTV010000012.1:0-4380 GCF_902460535.1 Campylobacter concisus | reverse complement strand
AAAACTTTGTTTATGACTTTTAACTTTATCTAGTAGTGTTAAATAAGAGATTTATCTAATATATCTTTTATTTAACACTGCCCGTGACTATACAGACGAGGAAACGCCTTGCTCCATCTCGAACCAAGAAGCTAAGCTCGTCCTGGCTGATGATACTCTCCCTTACTGGGATGTTGGGAAAGTAGGTCGTTGCGGGCTTTGTTGTTAATCTGCTTTAATTCTTATATGTTTAATCCTAGTTTTTATTAATGTTGCTTCTTGCCATATATGATAAGATTCTTATATTTCTTTTTAGATTATTGGTTTGATTATATTTTAAATTTGTTTTTATGCTAGTTTTTAAAATCTTTAGACTGAATTTTACTTAATGATAATATGATCCTTTGCTTGAAAAGCAAAGAACAAAATCAAAGATCGAGATACAATTGTTTAGGCTAGAAAAGAGGCATATTTAATTATTTGCCTTGGATTAAAGTTCTCGAACATATACTAAAATTTGATATAAAAAGTTTTTAGGATTCTAACAATATTTTTTTAAAATAGCTATGAAGTTTGAAAGTACAAAATTTAAGCTGCTTGATGTAATAGATACAAGCAATTAGTAAGGTAGGCTTATTTAAAAAAGTACTATTGAACAAGGATGTAAAAGTTAAAGCAGTTAATAGATTAATAAAATTAGTCAGGTGTGAAAAGTAATTATATTTTTACCAAAAAAACTCAAAATTTTAGTAGCTGCTAAAAAGATGCTTACACTTAAACTTATCGGCACTGCAATTAGTGTGCGTCTTTTCAACTGATAGTTTAGATATCACAAAGAAAAATGTATGACTAGAGATTTCTGACTTTTGCGATCAGATCAAATCAAGTGTGTAAAAGACTTCAAAACGCGGTGCAAATTTTTACTTCAAACGTTAGCGTTTCAAGGAGTATGCAAAAACAGCTAAAAGAGCTTGGAGCAAAGCTCGTTAAAAACCTCTCTGATAAATTTACAAGCAAATTCCTAATCGGACTTGAAAACGGCAAAAGCATCACCACTAAAGAAATTTACAACATCACCTACCTTGAAAACGACCTCAAATTTAAGGAACTATCTAGCAAAGATAGGCTTTATAAAAAGGTAGATACGAGAGTTTAGGAGTAAATTTATGCATACTAAAAAGCCTTTGCAAAATAAATCTTTTCATAAAAAAGACGATATCTTTGGTGTGAGTTAAAGCTAAAAGGATCTAAGATGATAAACGCACTTGGTAGCTACCCCTTGAATTTAGAGCAGAACATAAAGGTATCAACCAAAGTTGCCACCAAACAAACCAACTCAGAGGTTTTAGGCTACAAGGTAGATAAAGATGGCTACTTTACAGATGAGTTTAATAAACAAGCTGGCATACCAAGCGGATATAAAATTCACTCAAGCACGCTGGAGTCGTTAGTAAGGATAGAGACGCAGTCTGACTATATGCAAAGGGCTTTTGACAGCATCGATATACTAAAAACCGTAAATAATGCCTACAAAATCCTCTCCCAAGTAGTTGGCGAAGACACACTAAATTCAAAAGATAGCTTTAGCCCAGACGAGATAAGAAATTTTCCACAAGGCTTTGAGTATAACCGCCAAAGCATGCAAGTAACAAAAATTCATAGTTCTATTTACGACTTTGATGCAGCTGCTTCTAGCTTTAACTACAAAGAGTCAAACAAGCAGATGATAAGCACGCTTTTTTTCAACCCAAGCTTTGATGGCGGAGATGGCAGGCAGCCACTAAAGCCAACAACAGATATCTTTAACAACAACAATGGTGGCAAGGAGAGTGTGGGAAGTGGTGTTTTTATCGATCCGCACGGTGAAAGATACACAAACAAAGATGGCTCTATAACCAAAGGCGGACTTATAGCAGCCGTTATAAACAACAACCTTGATGTAAGAGAGGGCGAGACAACAGCACAAGGCAAAAGAGAAGGCTATGATAAGAGCATAGATAGTAAAGAATTTAATAGAGCATTTGAGCTGTTTGAACTTATGGGCGAGATGAAATTTGGACCTGGCTTTATAAATGCTACCGATAATGACATAGCAGGTATGCCTAAATATATGCAAGACTACATCAGATCTAAAAGAGACTTTGTCTATATCGACTTAGAAAGTGGCTTTGTGAGCACTCCTGAAGATAGACGTAGGGGATATGAAGAAGACGAACTCTCATTTAAAAAGATGATGGAGCGCAATCTAAAAATGCTAAAGCTACTCTTTGGTGAGATAGACAAAGACGGCAAAAAGAGCAAGGACTTTATGGATAGCTTTTTGAAATTTAGTATGCCACCTTTAAATTTAGTAAAAGAGCTAAATGAAAACCCAGCTGGAAAATATCTAGTAGATATGCTTGGTATAAAAAGAGATGTTGATATAAAGGCGTAAGGGGGGGGGTGAAATGATAAGTATAAACGGACTTAGCAATACATCGATACAAGATAACACCATTCAAAAAGAAAATGCAACAGAAAATGTAGCCAAAGAAGGCAAGCAAGACAAAAACGCTACCGAAGAAAAATTTGACTACTCAAAGAATCTTTTTAAACCCTGGAGCGAAACTATAAAAGAATTTATAGATATAGACAAAAGCAAAGAGGGCTGGATAACAGATACTATAAATCGAATTGATAATATGCTGTCTGATTACACCATTCAAGAAAGACGAGCTTTATCAGCAAAAAGAGAGCCAGAAAATATGGAAGAATTTAGAGTTCGCGAACTCCAAGATTACATGGACTGGTTGCTTACAAACTCTATAGACGGCAAACCAACCATGATGGGCAAACTAATAGGTCTTGGTACAAAAGAAGAGGAAGATGAACTAGATGCTTTTATGGAAACTATGTCCTCCCTTTATCCAAATAATAACAAGGAGTCGCTTAGTCTTTTAGATAGAACCGACCTAAGCATAGATGAATTTAAAATATTATTTGCCAAAGCAAGAGAGAAAGCTACAAAGGATGTTGAAGAACAAAGAAAGCAGATAATTAAAGAAGAGCAAGAATACAATGCAAATTTTGCTAAAGAGCAGGCTGAGAAGAAATTTAAACCTATGCAGGTTAAGAAGAAGTATGAGACCTATGATATAAACAAGGATCAGAAATTTCTCTATGCAAGAGAGCTTTTAAATTTCAAAGAAAAAAGAGGCATAGACGTCTTAGAGCTTATGCAAAAGATAGATAAGAAGCAAATTTTAAATAAGATGGCTTAACTGGTTAAGGATTAAACTTTTGTCTCATTTTGAAGCTTTGTGGCATGAGCTAGCACACTATCTACTATCTCGCTCGCACTTTTGCCATCTTTTGAAGTGAGTAAATTTCTTTTTAGTAGCTCTTCTAAGATGAATTTAATCATCTTCTCATTTTTCAAAAGCCTTGAGAGAGGCACTATATCATCAGCTAGGCTTTGCTCATTCATTAGCTTTGAGTAAGAGCTTGCCTCCACACTAAGCTTCGTCTCGCCACTATCACTAGCGATAGGGCTAAAACTCTTTAAAAATCCCACAAATACACCAGCACTGCTATAAGTATCATCTGCTTGATATACCGACATATCAGGGTTAAATGTATATTCGTCACTGGCTCTTGCATCAAGATGCTCTTTGCTAAAATTTAACTCATAGACCTCGTGGCTTACTCCAAAGCCTCTAAGCTCATCTCTAACGCTCTTTGCATCACTAACTTGATCAAACGTTTTATATACATTTGTAACAGATATTAGGCTCACATCTTTTAAGAAATTTGCATTTTTACCAAAGGTTTTTTGGTTAGTATCCATGCTAAAGCCTTTTGGTAAATTTGCTAGATCAGCCTCGCTATATCTATCTTTTTCATCCCCTACGATACTTTTAAAAAGTTTATAGTAGTGCTTTGTGGTATCAGCTACATCTATCTTTTCAAAGGCAGCCTTGCTTCTATCTTGTGTGAAGAGATATGTTTTGTTGTTGTATCTAACTATCTCATCAAGCGTGCTTTTATGGATTTTAAAGTCCTGCGGCAAACCTGCGGCTTTGTTAAAATCAGCTCCCATAAAGCCAGCTTTATCCACTGTGTAGCCATAAGCTTGAAGGTCATTAAAATTTAAAGAGACGAGACTATTTTGTGAAGAAGTGGTATAAGTAAATTTAGCAGGCTCTTGGCTTGGCTTGCTAATCTTTTCTTTGGCATTTTGCTTCAAAATATCACTAAAATTTGCAGATCTATCTTGTTTGTGTTGTTGTTTAGTGTATGAATTTACATTGGTGCTTAAGATGCTAATATCATTCATGGTTTGACCTCCTAGCTTCTTACTTGATACCAAGCAAAACGTATTCCAACCCACAAAAATAAAAAATCAATCAATATAAATAATAC
>NZ_CABPTV010000011.1:0-4830 GCF_902460535.1 Campylobacter concisus | reverse complement strand
GTTTTATTTGAATAAACCAAAGTTTTATTATCTATTTTTTCTATTTCATTCCAAAAATCTATTCCAAAATTCTTATCCATAAATGATTTGAAGTGACTTATGATTTCTAGCTCTCGCTTTGAAAAATATATTTTATTTCTAGGATATAACGCATATTCGCAAGCGTTATATATATCTTGCACCAGGTCTTCTACTGTTTCATATTTATCCGTAGTTGGATCAACCAAATACTTATCTTGATGCCACAAAGAAGCCATTCTACATAAATTTAATAAAAAATATCCCTTTTCTACTAGCATTTTATTTCTCCAAAATAGGATTTCCATAAATTGATATGTGCGTCTCATTGGCCTCATAGCCACCAATATTTCCAAAATTATCTAAGTAATTTTTATTTTTATCTTGTATTCTTAATATCCAACCAGAATTTGAATTTGTTCCAATTGGGGCTTTTGGATAAGGTGCGTGAAATCTAATTCTTTCAATACCAGCCTCATCAATAAATCTTATACCATTTACATTTTTTGTACCAACACTTTCCAACCCTTTGAAACTCTTGAAATAATTTCATCTACTGTTACTTCCTCTAGTTTTGTAAATTCTCCAACCAAATTTGAACTTCCTTGTTTGGCCAACGTGTTAGATGATACAATGACCCCCCCCTTTTTTTTTGAGGTTACAATCATTGTATTATCGTTACTCTTTAAATCAGCATTAGAATTTGCAATAGTATCACTATTTACATTATTTTCTTTTAAGCTCTCATCAAATTTCTTATTTGCTTTACCTAAATTCTTAGCTCCTTTCATAAGAGCAAATGGTCCTGAGATTGCTAAATCGATACTAAAATCAGCTGAAACATCAGATAGTGAATAGATAGCTTGCTTTTGTTTATCTTGCCACCCTTTATCATTTACTTCAAATAAGTCTTTTGATATATAGTTGCTTATTTTGTCTTTTACTCCACCAAATAAGGTATCTTTTCCTTCTTCCATTAGCATTGACACAGAGGTTTTAACTATGCCTTGTGTTGCAAATTGTGTTATTAGAATAGCAGTTGCTGCTTTTCCCTCGCCTACGATTTTAACCATAGAGTTTATTGCCTCAGCGCCATCTACTAAATAATCTTGAAAATCCTTTTGTGCAATAACTTCAATACCTTTTAAAATAATGTCATTATTTGATTTAAGAGTATTAGCATTATTTATATTCTCATAATCCGATATTAATCTTCTAACATTCTCATCATTAAGCAATAAATTTATCTTTTCGTCGCTTACTCCTTCTTTTTTTAAGGCTTGTAGAATAGAATTTTTTAAGCCTACTTGCTCTATTTGTTCTTTTTGCTCACTTGTAAGTTCATCTGAAATTTTGTCTTTTACAAACCTATTAAAGTCATCTAGCTTGTTAATGACATATTTTATCTCACTCTTTATCTGCTCTCTTCCATCAGCTGTTAGCACTCTTAAATCCATACTAGCATCTACATTTGAGCTTATGCTAGTATTTACTAGATCTTTTGTTAGTTTGGTTGTATCTCTATTTAGTCTTGTTAGATCATCAGAGTTATCTTTATCTGCTATCTCTATGTTGCCACTACCTAATGTAGCCATGTTTTTAGATAGTGTGTAGCTTAGATTTCTATGGTTAGATAGATCTATTGATTTAAGACCTGTAAATTTATCTTCTTGATTGTTATTTGATTTGCTATATTTATTGTTTTTATCTTCTAATATATAGTTAGCACCTATACTAAAGTTTGTTCCTTTGTTATAGCTTGTATTTGATAGGTTCTCATAGCTTAGGGTATTTGTCTTTAAATTTAGGTTGTGGTTATCTATAAAGGTATTATCTTTATCATACTCTCCTGCTGCTAGTAGTGAGCCTTTTAGGTGGGTGTTTTTACCTACCTCTACGTTTAGCTCATTAGCTGTTATAGATGAGAGAATAGTTTGTTTAGTTATTGTATTTGATCTTGATCTAGAGAAATTTGCATTGGTGCTAGATTTATCTATGGTGTTAATATCTACGAAATGATTTTTATCAAATAATCCTGTTGTAGTTATACCATTACTCTTGGCTATAGTATTACCACTAAAGCCAACTCCTGCTGATATACTAAAGTCTTTTTGATTAGAGGTATATCTATCTCTTAAGCTCTCTAAGCTTAGATTGTTTCCTACTTTTAAATTTAGTGTTCCATCGGCTCTTAAATTTGCCCCCTTTATGGTTGCGTCATTAGTTGTGTTTATGTTTATATCTTTATTAGATATTAGCTTTGAGTTATTATTAGTGATGCTTTTACTATAGCTGTTTGATTGTGAGTGATCTAGACCTAAGCTTCCACCTCCTCCTCCATACATAGTAAATTTAGCACTTCCACTAAGAGCCTTACTATTTTCATCTGATTCAAATCTATCTTGGCTAGAGTTTATATTTAGATCTTTAGTGTTTATATCTATATCGTTATTTGCTTTCAAATTTGAACCGGTTATGTTCGTGCTAGTATCTTTATGAGTATTAGTCGAGAGATTTATGTTATTAGCTAATAGGTTTGAAGCGACGGAAGTTATTTGCTTGCTACTACTTTTTGTATCGCTACCGCTAATATCAGCCGCTACTCCTAGGCTAAACCCATAGGTACCAGAGCTACTTGCAGCTGCTGCTATTTGAGATATTAGAGCTGTTGTTTTAGAGGCTACGTTTGTAGTAGCTAGTGCTACGTTTGTTATGTAGTATCTCTCTTCATCTTTTATATTATCTAATATATCACTTAGATCTTCTATGTCAGAAGCATTGATGCCTACTTCTTTGTTTTTATATCTTTGCTTTAGTTCATTTAGTTTGGTTTGTAAATTTGATTTTTCATTCTTATATTGTTCGTATTCTTTTTTTACACTATTTAGTTGTTTGACGGCTTCTTGTAGGGCTATAGTGGCTGGAGCGATCTGTGCATATTCGTTTTGTGCAGTGATGGATAGTGCAGCCTGTGCCTCTTTTAAAGTGGAGGTGGAATCGATTGTATCTGTGCTATTTGAGATGTAGATGTTGCCATTTTTACTAATTAAGCTAATATCTTCTTTTGCGTTTAGGTTTGAGCCTTTTATACTTATATCATAGTTAGTATCTATATTGATATTATTGGCATTTAGTGTAGAACTAATGGAATTTAAAGAAGAGGTGTTATTAGTAGCTTCTTTATATTTAGCGTCTGCTACTCTTAGCTTTATGCTAGTATCTTTTTTAAGCTCACTTAGGCTTTTTGGTTTAATATCTTTTAATATATCTTGCAATCTAGCTATGCTTATACTCTTGCTTTTAGATATGCTGTAGCTTTCATGGGTATTAGTAGCGTTTAGGATGGTGGTTTGGTTTGCTTTTATCTCTATATTTTTATCTGAGCTTAAATTTGCTGTGATTGTCGCATCAGATGTGTTTAAGTTTATGTTATCTTTAGCTGATATATTTGAAAGCTTTGATATGCCATCAAGTGTGCCTTGTTCGTTATGTTTTGCACTATATATCTTGCCACCACTGGTTCCAAGAGTAGCCACATAGGTTAAAATTCCAAGAGGATTAAAAGTGGAGCTTTTATGCAAGGCCATCTCTTTGCTTTGCTCTTTAGCTGCTAGTATAGAGACGGTATTTAAAGCATTTAAATTTATAGTAGATGCTGAGTTTATATTTGAAGAGATGATAGATATATCTTTATTTGCATTTAAATTTATCTTGCCACTATTTGTTAGTAGCGATGAAGAGATTAGGTTCAAATTTGATAAATAGTGCATATCAATAGATCTTTTAAGTCCGCCAAAGCCTCTTTTATTAGTTTGAGAATACTCTAAGCTCTCATATGCGCTAGGATTTATACTTATATTATTCGCATCTATGTTTATATCATTTTTAGCACTTAAATTTGAGCCAGTTACTATTGCATTACCCCCAGCTTTTAGGCTGATATCGCCTGCGTTTAAATTTGAGCTAATGACCTTTTGATTTATAGCCATTAGTTGAGACTCTTTTTTAGAGAAAAAGCCCTTTGACTTCTCTTTAGTTTCTGTACTCTCGTTTGTATTAGCACCCACTACATATATATCATTTCCAGCTTCTACATTTAGCTTATTAGTGGCTCTTAGATTGCTTGAGCTGATGTTGGTATTTGACTTAGAGTTTAAATTTATATCTTTTGCGTCTAGGTTTGCACTATTTAATGTTTGGATGCTTTGTTTAAAGCTTATGCCCTTTTCTTTTGCGCTATGGCTGTAGGCAAACTCTTTGGCGTTTATATTTACATTATCTGCGTTTAAATTTATCTTGTCAGCCTCTAAGCCTCCGCCAGTGATGTTTAAATTTTCTTTAGCGTTTAGGCTAAGGCTCTCGTCTGCTTTTAAATTTGAAGCCTTACTAAACTGAGATGACTCTTTGTCTAAGCTTATATTATTGGCATTTACATTTATATTTTTGGCTGAAATTTCACTTGAGTTGATATTTGCTGCGTCTGCTTTTAAATTTAGATCTTTAGAGTTTAGCTCTAGGTGATTTAGGTTTAAATTTTGTGAGTTTAGGTTTACATTATCAGCCACTACGCTGCCAGCTAGGCTTATGTTGCCTTTGGCGTCTAGGTCTATATTATTTGCCATTACTAGAGCTGAGGCTTTTACGTTTTTATCTTTGGCCTCTTTTTTAAATTTACTTATGCTCTCATTTCTTGCTTCATATAAGCCATCAAGAATATTTGCTATATAAGCAGAGTTTATGCTATCAAGGCTGTAGTAGTATCCTTGGTTTTTTACCCTTCTATTTAGGTTTTTTATTATTGGGCTATTAAAT
>NZ_CABPTV010000010.1:0-10343 GCF_902460535.1 Campylobacter concisus | reverse complement strand
ATTTTTATCTATGCCAAGTATATGAAAGGTTAGCCATTGCACCAAAAAGTCAAGTAGTAGCCAAAAGACCAGCTTTAAGAGATGATGAGCTTCTAAGCACTAAAGAGTTTTTATATAACAGAGCTAAAAAATCTAAAGCACTATCTAGTGTAGAGCTATATGAGCTCTTCATAGTGCTATCTAATCTTGGGCTAAGACCTGCTGAATACTTTGCTATTGAGCTAGGAGATATTAGTTTTGAATACGATACTATCACTATTTCAAAGGCAATTAAGACACATAAGGGTGCTGGAACTATCATAGGAGCTCCTAAGAACGGACAAAGCAGGACACTACCTTGCGGAGAGAATGTTATGGAGGTCTTTAGAGCTATAAAACAACGCTTAGAAATAGCTAAGAGCGTAAGTAAAGCTGAGGCTAGAAAACTCTTTACAGAGACAAAAGATGACCCAGTGCTTAAAATGACCTACTACTGGGTATCTCAAGGGGCTTATGATAACTGCAAAGATTTACCACTTGATAAGTGTCCTATAACCCACCTAAATCACGATACAGCAAATCGTATGTGGTGGGCTGTGAGAAACCATCTTGGATATTTAGGGACTAGCAATACTCACGGACTTTACGTATTACGCCATACAGTGGCTTCTAGGCTAGTGAGTTTGAAGGGATTTAACGCTCATAAATTGATGGCTTTTATGGGTCATACAGATATTAAAAGTAGCCTGCATTACATCCATCTAAATGTTGATGATATACGTGATGGCGTGGGAGTTGGCGTTTAGTTAAAATGTGGTAAAAGTCCTTGGTATTTGGTTGCGGAGGACGGATTTGAACCGCCGACCTTCGGGTTATGAGTGTTACGCGCTATTTTTATAAGTAGCCATTAAGCTACATTTGTTAAAATTTACCCTATGAAAGTATTAAAAAGCTCTACATTCGATAAGTGGTTACATAAGTTAAATAATCCTATTGTCAAGGTTTCTATATTAAGAAGATTGGAGCAGATAGAAACAAAAGATCATTTAGGGGATTATAAATTTATTGATACAGACTTATACGAACTTAGGTTTTTTAATCGTGGTGGGTTAAGGATATTTTTTACTTTTAACGGCGATGAAATAATTATATTGTTAAATGCTGGTGATAAAGATAGCCAAAGCGATGATATTAAAAAGGCAAAAGAAATTTTAAAGGATTATAAATGAAAGAAGAATTTACTAAATTTAATTTAGAAGACTATTTAACAACTGATGAGTTAATAAAAGAGTATTTAAATCAAGTCTTAGCCGATGGCGATATTGAAGAATTTAAAAGAGCATTATTTTATATAGCAAAGTCAAAAGGCATTGAAAACGTTGCAAAGAAAGCAAATTTAAATAGAGAAAGCTTTTATAAGATGTTTAAAGAGAATTCAAAGCCTAGATTTGAAAGTATATTTAAGGTTGTGAATGCTCTTGATATTAAGCTTGTTTATGCTTAATATTATTTTAGTCAAATTTAGTTCATTTCTATTTTTACATCTTTTTTAAGCTTTGTATTCTTTACTTGCCTGCTATCTCCCAGCCTTTTCATTATTAGTTTGTCGTTTGTGCCTATTATTTCAACTAAGTATTTATTAAATTCTATTTTTTTAATTATTTTTATATCGTTGTTTGTTAAATTTTTAAATCTTCCATTTAGCATTTTTTCACCGCTGTTGTTTTGGTTATAAAATTCTATGTTTATTATCCCTTGCTCTCTTGTGTAGCTCCATCTTTCGTGTATAAATTTGCCATCTTCTAGATCATAAATAAATCCGTCATCTTTGATTTCAACTTTCCATCTATTGCCTGCACTTGTCATAAAATTAATAAATTGATTGTTTTCTGATGAAATTTCCCATTTACCCATTATATTTACGTCTTCGCCAAAATCATAGCTTATTGCATTTGTTAGAAATATGAATATTAATATTAGCTTTTTCATTTGTTAATTTCCTTTTCCAACACTTTAACTTTTAGGCTTGATAAATAGTATTCTTGCTCTACTTCTGATAATTTTTCAAAATATTTTTCTAATTCATTTATTTTTGAAGTAGTTTCTTGCTGTTTATCAATATTTTCCATAATAAAATTATATAGCTTGGGTCTTGATTTTTCCCAGTTGTATAGTGTTCTTAGTTCGATTTCAAGTAAATTTGCTATCTCTTTTTTTTCCATAATTTTTGAAATTCTTTCACTTTTAATTTTTGTTTAAGTTACATTATGAAATAATTTCATTGTTCGTATGAAATGATTTCATATTTCCGATTTTATCGAAAGTATGTAAATTTTGCCCTGAATATGGCACAAAACTATTCTAGCCCCGTTTGGACGAAACACCTTTTCGGGGCTATGTTAAATGGTGTTTCAAAAATAAATAAATTAAAAAAGGTGTTAAAAATGCAAATCGTTAAATCTGACTATGATTTAAAATACATTCTAAAAGGTGGTCTTGTAAGAAGTTCAGCTTCTGGCAAGTTCGAAGGTAATGATTACTCTTCTTCAGTTCGTATCTCTTCATCAAATATCTATGACGTTGTCAATGAAAAGACTAGCTTTACCGATGAAGTAGAGCAAAAGGTTGTTTTTAAAATAATTTGCCCTGATAACAACACGGCTGGACTTGTAGCCAGTGCCATAAAAGAAAAATTTAGAAAAGGTGAAGAGATACCAGTTGAAGGTGGCTTCCCAAACGATCAAAGAATAATAACAATAGCAAATCCAGTTGAATATTTCTTATTTGACACAAAGCCAGCTAAAAAGGCTGAAAACAAGTAAATAAAGGGGTTTAGCCCCTTTAACTATTTATATAAGCGTGTTTCCTTATATAAGTAGTTAAGGCTACTAAATTTCTTAAAAAAGGATTTCAGATGAAATTTCTTGCTTCTGCTAAATCTAAGGTTTTAGCTGGTGTTGCGGCTGTTAGCGTTCTTTCAAGTAATGCTCTAGCTGCTGGTATTACTATGGCGGCTGACGGCACTGTTACAGGTGATCTTAACGTTGGTCCGTTTATGAGTATCGCTGGTGCTGTTCTTGTTGCTTATGGCGTATTCTTCGCTGTTAAAAAAGGTCTTGGTCTTTTGAAATAAAAGGCTTTTTCTCTTTGAAATGGTGTTGCCCCTTAATTGGGGCTAATTTTTAAAAAGGTTAAAAATGTATTTTGATTTTATAGACGTTACGAAATTTGGTATATTTTTAAACTCTTTCTTTGGTGCTGTTATAGTTTTCTTTGCGATAGTTTTTTCCATATCTTCAGCTCTTAGCCTTTTTAAAAATTAGCCCTTAAATTTATAGCTTAAAGCAGAGTGCGAAGCAAAGCTTTAAGCTGACAAACGAAGTGCGTCAGTAATGAATAGGAATTAAATATTATGGATAAAGTCTATCTAAATTTAACACTCGAGCAATATAACTTCTTGATGTCCCTTACTGGGGCATTATGTGGGTTTTTACTCTGTATGTTTATTTTTATAGTCCTATCCAAAATTTAAAAAAGGTGTTTAAATGTTTATTGTAATTGGCGTTCCAGCTTTTGACTACTTTTTCTCGATATTTATTTGGTTTATGATCTTAACTCTGCCGATCTGTGCTGGCTTAGTCCTATTCACAAAGAAGGTTTTTTAAGGATTTCTTATGAAATTTCTCTTAAAAATTCTTTGCCTGCTTAGCTTGTTAAGCTCTTTAGGTTTTGCTTTTAATTGGCCTGATGCTTCTAGTATTGGTTCATATCAAGGTAATTCTTTAAGTAGATATAATTTTGGTTTTTATGTTGATGCTTTATTAATGCCTGATAGTTTTATAAAAATAGATAACGATGTTTATCAACATAATGGTTTTAATGTTGAGTTTATTGATCTTTCTTTAGGTGTTTCTTGGGCTGGGTTTCAATTTGATAGTAAGAATTTAACTTTATATTCTTATTTTTCTTCATTTGGGCAAAAATCTTTATATTGTTTATTTAATAATGGTGTTAATAGTGGTTCTTGCAAATATAATTCTTCATCTTTTCAAGGTGCTTTAGATGTTAGATCTGT
Source organism: Campylobacter concisus (assembly GCF_902460535.1). Classification (GTDB taxonomy): domain Bacteria; phylum Campylobacterota; class Campylobacteria; order Campylobacterales; family Campylobacteraceae; genus Campylobacter_A; species Campylobacter_A concisus_AS. Next base: position 6,289 of record NZ_CABPTV010000010.1, on the reverse strand, counting down.
AGCTTTTTCTTATGTTAAAATTTATAGTCTTTCTAAATTTACTACTTGTAATGCTGGCGAGAATTTTAACACTAATTTAAAACAATGCGTGCCAGCTTGTTCAGCTGGTCAGTCTTGGGATGCCGAAAACAATCTTTGTTATGCTGATTGTTCTGATAAAAATTTAAATAAATATGGTTATCCAAACGGCACAGCTCAAGGCGGTTGCGTTGATTGTTCTAATGCTTTAAGTGATGCTCAAATAATGCGTTGCGCCTGCTCTGGTTTTGGTTCTTCTTATAATCCTGGTGTAATGTTGATTGATCCACCTTTTAAATATGGTAGTTGCTTAGATGGTAAATTAATTCGTTTTAAGCCTAGATTGAATGATAATGATAAAGACAAAGACAAGAAAAAAGATAACAATTCTACAAATTCAAGCGATAAGGGTAAAGATAATCCTAAACCTGACAAAGATAAAGATAAGAAAAATGATAACAACTCTACAAATTCAAGCAATAAAGACAATAAAAAAGAAGATACTAAACCTGACAAAAAGGACAATAATGAAAACTCAAACAACTCTAGCGGAGAGAGTGGCAACCCTTCAAATAATAATAGTGGTGGCTCTGCTGGTAATGGTTCTAGTGGTGGCGGTGGGACTGGTGTAGAAACAAAGCCAAATCCTAATAACGGCAACGGTAAAGAAGACGGCAAGCAAGACGGCAAAGGCGAAGAAGGCAAGGGTGATGATAATATTGGACCTGCTAAATTAGATTATGAAGGTTTAAAAGCTAGTTCTGAAACTTTTGAAGGTCAATTTAAAACTGCCATTGATGATAGTTTTAGCTTTGTAAATGATGTAAAAGTTAGTTTAACGGATACTATTCAAAAAATTAAAGACGGAAATTTAATGTCTTTGAAAAAAGGTGCAGTGCCGACAACTTGCCCTTTGAGTTTTCAAATTGATATGACTTATTTTTCTAAGAATTTAACTTTTGATTTTTGCAAGATTGTTTCGCCAGTCTCTTCATCTCTTTATATTTTATTTTACTTGGCTTTCTTTATCTTGTTCTTGGTTGTAACTATTAAATTATTTATTTTAACGTTTATGGGGTGGTAGTCTATGCCAGCAATTATCGCAATGATTGTTAATTTTTTTGGTTTCTTTAAATGGGGCAAAATTGTTGATTATGCTCTTCGTGCTGTTACTTTTTCTAAAATGGTTATCATTAATGCCATTTTGGGCGGTTTAATCCTTTCTTACGCAACCGCTGTTCTTTACATAATAAATTTTATATATTCTAAATTTAATTTTGTGGTTGATTATGTTAATAATCTGCCAACTGGCAATGATAAAGTTTTAACTACTGCTTTGGCTTTTATAAAATCTCTTGGTGCTTGGAATGCTTTTTGTGATGTTATGGCTATTTTTTCGCCTATCTTTTTAAGCTTTTTTCTTATCTACGCTACAAAGATAGGCATTGTTGTCTTTAAATTTGTTCGAGAAACAATTTTATCTTTTGTTGTTGCAAAGTCTTAAAAAATGATTACGTATTTAATTGGCAACCCTGGAAGCGGTAAAACATATTACGCAGTATATATGATTTACCAGCTCTTTCTTTACGAGCCAAAGAAAACATTTTTAACTAAATTTGTTAAGCCTAAAGAAAAGCCTAATTATTCTTTTTGCTACACTAATATTAATGAGTTTAAATTTGAGCTATGCGATAAATTTAAGAAGTTTGACTTTGATGAATTTTATTTAGGCTTAAGAAATTTATATGCTCTTTATAAAACTGGTGCTACCGATAATGAAGTAAATGAGAAAGCTAAAGAGTTAAATTTATATGGTTGTGTATTCGTGCTTGACGAGTGTCACAACTTTTTTAAAAATCAAAAGGATGAAATTTTAGTTTGGTGGCTTACATATCATCGCCATTTATATCAAGATATCTATTTAATTACTCAGGATCTAACGCTTGTAAATAACGAATATAAACGTATAGCAGAGAAATTTTATAGAGCTTCGGACAGCTCACGAAGATTATTTTCAAAAAAGTTTCGTTATGAAATTTATGCATCTTATAGGCTTTTTAAAAAAGATAGATTAGAAATTATCAATATCCCATTTCTTCAAGAAGTTTTTGATTTATACCACTCAGGGCAAAGCTCAAATAAAAAATCATTTGTTCGTTTTTACTTTTTCTTAGCTTTTTTACTCTTTATTTTTCTCTTGCTTTTCTTTTATTTTGTTGTAATGTCTTTATTTGAAACTGATAAACCTAAAAACGAGAATTTACCTATTGAAAACAAAATTCCTTCTTTTGCTCCAGTTTCCGAGCAATCTAAAAATTCAAGTTTATTCTTTGATGATAAGAAATCTAAAAACAATAATATTGATATTCCTGAAATTTACATTTATGATATTACTTGCCTTAACAATAATTACCATTTTGACGACGATTACCACTTATATCCATTGTCATTAATCACCTACATATCTTCAACTCACAAGCCATTATATTTTTATTTCGAGCCGAAATCTCACGAGCTTGTTAAATACTATTACGTATTTGACAAGCCAGTTTTTGCAAATTTAATCCAAAAAAATAACAAAGGTGTTTCCGATGAAAAGTTTAATCAAATTCCTAATTCTTCCTTGTCTGCTATTAAATAGCCTTTTTTCTGCTGAAATTTACACTGATTTGCTAGATTTCGCACGTTTAACAAGTAAGGCTAACAATATAGCTATTGTAACTGATGAGAGCATTCATCAAGGCGAATACTACTTTATCTATCAAGACGAAGTAAAAATCACGATTTCGATGTTTAGAAAGATGCTTGAAGCAAAGAATTTATACCTTTATAAAAAGGATAATTTCTACTATGTAAGCTCTCAAAAATTGCCTGATTACGATCTTAGGCGTATCGATCTTAAAAACTACGTTGTTGAAGATGTCAATAAAATTTTAAGTCAGTTTGATCTAAATGCTACCTATGCGACCGCTTCAAACTCTGTCTTTTTTAGGGCTGATGATTACATTTTTGATCAAGTTAAAGACGCTATCGCTAAGATAGATAAAAGCTTGGAGCAAGTAACATTTAAGCTTATAATTACCGAAACAAATTTAAAAGATATAAAAGATTTAGGCACAAATTTACAAGGCTTACTTAAGCCACTTAATCACGGCGATTTAGCCTATTACATAAATTTAATTACTTCCCCTTACATTACTAATTCAAACGTCATTAAAAACGATGATAGTGCATTTTTTGGCATATTAAATTTTCTTGATACAAACGGCATTACAAAAATCATCTCTTCGCCAGTCTTGACGGCAAAAAATCACACAGAAGTTTATTTTAGTTCCGTTCAGAATATCCCTTATCTTGTTTCAAAAACTGATATATCAAACGTAAATTACCAAAAAACGGACAGCTATGAGTATAAAGACATTGGTTTAAAAATCAACTTAAAACCTATAATTTTATCTGATCATATCGATTTCGACTTACATTTAATCCTCGAGGATATCCTTTCTCAAAGTTCATCTTTAACGCCCATTGTTTCAAAGAAAGAGCTTAAAAGCTCATATTCTCTTAAACGTGGCGACGTTCTAGTTCTTAGCGGCATAAACAAAAAGACCACTGCTAAGCAACGTAATGGCGTTCCTATCCTTAAAGATATTTGGCTTCTTAAGTATCTTTTTTCAGTAGAGCAAGACAGCGAGATCAATTCTGTTTTAACTCTCACAATTCAAATTTTATAAGTTTTAAGGGGTGCAGGGGTCGCCCCTGCAAAAGGCGAGTAATAAGCTTTTTAGTTCGTCCAGCCTTTTCGAGCCGTGCAACAAACGATCCAGCTGGGTCATAAAAGCCCCCTTCGCCTAAGTGTGTTTTGGCGTAGCCAAAAAGCCAACCATTTGGCGGACGAAGTCCGCCAAATGGTGGCTCTTGTCAAATTAATAAAAAACTCTTACCTTTAAGGAAGTGACTATGCGAGCAAGGAATTTATACGGTGTTTCGCCCTTTGATGTAGAGCTTTGTCAAGAGAAGCTTGATAATCAAAGGGAGTATATGCGCTCTTTTTCTTTTGTCAATAGTTTAGGGCAGGTTAGAAATTTGCTTGATATTTCAATGTCAGCAAACTTTAGCCCGAAATATTACGCTGAAGTTTCAAATCGTGTAAATGTGTTTAGCTCATTTGCGATCGATAATTTTCAAGTGCCAGTTTTCTTAACTATTACATTAAATGGGTGTTTTAGGGGTGCTTTAAGTGGTTATTACTCTAAATTTAAGCCTATTGATTATAAATATCTGCCTGATGAAGTTAAATATAAGGCTAAAAATTCAGCATCTTTAACTATCTCTGATTTGGTTGCTGTTCTTAATTACCAGTGGAATTTGTTTATTATGCGATATTCAAGAAGATTTAAAAAAATAGATAGAAGTTATATAAGGTGTTTTGAGCCACACAAAAAAGACGGCGTCCCACATATCCACGCTTTATTTTACGTCCCAGCTTATACGTTAGATTTTATGAAAAGAATTTATACAAATATCTTTTATGCTCCACAAAATTTAAAGACAGATGCCATTACAAGCGAGCAAGAGAAAAATGGAGAATTAAACGGCTTTCAAACTAGCATTAATAATCCTAGTGGCTATGTAATGAAATATATTCAAAAGACTTTCATAAATTTAAAAGAAACACAAGATTTTGATGAGCTTTCGGCGTGGTATGTAAAGCATAAGGTTAGACGTTTTTTAAGTTCACGCACTAAAGTGCCTTTGTGGGTATATAGGAAGATTAATTTTATTAGTTCGATGCAAGACTTTTACCATTTAAACGACCTAACAAATGATCCTAGGGCATTGATAGAGTGGAATAAAAAAGATGATTATATTTATATAAATTTACCTTTTAACAAAGAAGAGATCATTTATTTAAATGGTAGGTTGGAGCATTACATTGGTGGTAGGCTTTTGAATTTTTACGATAGATTGAAAACTGATAGCCAAAAATATGAAGATGCAAGCGATGAAATAAAGAATTTTGGCAATACTCTAAAACAAAAGCAGGTATTGAAAATTTGCGATGAGCTGTTTAAAACTGAAACACGAGTTAAGCCAGTAAGTAAAATGCGAGATTATGAGCTAGTAAATTACTATCAAAACTTGGGCGGTGATGTAAACGTTCAGCATTTAGCCTATGTTGAAAATTTAATGCTTGATAGAGAATTAGACAACTTCACTCATTATCGCCAAAAGCACGATTTAAATGCCCCTGATATTGATAGCTTTGTAGATCGTTTCCTAATTTGCAATGAGTTCTGAAAATGTCTTTAAATGATCTTTTTGATAATTACATTAGCTATTACGAGCTTATTTTAAGTTCTTCTACTCTTAGAAGTGATATAGCTACTTATAACAAGCATTTTAAAAACTCACTTGGTTTAAGGGATATAAGAGAGATAAATTTTATTGATATTCAAAAGTTTTGTAATGGTTTAATAAAGCAAGAATACAAGATTAAGACAATTAAAAATATCGTTGCCAAGCTCAAAGTTATTTTTAAGCTTGGCATCAAACTGGAGCTAATAATTAAAAATCCTTGTGATTTTATTGAGCTTCCAAAATTTGACAATAAAAGATATTTTGATTATTCGATAGCCATTCAAAAACGTTTTATAAAAGCTATTTGCGAAAACAGCGATCCAAACTCTGATATATTCTTTTTCTTGCTTCACGGCAGGCGTAAAAATGAAGTATTAAGCCTTAAATTTAGTGATATAAATTTTAAAACAAGGACTTATACTATCCCTTTTAAGATCAATAAGGCGAAAAGAGATATGATTTATAAGATGAGCGATGAGCTATATACTAGGCTTTATAAAAGATATATAGTAGCTAAAGATCAAAAACGTTTAAATGATTATGTTTTTATCAATCCTATGACTGATGATAAATTTAAAGATTTACGTAAAAGCTGGGCTTCACTTTTAAAAAGAAATAATCTACCAAAGATAAGATTACACGATATAAGGCATTTAATAGGCACTTACTCAATTAATTATCTTAAAATTCCTATCGAGCAAGTTTCATTTACTCTAGGGCATACAAATATAATTACAACTCAAAAATACATAACCGCAAACGTTAAAAAATCTCAAGAAACTATCGAAATTTTGCTTAACTCAATTTCAGTTTAATTTAAGCGTTTTAAAAAGTGGCTCGGAGTGCCGATAAAATCGGTATTTGGTTGCGGAGGACGGATTTGAACCGCCGACCTTCGGGTTATGAGCCC
>NZ_CABPTV010000009.1:246461-269650 GCF_902460535.1 Campylobacter concisus | reverse complement strand
GTAAAACTCAGAAAAATCAGTAACCTGCGCTGCGTTCATCAGCACTTTTTCTAAAGCCTCTTTGTCATCCAAAATTTGCGGATGCGCCTCGATGTAACTAGCAAAATTTTGAACGGCTGCAAGCTTGTCTTCAAAAAATGCATTCATATAAAACTGCAAAACTTTTGAAGATGAAGTCTTAGACTCCTTTGCTAGATCGTAAATCCTCTCCTTGGTATTTGTGTAATTCACCGTTGAAAACACGCCAAGCGAGACAACTAAAAGCACTACGATGATAAGTGCTACTTTGTTTGCTACCTTCTTCATTTGGTAAAACTCCTTGTTTAAATTTAATGTCTTGTATATCTATATCGGTAAAAATATTAATTTATTTAACATATTTTAAACAAAGATATTTATCAACAATAATAGTTGTCGTATTTTGTGCAATATTTAAATTTAACTAATCAAACCAAAAAACAGAAAAGACCAAGACAACGCTATTTTGCTACTACCTCCAAAAAAGTTTATTGTAATTTAATTTATTGTAATTTAATCTTTTGGGGCATATAATCAATTTTTTGTAAATTCCAAACTTAAAAGAGACTGCTATGAATTTCACACCACTTTTTGCAATATTTTTTATAATCGCAACTGGTTTTTTTGCTAAAAAAGTCGGCATTGTTGAGCAAAAGCACTCGATCCCATTTGTGGATTTTGTCCTTTGTTTTGCAATGCCTGCGCTAATCTTTGATAAAATTTACCACGTAAATGTCGATGCCTCACTTATAAACACGATCCTAATCGGATTTGCCTCAACCGCCATTAGCGCCGCTTTGGCATTTGTCATAGGCAAGGTTTTTAAATTTACCAAAATAACAACCGTCAGTATGGTCATGCTAAGCCTTTTTGGTAACACCCTATTTGTCGGTATGCCTGTCATTCAGGGCTTCTTTGGCGATGCGATGGTAAATGAGGTCATCTTTTACGATCAAATAGCCACTGGTATCCCGCTTTCGATCCTTGGACCACTCATCCTATCTTTTGCCGCACCAGAGAAGGTTTCGCTATTTCAAAATACAATGAAAATTTTAAAATTTCCACCATTTATAGCGCTCATTATGGGTCTTATCTTAAAAGAAGTCCCGCTTCCAGATTTTATCTTTGCGCCACTTAGGATGTTTGAAGGTAGCGTCACCCCAGTCGCACTTTTTGCGATCGGCGTTGGTCTTAACTTTAGCAGTATCACAAGCTCATATAAAGGCGTTAGTGTTGTACTTTTGTGCAAGATGATATTGCCAGCTATCGTATTTTTCATCATATTAAAAGTCTCAGGCATCCAGATGAGCAAAACTTGGGTCGTCGGCCTCTTTCAATGTGCGATGCCAACATCAGCCCTTGCAAGTGCGATGGTCATAAAAGCTGGGCTTGATAGCTCACTAGCCATCTCATCAGTTGCCATTGGCGTGCTTTTTTCATTTATCACGCTTCCAGTTATCTATTTTGTATTTGCGTAAATTCACACTTATTTCACACTAAGTGACTACAATTGCAACATAATTTAATTTAAAGGAGACTTTATGAAAAAGTTAATCTTAGTTGCACTTGGTGCTATGTTTATGTTTGGCGGTCTTGCAAATGCTACTGAAATGATGCAAAAGGACAAGATGGGCAAAGATGAGATGATGAAGAAAGAGCAGATGATGAAAGATGATATGTCTAAAAAACATCCTGTCAAAAAACACGAAGCTAAAAAAGAAGACATGGGCATGAAAGACGAAATGAAAAAAGATGACATGGGTATGAAAAAAGACGACATGGGCATGAAAGACGAAATGAAAAAAGATGACATGGGTATGAAAAAAGACGACATGGGTATGAAAGACGAAATGAAAAAAGGCATGTAAAGGCACTTGATGGTCAGAATTTTGCTTGTTGAAGATGATGAAACATTACTTGATCTAATAAGCGAGTATCTGGGCGAAAATGGTTACGATGTCACCACTACAAACAATGCCAAAGACGCACTAGATCTTGCATACGAGCGAAATTTTGACCTACTTATACTAGACGTCAAACTCCCGCAAGGCGACGGCTTCTCCCTACTTTCATCGCTACGTGAGCTTGGCGTCACAACACCTAGCATATTTACCACCTCGCTAAACACCATAGACGACCTTGAAAAAGGCTACAAAAGCGGCTGCGATGACTATCTAAAAAAGCCATTTGAGCTAAAAGAGCTACTTATCCGCATGCAAGCTCTCATAAAAAGAAATTTCTCACACCAAAACGGCGAAGATATCAAAATTTTAGATGATCTTTGCTTTCACCCACAGAGCAAAACTCTAAGTAAAAACGGCGAAAATGTAAATATCTCGAGCAAAGAGAGCGACCTGCTCGCCCTATTTTTGCAAAACAAGGGCAAAATTTTAACCAAAGATGAAATTTTTAATAAAATTTGGAAATTTGACGAGGAGCCAAGCGAGCTTAGCCTTCGTGTATATATCAAAAATTTACGCCAAATTTTAGGCAAAGATGCCATTTTAAACAAGCGTGGAGACGGCTACATCTATGTCTGAAAAGACGCAAATTTTATTTAAAATTTTATCCCTCTATCTTGTTAGCTCCGTGCTCTTTCTGGGCTATTTTTTCATAAATGACTATAAAAATAAAAAAAACGCGCTCATCTTAAACGAGGTCAAAATGCTAAAAGAGATAAAGATGGGCATTTACATGAAAGCTAGAATGAATGGACTTGACTCAATCTCAAGTCTAACAAAAGAAAAAGGCGTGAATGCTTGCATCGTGCTAAAAAATGATGAGAAAATTTACAAAGACTTTGACTGCCAAAAGATAGACAAAAGCAAAAATGTAAATTTGATCGGCGGTAAGGTCTCGATATTTGAAAAGATCCAATACATGGATGACAACGCCACAGACGAGCTATCGCACGCTGATATTTTTCTAGTTGGCAAAGATATCAAGGTTGAAATTTTATCTTTGCAAATTTCAACCACACTAAAGGCGCTCTTTTTCCTTTTCGCCCTGCTCTTCATCGCCTTTTACCTCGCAAAACTAAGCCTAAAGCCACTTTATAAAAAGATAGAGACGCTAAACCGCTTCATAAAAGACTCAACGCACGAGATAAACACGCCTCTAAGCGTCATTTCTATGAGCATAGAAACGGCCGATCGCAACAACCTAAATGAGCGAAATTTAAAGCGTTTTAACAACATCAGCCTTGCTGCAAAGAGCCTAGGTAGCATCTATGACGCGCTCGTTCATCTAAGCTTCAACCTAGATAAACCAAGCAAAAAAGAGCTAATCGATCTAAAATTACTAACCACGCAAAGGCTTAGCTACTTCTCGCCATTTTTTGCTAAACGCGGACTTAAGATAGAGGCTAGCCTAAAGCCAAGCTTCATAAACGCAGACCTTGAGGATGTGAGTAAAATTTTAGATAATCTCCTTAGCAACGCCTCCAAATACGCAGCGCCAAATTCAAAGGTTAGCATCGTTTTAGAGCCAAATTTCTTTAGCATAAGCAACACTGGACGCGGCATCAGTAAAGAGGACCAGATGAAAATTTTTGATCGCTACACGAGATTTAACGACGATCAAGGCGGCTTTGGCATAGGGTTAAATTTAGTCAAAGAGTGCTGCAAGAAAAATAACATCACCGTAAAATGCCAAAGCGAGCTTGATGGCGAGACTACGTTTTCACTCTCTTGGCAGAGTTAAATTTAAAACCACCCTACTCTAAATAATAAAATTTATTAAAAAAGAGAATTTATATCCAAAATTTATTTTTGATAAATTTTATTAATATTATAATCCTTTTACAAAATCTTAATCAAGGAGAAAAGTATGAAACTACTTGAAAAATACGGGCTTTTCATAAATGGTGAGTGGCGTGACGCAAAAGACGGCGCTACACTTGATGCCAAAAATCCAGCAAACGGCGAGTACCTTGCAAAGATCGCTGATGCTACCGAAGAAGATGTAAATGACGCAGTTCGTGCTGCACGTGAGGCTTTTAATAAATTTAAACACACCACAGTTAGCGAGCGCGCAAAGCTGCTAAACAAGATCGCTGATATCATCGATGAGCACAAAGAGCACTTAGCAAAAGTTGAAAGCATGGACAACGGCAAGCCAATCCGTGAGACGCTAAATGTCGATATCCCTTTTGCAGCCGAGCATTTTAGGTATTTTGCTGGCGTTATCATGGGCGAAGAAGGCAGCGCAAACGTGCTTGATGAGAAGCAACTCTCTATCGTTTTACGCGAGCCAATAGGCGTCGTGGGTCAGATCGTGCCTTGGAATTTTCCATTTCTAATGGCGGCTTGGAAGCTAGCTCCAGTGATCGCAGCAGGCGACGCGAGCGTGTTTAAGCCTTCAAGCGAGACAAGCCTAAGCGTGCTTGAGCTTTTTAGGCTGATAGATAAAATTTTGCCAAAAGGTTTGATAAACATAGTAACGGGCAGAGGTAGCAAGAGTGGCGAGTGGATCAAAAACCACCCAGGCCTTGACAAGCTAGCATTTACTGGCTCAACCGAGATCGGCCGTGATATCGCCATAGCTGCGGCTCGCCGTATCATCCCAGCCACACTTGAGCTTGGCGGCAAGAGCGCAAACATCTTCTTTAGCGATGCAAATTTAGACAAGGCACTTGACGGCCTTCAACTTGGAATTTTGTTTAACCAAGGTCAAGTTTGCTGCGCAGGGTCTAGAATTTTCGTAGAAGAGAGCTTTTATGACAAATTTATAGAGGCTGCGGTTAAGAAATTTAGCACTATAAAAGTTGGAGATCCACTAGATCCTAGCACTCAAATGGGCTCTCAGATCAATAAAAAACAAGCTGAGCAAATTTTAAACTACGTCGAGATCGGCAAAAAAGAAGGTGCAAAAGTTGCAGTCGGTGGCAAAGCCTACACTGCAAATGGTTGCGACAAGGGCGCATTTGTCGAGCCAACGCTGCTAGTTGATGTGACAAACGATATGAGAGTGGCTCAAGAAGAAATCTTTGGACCAGTTGGCGTTGTCATCAAATTTAAAGATGAAGCCGAGCTTATCAAAATGGTAAATGACAGCGAATACGGCCTTGGTGGCGGTATTTTCACGCAAGACATCACAAAAGCACTTCGCGTTGCAAGGTCTATGGAGACTGGCAGGGTCTGGATCAACACCTATAATCAAATCCCAGCAGGTAGCCCATTTGGCGGATATAAAAACTCAGGTATCGGCCGTGAGACGCACAAGATCATCCTTGAGCACTACACTCAGATGAAAAACATCATGATAGACCTCACCGGCAAGGTTAGCGGCTTTTACGCACAATGATTTTAGGGGGTTTTGCCCCCTACTTCTTTAAATTTCATAAATAAATTTTTCTTTCTAAATTTATCAGCAAAATAACAATCTTTATTTTTAAGTTTAATAGACTAAAATTTGGCACAAAGGAGAAAATTTGAGCGAGCAAATTTACATTATCGGCGACGTTCACGGCTGTTTTAACACGCTTTTAGAGCTTATCAAGCAGTTTCCAAACAAAGAAAAATCTCAAATTTGCTTTGTTGGCGACGTGATAGATCGGGGGCTTTTTAGCTGCGACGTGGTCGAGCTTATCATGCAAAATGACTATAAAATGGTAATGGGAAATCACGAGCGAAGGCTACTTAGCAATAAATTTGAATTTCTAAACAACAAAGTGCCATTTGACAGGAGCTGGTTTTTTGGAAACGGCGGAGAAGCGACATATAGATCTTATCTTGGACAAAGCGTAGAGTTTAAGCAAAGGCATGTGGATTTTTTAGAAAGCAGGCCAGTTTATCTGGAATTTAAAGATTATAAAACTCAAAATGGCGAGCATCTAGTCGTCTCTCACTCAGCCGTTGGCAATATGTGGGAGCTAAGAAACGACAAATACGCTAGTGAAGAGTTTAAAAGGCACCTGCTCTCAGGCAGAGGCGACGAGATGCAAGTTAGTGGCATATTTAATGTCTATGGTCACACGCCAGTAAGAGAGGTAAAATTTTATAAAAATAGCGCAGATATCGACACTGGCTGCGTTTTTAATGAAGTTGGTTATGACAAACTAAGTGCGTTAGAGTTTCCATCGATGAAAATTTATACGCAAAGAAATGTTGAAAATTTTAACAAAAAGGATAAAGATGTGGTTTTCTAAAAAGAGTTCTAGCTTTGCTAGTAGGGTTGATAAATTTTGGAGCGAACTTGGTAAAAATTTAGATGTCATCAAGCGTAATTTAGAGGATAAAAATTACGAAACAGCGAGTAAAATGACTGAGGAGGCGCTAAATTTATGTTTAGTAGATCCAACTTTTATGATAGGCCTTGTTGATAATAAGATCGATCTAGTGCTAACACCAGAAGGGATGAAATATAGGCTTTTTTGGCTTAAATTTATCAAATCACGCATGCCAAAAGAGTATGAGACAAAGCTTACTTGCACGCTTGGCAAACCACGTGCACCACGCGACGTAGCCACTATACAGATGTATGGCGTGAGTGTTGATGCAAATGAGGTCATGGTCTATGCAAATTTTGAAGAAAAAAGCGTGGATATGTGCCTATATAACGAAACTTTAAGCAAGCTAAAAAGCGAAGATGAAAACAAGGCCTACACACTAGCTTTCATACTTTGCGACAATGTTGTTGGCGAGACAGCGATGATAAACACACTTGGAGACTTTGAGATCGTAGATGAGCCAAGAGAAAAAGGCGTCGCGCTTACCGACTTTGCCGATCTTATAGATGATAAATTTGGCAAAGAGGCATCAAGCGAGCCGCTAAAGCAGTTTAGCTTTTATGAGCTAGAACCTCGCTCAGATGTGCTAAGAGATGATGTATTTATGGGATATACGAGCCTAACCTCGCTACTAAATGAGTACTATGACGGAAAAAGCGATATCTATAATGAAGCTTACGAGCTTGGTATAAATTTCTGCTTTTTAGTATTGTATCACGGCGGCGACGTGCAGTTTGGCATTGATAGCAAAACTAAGATAGAAGATGAGCTGGAAGGGAGCACTTTTTGCGAGGGCATGGGCGCAGCTACTGGCACTAAGCACTCTTATGTTGATCTTATATGCTTTGACAAAGACGAGCTTGAAAAGGCTGTTAGTAAATTTAGCAAAGAGCTTGACATAAAGATAGAAATTTGCGAGTTTAAACGCTAGATACATAAAATTTCACGTAAAATAATACATATCCTACTAGCTGGTAAATTTACAAATTGCCAGCTGGCAATAAATTTATCCTTTAAATTTAGAGCTATTTGAGAGATAGGCACAAAACTTAAGCCCATATAAAAAGATGATCCACGAGATGTAGATCCACACAAAGAAGAAAAGCACGGCTGAAAATGAGCCATAGACGCTTAAATAGGTCTTGTTGTAAAGGACGTAATAGACAAAGGCTGACTTGCCAAGATACCAAACGAGTGAGGCGGCAAACGAGCTAAAAAACGCGCTTTTAAATTTTATCTCGTCATTTACTGAGATAAGATATGTGACGCAAAATATCACCCAGATGATGAGATATGGCACGATGCTTAAGAAATTTATCCAGCTTGTAAATTTAGTCGAGTTTAGCATCTCTTGCACAAGGCTTGAGAGGTAAAAACTGCCAGCAAGTCCGAGTGGCGCAAGCGTGATGAGCGTCCAGTACGAGCTAAGTGCCGACCAAAACCCCCTAGCCTTGCTAGCTCTTGTCACTTTTAAGACTACGTATTCATAATCGCTAAAAAACATAGCCGAAGTAAATATCATCGCCACAAAGCCAACTATGCCTAAATTTCCGCTATTTTGGAGGAAATTTTGCAAGTAGTTTGAGATAATCTCTTGGTTACTTGGCAAAAGAGCTGAGAAAACAAAGTCTTGAATTTTGGCGTAATAATCCTCAAAGCTAGGCAGTTTTGTAAAGATAGAAAACGATATAAGAAGTATAGGTATGATCGATAAGATCGTATGAAAACTAAGGCTTGCTGCGTAGTGAAAGAGCTCTTTGTCCTTAAGAGCAGCTAGCAAATTTAAACCACTCTTTAAATCGCTCTTGCTTAAGGACAAACGGCTCATTTATCAGTTATCTTCTTCAAAAAGTTTTTCGTAGTGAGCGTCGTAGTTGTTGATGTGCTCGCTATTTAGCTTCCAAAACACAGTGTCTATGTCGCTAACTCTTGTATAAAATGGTAGTTGGTAATACTCAACTTCGCCAGTTTTAAACTCTTTTAGCACTTTAAAGCTTTGGCAATCAGCAAAAACGCTTCTGCCATCCATCGCGACAAAGATAAGACCAGCTGCACTTTGAGCGCACATTTTTCTAAAGTCGTCTCTGCTTGGATTTGGCTTGTATTCGTAGCTTAAGTATGCTCCAACAAGATCTGGGTGGATAAATATCATATTAGGAAATGCGCCCAAAACCTCTTCATAAATTTCTTTATTTGGCACGACGATTAGCGAGCGGTTATAAAGGTAGTTTAACACGACTATATCGCCACTTGCAGGTGCGATGCCAGGGAGTGGGAGAGCCTTTTGCTCAAGCAGGTCAAACACCTCAAATCTAACCTTCGCAAAGCCGGCATTTTTAGAGACAACGCTCACTCTTGCGATGATAGAGCTATCAGTGTCAAATTTATGAAGCACGACGCCGCTTGATCCGATCAAAATTTCAGGACTATCAACTATCGTTGCTGTGCCGTCACTCTCGACGCTAATAAGAGGAGTTCTATACTCATTTAAAGAAAAATCAGCCCCAAAAGCAAAGCCAAAAAACAGCGATAAAATCACGATTATACGTTTCAAAAATATCTCCTAAGTTTAAATTTTTAGAGCGATTATAGCCTAAAATGCTTTATCTTTTGCAAAATTAAAGCAAGTTTTAGTTAAAATCCCCTCCAGCTTTTTAAAAGGATATCGATGCCTCGTATATTTGTGATTTTTGCAATATTATGTATAAATTTATATGCCATAAAACCAACTGTCGATGAGCTTAGTTGGCCAAATGGCAGCAGCTTTTTAAATTTCCTTGAAACAAATAAAATTCCACTTTCACTTTACTACAACCTAACAAGCGAAGATCAAGAGCTAACAGAAGAGATTATCGCTGGTACAAAATATCAAATTTACAAAGACGATAACGGCGAGGTTAAACAAGCTCTCATCCCCGTTAGTGACGAGCTTCAGATACATATTTATAGAGATGATAAGGGTAAATTTCAGCTTGAGTTTATCCCGATCTTATACCAAAGCGAAGATAAAGTTTTAGCCCTAAAAGTCGATAAATCAGTCTCTGAAGATATCTTTGACTACACCGGCTCTGGCACGCTAGCACTTGGTTTTAAAGAGGTTTTTAGCGGCAGCGGGATCGATTTTAAAAAGATAAACAAAGGCGATACGATTGCTATTGTCTATAACCAAAAACTACGCATGGGACGCTCTTTTGGCACGCCTGAAATTTACGCAGCGATGATAGAGACTAAAAACAAACGCTACGTGATGTATAAATTTGAAGATAAATTTTATGATAAAAACGGCAAGAAAAATGATAAATTTTTGCTCGTCCGCCCTCTTGCAAACGCAAGGATCACATCAAATTTCACCCTAAAAAGATGGCATCCGATCCTTCAAAGATATAGAGCGCACCTTGGGGTTGATTATGGTGCTCCAAAAGGCACACCGATCAAGGCTGCAGGCGATGGCACGGTCAAATTTGTCGGACAAAAGAGCGGTTATGGCAGAACCGTCATCATCTCTCACGCTGGCGGCTACGAGACACTTTATGCCCACCTAAACGGCTTTGCAAAGGGTATAAGAAGCGGTCTTAGAGTAAAACAAGGCACGCTAATAGCATATGTTGGCACAAGCGGCATGAGCACTGGCCCACACCTACACTTTGGACTCTATCTAGGTGGCAAACCGATCAATCCAGAAAGCGCCATCAAGGTCGTAAAAAATATAGAAGACAAAAAAGAGTCTGCTAAATTTAAAGCAGTCATAAATAGAAATGATGAACTGATAAAACAGGCTCTAAGCAACGACAAAGAGTATCACAAGGTGGAATTTTTCCCTAACGTAATAGATTTTTAAAGGTAAAACTTGAGCCAAGAACTAGAAGAAGCAAAAGAGCTGATAGATCAGCATTTAGATGAAAATTTAGAAGACGGCGAGCTCTCTGCTTACGAGCTAGCCCAGCACCTAAAAACACTTAAAAAGCATGACGAGGAGCTTTTTGCCAAGTATCTTGAAAAGCTAGATCCTGAAATTTTGGGTGATGTGGCGATAGAGTTACCTGATCACATGCTAAAAGACGTGATCGACACGCTCCCAGCTGAAAAGATCGTAGAAGCGCTTGAAGAGCTAGAGAGTGACGATGCTACCGACCTACTCCAATACATCGAAGATATCGATGAGGACAAGGCTAGAGAGCTTTTTAACGAGCTAGATAAAGAAAATCAAAACGAAATTTTAAGACTTAGAAGCTACGATGAAGATAGAGCTGGTGCGCACATGCAAACAGAGCTATTTTCGGCTCACCTTGAAGAGAAGCTTGGCAGCGCAGTTGCAAGACTAAGACAAGAAAAGCAAGAAGGCAAACTAGAAAATGTCTCACAGCTTTTCATCATCGATAAAAATAGTGTCTTGCAATACGCCATCCCGCTTGAAGATCTCATCCTCTTTGACTTCACAAAGACGCTAAAACAAAATATCGAATCAACCCAGATCGACCACTACAAGCCTCACATGGCAAATGATATGGATCTCATGCAAGATGTCGCTGATATGTTTCAAGAATACGATCTAAACGTTATCGCAGTTACAAGTAGCACTGGAATTTTGCTAGGTCGTATCACATATGATGATATCCACGACTACATCCAAGAGAGCGCAACAGAGCAAATTTATAACCTAGCTGGCGTTGATGACGAGTCAGAAGAGGACGATACGCTATTTAAAGCTGGTCGTGGCCGTGCGGTTTGGCTTGGCATAAATTTACTAACAGCCCTTTTTAGCTCATCTATCATCGGACTTTTTGACGAGACGATCGCAGCTTACGTCGCACTTGCCGTGCTTATGCCAATAGTTGCTTCAATGGGCGGTAACACTGGCACACAAGCACTTGCTGTTACGGTTCGCCGTTTGGCACTTGGCGAGATAGAATTTAAAGATGCAAAGAGCGTTTTAAAGCGTGAGGTGACGATATCGCTTGTAAATGGCCTCATCTTTGGCACTATCATGGGCGTCATCGCCGCTGTTTGGTTTGACAAAGGCATGCTTGGAGTAGTCATTGGCCTTAGTATGGTTACAAATTTATTCTTTGCTGGCTTTTTTGGCACGATCATACCTTTGACTCTAAGGCGCTTTAACATCGATCCTGCTGTTGGCTCGGCGGTCATTCTTACTACATTTACTGATGCGATAGGATTTTTTAGCTTTTTAGGACTTGCAAAATGGATACTACTATAACAAATTTAGAAATTTTACCTCTTGGTGAGTCAAAATACCTAAAGCCATTTAAGATGAAATTTAAACAAAATGGCTTGCAAAGGGACTGGGACTGCGTCAAGGTGATGAATAGCGTTAGTATATTTTTATATCACGAGCAAAAAGATGCATTTTTATTTGTCAAGCAGTTTCGCCCAGCCGTTTGGTACTCGCAAGAAAAAGAAGACATCAAAACAAACGAGCAAGGCTTTACTTATGAGCTTTGTGCAGGGCTTATGGATAAGGGGCTAAGCGAAGAGCAAACCGCTAGAGAAGAGGCAGTCGAAGAGGTCGGATACGAGCTAAAAGAGATGGAGCGCATCACGATGACGTATGGCGCTTTTGGCTTTGGTGGCAACACTCAAACGATGTTTTACGCAAAGATCGATGAGAGCATGAAGGTAAATGCAGGTGGTGGCATTGACGGCGAAGATATCGAGCTAGTTTTTATAAAACGAGAAGATATGATGAAATTTGCCTTTGATGAGAGCAAGGTCAAGGGCTTTGGGCTCATCTTTGCCTACTTGTGGTGGGAGAAATTTAAAGGCTAAAAAGAGACCTTTTTGATAAGCGCAAAGACAACAACCGCCACAACAAAAATGCCAACTAATATAATGTAATCCGACATAAAAAACCTTTACGTTTAAAATTTGCACTATTGTAACTAAATTTTTAACAAAATAAGAACTTTATAACCGCACATATCATAAAATAATCAAAAATCATAAGGAGAAAATGATGAGCGAAAACGAAACTCTTTTTATCAACCGCGAATTAAGCTGGCTACGCTTTAACTCAAGGGTGCTCGCTCAGTGTGAAAAGGACATCCCTTTACTTGAAAAGCTAAAATTTTTAGCCATTTATATGACAAATCTTGATGAATTTTATATGATAAGAGTGGCCGGTCTAAAGCAGCTTTTTGCAGCTGGAGTGACGACAAGCAGCAGCGATGGCATGAGCCCACTTGATCAGCTAAGAGAGATCAGAAAATATCTTCAAGATGAGCAAAATTTAGTTGAAAGCCACTACAAAAGCACCGTAGATGCGCTTAGTAAAGAGGGTCTTTTTATCAAAAACTACGACGAGCTTGATGATAGCTTAAAGCAAAAATGCGACGAATACTTTTTCTCAAACATCCTGCCAGTTATCGTACCTATCGCTGTTGATGCGACCCATCCATTTCCGCACCTAAACAATCTTAGCTTCTCGCTTGCCGTTAAGCTTGCTGATATCGAGCATCCTGAAATTTTAAAATACGGCATGATAAGAATTTCAAGAGTTTTACCAAGATTTACCCAGCCAAGCAGCAATGTTTTCGTGCCAATAGAAACGATCGTTCACCGCCACGCAGAAGAAATTTTCCCAGGATATAAGCTCATTAGCTCAGCTGCCTTTAGAGTGACAAGAAACGCTGATATCGTCATCGAAGAAGAAGAGGCAGATGACTTTATGATGATACTTGAGCAAGGGCTAAAGCTTCGCAGAAAAGGGGCTTTTGTGCGTATGCAAATAGACAAAGACGCTGACGCTGATATCTTAGAGTTTTTAAATTTTCACATGAAAATTTTTCACAAAGATATCTACTTTTCAAGCATCCCGCTCACACTTAGCTCTCTTTGGGAGATAGCTGGGAGTAAAAATTTTAGCCACCTAGCAAACCCACCCTACGCCCCAAAAACCCTGCCTCCATTTGGCAACGGCGTCTCGATTTTTGATGCCATAGACAAAGAGGATGTGCTACTAGTTCATCCATTTGAGAGCTTTGATCCAGTCGTTAGCTTTATAAGAGAAGCGAGCAAAGACCCAAAAGTGATCTCGATACGCATGACACTTTACAGGGTCGATAAAAACTCGCCGATCATTCAAAGTCTAATAGACGCTGCAAGCGACGGCAAGCAAGTAACCGTGATGGTTGAGCTAAAAGCAAGGTTTGATGAAGAAAACAACTTGCACTGGGCAAAGGCGCTTGAAGATGCTGGCGCGCACGTGATATATGGCATCACAGGCTTTAAAGTCCATGCAAAAGTTAGCCAAGTGATCCGCCAGATCGGCGATAAACTCAAATTTTACATGCACTTTGGCACCGGCAACTACAACGGCAGCTCAGCTAAAATTTACACCGACGTTAGCCTATTTACGAGCAAAGAGGAATTTAGTCAAGATACGACCTCGTTTTTTCACATCCTCTCAGGATATAACAAAAACCGCCGTCTAAACGCCCTTAGCATGTCGCCCTTTCAGATAAAAGAGCGCATCATCGAAAAGATAAGAGTGGAGGCAAGTAAAGGCAGCGAGGGCAGGATCATCGCTAAGATGAACGCGCTAATAGACGAAGACGTGATAAACGAGCTTAGCCGCGCCTCAAACGCAGGCGTGAAGATCGACTTAATCGTCCGAGGTGTGTGCGGACTAAGGCCAGGCGTAAAAGGCAAAAGCGAAAATATAAGAGTTCGCTCGATCATCGGCAAATACTTGGAGCACGCTAGAATTTTATATTTCAAACACGCCGATCCAAAGATTTACATCTCAAGTGCTGACTGGATGCCACGAAATTTAGAACGCCGCTTGGAGCTCATGACGCCTATTTTTGAGCCAAGGCTTCAAGAGAGACTGCTTGAAATTTTAGAGCTTCAACTAAGTGATAATGACTTAGCATTTGAGCTACAAAATAACGGCGAATACGCAAAAGTAGCTAGACGCGAGGGCGAAAAAGTGATCTCTTGCCACGAAGTTTTAGAAAACTATATCTCTAAAATTTACAAATCCGTCAAAAAAGATACCGACAAAGCAAAAGCTGACATGCTAGCAAGCAAGCTTTTAAAAGAGAGCTAAAAGATAAATGGCTTTTAAATTTAAATTTTAAGTTTAAGAGCCATTTTCCTCAAAATTTCTATCAAAAATTACAAATTTTAATAATAAATTTTATTATTTCCACTGCTTAAGGCACCTAAAATGGGTAAATTTGGCAAGAAAAGTTACAATCAAGTAAGTATTTTTATATTTTAAATATTACATAAGCATAGGCGTTATAATATTTAAACAAATTCCAAATCAAAGGAGGCTTTATGAAAGAGAGTAGTGATACTAAAAAACTCGTCATCGGTACGATCACACTTGCAATTGCGATCGTTTTCTTTGGAGGTTTTTTACAAAACACCTATGGTGGCATCTTTGACTTTAGCAAACTTGCTGGTCAATTTCCAGAATGGTTTAAAACAGGAAGTGGCACTAGCGCAAAAGGCGGCTTTTTATTTGCCCTTAGCCTTGCCCCTGCCGTTATGCTCGCACTTGGCTTTGTCGCTATTTTTGAGAAATACCATGCACTTTACGCAGCATCAAGACTGCTAACGCCTGTTTTAAAGCCACTTATTGGCATACCAGGATGTTGCTCTATCTCTTTGATAGCAAGCACACAAAGCACTGACGCAGGCAGCTCAACGGCTAAATTTTTGCGTCAAGATGGCCTCATCTCGCACAAAGAGCTTCTAATCTTTGCAGCGTTTCAGTTTAGCGCTGGTGCGATGATCACAAATTTCTTATCTTCATTTGCGCCTGTTCTACTTGTGACTGACAAAGCTGGTAACACAGCCCCTGCTACCATAGCCATGGTGCTAGGCATAGTTTTTGTCTTTAAAATTATTGGAGCAAATTTGATGAGACTTTATGTCAAAAAATTTGTCAAAGATGATGAGGAGTAAGAGATGACTGAAAATAAACTAATAACCGACGTATTTGTAGAGGGCGCTAGAAAAGGCTGGGACATCGCTGTAAAAAACACCATCCCAAACGTGCTTATGGCCTTTGTCATCATCCACATCCTAAAAGTATCTGGCGCGCTTAGCGTGATAGGCAAATTTCTAGGATTTATCATGCTCCCGCTTGGTCTTCCAGGTGAGTCCATAGCCGTTTTCATGGCTGCATTTTTGAGCTGGGGCGGCTCAGCAGGCGTGCTAGTCGCACTTGTAGGAGATGGTACGCTAAACGCAAACGATATCGCTGTCTTGCTTCCTGGCATGGCGCTAGTTGGCTCGACTGTGCAGTACATGGGACGAGTTTTGGGCGTGCTTGAAGTACCAGGCAGACACTATCTCGTGCTTTTTGGGATTTGCATCCTAAATGCCTATTTAGCGATGTTTGTGATGAGCTTGCTCGTATAAGGATAAAAGATGAAAGATAGTGAAATAGACAAATATTTGGCCGATCTAAAGGAGATAACCGACATAGAAAGCCCAACTTCAAGCACAGATGGCGTAAATGAAGTTGCGGCTTGGTTTAAAAAAAGAGCCGAAATTTTAGGACTAAAAAGCAAGAGCATAGAGCTTGGCACCGACAAGGTCGCCCCTTGCCTTTTCATCTCAAACGACCTTGAGGCAAAAAGCTACGACTTTTTATTTATCGGCCACATGGACACCGTTTTTCCTATAGGCACAAAGGCTGACGTGCCATTTAGCAAGATAGATGAGCGCATAAACGCGCTTGGCGCGATCGACGATAAAGGCGGCAGTCTACTCTCGCTTTACGTCATCAAAGAGCTTGATCTTAGCAAGCTAAAGATCGGCCTCTTTTTAAACTCACACGAGGAGACTGGCTCAAATTTCGCCAAAGACGCCATAAGAGAGCTAGCCAAGAAGTCTCGCTACGCCCTAGTCGTCGAGCCTGCAAGAGAAGATGGCTCGATGGTGGCTACTAGAAAAGGCGTGATCTCTTATGTGTTAAATTTCCGTGGCGTTAGCGCGCACGCTGGCAACCACCCAGAGCGCGGACGTTCAGCTGTGGTGGAGGCTGCAAATTTCATCGTTGAGCTTTCAAAACTCACTGATTTTAAGGCAGGCCATACATTTAATAGCATAATGACAAAAGGCGGTGACGCCCAAAACGTCGTGCCAGACTTTGCTAGCGTGACATTTGAGATGAGATATCGCCACGGTAGCTCGGTAGAGTTTTTACATAAGAAAATGGACGAAATTTTATCTCACCAACTCGTGCCAGACGTTACTTGCGAGCGCATACTCATAAACGAAGAAGCTCCAATGATAGACGAGGTAAATTTACCAAATATCAAAAAGGTCTTTGACGAAGCTGCGGCAACAACAGGCACGAAGGTCACTTGGGTTGATGCTGGCGGACTAAGTGACGGCAATATCAGCGCATCGGCTGGTTGCCCTACGATAGATGGGCTTGGTCCAACTGGTGGCAACATGCACACGAAAAACGAGTATCTAGAGATAAACTCGGTCGTCAAAAAGTGCAATCTCATAGTTGAAACTATCAAAAAACTTTCATAGTTTAGGCAAGCAATATGCTTGCCTAAAGTTTTAAAATTTATAACGACACGGCGGTTAAACCCTACCCAAATATCTCAAATTTATGAAATAGCTCCGGCTTATCTTTTACTACGCCACGCCTAATAAGCTCAGCCACCACTTCGCGCTCGCAGTCAGTTTGCATAGGCCAGCCACGAGTGTAGCCCTCTAGCTCGTCCTTGCTCGTCGCATCCACGCAGAAATTCTCTTCCTCGATATAAATATCACGCAAGGCATCTATGTTATTTGTCCAGCATATATGTGTTTTCTAAGTAGTTTTGCATATCCACTAATACTAGAAGCTTAAAAAACTCCCTAAATTCCAAAAGCTTAGAAAATAGCTCTTTTACAGGGCGATCTTTTTCAAATTTCACCACACAAATAGGTGTTTTACTCTCTTTTTTAAACTGCCTAAGCTCCTTAACATTTGGTGCAACGCTTTGAAATTTAGCCAAGAGTTCATCGCCGCTTAAAATAGCAGGGCTAAATTTAACTCCAAATTTATCACGCAGTTTTAGCGAAAGTAAATTTTCACATTGGCACATTCTCTAAATTTGCTACAAAACCAAAACCGCCTAGCAAACTGCATCATAGGCGGCGACGGCTTGGCTATGCGCATACAAAAACTGGCATTCACGAGAAATTTATCACAATGACAACGTTATTTATGGGGTTTTGTAAAGATCGGCGCGCGCGGATAGATCGCGCCGTTTTTTAAAGCACAATGATCGCAAACTGAGAAAAAATAGACGATCTAGTTTAAATAGGTCATAATAGCCAAATCAAATTTCTAAATTCCCAGCCAAGTGGCTTAAAAAACCGCCCTACTCCAAAGCCCTCAAAACTGGTTCTGGTTTTAGCTTTACGCTTGGGGCATTTTTGCTAAAGCTTATGAGATCCTCTGTCGTTTGGATACTAAAAGGCAGGCGTGTGAGGCAGACTTTAAAGATTTCGGCCGCTGCTACCGCGTCATTTAGGGCTCTGTGGTGGGTGTTGTTTATGCCAAGGAGTTCTTTTAGCGAGCCAAGGCCGTATTTTTGCGAGGCGATGGTGCGGCGGCTAAGATCGATGGTACAGAGTTTTCTGTTTAGCAGTATGCCAAGGCCGATCTCGTTTAGGCTATGCGAGATAAATCCGTAGTCAAAATTTACGTTGTGCGCGATAAAGACGCTAGTTCCTAGAAAAATTTTAAACCGCTCCAGCACGTTTAGCAAATTTGGCGCACCAACTAGATCGCTAGCCTTTATGCCGGTTAGCTCGGTGATATTTTCAGGCACCACAGAAGCTGCTATAAAGCTTTCAAAGCGCCCTATTTCAGCACCATTTTTCATTTTTATAGCGCCTATTTCGATGATCTGACCGCTAGTCGTACCGCCAGTCGTTTCTATATCTACAACGCAAAATTCTTGCTCGCTAATATCTCTAAATCTCGTGCCAAGCTCGATCTCGTTGCTTTCATTTCTAGTGATATCAAGCCCGAGAGTTCGCCACATATCAAGGTCACGCACGTCGATGAGCGATGAAATTTCCTCAATATCGCTAAATTTTAAAATAAACTCGTGATAGCCTAAATTTTGCCTAGCTAAAATTTCAATGCTATTTTCTAAACGCTGTTTTTTTGGTTTCAAAACTCAAGCTTTATGGCGCGAATGGCTTGTTCGTAAGAATTTGATGAAAAGATATAGCTGCCAGCCACCAAGACATCAGCTCCAGCCTCTTCAAGATCAGGCGCATTTAGTCCGTTCACCCCGCCATCTACTTCAATTAGACACTTGGCGTTTTTGCGCTCTATTAGCTCTCTTAGCGCCCTTGTTTTCTCAAGCACGACTGGCATAAATTCCTGACCACCAAAGCCTGGATTTACGCTCATTAATAGCACCATATCAACTTCATCGATGATGTGCTCGATCGCGCTAACTGGCGTGTGCGGATTTAGCACGATACCAGGGCC
Source organism: Campylobacter concisus (assembly GCF_902460535.1). Taxonomy (GTDB): domain Bacteria; phylum Campylobacterota; class Campylobacteria; order Campylobacterales; family Campylobacteraceae; genus Campylobacter_A; species Campylobacter_A concisus_AS. The sequence goes on along the minus strand of NZ_CABPTV010000009.1, from coordinate 250,916 downwards.
AACACCGTTTTTTCTGATGTGATCTATTAGTCTCATCGGATGCTTCTCTTCTTCAATGTGAAAGGTTAGAAATTTTGGTTTTAGCGGCAAAAAAAGATCAGCAAAAAATGAGTTATTTTCAACCATTAGGTGTATGTCAAGTGGCTTTGTAGCAGCCTTTGCAACGGCACTTACCACGACTGGTCCGATGGTTAAATTTGGCACAAAATGCCCATCCATAACATCAACATGCACCAGATCACACCCAGCCTCGCAAATGGCTCTTATCTCAGCTGCCAAATTTCCGAAATCAGCCGACAAAATACTAGGTGCAACGTACATTTTAAATCCTTATTTACTTATAAAAATCACGCCAGTTTGGCTCTCTTTTGCATTTAATGTGGCAAAAATTCCACTGCTTGCTCTGTCAAAAAACATCTCATTTTCGTAAAATTTAAAGTTGCTAAGCTTTACCTTTAAATTTCTCTCGATGAAAATGTCTAAAATTTTGCTTGCAATGATACTAAAAATTTGAGAAAATCCGCTTAAACAGCCACACTCCAGATCGCCATTATCTGAAAAAATGGAGCAAATTTTGCTAAGCTTGTCCTTTTTAACACCAAGCAAAATTCTCATCTGTACGTCGCCATAAAAGAGCACACAAGCCCGCAGATAGTCATTTTCACCCTCTACGTTAAAGTTGCTAATCTTTGCATCAAGGCATAAAATTTCACTCTCTATCAAAGGTGAGAGCACGTCTGTGACACTTGAGATCACAAGTGGCAAAAACTCAACTAAGCTTTTATTCATCTTTGTAGGCTCAATGTCGATAAGACGCTTTTTAAAATAGAGCGTCGAGTCATCTTTGAAAAAAATCATCCATCTTTTTATATAAAAGTATCTTTGCCGCTTTTAAATTTGAGGCAAGTGTCTCTGAGATGTTGCCCTCATTTAAGCCGCAAATCGCCAATATACCGCCACTTTTTTGGCTCAGCTCAGATAGCTTTATCAAAAAACTAGCACCTATGGTATTTAAAGCACCGACCGAATCAGACCAAAAAACAAAGAATTTAAAGCCTATCTTTTGTAATCTTTCGTGAAATTTATAGTCAAAATTCTGCACAAAAGAGCTATCCATGAGCCCTACTGTCTTGTAAATGACGACGTCGCCTCTTACAAAGGTGCTAAACTCTTTTTTGCCTAAAACGATGTGATTTAGGGTGCTGATGGTGTATTTGTAAGCTTGCTTGGCGGCGTTAAATTCTTCCACGCTTTTTACAAATTTACACTTGTAACACTTTTGCTCCAAAAGCGAGTTGATGTAGTCTTTATACTGCTCATTTTTGTTATAAATCACGATGGCTTCGCTACTATCTGCTAGCGTATCGTTTAGAAATAGCGTCGCAACTTTTTCATTTTCAAAGAGTGAAAATCTCAAAATATTTTTTGAAGTCTTTGCCACAAGCTCGTAAAAAGTATCGTCATAGTCGCAAACTGCAAACTCAGCGCCTATCTGCTTAGCTATGCCTGAGAGATGCTCGCACGTGCTATTTAGCCAAAGCGGGCTAAAAAATGTGACATTTTTTAATGAAAGCAAAATAGCGCTTATCTGCCTTGCACAAATTTGCTCCACATCGGCCTTTTTTATACTTGAAGGGGTGATATTAACCTCCAAAAATCCAAATGGCCTAACAATGGCCAAAGAGCCCTCAAAAGTTACTTTCATTTTCTAAGAGCCTTTTTTAAATTTATAACCATATCAGCCGAAGCATGGACGCTAACATCAGTGATCCTATCGATGCCAAAGTCAAAAAATTTAGCAATGCTAGCCTCATAAGAGAGCAAAATTTTAAAGTATTTTAAAACCAAAACCTCTTCTCTAGTGAGCCTATCGCTCTCCCATCCTGCGAGCTTTAAAAGCACTCCAAATAGCGAAATATCAAACCTTCGCTGCAAGATCCTATCAAAGCTCATATCAGAAAAACCAACGATATGTTTAAGCGAGTGTGGATACTTCAAAAAGATCAGCTCGCAAAATATAAGCAAAATTAGCGCGCAGGCAGCTAAAAATAAATTTTTTTGATTTTTTAGTCCAAGGTAGTTTAGAAGTTTGCTCCAGTCAGATAGAAATTTGGCATTAAACTCCATCATCGAGTATAAATTTACACCAAAATTTTTATATCTTTTTGGAGATTTGATAAAAATAAAATAAGAGCAAATTATCATTTTTAGGTTGTCTATGCCAACCATATATGCCATTGAATAGGTATCTCTTGACCAACTTTTAGGAGCAAAATCTCCTAATTTTATAACTGTAGTAAAATATGCTTTAAAAACTTCGTCACCCCTAAAAAGCTCCATAGCAGTAGTGATGTCGCCCTCATCTAAGTGCTTTTGGCACTCATAAAAAACATCGGGCATTGTATAGATAAAATTTGAAATTTCATCTATTTGATTTTTAGTTAGCATTTTTGTTTTACCGATTTTTTATTTTGGGGCTATTTTAGCCTTAATTAAATAAAAAATCAACAAAACTTATAAATATAAATGTTCATTTTAAGCAATACTTTGGTTTTGTTTAGATAAAATCAGCAGAAATTTTTGTTTATAAGGAAAAAAAATGTCAAAAAGATGTGCGATAACTGGCAAAGGACCAATGGTAGGCAACAACGTGAGCCACGCCAACAATAAAACTAAAAGAAGATTTTTACCAAATCTTAGAACTATCCGTGTTACTCTAGAAGATGGCACAACAAGAAGAATAAAAGTTGCTGCTTCTACTCTAAGAACTATGAAAAAACAGTCAAACTAAGAGATAAAATGAAGAGGAATTTATGTCTTTTCTCTCAAGACTTTTAAAATTCCTCAACTGGTCAAACTCCGCAAAACCAGAAATAAGCCTAGATACTGAACTCTACGAACAACTAAAACCTTTTAGATTTCCACTAATTTCAGTCGTACTACTGTTACTTTTTGGAACACTTGGCTATATCTTTATAGATAACTTCTCTCTCATAGATGCCTTTTACCAAGCAGGCATGACCTTCACGACGGTCGGTTTTACCGAAGTTGCACCAATTACTCCAAAGGGGCGAATTTTTACTATAACTTTTATCCTTGTTGGCTTCATTATTTTTACGCTATCAATCGGTATCGTTGTAGAAGTTCTAAAAAGAGGCACATTAATTAGCATTTTAAAGGAAAGGCGCATGCTTTACAAGATCGCAAGACTAAAAAATCACTTCGTTATTTGTTATCACAACCTCTACACGATTGAGCTTAGCGCTCAGTTTCGTGAAAATCACATACCATTTGTAGTGGTTGACGATAGAGAAGATATCGCAGAAATAGCACAAATTTACAAGTATCCATACTTCATAAAAGCTCAGCCTCATACTCAAATCGCCTTTTTAAAAACGCATCTTTCAAGTGCAAAAGGACTAATCACTCTTAGTCCAAATATCGCTGATAATATCGCACTTATCGCTTCTGTTAGACTTTATGAAAAAGAGATAGGCCGCAAAAAACCTTACCACATCATCACAAACTCCGATAGCGAAGATGATACACAAAGGCTAAAAAAACTTGGTGCTGATAACGTAGTAAGCCCATCTCGCCTAGTCGCACAGCGTCTAAGCGCCATGAGCGTAAGACCTGATATGGAAAATTTACTCGAGCAATTTCTATACACAAAAAGCTCTCCTATCGACATAGAAGAAATTCTTGTGCCTGATTACTCTTGGATCAGGTTTAAAAGATTAAAAGAGACACACCTAAGAAATATCACGAATGCTGACGTGGTAGGCATTAGAGACATAAATAATAAATTTATCCCTATGCCAAATGGCGATACTCTAATCGGCACTGGCACAAAGCTTTTAGTCATCGGCACAGTTGATGGCATACGTCTAACCAAACGCCTAGTAAAGAGCAAACACAAGCCAGAAGAACTAAAATACGTTTAGTTTTTGCATTTGATTTGTGGCATAAATTTGGCTCAACCACTATATGCTAGAAGCTTTTATAGATCTAAATTTAGATAGCCAAACATTTACAAAGCCTTGTTAGAATTTATAAATTTTTTACAGGAGCTACGTATGTTACACGAATACACTGATCTCATAAATGAGTTGAAAAAAGTAGATGTTCATTTTGCCGCACTTTGCAAAAAGCATGACGAGCTAAATGAAAAAATAGATAGCAAAGCTGCACAAGCCTCTGAGCTTGATGCCTTGAAAAAAGAAAAATTAAAACTAAAAGATGAAATTTACGCTCAAATTTTAAAATACAAAGAGCAAAAATAAGTAAACCATTTCCAAACCATTTTTTGCTTTTAATTCTTGGTTCGGAAATTGTATTTTTAATAAAAATAATTTTTTTACAAAGAACCTTGACAAATGGCATTAAAGTCTATATAATTACAACTCTTTAAAAATTTGGGGTATCGCTAAGCGGAAAGGCAACTGGTTTTGGTCC
>NZ_CABPTV010000009.1:203155-245270 GCF_902460535.1 Campylobacter concisus | reverse complement strand
CTGTGATCCTAGCTTTTAAATTTCCTTTTTCTATCTCTTTAGCTGTTGATACTGATTGATTAACAGCAGTAGCATCTTGATTAGCAGTGTCTTGTATCTTTTTGATGTTTTCGTTTATGAGTTGTGCCATAACGCCGAATTCATCTTTAGAATTTATATATATAGGGTCTGCTTTATTTGTCTTATAGTTAAGTAGATCAAAGAAAGATAGTAGGCCTGTTTTTAGTTTGAGGATGATTTTTAAAAGATATGAAGATAGATAAAGTGAGAGTAATAATCCTAAAATAAGCACTACTACAAGCACTCCGACAGATGCATATGCAAGCGAGTTTAGATCCTCTAAAAGCTCGTCTTTATCAAGCTCACCGATAAGATACCAGCCCATATTTTTGATATATTTTGAGCCAATCAATAAATTTCTGCCATCTTTTTCTAGTGAGACATAACCACCATTTTCACTGAGAAGTCTTTTGAGATTTGCATCGCCGACTATATCTTTTAGGTTCCCGCTTACGTCTTTACCGATCTTGATGTCGCCTTTTTCATCGACTAGTAGAAATTTACCGCCACGACCTATCTTTTGTGACTGGACAAAATTTACTATCTCGCTTAAATTTACGCCAGTTGCTGCGATGCCATAAAATTTATCATCTTTTTGAACTTTGTAGTTTATATACATCATTATCTTGCCGCTGCCGTCTTCAGCCTTGTTGATGTCGATTAGGCTTGGGCTGCTGCCATCTTTTAAGGCGTAGTACCATTTGTCATTTTCTGGATTAATGACCTTTAAAATTTTATCTTCGACGTAGTAGTTTAGGGTTCTATCTGAGCCAAACATTATTGTATCTAGCTTTAAATTTTTAGCAAGAGTTTGAAAATAGTCAAACAAGACCTTTCTACCGTGCTCGTCCTCGCCATTTTTGACCCAGTCTATTAAAAAGCTATTTTGAGTTATCTGATAAGAAGCGTCGATTATCTTATCAATGTAAGATTCTATTTTATAACCAACTTCATTGACAGCAAGTGGGAATTCTTTACTTTCGACCCTGTCGGTATATAAATTTTTAGCCATGTTATAGGTCACAAGACCAACCACACTGACACAAACCAAAAGCATGACACTTAGCACAAGTGCCGTTCTCATCCTGAGTGACTTCATTGCGTTCTCCTTAAATTAAATTGACAATTTTATTACAATATATTTAAATAATATTAAATTTTATAAATTAGAAATTTGTGATATTTTTTGCAAGAAGCATTTTTGCCTCTTGCAAATTTATATTAGGATTTATTTTTTAAGGTCGTATTTAGCGAGCATTTTGTCAAATTCGCCAGACTTTTGTAGCTCTTCGATCGCAGTATCTATCTTTTTGATAAGATCAGTATGTTTGCCCTTATCAAATGCCATCGCAAAGCCCTCTGTGCCGTCAGGAAGTCTTAAAAACTCCTCTAAGTCTGGATTTTGTTTTAAAAACTCAACACCTATTGGGCTATCAGTAAGCACAACATCGATTTTGCCGGCATTTAGTGACATTATAGCTGCCGCTACATTTTCAGCTGGGATTGACTGAGTTGTGATATTTTTAGCTGCCTCTTCTTGAAGTGTGCCAACTTGAGCTGAAATTTTCTTATCCTTAAGGTTGTCTTTATTTACATCTGAGCCTTTTTTGCGGATAAATAAATTCTCTGAAAAATAATATGGCTTAGTAAAATCAACAGACTTTCTTCTCTCATCAGTTGCACTCATGCCGCTTATCGCGATATCGATCTTGCCTGTTTTTAAAGCAGGTATTAGCCCATCAAAACTCATATTTGCAATGTCAAATTTTATCCCAGTTTTTTTAGTGATCTCATTTAAAAGATCGATCTCAAAGCCAACGATTTGATTTTTATCATCAAGATACTCAAAAGGAGGATAATCAGCACTTGAACCCACCTTATAAACTACCTCTTTGCTAGCTTCTGGCGCATTTGTAGCGGTTTTTTTGCCACTATCATCACTACAACCTATAAAAAACAGGGCTAACCCTAACGCTAGAACTTTTAATAAATTTTTCATTTTACTCCTTATTAGTGATTTAAAATTTTACCTAAAAACTCTCGCAGGCGCTCGTGCTGCGGATTTGTAAAGACATTTTTTGGTGTGTCATCAACTGCTATCTTGCCTTTATCCATAAAGAAAATTCTATTTGCCACGTTTCTTGCAAAGCCCATCTCGTGAGTTACAACAAGCATCGTTATGCCCTTTGCTGCGACATCTTTCATGATATCAAGCACCTCGCCGATCATCTCAGGATCTAGCGCACTTGTTGGCTCGTCAAATAGTATCACCTCCGGCTCCATTGCAAGGCTTCTAGCGATTGCTATACGCTGCTTTTGACCGCCTGAGAGCTTATGCGGGTAGGCAAATTTCTTATCGCTTAGCCCAACGCTCTTTAGCAGCTCATCTGCCCTCCTCTCAGCACTCTCTTTATCTAAGATCCCAGCTTTTATCGGAGCTAGAGTTAAATTTTGCAAGACGTTTTTGTTTGCAAAAAGGTTAAAGTGCTGAAACACCATGCTCACTTTTTGGCGAATTTTATTTATGTCTGATTTTTTATTGAGGATATCTTTGCCATTTATCTTGATATGCCCGCTATCTGGCTCTTCAAGGCGGTTTATACAACGTAAAAATGTACTTTTTCCACCGCCACTTGGACCAATTATCGCTATGACTTCACCCTTTTTGATATCAACACTAATATCATTTAAAACACGCAAATCGCCATAGCTTTTGTTTAAATTTTTAATCTCAATCATGGCGATTTAGTCTCCTCTCAAGTAGTTTCACCAAAAGAGTGAAAAATTTAACGCTCACATAATATACAATGCCCGTAAAAATAACTGGCTCTGGGCTGTAAAAGACCGCTTGAAGGCTCTTACTTTGCATCGTAATATCAACGACGCTTATGTAGCCAACGACTGAGGTCTCTTTAAAAAGTGAGATAAACTCATTTGCAAGTGCTGGCAAGATATTTTTAGTAGCTTGTGGGAAGACTATCTCACGCATCGAAACGTAGTAGTTTAGCCCCATCGCCCTAGCTGCCTCCATCTGACCTTTATCGACGCTATTTATGCCGCTTCTTACGATCTCGGCTACGTATGCAGAGCTATTTAAGCCAAGTGCGATCACAGCGACGTAGAAGTTATCGCTCCAAGTGGCAAAAATCACCACAGAAAATATTAGAAGTTGAAGTATTACAGGCGTTCCACGCAAGATGTCGATATACTCATCTATGACGAAATTTAAGACCTTGATATCTAAAAATTTAATAAAAGCTAAAATAAATCCAAGTGTGATGCCTATAGCGATACCACCTATCGTAAGGCCAAGTGTTACTCCGTAACTTTTGATATATGCGATCTCTTGCGCCTCACTAAGATCTCTTGGATAGAAAAAGTATGTTCCAAGTGAGACGATTATTATAAAAAATAGAAATTTGGCTAAATTTTGAGCGTTCAACTTCGTCCTTTCTTTAAAATGTAGCCTTAAATGATACGAAAAAAAATATATCATTTTGCTTAAAATTTTTTAAGGAATAAGCCAGCTCATTGAAATTTAAATGAATTTATAATAACATAAGCGTTTTATTTTATTTGAAAGGAATTTTATGAGCTTTGGGTCTTATTTAGCCATCGCCATCTATTTTGGTTTCTTGCTCTTTATCGGACGATATTTCTACGATAAAAACGCAAGTATGAACGAGTATCTACTGGATAACCGCCAAATGGGTCCAGTCGTCACCGCACTTAGTGCTGGCGCTTCTGATATGAGTGGTTGGATGCTACTTGGCGTGCCCGGGGCCTTATACGCAACTGGCGTTGCAAATGTCTGGATGATAGCTGGTCTTATCGTGGGAGCTTACTGCAACTACTTATTTCTAGCAAAAAGACTTAGGGTCTATACTGAGGTTGCAAGCGACAGCATCACGATACCTGATTTTTTAGAAAACCGCTTTAAAGATAGGACGAAAATTTTAAGGATCATCTCAGGTCTTATCATCTTGATATTTTTCACACTTTATGTAAGTAGTGGCATCATCGCTGGTGGCAAGACTTTTGAGAGCTTTTTTGGCTTAAAATTTGCATACGGAGCGGTCTTTACGCTCATAATCGTAGTCTTTTACACATTTTTTGGCGGATTTAAGGCTGTTAGCATAACTGACGCATTTCAGGGGCTTTTGATGTTTTGCGTCCTAGTTTCGATCCCAGTCGTGGCATATCTAAATTTAGACCTGCCAAGCGATACAAATTTGATAAAAGAGATAAGCAGGCTTGATGCAAATCACCTAAATCCATTTAGAGACCAGACTTTTTGGGGCATTTTGGGCCTTCTAGCTTGGGGCTTTGGTTACTTTGGACAGCCACATATCATCGTTAGATTTATGGCGATACGCGACTCAAAAGAGCTTGCAAAGGCAAGAAGGATCGGCATCGGCTGGATGACGATCGGCCTATTTGGTGCTATCATGAGCGGACTTATCGGCTTTGTCTATTTTAGCCAAAGAGGCGGACTAAGCGATCCTGAGACAGTGTTTTTAAAACTTGGTGAGCTACTTTTCCCACCATTTTTTATAGGCATTATCATCTCAGCCGTGCTTTCAGCGATCATGAGTACCATCTCAAGTCAGCTCTTAGTCACTTCAAGCTCGGTCACAAAGGACTTTATCTTTGCCTTTTATAAAAAAGAGGTGAGCCAAAGCACACAAACAGCGATCAGCCGCTACGCGGTCGTGGTCGTAGCGCTAATTGCCACAGTGCTTGCCTTTATCTCGACAGATAACGTTCTAAACGTCGTTGGCAACGCTTGGGCTGGATTTGGCGCGAGCTTTGGTCCGGTGCTGCTTTTTAGCCTTTACTGGAAACGTATGAGCGCACTTGGAGCGCTTGCTGGCATGATAGCTGGCGGTGCGACCGTAATATTTTGGATAACATCAGGACTAAATGCCTATGTTTATGAAATTTTACCTGGCATTTTAACCTCAAGCCTAGCCATCATCATGGTCAGTATCTGGGGCGACGCGATAAATAAAATGACTAGCGAGCCACACGAGCAAGTGATAAAAGATGAATTTGAAAAGATGAAGACAAGGCTTTAAATTTAAGCAAGGTGGCTAGCTTTAGCCACCATCAAATTAATTTTAAATTTCAAACTTCTTAAAACTAACCCTTGGATTTATAGTTAGCTTATCATGCGAGATAAACTCTTTTTTTAGGTATTTTTCTCGACCAGCTCTTGCTATCATCAGCGCGTTATCAGAGCAAAACGCAAGTGGGGCTAGCAAAAGTTCACACTCATTTTTTTGGCAAAGAGTTTCAAGCCTTTTGCGTAAATTTAAATTTGCGCTCGCTCTGCTAAGCATGCCAAAATGTTTAAATTTTATAAAATCAAATTTTATACTTTATCCCCTTTTTCAGTTTTCTTATCAAAAATCTAGCAGGGTGTAGCTCAAAAAATAGCGATCTTTCTATGCAAAGTGGGCGTGCAAGCACAAGATCCGTTATCAAATTTGCTCCAAGTATCGCTGTGCCAAGGCCACGTGAGCCGTGAGCGAAATTTACAAAGAGATTTTTTTCGTAGCTTGCTTTTTTGTTGTTATCTTTATTTTTACTCCAAAATAGCCCTTTGTAGTTTTGCTTGTAAAACTCCTCATCGTGCAGGGCGCCAATTATCGGAAACCTATCTCCACTGTAACTTCTATATCCCACACGTGAGCCGATGATAGTGGCTTTTGTGGTGTCAAAAAACTCGCTCACGTCGCTTAAATTTTTAGCGTTATCCTCGTCTTTAGGCGTGTCGCAAATTTCATTTCTAGCGTAGGTTGCGCCGATGACTTGCACGCCTTTTACGGCTGGGCAGATGTAGCCTTTTGTGCTTAGTGGTAGCTCATTTTTTAGCACTGGTTTTAGGTGCGTGACTTGGCCGCGGACGCTACTTATTTGCATGTCGTAACCTTTAAATATCTCGCTACTCTTGCTGCCTGTGCAAAAGACCAAGATATCAGCCTCCAAGCTTTTTTTATTTTTAAATTTAACGCTTATCTTGCCATTTTGCAGGTGCGTCCTGCTCTCATACTCGTGGTTAAATAAAATTTCAAAGTTACTTGATAGAAATTTACAAATTTCTCTTGGTCTAGCATAAGCCGCCTCTTTTATAAATATCCCAGGATATGGCTTTAAGCTCTCATCAAATTTAAAAAGATCCTCCGCGCTTTGATCCTGCCACGAGGCATATCGCTTGACAAGCTCATCATCAAATGCATAGTCGATGCAGCCATTAAATTTGATGAGACTTTTTGGCAAATTTGCCTTGTAAAATCTCACTGCTTGCAAAAACGCATTTATGTGCATGCGGCCTAAATTTACCCCAGGCTTCGTAACTAGTGGCATCAAGGCGCCGCAGTGGTTGCCTGAGCCATTTGTCGCGACCTCGCTCTTTGCCTCGGCGATCACCACTTTAAAGCCATTTTTGGCTAGCTCTCCAGCAGTGGCAAGTCCAGCCACACCTGCTCCTATAACAAGCGCTGTTTTGCCTTTTACGCTGGCAACTGGCTCGCACCTCGCAAACCAAGCATCCTTTAAATTTTCATCCTTTTTCTCTAGCACGGCGCTGCTCATCTGGCGTTTTCTAGCATAGCCCTCTTTTAGGCTCAGTAAAAAGCCAGCATTTTTTAGCCCTACTTTTACCATTTTTGCGCACGAGTAGGTTCTAACTATGGTGCCAATCCTGCTTAGCCTTGCGATCTGCTTAAAAACCTCTTCGCTCCAGATCGAGCCATTTTTGCTTGGGGCAAAGCCGTCTAAAAACCAGATATCAGCACTAAAATCAAGTTCAGGCAAAATTTGATCTGCCTCGCCGTAGCAAAGATCAAGGGTGATGTTTGGGGCGAAATTTATGCGGTGTATGCCTGAGATTAGCAGTGGATAGAGTGAAACTAGCTTTTTAGCATAAGCTTTAAAAATGCCTAAATTTTCATAAATTTTTAAAAGATCTTCTTTTTTGATAGGACTTTTTTCGATGCTAACGAAGTGAAGTTTTTTGGGGCTAGCTTTAAATTTCTTACAAAGTGTGAAGAAATTTAGCCCAGCACCAAAGCCGGTCTCAGCGACTATAAAGCTATCTTTGCTCTGCCAAATTTCATCAAGTGCGCTCGCAAAGACAAATTCGCTCTCAAGCCAGGGTTTTTCGGTGTTAAAGTAGATGTCGCCAAACTCTTCGTTAAATGGAATTTGCCCTTTAAAGCTTAAATTTGCATTTGTCATCTATTTTTTGCGAAATATCCATCTATGCCGTTTGCAATGCCGTTTGCAAGGGCTTTTTGATAGGCCTCATTAAATAGTTTTTCGCCCTCGACTGGATGTGTGATGTAGCCGATTTCTACAAGAACCGCTGGCATAAGAGCGCCCACGAGTACCCAAAATGGCGCCTCTCTCACGCTGCCGTCGCTGGCTGCATATACCTTTCTAGCGCTTGCTAAAATGTCCTTTTGGATGTCAATACCAAGCTTGTTTGAAGCGATGATCTTCTCGCGGTTTAGCACGTTTAGAAACGTCTGCTGAGAAAAGTAGTTCATCTCTTCGATGTCTGATTTATTTTCAAGTGCGGCTGCGTTTTTACTGCGCTCGCTTCTTGCAGGTGATAAGAAAAATGTCTCGATGCCGTGCATACTCTTTGCTTTTGTAGCGTTTGGAGCGGCGTTTGCGTGGATCGAGACGAAGAGGTCAGCCATCTTGTCGTTTGCAAATTTAGTTCTTGATCTTAAATTTATAAAAACGTCAGTTGATCTGGTGAAATAGACCTTGTAGCCACGAGATTTTAGTATCTCTCCAAGCTTTTTGGCTACACCTAAAACGGCTGTTTTTTCTTGCAGTTTTCCATTTACAGCGCCTGGGTCTGTGCCACCATGCCCTGGGTCGATGACGATCGTTTTGTTGCGTGAAAACTTACCCGCCGCAACTGGAGGTAAAGGCTCTTCTACTGGCTCACTCTGCGCTGGCTCAGACTTTAAATTTGGCTCTACTGCGCTTTGTGCTGGCTTTTCATTTTTATTTTTAAGCTTATGAAGTGGCGCTCTTACATTTTCATTTGAGATGAAATTTTGAGCGCTGATTATTAGCAAGTCCCCAGTTGCATTTGCCTTTATCGTCTTTTGCACCTTGTCAGAAAAAATGATCCTAACGGTGTTTTTGTCATACTGAGAGATGTGGATGTAGTCTGAAATGAAATTTTTATATGTTAGTGGGTTGCCATTTAGCCTGCCATCGATGTCCATGATGTTTTTGTAGGCGTTTTGCTGTTTTAAAAACGATGTTTTTAGCTTTGCGGTATCTAGCTTTGTGTTAAATTTAAGCACCAAGGTGTCATTTACCTTTGTAGCGCTTAGTAGCGTTAAAGCTGGCGAAACCGCTGGCGCGCTGGCACCTTTTACGCCGTTTATCGCATTTAGGTCTCTTATATATGCACTTGAGTCAAAGCCAAGCGCCTTTGAGCTTGTTATTAGCCTAGTAAGTGCCTGCTTTTTTGTGTTTTTGTCGTTTTTGATGATCGCATCAACGTAGATATTTTTTATATCGTTGTGAAGCTTGATCTTAGCGCTTCTATTTAGAGCCATAAAATTTCTATCAAATTTTGCAAAAGTCTCCGAATTTGTCGCCGCAAAAAGAAAGCTAAATGCTAGAAAAAGAGATATTAAAACCCGTTTCATTCACCATGTACCAGCTTATGCATTAGCTCTTTTACGCTTATTAGCTCTTTTAGTTTGTAGCCGTTTGCTCCCGTGAAAAATAGCCCACTCTCCTTTTTGCCGCTATATGCGTCAAATAGCCTATCTGCGATGCAGTATCCCACCTGCTTTGCCTCTTTGCCTCTTTGGCAAGGGCTTACGCAGTTGCTTATGCATTGGATCTTTGGACCCATTCTTTTATCGACTAAATTTATCAAATTTGTTCTTATCCCGCGAGCTGGGTAGCCAACTGGACTCTTTATAAGCTCGATGTCTTTTTCTTCAGCTGCTAGTATGACCTCTTTAAAGCCGATGTCTGCGTCGCACTCGTGTGTGCCGATGAAGCGTGTGCCCATTTGAACGCCATTTGCTCCAAGCGATATCGCCTTTTCGATGTCGTTTTTATCCCAAATTCCACCAGCTGCGATGAGAGGGAAGTCGCCCCACTCTTTGATCTCAGCTTTTACTTGTGGGATGAGGTTAAATAGTGAAAACTCAGGATCAAGGCACTGCTCGTATGTAAAGCCCTGGTGGCCGCCACTTAGTGGTCCTTCAAGCACGACAGCATCTGGCAAGCGCTCATATCGTTGAAGCCAGCGCTTACAGATGATCTTTAGTGCTTTTGCGCTTGAGACGATCGGCACAAGTGCTATCTCTTTAAAATTTTGTGTAAATTCAGGTAAATTTGTAGGCAGACCTGCACCAGAGACTATGATATTTATACCAGCCTCGCAAGCGTCTTTTACAACCCTTGCGTAGTCGTTTGCAGCATACATTATATTTACGCCAAGTGGCAAGTCACCGCAAATTTTACGTGCATTTTCTATGACAGCTCGAAGGCCTCTTGTAGAGTAGAAATTTTCACTTCCAAAAGGCTTTGCGTTTAGCTCTTTATCTATAAATTTGCGGTTTTCATAGTAGCCTGTGCCAACTGAGCTAATTATGCCAAGACCGCCTTCTAAGCTCACATTGCCAGCTAGTTTGTCCCAGCTGATGCCAAGCCCCATACCGCCTTGAAATATCGGGTATTTTATCTCGTATTTACCTATTTTTAACGGCTTTAACTCCATTTATTCAACCTTTATCTTCGCAAATTTACGCTTTCCAACCTGCAAGATATACTCGCCTGCTCCTAATTTTAACTGCTCATCACTAATTTTTTCTTGATTGATGCTAACTGCGTTTGCTTTTATATCTCGCCTTGCTTGAGAATTTGACTCACTTAGCCCACACTGAGATAAGGCTTCAACTATCCAAACTGGAGCTTTTAAGCTAAATTCTTTCATATCTGTTGGGAGCTGATTTTGAGAGTGCACGCTATTAAATTCAGCCATAGCAGCCTTTGCTACCCCCTCGCCGTGATACCTCGCTGTTATCTCATAAGCAAGATCCTCTTTTGCCTTTTTTGGATGATATTTGCCACTATTTACGTCATTCATCAGCTCTTCTATCTCGCCAAGTGTTTTTGTGCTTAGTAGCTCGTACCAGCGCCACATAAGCTCGTCACTTATGCTAAGCGTTTTTGCAAACATATCATTTGCATTTTCAGTTACGCCGATGTAGTTGCCAAGGCTCTTACTCATTTTATTTACGCCATCAAGCCCCTCAAGAAGTGGCATCATGATGACAGCTTGCTCTTTGCCGATATTATATGTTCGCTGCAAGGTTCTGCCCATTAGAAGATTAAATTTCTGATCTGTGCCGCCCATTTCGATGTCACACTTCATAGCAACGCTATCATATCCTTGAAGAAGCGGATACATAAACTCAGAGATTGATATAGGATTGCCCGCTTTTATCCTCTTTTCAAAGTCATCTCGCTCTAGCATCCTAGCTACTGAAAATGTGCTAGTTAGCTCGATCAGCCCAGCAGCGCCAAGCTCATTTGACCATTTTGAGTTAAACATTATCACGGTTTTTTTAGGATCTAAAATTTTAAAAACTTGCTCTTCATAAGTTTTAGCATTTTTTAAAACGGTCTCTTGATCTAGCTTTTTTCTAGTGGCTGATTTGCCTGTTGGATCGCCTATTTGAGCGGTAAAATCGCCTATTAAAAACTGCACGATAGCACCATGTTTTTGAAGCAAAGCCATCTTGTTTAAAACGACTGTGTGACCTAGGTGAAGGTCTGGAGCTGTTGGGTCAAAGCCTGCTTTTACGTAGAAATTTTCGCCTTTTTCATAATAATTTTTAATTAAGCTTTCAACTCTCTCAGCATCGATCATCTCAGCAACGCCGCGGTTTATCTCTTGTAAAATATCATCTATATCTTGAACCATTTTTCTCTCCTAATTATGATATGGGTCGCTTTGCGAAACAAAATCAATAATCTTATATCTATCTTTGATCTTCTCTTTGATCTCGTTTGCATCTATGTTTTCTGCTATTTCGACGCTTATTTCAAACGTATCTCCGCTAAGATCATTTGCTTCGTTTAGCGAGATTGTAGCTAAATTTATATCAAGTCTAGCAAGATATGTTAAAAATTCAGCCAACGCACCTTTTCTGTTTTCTAAATTTAATAAAATTTTATACCTATGTGGGGCATTTCTCGTCCATTTGACAAAGATGATCTCATCGCCTTTATCCATGAGCTTACCAGCGCGCTCGCAAAGCTTGTGATGCACTGTCACGGTGTGACCATTTTTAAAGCCAACTATGCTATCGCCCCTTTTTGGATTGCAGCAATAATCAAACTCGACATTTGAAATTTTGTGATTTGAGTAGATCACTATGTTTTCAAATTTTTGCTTTTTGATCTGGTATTTGTCGCCCAAAGAGATCATAAAAGGGCGCTCCTTTCTAATGTATTTTTTAAGCATATTTGCCACTTCTTGCAAATACTCGCTATCAGTTGCCGCGCGAAAGACCTTTTTGCCTAAATTTTCACTCTCTACCCACTCTAAAATTCTATCTTTTGAGACATTAAATACTGATTTTAAGATATCTATCGCCATTTTGTAGTTTATATCTTTGATCTTTTGCTTGCAAAATGACCTTATCGTCGCCTTTGCCTTGCCTGTTCGCACGCTATTTATCCACGAACAGCGAAATTTAGCCTCTTCGCCAGTTACTATCCTAACGATATCGCCATTTTTTAGCTCTGTTAGAAGCGGCATCCTAACGCGGTTTATATAAGCCTCTTTTGCGTAAAGTCCGATCTCTGAGTGAATCTCATAAGCATAATCAAGCGCCGTAGCACCACGTGGCAATGTAAAGACCTCTCCCTTTGGAGAATAAACTGCGATATCTTCGATATAAAGGCTATCTTTTGCGTATTCATAAAGCTCTTCGACGTTGCCCTCGTTCTCGCTATTTTGCATGCTGATGTCATTTAGCCAGTCAAGCTTTGGATTTAAGAGGCTGCCCTCGCCGTTTTTATATTTCCAGTGCGCAGCAACACCGTATTCAGCGGTTTTATGCATATCATAAGTGCGAACTTGCGCCTCAAAGATGCTTTTGTTATCAAAAATGGTTGTGTGTATCGTTTGATAGCCATTTTGCTTTGGAAGCGCGATATAGTCTTTAAATCTAGAAATTAAAGGGTTAAAGTTTATATGTAAATTTCCAAGTGCCAGGTAGCAATCAAGCGGCTTTTGCACGATGATCCTAATGGCAAGCAAGTCAAGCACCTCTTCGATAGAAATGCCCTTTCTTTGCATTTTTAGATAGATCGAGTAGTAGTGTTTTATGCGTTTTTGTATCTCAAAAGTGCCCTCGATAAAGCCATTTTCAAGTAAAATTTGACTTACCTTTTCGTGAAAAGCATTTAGTTTTAGGCTAAGCTGCTGCTTGTTTTTGTTTAAGTAGCTATCGATCTTGGCGTACTCTTCTGGCATCGCATACTTAAAGCTTAGATCTTCAAGTATGTTTTTGATCGATGAAATTCCCAACCTATGAGCGATCGGAGCATAAACCATAAGCGTCTCTTCAGCTATACGTTTTTGCTTTTCAGGCCTTAGCGCTTCAAGCGTTAGCATGTTGTGAAGTCTGTCGCAAAGCTTTACGACAAGGACTCTGACGTCTTCTATGGAGATTAAGAGCATCTTTCTAAAAGTTAGCGCCGAGCTTGCCAGTTTTTCGTTGCTATCTGAGCTTGCAAGCTTATTTTCTCTAATGGCAACTATCTTTGTAAGCCCTTCAACTAGCTTTGCAACCTCATCGCCAAATTCAGCCTGAAGCTCACCTAACGTTACGTCGGTATCTTCGACCACGTCATGAAGAAGTGCGGCTATGACCATACTTTCATCGCCACCCATGTTTGCAACGATAGAGGCTACTAAGATGGGGTGGATGGCGTATGGTTCGCCGCTTTTTCGGTATTGTCCAGCGTGAGATGTGACGCAGCTGTCGATAGCTTTGTCTAAAATTTCACTTCTTTCACAAAGAGAAAAGAGCAGTTTTATCGCTTCTGAAACGTTTTTACAAGCTAAAATTTGCTCGATTAACTGCTCTAAAAAAAGACTATTTTCCTTCAACTATTGCCTCTAAGCCTATTTTGCCCTCAGCCACTTCAAGTAGTGCGATGTCAGCAAATTTCATCTTTGAAGTATCAACATCGACTAAAGCTATAGCACCATTTGCTAGCGCTTCTGCACGCTTTGCAACGATAAGTGAAAGCTTATATCTGTCATCTCCTACTTGTTTTAGCGCTCTTGCTGTGATTTGTTCTGTTCTCATTTTTATCCTTTTTGAAATTTATTTTACAACTGAGTATAGGGCCGCTTCTTCTTCATTTATTATTTTTAATAAATTTCCAGCCTTAAACATATTACAAACTAAGATCGGCAGTGCGTTGTCTTTTGCTAAAGCTATGGCAGTGTCGTCCATAACCTTGATGTCATCGCTCATCGCCTTTTCGTAGTTTAGCGATTTTAAAAGTTTTGCATCTTTGAATTTTTTAGGATCTTTGTCATAAACGCCATCAACTTTTGTCGCTTTTATGATCATATCTGAGCCGATCTCGATAGCTCTTAGCGTGGCTGCTGTATCTGTTGTGAAGAATGGATTGCCCGTGCCTGCAGCAAAGATGACAACTCTGCCCTTTTCCAAATGGCGCTGCGCACGTCCCACGATGAAAGTCTCGCAGATCGCCTCCATCTTGATCGCGCTTTGCACTCTTACTTCAAGCCCGCTTCGCTCTAAAGCTTCGCGCATCGCGATCGAGTTGATAACAGTTGCTAGCATGCCCATGTGATCGCCACTTGTTCGCTTGATGATACCATCTTTTGCAGCGCTCACACCACGCACTATGTTACCACCGCCTATTACGATGCCAACTTCGATCTCATTGTCGATGAGTTCTTTTATCTCGCTTGCTATAAATTTAAGCACAGCTGTGTCTATACCAAAACCATTTTCTCCAGCCAAGGCCTCGCCTGAAAATTTGACCAATACGCGTTTTCTCTTACTCATTGTCATGCTCCTTGAAATTCACGCATTTTAGCCAAAAAGGCTTTAAATTTAGCTAATAACGATTACAAAGTGACTATTTTGAGATCATTTCAAGCGGGTCGATATGGTAGTTTCTTTGCGTTACTTCAAAGGTTAGATCGTTCCTTACCCTACCTATAACATAGCCTTTTTGCACGACTGAGCCGACCTTTACAGTTGGCGCGATCTGACTTAGGTGGGCGTAGATCGTGTGGATGCCGTTTTCGTTTTCTATGATGACGACGTTTTCAAGCATCGGAGTAGCTTTAGCAAAGACCACCTTGCCATTTAGCACGCTTTTAACCTTCGCATCTGGCGTGGTTGAGCGAAGTATGACTGACTCGTTAAAAATTTTGATGTTATATATTGGGTCTACGTAGTTGCCAAATTTTTGCTTTACGGTGTAGCTATCAAGCGGAGCGATCGTCCTTGCGCCTGAATATCTCTTAACTGAGCTTGTCTGATAGCCTCCGCCCATTGGCTGGCTCTTTTCGCCCTTTTTGCCACCTTTGCTAGCTGCTCTTTCTTGCTTTTCTCTGGCAGCTCTGGCTGCTTCATCCTCTTGCTTTTGCATGATAGCAAGCTGCTCAAGTGTCTTTCTTAGCTCGTCTTGTTGGGCTTGAAGTTTGGCTAGCTTTTTGCTGTAAATTTCTTTATCACGTTTTAGCCCGTTTATTGTATTTTTCTGCGTGCTCTCTAGGCTTTGTAGATCATTTTGCTTGCGCCTATAGTTTTTTATGCTTGAGTTTATCTCATTTATCTTACTTGATTTGTTTTTTATCTTTTCTATCGTATCTTCGTAGTTCTCACTAAGCCTTTTAAAGTCCTCTTTTGCTATGGCATTTAGCTTGGTTAAAATTTGCGATGAGATGATGCTCTCTTCACTTTGTTTGCCCTCGCTTGCAGACATCATAAGATCAAATGAAAGATCTTCTGCGATGATCCTTATCATATTTTGCTCTAGCTCTTTTTGGGTGCGCTCTAGCTCTTTGTTTTGCTTTGTTAGATCATCAAGCTCAAGAAGCGCTTTTGAAGCATTTGTCTCAAGAACTGAAATTTGACCTTTTAAATTTGTGATATCGCCGCTTATGCCGCGCAGTTTTTTCTCGCCATTTACGATATCGCCGGCCAAGTCATCAAGCTTTTTACTAAGCTGCTCACTCATGGCCTGCGTCGATCTTAGCGAGTTTTTGGAGTCTTTTATCTTCTCTTTAGTATTTGATGCAAAAGCTAGACTAAAAGCTAGCAAAAGTGTAAAAATTCCTTTTTTCATATCGTGCTTTTTCTAGCCTTACTCATCACTAAACTAACAGCAAAAATGCTTAAAACCACAGCCACGCCAAATAAGATAAATATATCTCTTGAAAGATCGAGGCTAGGCAAGACTACATCGATGCTTGCGGCATTTTCTCTAAAAATTTCAATGCTAGGCAAGAAAAAGAAAAATGCGCCAACAACAATGGTCGCAACTATGCTATCAACCATGGCTGATTTATAGAGCATGGCTGATTTTAGCCAAAATGGCGCGCCAAAAAGCGTCATTATTTCAATGCGCTCTCTATGCTCAAATAGCCAAATTTTAGTCTGTTTAAGCATAAGCATAAGCCCTACAACACAAAGTATCGCCATAAATGCATACGATATACTTTTAGCTAAATTTAGCATCTTAAAGACCTTGTCATGGGTCTTTGAAAATGTCTCGACCTTGCTTATACCATCAAATTTCAAAAGCTTTTGCTTTATCTCCTCCATATACTCTGGTGATGGAAATTCACTTAACCTTATCGAGTAGAATTTAGGCAAGGCATTTTGAAGGATAGATAAATTTTTAGCTGAGATGTCGTTTGATAGGCGATCTATTATCTTTTGTGGGCTTAGTGGCTCGACGCTAGCTAGCGTGCTAATCACTGGCTTTAGCACTGGCTCACTTAGCTCTTTGTTTGAGACCACCACGATGTTGTAGTCATTTCCCATAAGCCTCTCATACTCTCTTACGATCTTGTCTGCTGTGAGGCTAAACTGCACTGAAAATAAAAGCGCGATTAACGGCAATATAAATCCAAGGTGGTTTTTAAGCGATCTCATGCACGCCTCCATTTTCTATGACGAAGTGGCGGTATGGGATGCGAAGCGTTGATGGGATGTGATGCGTCACCACAACGACGCTTGTACCTAGAAATTCTCTGGCTGATTTTAAAAGCGACCAGATAACGTCGCTTGAGTATTCGTCTAAATTTCCTGTTGGCTCGTCACATAAGAGCAAATTTGGATTGTGCGCGAGTGCTCTTGCCATGGCAACCCTTTGCTGCTCGCCGCCGCTTAGCTCACGAGGATATTTATCAGCTTTGTGAAGCATATTTACATGTTTTAAAAGTTTAGCCACCTGCTTTTTGCTCACATTTTGATTGACGCCTTTGATGATGAGGGGCAGCATGACGTTTTTTTCGACGTTCCACTCATTTATCAAGCGGTAGTTTTGAAATATAATACCAACTCGCTGTCTAAGCTCGCAAAGTCTTTTGTCATCGATATCGTCCATTTGCGTCATGCAGACATTTAGCTCGCCAGCTAGGGGCGAAATTTCTCCGTAAAATGACTTTAAAAGCGTGCTTTTTCCGCTTCCGCTCTTGCCTGTAATAAAGACAAAGTCATTTGCGTAGATGTCTAAATTTACGCTATTGATCACAACCTCGTTGCGCTCATAAGCTAGGCTTAAATTTCTTGCACTAATTATCTCTTGCATCAGCCAAATACTCCTTCAAAAGCTCGTGTGCTGCTAAATTTTCACGTATTAATATCGGTTTTTTTATAAAATATTCGCTTTTCTCATCGCTTATTTTGATAAAACACTGCTCTGGTTTGTTAAACGCTCCAAAGGCGACTTTTAGCAAAATTTCACCCTCATTTATGGTGTAAATTTCCTCAAAATGTAAAAAATGATCCTCTTTTTTGATGATGAAATTTTTAAAATTTTTAATTATATTTTTTACGTTTGTCTTTTCTTTAAAACTAAAATCCCCAGCCAAAACGCTCTCGCTACTTTCAACCTCACAAATATAAATAACGTCGTAGATATCCTTATCTTGGCGTCTCCAGCGGTCTTCATACTTGCTAGTTACTTCTAAATTTCTATTTTTAAAAGCTTCGATTTTTGAGTTTGTGGGCTCTAAAAATTTACTCAAACTAAAGTCGCAATACTCCTTGCTATCAGTCCGTAGCTCAAATTTACCACCAGCTTTTAGTATCCTCTCGCACTCAAGCGCAAAGGCCGTTGAGACAACGCGTCTATGCTCAGCCTTATCCCACGGCACCGGAAAGTGCAAAAACACTCTATCAACTAAATTTGATCCAACAAGTGAGAGCAAAAGCCTTGCGTCAGTGTTTATGAGACGCACATTTTCTAGGCCATTTGCCCTAGCTAGCTTTGCTACTTGCTCGATGCTTGGCTTATAGACCTCTATGCCGATAACTAGGGCTTTTGGATTGTTTTTAGCCTGATAGAGCAAGTGCCTGCCAGAGCCAAAGCCGATCTCTATAAAAATCTCTTTAAATTTATCCTTTAGCTCGCAAAATGCTGGCACAAACTCTTCAAGGCTTAAAATTTCACTAACTTTTTTGGTCAAATTTGTCTTTTTGACGGCAAATGCTTGGCTGATGATACCGTTACAACTTTGCTCTTTAAAAAGCTCAAGTGCCTCTTGCAAAAGTCCAACTTTAGCAGGCTTTGTGAGCTTTTCTCCCTTTACGACGGTGCCATTTTTGCCGCCTTTTACGACTAGAAAAAAGCCTTCATCTTCATTTTTTGTGTAGATGAGCCTCTCGTTTCGGCCATTTGCCTGCCAAAGAAATTTGATCTTGTCGTTACCAAATGGAAACGAGAGCTCTTTTAAGGACGAAGCGATGAAATTTGGCATTATTTTATGCTAACTTCTGCTTTTGATGACTTATCAGAGGCGATGCCGTATTCATCGACTGCTACGACGCTGTAAGAGTAGCTAGCTCCTTTTTGAACGCTGTCATCTCTAAGCCCAGTATCACTTATACCGCTAAAGACTTTCTCGCTAGCACCGCTTCTATAAACCGTATATGAGCTAGCTCTATCAACTGCACTCCAGCTTACATTTACGCCGCTACCATCGTAGCTAGCGCTTATGCTTGGAGTTTTTGGTGCGCCAAGTGTGCTACCAACGATCGGCTCTTCTTGCTTTAAGCTCTCAAGACCGTCTTTATCGACAGCTGTCACTCTATAATACCTTGTCGCTGCGTTTGTATTTATGAGATCCTCATAGGTGTTACTAGTCGTTTTTGCTAGGTATGTGTAAGGCAAAATTTTACTTGTCGTTCTATAAACCTTAAAATAAGCAAAATCCTCAGCCGGCGCGTAATCCCACGTTAAGATGATCTTTTTTGGCGCGTTTTTAGTCGCTTGGACATTTGTTACTGATTTAGGGTAACTCCTTTGTTGTGGCGCTTATATTTTGGCTTGGTTTTGAGATGACGCCTGAAGAAGTTTTAACTAAGATCCTATACTCATAAGACCTGCCAGGTTTTACATCAGTGTCGATATACTCGGCATTTAGTCTGCCATTTACCTCTGCTACTTGGCTAAATTTATTAGCTCCTGCATCGCTTCTTTGGATGATGTAGCTAGCTACTGTGCTATCAGGATGTGGTCTCCAGATCACTTTTACACGGCCTGGAAGCCCAGTGATAGCTTGCGCAAATGGCACAGAGTCAAGTAGTGGCTTAGTTGTCGCAGTTGCGATCGCACCTGGTTGAGAGATGGCGTTGCTTGAGTAGGTTCTCATCTGATATGAGTAAGTGGTCTCTGGAGCTAGGTCGCGATCCACGTAGTGCGTAGCAAAGCGGTCTTTTATGTTTGCAACTAGTTGCATTTTTGAGTTTGCATCGTTTGGATTTGAGCGGTAAAGATAGTAGCCAACGACGCTCTCGTCGCTCACTGGGTTCCACTCAAAGCCAACTTCTGTCATATCTGAAATGGTTTTTAAGCTTGTAATCGTTGGTAGTGACGTGCTTTGCTGAGTTGGTACGCTAGAGCCGCATCCCGCTAAGAAAGCTACTAAAAATGGTGTCAATATGCGTAGGGCAAATTTTTTCATCAAAAATCTCCTTGGGAATTTTTTTGTAAATTATTTGGTTAAAGTCATCATACGTTTTTGCGGTAAATTCTACCCTTTTGCCAGTTCGCGGATGGATAAAATAGAGCATATAAGCGTGAAGCATAACCCTGCTTATTTTATCGCCTTGGCTCTTAAATCCGTATAAATCATCGCCTAAAATGTGGCGATTTATGCTAGCAAGGTGCACTCTTATCTGGTGTGTCCTGCCTGTAAAAAGCTTTGCTGCTATCAAATTTACACCGCCTTCACTTAGCAAATTTACAAAGGCGCTTTTGGCAAATTTAGCGTCTGCGACGATCGCTTTTTTTAGGCGGTTGTTTGGATTTCTGCCGATTGGCTTGTCGATGATGACGTCCTCTTTTAGCGGTAGATCAGTGAGCGCTAGATAAATTCGTCCCATGCTTTTATCGCTTAGCTGCTCGCTTAGTTTTGCGTGGGCGAAGTTGTTTTTAGCAACGACGATAGCGCCGCTCGTGCCCTTATCTAGGCGGTGGACGATGCCAGCTCTTACGTCGCCGTTTAAATTTGAGAGCATAAAGCCCTTTTTGTTTAGCCACTCAACAAGTGTCGCCTCTTTGACGCTTGGGGCTTGGTGAACGACGATTTGCGGGGGCTTGTTTAGCACTATGAGATCGTCGTCTTCATAGATGATCGGGATGTCAAAATTTACTTCGTACTCGTTTTGCACCTCTTTTTTTGGGGCAAAATTTACGCAAATTTCATCGTTTTCGCTCAGTAAAAAGCTTGGTTTTGAGATAGGTTTTAAATTTACGCTTACAAGGGAGTCTTTTATCAAATTTAAAGCTTGATTACGTGAAATTTGAAGCTCATGTGCTACTGCAACGTCGAGTCTTGAGCTATTTAAAACATTAAATTTAACCAAAATCAAAGCCTTGTTTGTGATATAATCTAGCCCAAAAATTAAGGTTTGCTTCTTGATAAAACTAGATCGGCGTATTTTAACACATTTTGATTTTATTCAGCCGTTTTTAATCATCCCAATCATAGCCATCTCATACATCCTAGTCTCCGAAGCAAACGACATTTTGGCGAACAAACAGCTTGTATATTTTGGCATCGGATTTGTCTCATTTTGCATCGCATTTTTACTGCCTATTAGACGCATCGACTGGATCATCCCGATGTTTTACTGGGTCTGCATCGTGCTGCTTTTAAGCGTTGATATATTTGGCGTTAGTAAGCTTGGAGCTAGGCGCTGGCTTGAAATTCCATTCGTTCACTTCACGCTTCAGCCCTCAGAGCTCATGAAGCCAGCCTTTTTGCTGATGCTAGCCTATCTAGTTAAGCAGCGCCCGCCAGAGGTCGATGGGTATGGGCTAAAAGACTTTTTAAGACTTAGTTTTTACATACTTTTGCCATTTGCGCTCATCATGAAAGAGCCTGATCTTGGCACCGCGCTCATACTTTTGATAGTTGGCTACACCATCCTTTTTGTCATCGGCGTAAATAAGAAAATTTGGATCTGCATCATCCTTGCCATAGGCTTTTCGGCGCCAGTTTTGTATGAAAATTTGCATGATTATCAAAAAAAGAGGATCCACGACTTCATCGCCGAAGAGCCAAGCTACCACGTCAAACAAAGTATCATCGCCATAGGTAGTGGCGGACTAAAAGGCAAACCAAAAGACGAGGCTACGCAAACGCACTTTAAATTTTTGCCAATCGCCACTAGTGACTTCATCTTTGCCTACAATATCGAGCGTTTTGGCTTTTATGGGGCGTTGCTTTTGCTTGGGCTTTATGGAGCGCTTATAACGCACTTACTTAGCCTAAACTACGGGCTTAAGAATGATTATTTCACGCAGGTGACCGCCACTGGCATAGCCGCGCTCATCTTTGTCTATGTGGGGGTAAATGTCTCGATGACGATCGGCTTTGCGCCGGTTGTGGGCGTGCCACTGCCATTTTTTAGCTACGGCGGAAGCAGCTTTGTCACCTTCATGGTACTTTTTGGGATACTGCAAAATCTGCTAACGTTTAGGTTTGATCAGACCTACCGCTCGGTGAAATTTAAATTTTAAAATTTGTGACCACAAACTAAAAATATTTAATTTTTTTACAAAAATGTTCAAGCGAATTTTAAAATTTATTTTGTCAAATCAGGTGGGTATCAGGTAAATTTTAAAATTTATGAACGAGTAATTTCGGCTCTAAAATTTGAGCTAAGCAGCAAGCGAAGTCAAATTTTAGTAGTCAATTCTTGCGAGTGAATGAAAGTTTTAAAATTTGCTGAGAATATATACTTTTTTACTAAAATTCAAAAACAAATTTTGCAAAAAAGCTTAGGTTTAGAAATTTATCTCAATTATCTTTTGTAAATTTTTGATATTTTCTTTGATGTTACCATCTTTGTAGATCGCTGAGATGATAGCGATAAGATCGGGTTTTATGTGAGAGAGTGAGCCGATATTTGTCTCATTTATGCCACCTATCACGCAAACTGGTAGGTTTAAAATTTGCTTTGCTTCTCTAACCACTTCAAGGTCGCATTTTGGGGCATTTGGCTTTGTAAGGCTTGCGAAAACTGAGCCAAAAGCGATGTAGCTAGCCCCATTTTTAGCGGCATTTATGGCTAAGCTTATATCGCCATAGCAACTAACGCCAACATATGCGTCTTTGCCCAAAATCTCAAACGCCTCTTTTATACCCTCGTCCTCTTTGCCTAGATGAACGGCCTTTGCGCCTATCTTTTTAGCAAATTTGACATCGTCATTTACGATAAATTTCGCCCCAAATTTCTCACATAAATTTAAAATTTCACTTGCAAGCCTTTCGTTTTTGACCGCTTTTTTTGACCTAAACTGAAAAAATTTTACCCCGCATTCTAAAATTTCTCTAGTGTACTCCAAAGCCAAATTTTCAGGCATTAAAATATCATCGCTAATAGCGTAAATTTCAGCCATTAAGCCCTGCTTTATGGTCTATAAGTCTTGCGCCAAATTTACTTTTATGAGTATTTTTTATCCCATTTGCCACAAATTTTTTAGCCATTTTTATGGCGCTTATTAGATCGTTTTGTTGCGCTAAAATGGCCGCTAGCGAGCTTGAGAAGCTACAACCAGCGCCGTGCATCACCCTAGGCTCAAAAAGCTCCTCGCTAAATTTCATCACTTCACCACCTTTTAGATAGAGCGTATCCTCGCAAATTTCATCAACTCTCGTTCGCTTTAGTACCATATCGCAAGGCAAATTTGCAAAGTCAATCCCCAAAATCCTAGCCTCATCTACATTTGGCGTGGCGACACTTGCGAGCTTTAAAAGCTCTTTTAGTGCTTCGATCGCTGCGTATTCAAGCAGTTTTGCACCTGATTTTGCCACGCAAACTGGGTCTATGACAACTGGCACATTTTTAGCTCTAAATTCTTTCAAAAACGTGCTTACAACGGCTATTATCTCCTCGTTAAAGAGCATGCCAACCTTCACAGCGTCTATATCAAGCTCAGCTAGCACCATCTCAAACTGAGCTTTCACCATCTTTGCTGGCATCGCAAGTACGCTACTAACGCCATTTGTATTTTGCGCTGTCACGGCTGTGATGACGCTTGCGCTAAAACAACCAAACGCTTCGCAGCTTTTTATATCCGCCTGAACGCCTGCACCGCCGACGCTGTCGCTTCCCGCAACTATCAAAACATTTTTCTTACTCACCCACACACCCACTTATCTCTTTTACGTCAAAAGGGTCTTTGACCTGCCACGAAAGTGCGTATTTCTCGATACTTTTCTTTATCGCACTCACCAAATAATCAATATCCTCAAAGGTATGCGTATAGTGCAGGCTAACTCTCACCCAGCCTGGCTTGTGGGTGAAATTTGGATCCTCTTTTAGCCCCAAAAGATCATGTCCGTATGAGCCTGCGCACGAACAGCCGGCGCGTGTTTGTATGCCATACTCTTTGCTTAAAATTTTTGAAAGCTCGTATGGGGCTACGTTTTTTACATTAAATGAAAAAATGGCAAGGCGCTTTAAATTTGGCGGGCAGTAGCTTATAAGCTCTGGGATTTCTCTTAGCCTTTGGCAAAGATAGTCGCTAAGCTCGCTCTCGTTTTCATAAATGGTAGCAAGCCCTATCTCTTCTCTTAGTCTGTAGGCTAAATTTGCACGTATAAGCCCCAAAATAGGCGGTGTGCCAGCCTCCTCAAGTGCCTCTTGATCCTTTAAAAATATATGGTAGTTTTTGCTCACGTAGCTTACCGTGCCACCGCCTGCAAAGCTTGGCACATCGTCATTTGCTAGCACTTTTTTGATGGCCAGTAGCCCACAACTGCCAACTCCTCCAAGAAGCTTATGCGGCGAGATAAAGAGAGCGTCAAAATAGTCGCAGTCTAAATTTGCATAGGCACTAAGGCTCGCCACGTCAAATGCCACGATACCGCCAAATTTCTTAACCATCGTGTAAATTTGCTTGTAGTCGCTTATGACGCCTGTGACGTTTGAGGCTGCGCTAAAGCTAGCGATGATCTCACGCCCTTGGTTTATCTTTAAAATTTGCTCCAAGTGACCAAAATTTATGCCGCCATCTTTTGCGAGCCTTATACGCTCAACCTCGCAAAGCGCCTCTTTAAAGCTCACCTCATTTGAGTGGTGCTCGTATGGTCCAAGAATGACTAGCGGCGAGTCGTTGTTTGGCTTTAGATCAAACCTTCTTTTAGCAGCTGGAGGCACGTAAAGCCCCAAAAGCTCCTGAAATTTCTTGATCGCACCAGTGGCGCCATATCCAGTGGCTATGAGATAAAATCTATCATCAAGCCCAAGCGCGCGCTTTAGCTCGCTTCTAGCGTTATCATATAAAAGCTGCGTTTTATAGGCGTTTGAGGATGTTAGCGAGTGGGTGTTAGCGTAGGTTTTTAAGATATCAGCGACTTCGTCCTCGATAGGCTTATACGCAAGTCCTGAGGCGGTGTAGTCGAAATAATGTATCCCTTTTTTTAAAATAATATCTCTTCTAATGTGCTCTAAATTTACCAACTTTAGCCTTTTAGTTTTTGCGTGATTATAATTAAAATTTTCTAAAAATATGCTACAATCCGCCACACAAAGGATACGAAATTTTAGCCATAAAATCGACATTTGAGCGGATGAAGCACCTTGGTATTGCTGAAGTTATAAAATTTCATCTTGTTTTTGATGACTTTTTATTAAAGGGCTCATACTACGATGTTTTTGAGGCGATTAGGGCTGAAATTTTAGATGATTATAAAAATTTGATGGCTAGGTTTTACTTTGACGAGGACAGCGACGAGGCCATCAAAATGGCTCTCATTAAGCTTGCTAGAAGCGATAGGAAGAAATTTAGCGTAAATAAAATTTTGCCCCAAAGCATGA
Source organism: Campylobacter concisus (assembly GCF_902460535.1). GTDB lineage: Bacteria > Campylobacterota > Campylobacteria > Campylobacterales > Campylobacteraceae > Campylobacter_A > Campylobacter_A concisus_AS. The sequence goes on along the minus strand of NZ_CABPTV010000009.1, from coordinate 220,587 downwards.
CAAATAGGGTCTATGCAAAACTTTTTAGTAAGGATTTTTTAGTGCTTGAAAAGAGCCAAGAAAAGCCACGAGTAAAAAACAAGCGTCAAATTTTAAAAAAGAGCGAGCGAGCTTATAAGATAGAGGATAAAATTCACTTTAACAGCCATTTTTCAAGATTTTGGTTTAGATTTATCGAGCCAAATTTAAACCTTTTAAAAGAGGGTAAGAGTGAAGAAATTTTAGAGCTTATAAGAAGAGAATTTGACGAGTACGCGAGCCTTGGCTTTGAGCTTTTAAGCGGCGAGCTAATGGCTAAAAAGCTCGGATTTAACGGCATTTTGTTAAGTTCATTTTGGAGCAAAAACATTGAGCTAGACATGCTTTTTAGCATAAATGGCAAGATAATCGTTGGCGAAGCAAAGTATAAAGAGCGAAAAATTTGCAAAAATGTCTTAAATTTAGTCCTTCACAAGTGCGAAAGGCTAGGCATAAAGCCTGATATCGTGGCGCTTTTTTCAAAAAGTGGCTTTAGCAACGAGCTTTTGGGCTTAAAAGATGAGCGGCTTAGGCTTTATGAGATAAAAGATTATGAGGAGTTGCTGTGAGTGATATCGATATACAAAATGGCCTAAAAAGCCTGATAGAGCAGACCTATCTGATAGAGCGTGAGTATAAAAATTTGACCGCTTCTTATATGAGCTTGCAAGGTTTTATAAAAGATATCGTGGAAATTTTGCCAAATGCCATTTGGGTGCTTGATGAAAATGATGAAATTTTCTTGCAAAACTCAGAGGCGCAAAAGCTTGGCAAGGCGCTAAATTTCGTCCCAAAAGATGAGGGCGAGCTAAACTTTGGCTCACAAATTTATCTAGTAAAAAAGGTGGTTAAAGATGATAAAAAGATCATCTCAGCTACCGACATAACGCAGGAAAAACGCACCGAGCGCCTAGCCTCGATGGGTCAAGTAGCAGCGCACCTAGCTCACGAGATAAGAAACCCCATAGGCTCTATCTCGCTTTTAAATTCCACCCTTTTAAAAAGGGCTGAGCCAAAAATTTTGCCTATCGTCGAGCAGATACAAAAGGGGATCTGGCGAGTTGAGCGCATCATCAAAGCCACACTTCTTTTTACAAAAGGGCTTAGTATCACGCCAAAGGAATTTAACTTTTTAGATATCAAAAGCGAGTGCGAAGAGGCGCTTAAATTTTATGAGTATTCAAAAGAGATAAGTTTTGAGCTAAATTTCCCTGACGCCCTTTATAGTGGCGACTTTGACCTCATCGCGATGGTCTTTCAAAACATTTTATTTAACGCCATAGACGCCATCGAAGAGGACGAAAACGACGAAGGCGTGGTGAGACTAAGCTACGAAAAGACGCCAAATGAACATAAATTTATAGTCTATGACAGCGGAGTTTCTATAAAAAATGAAAACATCGTCTTTGAACCATTTAAGACGAGCAAACTAAAGGGCAATGGCCTAGGACTACACCTTTGTCTGCAGATAATAGAGGCGCACAAGGGCAGCATAGAGATAACCCTTGAGCCAAAGACATTTTGTATAAATTTACCTATAAAGGAGAAGTGATGAGTGAAATTTTAGATGAGCTAAATGCGTGGCAAAATGGCCTAAAAGCGCTTAAATTTAGTGAAATTTTTAAAAATGGCAGCGAAAAAGTGGTCTTTATAAGCGTTGATATGATAAATGGCTTTTGTTGTGAAGGCGCACTAGCTAGCAAGCGTGTAGGTGAGCTCTCAAAGGGCATAGCAGAGACTTTTAAGCTAGCAAGGGATAAATTTGACCTTAAAAATTTCATCCTCATTCAAGATGCTCATGAGCCAAATTCAGCTGAGTTTGCGAGCTTCCCAGCTCATGCTTTAAAAGGGCAAAATGAAGCACAGGCAGTTGATGAGCTAAGAAATTTAGACTTTTTTAATGAGATGAAAATTTTTTATAAAAACTCACTTAGCATCGCTTATTCGCAGGAGTTTAATAAATTTATAAGTAAATTTGACAGCTTTGTCATTATGGGCGACTGCACCGATATGTGCATCTATCAGCTTGTTTCTCACCTAAGGCTTAGCGCAAATGAGCAAAATTTAAAAAGAGAGATCATTGTGCCTGCAAATTTAGTCCAAACCTACGACGCCCCAGGGCATAGTGGGGATTTTTATCAAAATGTATTTTTACACCACATGCAAATGGCACTAAATGCACGTGTGGTAAAAGAGCTAGAAATTTAGCCATATATTTATATTAAAAACAATTATCAAGTTATAAAATTTAGCGCTTATCTATCGTATTTATATAATTAATAACGCAGATTTGCGCTAATTTTCAGATCTATTTTCTTTAAATTTCTCTTCTTATAAAATATTTTTAGATTACATTTTTACAATATATTTGACATTAACTATCAATATAGTTATAATCACGCTCAAATTTTAAAAATAAGAGGCATTATGGAACTTTTAAAACACAACATTGACTATATAATCATCAGTATTTTGGGCGTTATGAGCTTTTTTGTGCTTTGGTATACGATAGAGCGTATCATTTTTTACTCACGCGTCGATATAAATAGCTACAAAAACATCGAAGAGCTCGATGAGGCGCTGACAAAAAATTTAACCACACTTTACATCATCTACTCAAACGCCCCATATATCGGACTTCTTGGCACGGTTGCTGGCATCATGATCACATTTTATGACATGGGTATGGCTGGCGGCATTGATACAAAAAGTATCATGATCGGTCTTTCTTTAGCGCTAAAAGCGACGGCATTTGGCCTACTTGTGGCGATCCCGACGCTTATGATCTACAATGGCTTTGTTAGAAAAGTCGATGTCATGATAAATAGATACAAGGCCGAAAATGCGTCTAAATAAAAAAGATGGGCTAAATATCGTCCCATTTATCGATATCATGCTCGTTTTGCTAGCCATCGTGCTAAGCATCTCGACCTTTATCGCCCAGGGCAAGATCGCAGTCGATCTACCAAGCGCCAAAAGCGCACAGCAGGATAAAGAAGATGAGAAAAAAGTGAGTGTCGTTATCGATAAAGATAATAAATTTTTCATAGATGATGTGGAAATTTCAGAAGATGAGCTAAAAGATAAGCTAAATGCTGTGGATATAAAAACCTTAATCGAGCTAAAAAGCGACAAAAATGCTAAATTTGACAGCTTTGTCAAAGTAATTGATATCTTAAAAGAAAAAGGTCACGAAAACTTTGCAATCCAAACAATCTCTGAGTAAAATTTCAAACTATAGTGGCCTAGCGGTATCAGCAATAGTGCACGTGGCAGCGGCTTATTTCTTGCTTTCACATAATTTTAGTGAGATAAAGATAGGCGAGCAAAAACCTATAAAAATAGCTCTAAATTCTTTTACTCCGGTGCCGCAAACTACGGCTCCGCAGATAAGCGAACAAGTAATGATCCCAGAGCCAACACCCCCAGCTCCACCACCGCCGCCAGAGCCGCCAAAACCAGAGCCCAAGCCTGAGCCAAAGATCGAGCCAAAGCCACTACCAAAACCAGAACCTAAAAAGATAGAAAAACCTAAACCTGAGCCAAAAAAGATGGAGAAAAAGCCACTGCCAAAGCCTGAGCCTCGCCCTGAACCTAAAATCGAGCCAAAGGTGGAGCCAAAACCTGCTATCACTGCACCATCTCCTGCCGCGACACCAGCACCTGCTGTAAATACAAATTTACCAGCAAATAACAAGTCTATCGCCGCAGCACCAGCTCAAAAAGTAGCGCAAGAGCTAAATTTAGCAAATGCGCAAAGCGACGAGGACTTTAGCAAGGTCATAGCAGCTGTGAAAAAGCATAAAAGCTACCCAAATAACGCTAGAAGGATGAAGCATCAAGGCGTTGTTGAAGTTAGATTTTTGCTTAAAACAGACGGCAGCATAGATGAGCTAAAGGTTACTAAAAGTTCAGGCTTTGAGTCGCTTGACAATGGTGCTTTAGAAAATGTCAAAAAAGCAAGCTCTGAGTTTCCAAAGCCAAAAGAAGCTCGCTATCTCCGCTTTCCTATAGCATTTACATTAAGATAAATTTTAAGCTCATTTGAGCTTAAAATTTCTTAGATCAAGTGTTTAGATCAGGATAGTCCCAAGTGTTAAATTCAGTGCTCAAGTCGTCATTTTCTTGCCCTTTGCAGCATAGCCACTCAAGCCCTGCGCGCCTCTCCATAACGACCTCTTCGTCAAGTCCAGCCACCTTTTTGCCATTTACCCTTGCATCTACGCAGGCCCAGTGGTAGCGATAAACTAGGTCAAGTTTGCTTAAAATTGCATCCATGCTGCGAAGCTTTGAACGGCTTTTTAGCCCGCCCTCTCTAAAGACATTCATCACAAACTCGCAGTCACAAATTTTATCCATCTGGCCGATATCTTCAGCGATGCCAAGCGCCCAAAGAAGTACCCAAAGCGACTCATATTTCCAGCCCATATTCACAGCCGTATCCATATCAGCTCTGTCCTCAATGACCTCTTTTTCTTTTACGCTTAGTTCGTCGTAAGCTTCACCTAAAAAGCTCTTTGCCCACGCCATATTTTCTTCGCCCAAAGAGCCTTCATCACGGATCGTGCAAGCACACATTATCGCTGTAAATGAGCAAACTGCGCGCTTTATTATCTCATCGATATCTCTTGGTGTAACCTCGCTGTTTTCATAGCGAAGCGGCAAGCTCTCAAGCACTGCCACACCCTCTTGCTTTAAAATTTTTATGTTCTCATCTTTTCTTTGTTGCGCTGTTTTTGGCATATCCACACCTCTTTTAAAAATATCAAATACTCCCATTTTCTACCCAAAAAACTCGGCGTTAAATTTCTCTTCGTTGAAATTTTTGCCCAAAAATTTGCAAATTTCCTCCATATCGGCCCTCGCCGTCTCAAAACAGCTAGTAGCCCCCGGGCTTGGTGTCATGTTAAAGCTTATGCCCTCGCCTGTGCTGATCTTGCCCTCGCCAAGCTCTAGCCTTTTTTTATTGCGGTCGATCACTTGTGGCCTTACGCCACCAAAATTTACAGCGTAGCTTAGGTCGTTTTCGCTTAGGCTTGGCACGATCTTTCTGGCGTCTTTAACAAATTCTTTTTTGTTGATAAATGGCACTTCAAATAAGAAATTTCTTAGTATATATGACCTGATGTCTTCGTCTTTTAGTAAATTTGTAAAGACTTCAAGGACGTTTTTGTCAAATTTTAAGCACTTTAAAAAGTCAAAAAAGCTAGAACAGCCGTGAAATCTCTCAAGCTTTGGTATGACAAGAGCTGTTGGGCCAAAGCGAGTGTTGTCATTAGCTAGGATGTCTGGGTCGCCGTGAAGTGCGGCAAATGGCAGCTTGTCGTTTTGCACCATATAGACTTTGCCGTTTAGCAGGCGCTTATTAGCAAAGTAAAAGCTTCCAGCAACTGGCAGCGTGCTAAGATGTAGCCCATAGCCCATCTTGTGAGCTAAAAATAGCGAGTGCGCTCCAGCATCGACTACGACGTAGTTTGCTGTGATCACTTCGCCGTCATTTATCTTGATGTGAAAGGTATCGCCCACCTTTTTCATATCAGTCACTTCTGAGCTTAGGCTGATCTCATAGCCATCTGCGCCTAAATTTAGCGCATTTTGCACGAGCGAATTTGCCACGCCACCAAAGTCCATCGTCGTGTACTGCCCATTTTGCGCACCTATTGCGATGATGTTTTCTGGGCGCTCATTGCCATTTGCGTCAAAAACGACATTTGGCTCGATCTGCTTTAACTTCTCTTTGTCATAAATTTCAAGATAAGGAAATAGCTCCTTAAAGCTCTCATATCGCTCCTTGATGCGCTCTACTTCGGCATCTCCGATGGCTAGCGTCATCTTTTGATGAGCGAACATATATTTACCATCTAAGTTGTATTTTAGAGCGTATTTTACCGGCATGTTTGCCACTTGTGAGACCTTTTTTGCCTTTTCTAGCGTGTAGTTTGTCTCGATATCGCCGCAGTGGATGGTCTGTGAGTTGCCCTTGCCGCTTGAATTTAGCGTCGCTACGCCGTCATATTTTTCTAAAAGCGCGACCTTTTTTATATCACTAAATGCAGCCAACTCGTAAAAGAGTGCCGTCCCGCTAATACCCGCTCCAACAATTGCCACTTCAAAGTGCTTTTGCCTCATTTTCTCCCCTGAAAGTTTAGTCGCACAAATGATACTATATTAAATTTAAATCAAACAGCAAAAAGCGAGGCGTGAAAAACAGGCTGTGTAAAAGTGAAATTTGGCAAGGCTATTACCTTGCCATAAAATCTTAGTATGCCCTTTTATAGGCGTTTTCTATTTTGTCATTTTCGCCAAATTCTTTCATGGAGTTAAAAGCAAAATATGGGTTGCGTAGTAGCTCCCTGCCAAGCGCCACGCCGTCGCAAACATCGCCAAGCAGCAACGCCTCGCACTCGCTTGCCTTTGTGATAAGGCCCACTGCAAGGACTGGAATTTTAACTGCGTTTTTCACCGCTTTTGCGTAGCCAGCCTGATAAAGAGGTGTAAATTTAGGTGCGCTATCAACTTTTGCATAGACACCGCCAGCTGAGACGTGGATGAAGTCAGCTCCATTTTTCTCTAGCTCGCGTGCTAGCTTTACGCTCTCCTCTACGTCCCAGTCGCCCTTAAGCCAGCTACTTGCACTTATCCTAACACCAACAGTGATATTAGCGCCAGCCTTGATCTCTCTTAAAATTTCAAGCAGCAGCCTTATGCGGTTTTCAAAAGTGCCGCCGTATTCGTCATTTCGCTTATTTGTGCCAGCACATAAAAATTGATTTATCAAATATCCATGCGCTGCGTGTATCTCCACAGCCTCGTATCCTGCGCTCTTTGCACGCACTGCCGCCTCCACAAAGCTTTGCTTGACGATTGTGATATCCGCAGCGCTCATCTCTTTTGGCGTGGCGTATTCATCACTAAATTTTATCTCACTTGGCGCAATGATGTCTTCACACGTGCCCTTTCTGCCAGCGTGAGCAAGCTGGACGGCCATTTTGGCGCCGTATTTAGCGCAGCCTTTTACTAGCTCTGCGTGAGCCTCGATCTGCTCGTCATTCCAAAGGCCAAGGTCTTTTTTGGTGATCCTGCCACGCGCCTCAACAGCCGTCGCCTCAACGATGATCATGCCAACACCGCCGATCGCCCTTGTAGCGTAGTGGAGCTTGTGAAAACACCTTGGACGGCCATCCTCTTTTTTGACCTCATACATGCACATCGGAGCCATGATAATGCGGTTTTTGATCTCGATACTGCCTATCTTAAGCGGCGTAAAAAGCTTATTTTGCATGAAATTTCCTTTAAATTTTTTGGTTATTTTAGGATATTTGTTTAAATTCTTGGATTTATAAAGATTTGCGTTTTATGATCTTAAAAGAGTTTAGTAAATTTTAAAAATTGCAAATTTGTTTTGTCAAATCGAATGAGTGTCAAGTAAATTTTAAAATTTCATGAACGAGCAATTTCGGCTCTAAAATTTGAGCTAAGCTACAAGCGAAGCCAAATTTTAGTAGTCAATTCTTGCGAGTAAATGGAATTTTAAAATTTGTCAAAACTACTAAAATTTATCTATTTCTCCCCCTTAAACAAAGAAACAAAATACTGATCGATATTAACGCCGTCTTTTTTCATATCTTTTAGCCTTGCCCTTATGTCAGCGTCTTGCCAAAGAAGTGGTGGTAGCGCAACCATAACCTTATCAAGGCTAAAATTTCTCACATCTTCGCGCCAGCCATCCCAGCGGTAAAGCTCGTAAAATTTAGATATATCCCCACTTAGCGCCCAGTATAAAAACTTCGAGTAGCCAAGCTGCGTATCTTCCCATTTGCCGCTGTCTGGTGCGTAGTAAAAGACGTTGCCAGCTTTGCCACCAAATGCGCCGCCATTTACTGCGAAAAATCCACCCAAAACATCGTCTGCCACGAGCAAATAGCCAGGCATCTGCCCTGCTTGGCTAAAGCTTTTGCCAAAGTTGAAGCTGTAAATTCCGCGCTTCATTTGCTCGCACCCTGAGCCAAGAAGACGCAGCCAACCGCCATCTATCACGATACCGCCGCACCCATAAACAAGTGCTCCCATCGGTGAGCGAGTAGTTACCTGAAGTCCTAAAAGCTCGCTTTGCGCCCTACTCTCATCGCGAGGCAAAATTTCATAGTCGTTTTTGGCCTCTTTTAGCCACTCTTCTATTAGCGCCCAGCCTGGCTCATTTACGTCTATAAGCTCGTCTAAAGCTCTCATTTTCTGTCCTTTCGATAAATTTGGTGAAATTTAAAAGAAGAATTTGGCGAGTCGCCCCGCCAAATTTATATAGATAGGTTATTTTGCGTCCCAAGCTAGGATAGTGTTGCCCTCGGCGTCGGTAGCCACGTCGCCCATGCCCATGATGTTGTAGCCGCAGTCTACGTAGTGAACCTCGCCCGTTACGCCGCTAGCTAGGTCGCTAAGCAGGTACATAGCGCTGTTGCCGACGTCTTCAGTGGTGACGTTGCGTTTTAGCGGGCTATTTACTTCGTTGTAGCGCAAGATCATCCTAAAGTCGCCTATTCCGCTTGCGGCAAGCGTTTTGATAGGGCCTGCACTGATCGCATTTACGCGGATATTTTTAGCGCCAAGGTCGTGTGCTAGGTAGCGAACTGAGCTCTCAAGTGCCGCTTTTGCAACGCCCATGACGTTGTAGTGTGGCACAAATTTTGGTCCACCAAGATATGTAAGAGTTAGCACCGAGCCGCCCTCTTTTAGCACCGGCAATACCGCGCGAGTAAGGCTTAACAGCGAATAAACACTAGTACCCATCGCTATGTCAAAGGCTTCTTTTGTAGTATTTACAAACTCGCCCTCAAGCGCCTCTTTTGGTGCGTAAGCCACTGCATGCACGACAAAATCGATCTCGCCAAGGTCCTTTTTGATTTGGCTAGCGAGCCCATCTAAATGTGCTTGGTTATTTACGTCAAGCTCGTAGACAAATTTGCTGCCAAACTCCTCAGCGATCGGCTCAACGCGCTTTTTAAGAGCGTCATTTAGGTATGTAAATGCCATCTGCGCACCTTGATCGTGACAAGCTTTTGCGATGCCGTAAGCTATTGACTTGGCGTTGGCAACACCGACGATAAGACCTTTTTTACCCTTTAAAATCATTATTTCTCCTTTAAAATTTTGCAATTCAAATTTTAAACCAAATTTAATAGCGGCAGTATCACGCAACTCCAGATGTTTAAATTTGCGTTTCGAAATTTAAATAAACCAACAAGCGGATATATCGCTAGGTAAATTTAAATGTTTCGCAGCAAATTTCATCCCAAGACTAGGCAGGTAGCCTGTCGCAGGGTGAAATTTGCAAGATCGTTTAAATTTATCAGCGAGATGCCGCGTGAATAAGCCCTAGAAAATTATTCGCATCCCAGCTGGCTGTGCCTACCAAAACCCCATCGCAGCTCTTTATACCTGCGATATCAGCGATATTTGCTGCATTGACGCTTCCGCCGTAAAGTAGCGGCACGTTTGCCTTTGTCTTTAAAAAACTTAGCACCTCATCTATCTGCTCTATGCTCGCACTCTTGCCAGTTCCTATCGCCCATATCGGCTCATAGGCGATGACTAAATTTTTATAGCCAAGGTCTATATTTTCAAGCTGGCGGCTTAGAAATTCTTTGGTCGCTCCGCTCTCGTTTGTGCTTAAATTTTCACCGATGCAGTAGATGACATTCCAGCCATTTTTTGCAGCAAAGTCAAATTTCGCTCGCAAAAACTCCTCGCTCTCTTTTAAAATTTCACGCCTCTCAGAGTGGCCGATTAGCACGTCTTTGATATCAAATTCATCAAGCATTACCTTGCCGATCTCGCCAGTAAATGCCCCACTCTCGCAAGGGTAGAAATTCTGCGCCCCAAGCCTAAAAAGATGCCTTTTTTCATCAAAGGCACTAGCTGGTGCAAATACGCTCACGTCGTCATTTGCGCTTAAATTTGCGTCTAAAATTTTCGCGTACTCTCTAAAGCTCTCTCTTGTGTGGTTGCACTTTAAATTCGCTAGAAATTTCAAGACCTACTCCTCTTTTCTAAGCGGCTTTATGCCAGGCAGCTCTTTGCCTTCTATGAGCTCCAAGCTCGCACCGCCACCAGTTGAGATAAATGTCATTTCATCAGCATCTCCCGCGCGCTCGACCACGTCAGCCGTATCGCCACCGCCAACGACGGTTGTCGCGTGAGTATCGATGATAGCGTGGCTCATTTTGATACTACCTTTGCTAAATTTATCCATCTCAAAAACACCCATAGGTCCGTTCCACCAGATGGTTTGTGCATCGGCGATGACCTCTTTAAATAGCCTAATAGACGCTGGTCCGATGTCAAGCCCCATCCAGCCATTTGGGATCTCTTGAGCTGGGACGTATTTTACGGCGCTTTCAGCTGAAAATGTCTGAGCAGCGACGACATCCACTGGTAGGTAAATTTTCACTCCCAGCTCTTTGCCTTTTTGTAAAATTTGCCTTGCATCTTCGATGAGTTCTTCTTCAAGGAGCGAATTTCCGATGTTTTCGCCAAGTGATTTTAAAAATGTAAATGCCATGCCACCGCCAATTATGAGCTTATCGACGCGTGGCAAAAGGTTGTGCAATGCTTGAAGCTTGCCACTCACCTTTGAGCCACCAACAACTGCGACAAATGGACGTGATGGATGTTTTATCAAATTTTGAGCGAAATTTATCTCTTTTTGTAGTAAAAATCCTGCCGCCTTGTGCTTTTCATCGTAAAATTTAGTGATCGCTTCAACCGATGCGTGAGCTCTGTGGCAAACGCCAAATGCGTCGTTTATGTAAAATTCGCCAAATTCTGAAAGCTCTTTTGCCAAAGCCTCGTCATTTTTGGTTTCGCCTTTTTCAAAGCGTAAATTTTCTATCATCAAAATTTCGCCAGCTTTTAGAGCTGCAGCCTTTGTTTTAGCGTCATTTCCGATCACATCTTCAGCAAATATCACCTCTCTGTCAAGCAGCCTTGATAGCCTCTTAGCCACACCCTGAAGTGAAAATTTCTCTTCATAGCCATTTTTTGGACGACCAAGGTGACTAGCCAAAACCACGCTGCAGCCATTATCTAGGCAGTAGCGGATAGTTGGTATCGCTGAGCGGATCCTACGGTCATCAGTGATGTTTAAAAACTCGTCCATAGGTACGTTAAAATCGCACCTTATAAAGACTTTTGCGCCGTTAAGTTCAAGGTCGTTGATCGATAAAATATCACTCATTTTTCACCCTTTAAATTTACTTTGTAACCACGATCTTAGCAAGATCTACAAGCCTTGTTGAGTAGCCCCACTCATTGTCGTACCACGCAAAGACCTTCACCATATCATCAGCGATAACCTGCGTAGTGTCGCTCGCTACAATGCTGCTAAAGGTGCTCGTGCAAAAGTCGCTGCTAACTCTGTAGTCGTCATCGACAAATAAAATTCCCTTTAAATTTGACTCCGCAGCCGCTCTAAATGCCTCGTTTATCTCCTCTTTGCTAGCCGGTCTTTTTAAAACCGCCGTTAGATCGACCATAGAGACGTTTGCCACTGGCACGCGCACTGCTTGGCCGTGTAGTTTGCCACTTAGCTCGGGGAGCACTTTAGCGATAGCTTTGGCGGCTCCTGTGGTCGTAGGTCCGATATTTAGCGCTGCAGCGCGTGAGCGGCGGAAGTCTTTAGCCTTTACATCTACTAAGCTCTGACCGTTTGTATAGGCGTGGATAGTGGTCATCAGCCCTTTTACGATGCCAAATTTATCGTTTAGCACCTTTGCTACTGGAGCTAGGCCGTTTGTAGTGCAGCTTGCGTTTGAGACGATCACTTCGCCTGCGTATTTATCGTCATTTACGCCAACTACAAATGTGGCAGTGTCGTCTTTTGCTGGAGCGCTCATGACGACTTTTTTGACGCCGCGAGCAAGATATGGCTCACACTTTTCAGTGGTTAAAAACTTGCCAGTGCACTCTAAAACCACGTCTGCGCCGTAGTCTGCGTAGCTAAGCTCGTTTAGATCCCTTGTTGAAAAAACTCTTATCTTTTTGCCATTTACTTCTATAAAATCGTCGCTTATCACCTTAACGTCTTGCTTAAATTCGCCATGCACGCTGTCGTATTTGAGCAAGTACCTCGTCATATCCCTTGTTGCGGTGTCGTTAATAGCGACAAGCTCAACATCGTCTCGCTCTAAAACAATACGAGCAGCACACCTACCGATACGCCCAAAGCCGTTTATTGCTATTTTAACTGACATCTTAGCTCCTTTTGATATAATTACGCCTAATTCTACAAAAAAGAATTTTAAAACAAATATAAACAAGGCACTTTAATAGATGAAGTTAGCACTTTTTGGCGGGAGCTTTGATCCGGTTCATTTAGGACACGACAGCATTGTGAAAATGGCACTAAGTGGCCTTGATATCGACAAGCTCATCATCATGCCAACTTTTATAAGTCCCTTTAAGAGCGAATTTTCAGCTCCACCAGAGCTTCGCCTAAAATGGATAAGAGAAATTTGGGGCAGTCTAGAGAAGGTCGAGATCTCAGACTATGAGATAAATTTAGCTCGCCCAGTGCCTACCATAGAGACGGTTAAGTATTTGTATGAGAAATTCAAGATAGAGAAATTTTATCTCATAATAGGCGCGGACCACCTAGCCACGCTTGATAAGTGGCATGGTTACGAGGAGCTAAAAAATTTAGTGCAGTTTGTGATCGCCAAGCGCAATCACATAGAAATTCCACGTAATTTACAAAAAATGGACGTGCACGTGGATGTTAGCTCGTCACAGATCAGGCACCAAAAGGGGCTTGACGAGCTGCCTAGCGAGATAAAAGATGAGATTATAAATTTTTACCAAGGATTAAAGATGCAGGAAAGATCGATGCAAGAGCGCACCGAAAGTATAGTTAAGGTTTTAGACGCAAAAAAAGCTGAAGAGATACAAGTGTTTGATATGAGCGGGGATGATTATTTCGTAAAGGCCGTAGTTATCGCTACTACGCTTGGCGAGAGGCACGCTTACTCGCTGGCTGAGGATCTAAAAGAGGAGCTTAAGCCTCTTGGAGAGAAATTTATAGGTACGGAGAGCTCGCCTGATTGGATCGTGATGGACCTTGGCGACATCTTGATACACCTTTTAAGCCCAGCTTACAGAGCAAAATACAACATCGAAGAGTTTTTGCAAAAACTAAAAACTAGCAAAGAGTCTTAACAAAGACGAGCGATGAGCAAATAAGCCATAAAAATATCAAAAATGCTAACAAAAATGGCTTTTTGCCCGTCGCTTTAAATATACTCCTATCTATCCCAAATCCCAAAGCACACATCGCGACGCAAAGGCAGATGCTAGCGGCTAGCTTTAAAATTTGCACCAAATTTTCAGGGAAAAATGGCAAAGATCTAACGCAGATCGCCACTAGGAAAAATAGCGCGAACCATGGTATGCTCTTTAGCTTTGAGCCGTCACTATTTTGGCTTAAATTTAAGAAATTTAGCAAAAACAAAAATGGCACTAGCATGATGACACGAAGCATTTTTATGATGACAGCAGCGCTGCTTGTTGCGCTGTCAAATGCTGCTGAGGCTGCGACAACGTGAGCTACCTCGTGAAGTGAGCCGCCGATAAAAAAGCCAGTTTGCTGAGGCGTGAGAGCTAGAAATTTAGCGATAAATGGATAGATAAACATGCCAATCGTCCCAAAGAGCACCACCGTGCAAATAGCGATAGCAAGCTTGTTTGCGTCTGCTTTTATCTCATTTTGAGTAGCCATAACAGCAGCTGCGCCGCATATACTTGCCCCTGAGCCAATGAGCACGGCACTATCCTTGCTAAGCCCCAAGGCTTTGGCTACAAAAAGTGCAAAGCAAAAGGTCGCAAATACCATAAAAGCTGCGTATATCACGCCTAGAGTGCCGACACTTGCGATCTCGCTAAGGCTTATGTTAAAGCCAAAAAGTATGATGCCTAGCCTTAAAATTTGCTTCCCAGCGATCGCCACGACGCCACTACTTTTTAAAATTTGAGTTTGTTTTGTGAAAAGATTTGCAAAAATGGCGCCTAAAATGATAGAGATGATGAGCGGGCTGGTGTGAAATTTAGCCAAAACCGTGTTTGAGAGCGCAAAAGAAACGCCGCAAATCAGCGCCAAAACAAGCACAGCAAGAAATTTATGAGACATATTTTAACCTTAACTCTTTTTTTAAAAATGCAATTAGCACGTTTGGGTATAATTAGACGAATTTTATAATGCAAATTTAAAATAAAGATAAAGGGATAGGCCCATGATCATCCTTGGCGAAAAATATACTTTCACCAAACTCGAGTTAGAGAAGCTTAGGAAGAAATTTGGCCAGGTGAATTTTTTATCCCATGAAAATAGCGATGCTAAAGCCCTGCGAGGTGCGTTAGAAAATCTCATAAAATCAGGCGATCAAAGGCTAATAGTGCTAAATACCGAAAAGCCTGTTGATAGCAAGCTGGTGAGATTTCTCACGCTTTTGCAGTTTAAGACTAAGTATAAAAAGATCAAATTTCTAAATGTGGAGAGCTTTTTAGAAATTTACTTGCAAAAGTGCTACATCCCAGAAAATGGCGAAAATTTAAACTTTTTAAACGATATCAAGCCTTATAATGCCTTTGAGTACACCTTAAAACGAGTGATCGACTATGTAAGCTGCTCGCTGCTTCTTGTGATACTTTTTGTGCTTAAATTTTACGTAAAGAAAAAGATAGACGAACAGTCCCCTGGTAGCCTTTACTTCTTGCAAAACAGGGTTGGACTGGATACTAAAATATTTAAGTGCTATAAATTTAGAACGATGCATGAAAACTCAGAACACAACCCATCAAAATATAAAAATAGCTTATTTGCACATAACTTGCAAACGCATCGTTTATATTACAAATGAATCTAAGAATACCATCTTAAAGTTCGTAAAATTTTTGAGATAATTTTATGTAAAACAGTTAAAGAAAAAGCATCTTTAAAAGACATATCTCGTAAAATTCTTAGAATTTCTCTTGTATTAAGATCCTTCAAAGAAAATAAAATTTCTTTTATATCCATTATAGCCTTTGCTTCATCTAGCCTCTTTAATATATCCTTCTCACTATACATATTCTTTAATTTTTTTAATACAACTTTCACCTCTTTGATGTTATCAAGGCGTTTTGTATTAGAGATACTATTTGCATTAGAAGCCCTATAATACGCAAGTGGCTCATCTATATAGCATGCCTTTTCGTTTTTTAAAAGCCTAATAAAAAGATCATAATCTCCTGGAAAATTTAGGCTTGAATCAAACTTATCTTCAATATTATCATATGCTTTCTTGGAAATCATAACTGTTAAAATTCCGATAGAATAATTGGCTATTTGTTGTTTAAAAATATATCCCGATGGCTGAGTTTTTACAAATAATTTCTTATTCTTATTTTGACCCATAATATAAAAGTTAGTGTAGCAAAGCCCAAAATCACTATTATGCATTAATGAAATTTGTTTTTCTAACTTATCATTTTTCCACAAGTCATCACAGTCTAAAAATGCAATGAAGTCACCCTTGGCTTCTTTGACGGCATAGTTTCTAGCACCATAAAGTGGAGCAAACTTTGGAGCATAGAAATATTTTATTCTACTATCATTATATGATTTTGCAATACTTGCACTATTATCGGTTGATTGGTTATCCCAAAAAATTAATTCCCAATTTTTATATGTTTGATTTATTATACTCTCGATACTTTCTCTTAAGAATTCATCACTATTAAAACAATTCATAATCACCGAAACTAGTGGTTTATCTTGCATAAAATGTCCTTATCTTATTTACAATAAATTTTATATCGTCCATTTCCAAGTCAAAATGACACGGAAGCGTTAAAATTTCATTATATATTTTTTCGCTTCTTGGCAGTGAATAACTGGTATTAAATTTTGTTAGAATATGATTTGGCTTATAGTGAATACCTGTTTCTATGCCATTCTCTAGTAAAAAATTTCGCAATCCATCTCTATTTTTTGCCTTTATGACAAAGATATATGGAGCAACATCATCAAAATCAAATTTTAAATAATCAACTTCATCTACATCTTTAAGCAAATCCACATATAGTTTGGCAAATTCTTTCCTTTTAGCTATGAAGCCATCTATTCTAGAAAGCTGAGCTATTCCAATTGCAGCCATAATATTGCTCATGTGATATCTGAAACCTTGAAGCTTCACATCAAAATCCCAGCTTCTTTGACCTGAATACCTTTTTTCACTATCTTTTTCAACTCCAAGAAGTCTCATATCTCTAACTTTTTGTATAAATTTTAAATCGCTAGATAAAATAGCTCCACCTTCACCACAAGTAATATTTTTCACTCCATCAAAGCTAAAACAAATTATATCTCCACTGCTGCCAACTTTTTTACCATTCCTAAGACAGCCAAATCCTTGAGCAGCATCTTCGATAACCCTTAGCTCAAACTCATTTGCAATTTCATAAATACTCTCCATGCCCTTAGATGAGCTGGCATAATGCACTGGCATAATGGCTCTAGTTTTTTTAGTAATTCTTCTTTTAATATCATCTTTATCGATAAAAATCGTGTCTGGATCTATATCACAAGGAATAGGTTTTAACCCCAAAGCAGAAATAGCCTGAAAAGACGCAACATAAGTAATAGTTGGAACTAAAATTTCACCGCTTTCGTTAAAATCAAGCGCTGCAAGGGCCAAATGAAGAGCAGAGGTTCCAGTGTTTACACATACCACTTCCATATCGGTAGCTAAATACTCTTTAATAGCAATTTCAAATTGCATAACATTTTTGCCCATACCAAGATACTCTTCATCAAGTACCTTCAAAACGGCCTGTTTTTCTATATCACCAATTGAAGATTTCGAAAGTCTAATCTTTCTCATTTTTAATCCTAATCCAATACGATCCATGTTTATGCGCGCCACAAGTTATATTTTTAAAACCAACTTTCTTAAGAAGCATGATATGTTCATCAATATTTCTTAAGTATCCCCAAAACTGACCCTTATTATATAATCCAAGTAGTGATAAAACAGTTTTTACAATCTCTTTTATACTTGCAACAAATCCTTCTGCTGGCGTAATAACCTCAGCTAAATAAAATTCTTTAAATCCATATTCATAAACACTTTTTAAAAAATTAGTATACTCTTCATTATTAAAAACATAGTCTATAGTGCTACAATAACCAAATTCATATTTTTTCTCATCTTTGACACATTCCGGGAAAAAGCCTATCACGGTTTTACACCCCCCCCCATTTGTCAACCACTTAAAATTATTAGAAGGCTCTATTGCTAATATATTTTTATCGCTATTTTTAATTATAAAATTTTCAATAAAACCATTACCGCAACCTATAGACAGAATATCCTTATAATTTTTTGAAA
>NZ_CABPTV010000009.1:176344-202531 GCF_902460535.1 Campylobacter concisus | reverse complement strand
TTATATTAATTTTAATATTTCACAAATCTTTTCTTTAACAACAAAACAATACTTCTTTTTGCCATATTTTTATCTATCATGCATGCAAAAATAACAAAACTTATCCTTAAGACTCTACAAATATTTTATAAAGTAATATACTTAAATTTGCTTAATACTAAAGCTATATTAAAAGCTCATACTTAAATGTATTTTATATATTCTATATTTAATTTATAATATTTCTAATTATAAATTAGTCCTTAAAACATTTTTTGAATCATTTATGTTCACTACATCCTATCTTTAGCTGTGATTCCCATTATATTAAATGCTGTTTTTATCGAGACAGCAACGACTGCAAAGACTTTTAGCAAGCTATCTTCATTTTCATTTCCAACCACGCGGTTTTCATTATAAAATTTATGAAAACTAGCAGCCAGCGACTTTAGATAGTCTGGTATCTTTTGAAGCTGCCTTGAGATAAAAGCATCCTCTAAAATTTCAGGCAATATCAGTGCTTCAAAAAGTAAATTTTTAGCATTTTCATCTAGACACTCAAAGTCCGCATTTATCACGTCACTAACGCTTTTTTCAGCCTTTGCAAAGACCTGATTTATCCTAGCGTGAGCATAGTTTATATAAAAAATAGGGTTTGAGCTATCCTCTTTTTTAAGCTCATCTATGTCAAATTCTAAACTACTCGTGTTTGCTTTACTTATAAAGATAAATCTAAGCGCCTCAGCACCGATCTCACTTGCGATATCACTCATCAGTACGGCATTGCCAGCGCGCTTACTCATCTTGTATGGCTTACCATCTTTTAGCAAGCTAACCATCTGCATAAGTATCACTTCCAGCTTATTTTCGTCATATCCAAGGAAATTTATCGCAGCCTTTAGTCTTGCGATATATCCGTGGTGGTCTGCACCCCAAATATTTATATAGTGGTCAAAATTTCTTTCAAATTTAGCATTATGGTAGATGATGTCACCAGCTAGATATGTCGGTCTGCCGTCATTTCTAACCACAACCCTATCGTTATCGTCGCCAAGCGTGGTAGAAGTGATATAAGTAGCGCCCTCTTTTTCATACATTTGATTTGAGCGTTTTAGCTTTTCTATAGTTGACACAAGATGGTCATAAAGGACCTTTTCGCTAGCCCAGCTCTCTATAAATATCCCAACATCAGCCAAGTCCTTTTTGATGATATCAAGCACGATATCCTTGCCAAACTCAGCAAGCTCAAGGTTTCTGCTCTCGTCATAAAAAATTTCCTTGCCAAATTTCTCATTTGCAAGCTTAGCAATATCTAAAATATAATCCCCGCGGTAATATTTCTCTGGATAGACGACACTTTCGTTAAAAAGTTGCTCTTTAGCCGCGAGAGATATTGAAGTACCAAGCAGATCTATTTGATTACCCGCATCGTTTATGTAGTATTCTGTTGAGATGGCGTAGCCAAGTCTTTTACCAAGCCTAGCTAAAGTATCGCCATAAACTGCGCCTCTAACGTGTCCGATGTGAAGCGGTCCAGTTGGATTTGCGCTGATATATTCTATTAAATAGCTATCTTTTTTCGCATCTTCTTTTGCAAAATTTTCACTATCTAGCAAAATTTGCTTTGAAATTTCATCTAAAAATTCGCTCTTTAGCTTGAAATTTAAGTAGCCATTTACCGCACTAGCTTCAACTATCTTGCTATCACTAAATTTATCAGCAAATTCGCTAGCTATCATAGCAGGCGACTTTCTTAGCTCCTTTGCAAGGCTAAAAAGCGGTGTCGCATAGTGGGCTAAATTTTTATCCTTTGGCTTTTCAAGTATAAATTCACGCTCTAAAACCTTTGAAATTTCAGCTTTTATTTTATTTTTCAACTCTAAAACCTATGCGTTTTTAGTTGTTTCTTCTATCTTTTGACTAGTAGCACTATCTTCTTTATGCTCGACTTTTTCGCTCTTTTCAGGTGTTGTGTCTTCCATCTCGGCTTTAAAAGTCTTTATGCCCTTACCTAGTCCTTTTGCAAGCTCTGGGATCTTCTTTGCTCCAAAAAGTAATACAATGATCGCCAAAACGATCAACCAGTGGCCAATACTAAAAGAACCCATCTTTTCTCCTTATCAAATTTTCTCAAAATATTATCATAAATTCCTGAATTTCTAACAATCTATCCACTCGTCGATGACGTTTCTTAAGTTTATCTTAGCACTTTTTAACCTCATCGCTCGAAGGATTGATTTTAGCCCTTTATAGCTCTTTTCTATATCATCATTTACTAAAAAATAATCATACTCTAAAATATGCTCCATCTCTCCAACTGCGTTCATCAGGCGATTTTCTATCGTTTCATCACTATCTGTTCCACGGTTTTTCAAGCGCCTCTTAAGCTCTTTTTTATTCGCAGTTGTGATAAAAACTGAAGTGATATAGCTTTTAAATTTCTCAAGTGCGATGTGAAAGCCTTGCACATCGATGTCAAATATAACTATCTTACCAGCTTCAAGTGCTGCTAAAACTGGCTTTAAGCTCGTGCCATAGTAGTTTTTATGCACCTGCGCCCACTCTAAAAACTCGCCCTTTTCTATGCCGCTTTTAAATTCATCTTCTTTTATAAAATAATAATCCACCCCATCAACTTCGCCTTCTCTTTTGGCTCTTGTTGTACTTGAGATAGAAAAATATAGGTCTTTCTCCTCCTTTAAAAGACGGCCCAAAAGCGTGCTTTTACCGCTTCCACTAGGCCCTGAAACTACTAAAATTTGTCCTTGCAACTACTTTTCCTCGAAACTTATATTTATCTTGATGTTCATATCTTTTAGCACATCTCTTAGCGAGCTCTCATTTAGTGACTCATGGACGTGTTTTGTGATCTTTTTAGTTAGTTCTTCTTTGTAGTCTTCTTTTGCATCATTTTTTGAGCTTGTTTGAGGTATATCTTTTAGTCCAAATGCCGCCAACATCGTGTTTTCATCTATATCATCTATCGATGCCGCGTCAAAATTTAACTCACTTGATGCCGCGTCTTTGCTCTCTTCTTGAGCATTTTCTTCTTCGAAAGTTTCATCCGCAAGGCCTAGATCTTCTTTAGCTTCTGGCTCGCTCACATCTTCTAACTCTTCTACTGGTATCTCATTAGAAGCGTTTTCGCTATCACTAGGCTCTAAATTTTCTAGCTCCTCACTTGAAATTTCATCCAAAGCCTCTTCTTCTATATCTTCTTCTACTTTTTCATCATCTACTTGAATTTGCTCTTCATCAGCCTCAGAGATCTCATTTAAATTCTCCTCATCTTTAGGCTCATCTTCTAAATTTAGCTCATTTTCAGGGCTATCTTCATCATCAAATTTAGCTAGCTCGTCTAAATTTAGCTCTTCTTGCTCCAAATTTTTAGTATTAGTCTCGTCAGCATCATCTAAATTTTTATTTTCTTCGTCAGCCTCTTCACTATTTAGCTCTTCATCAAGCGAATCGATCTCACTAAGCTCAAATTTACTCTGATCTATCTCGTCAAGCTCGCTACCCGCGTTCTTTTCATCAACCAAGCCTGCAACGTCATTTTGGCTAATAATATCATCTAAATTTTTATTTAGCTCTTCATCTGCTTCAGACTCTTCTGGCATATTTTCTATCTCATCGACAAGCGCACTAAGCTCTGCTAGATCGCCATCTTTGCTCTCTTCGCTCTCATTTGCATCACTTATCGCTTCGCTAGTCTCTTCATCCACGCTCTCATCAGCAAGGTCTTCACTAGCAAGCTCTTGTAGGTCCTCAAGCTCTTCTAAAGACTCCACATCGCTAGCTTCATTTTCCTCTTGCAAGTCACTCTCGTTAATCTCCTCACTTGGGCTATCTATGCCACTTTCTAAAAGCTCTTTGTCAAGGTCTGCGAAATTTTCTAAATTTGTATCGATATCAGGCAGCTTAAACCCTGACATCTCGTCAAAATTTATAGCCTCGTCGCTAAAATCACCAAAGTCACTTTCGCCCTGCTCACTAGCATTTTGCTCGGCAGCTGGCTCATCTTTTGGGACATTTTGCTCAAAAACACTTATAAATTCAGTCGGTAAAAATGGTTTTTCAAGCATCAAAGTAGCAAATTCTGGTTTGCTCTCGCCACGACTTGCTAGATACATCACCTTTTTGTCTGTAGCTAGCTCGCTACTATCCACGTCACTGTCGATTATGATAAAGTCAAACTGAGCATCGTCAAATCCATTTAGATCCTCAAATTCGCTATATTCGGTGCCGATTTTATTCAGACTTAAAGTTATCAGACGTGAAACTGCTGGATTTTTATTTATAAGAGCAACTTTCATCATCCCTCCTTGTAATAGTAAAAGCCTATTCTATGATAAATTTCATTGCTATTTTCTTAAAAAAACAGAGCCGGCAAATCATTTATCACTTTTAAAAGTAGGTCGCTCATGATCTTCATAATGCCTGCTAAAATGGCTATCAAAACAGAAAATCCGATCGTCACTTTGATAGGATAGCCGATGACTAGTAGGTTAAACTGCGGCATCGTCTTCATGAGCATGCCAAAGATAGAGTCTGAGAGCAAAGAGAGGGCGATGATGGGAAATGACATGATAAAGCCAAACATAAACAAATTTGTAAATAAATTTATCGCATAGCTCATGATGCCAGGGCGCGGATAAAAATCTCCTAGCGGCACAACAGCAAGCGAGCTAGCGTAAAACTGAAGAAGCAAATGGTGACCGTCAAATGCCAAAAATGTTAAAAGGGCGATGAAATTTATAAGGTTTGCAATGACTGGAGAGTTTGTGCCAGTTTGCGGATCAAGCACAGAGGCCATCGAAAAGCCCATGACCATCGAGATTTGCTCGCCTGCCATTTGAAGTGTGGCAAAGATGATGGTTAGCATAAGACCTGCACTTAGTCCCAGCATAACCTCGCCTAAGATCTCGCCGATTAAGAAATTTATAGAGTTTTCATGAGCTTTTGAGATGGGAAATAGCACGACGCAAAGGACAAAAACTAAAAGCGTTTTTACGCTAAGAGGAATTTGATTGTGTGAATAAAATGGAAAAAAGACGATGAGACCGCTTAGGCGTGCAAACAAAAGCATAAAAACTATTGCTTTATCGGCTCCAAAAAATTCTACTAGTTCCATTTTGCTCTTTTAAATTTTTTACTAATTTTACAAAATTTTACTTTGTTTTTTAAATTTAAGCGGTAGTTTTTAGAAATTTGAAGCTAAATTTTAAGAAATTTGCACAAGCTCTTTATTTTCAAGCTTGTATGAATTATTGCATTTCGCGGCTAGGTCGTTGTCATGAGTGACTAGCACAAGGGCAGCGTTATTTTCATTTATATAGTCAAACAAAACTTGCATCACTTCATTTGCTGTTTGCTTATCAAGGTTGCCAGTTGGCTCGTCTGCAAAGATGATCTTTGGCTTTTTTGTAAGCACTCTAGCGATACTGACACGCTGTTGCTGACCGCCACTTAGCTCACCAACTTTTTGGTTAATAACGCTTGAAATTTTAAGCGCTTCAAGATCATTTTTTTCTATATTTTCGCCAGATAAGATGCTTGCAAGCTCGATATTTTCATAAGCACTAAAACCTTTAAAAAGATAGTGCGACTGAAAAATGATACCAAAATGAAGCCTTCTAATAGCCAAAAGCTCGTTTTGAGAAAGCTCATAGATCGATCTATCTTGGTAGATGACCTCGCCAAAATTTGGCTTTAAAAGTGTTGAAAGTATGTGTAAAAGTGTTGATTTGCCACAACCGCTAACTCCGGTTATCGCGATGCTTTGTTTTTGATTAAGAGTTAAATTTATATTATTAAAGAGCGTATAATCATACGCAAAGCCTAGATTAGACGCTCTTAAAATTTCCATTAGCCTATTTGAGCAGCAACTTCTGCAGCAAAGTCATCTACTTTTTTCTCTAAGCCTTCGCCGAGCTCAAAACGAACGTATTTTACGATCTCGATCTTGCCGCCAAGCTCTTTGCTCTTCTCTTCGATAACTTGTTCGATAGTCTTTTTATCGTCCATTACATAAAACTGACCTAAAAGTGTGAGGCGTTGGTCAAGCACTGTGTTATCAGCGTAAAATCTCTCGATCTTACCAGGGATGATCTTGTCCCAAATTTTCTCAGGTTTGCCCTCAGCTTTTAGCTCTTCTTCGATCGCTTTTGTAGCTTTTGCAAGCTCAGCCTCACCTATCTGGCAGCGGCTAGCATACTCAGGGATGTGATGAAGTGGCTTGCCTAAGCGTTTTAGCTCTTCATTTTCTTTTTCAAGCTCAGCGCGAAGTGCGATAAATTCTTTCTCAACAAAATCTTTATCAAGGTCTTTGTAGCTTATAACGCTTGGCTTCATAGCAGCTGCGTGCATACATAAATTTCTTATAAATTCAGCTGCTTTGTTTGCAACATCAGCACTTTCGCAAGCTGCACCGATAAGCACGCCAACACGGCCATTTGAGTGAACATAGCCATTTACCACGCCCTTATCATTAGCGCTGATTGTCTCAAAGCGGCGAACTACAAGGTTTTCGCCGATAGTTGCGATCTGAGTTTTGAAATAATCTTCAAATTTAACGCCATTTAAAGTGCTCGCATTTAGCTCTTCAACTGTTTTTATGCCACTTGTTTGGATGTGAGCTGTTGTGTCTTTTGCAAGCGCTTGAAACTGTGGGTTTCTAGCAACGAAGTCAGTCTCAGAGTTGATCTCACTAATAGTTGCTTTTTTGCATTTTGAGCAAACTTCAACGCTTACTAGGCCCTCGCTTGCAAGGCGGTCAGCCTTTTTAGCAGCTTGACCTAGGCCTTTTTCACGAAGAATATCAACAGCTTTTTCCATGTCGCCATTTGCTTCGCCAAGTGCCTTTTTGCAGTCCATCATACCAGCTCCGGTTGATTCACGGAGCTCTTTTACCATTTGTGCAGTTATTTCCATTACTCTTCGTCCTCGCCAAAGTCTTCTTCGCTCATAGCCTCAGCTACAACTGCGTCTTTCTCATCTTGGCTTACTTCTTCGCCAGCAGCTTGCTCGCCACCATCTTGCTCAAGAAGTGATTTGCCTTCGTTGATCGCTTCAGCCATCTCTTGGCAGAAAAGCTGAACAGAGCGGATCGCATCGTCGTTTCCTGGGATAGGATAATCAACAACGTCAGGATCGCAGTTTGTATCTATTGGTGCTACAACTGGGATTTTTAAGCGATTTGCCTCTTGAACGGCGATCTTTTCTTTAACTGTATCAACAACAAATATCATATCAGGTAGGCTTTTCATGTTGCGGATACCACCAAGAGTTGCGATAAGCTTCTCTTTTTTGCGGCGAAGCATCAAAGCCTCTTTTTTAGTTAGTAAATTTATCGAACCATCTTCTTCCATAGCCTCGATAACTTCTAGTTTGCGGATAGACTGGCGGATAGTACCGAAGTTTGTCATCATACCACCTAACCAGCGGTGATTTACATAAGGCATTCCACATTTTTCAGCGTACTCTTTTATAGCGTCGATAGCTTGTTTTTTAGTACCGACAAATAGCACTGACTTACCTTCAGCAGCTGCGTCACGAACGATGTTGTAAGTGTAGCGGAAGTAGCGGATAGTCTTTTGTAGATCTATAATATAGATACCTTTTCTCTCGCCAAAGATAAATTTTTTCATCTTTGGGTTCCAGCGGCGTGTTTGGTGACCAAAATGTACGCCACACTCTAATAAATCTCTCATAGTTACCATGAGTTTCTCCTTATTTTAGGCATTTTGCCTTGAATTTAGTTTTATCCTCCACGACCATTAATGCTCTCGCACAACCAAATTTAGGATTGCCGTGTGTGAAATAAAGCTTGGATTATATTGAAACTTGGCTTTATTGAAGCTAAATTTAAAGATATCTTTAGCTACCAATAAAGCTCAAATTTTCATAAATTTACTCAAAAAAGCCTTTTTTAACGACCTTTTCCTCTTTAACGCAAAACTCGCCTTTTGCGATCACGTCATATAAATTTAGCTCCTCGTCAAATACACAAAGATCAGCGTCGTTGCCAACTTTTATCTCGCCTTTTTGGCTTAAATTTAGATATCTCGCCACGTTTTTACTCATCAAAGCCAAAGTATCTTCTATATTTAAAATTTTATTTCTCACTAAAGCTTGCAATACCTCTAAATTTGACGCACATGACGCACAGCCATATCCGATAAGCTCGCCATTTTCGTTAAATTTAGGCACGCTGCCGTTTCCGTCTGAGCTCATCGTTAGGCGCTCTAAATTTAGCCCATTTTCAAGGCCGTAAGCTACCACTTCATGAAGTGGGGCAAATTTACTTCCACCGCTTGTGATATCGACGTTTCCGCCCATTTTTTGAAATTTTAAAGCCTCGTTAAACAGGTCTTTCGTCCTAGCGCAGTGTGTCGGCGAGAAGTAATGAACTGGGAATTCATAGTCTTTTATCACCTTAAAGACGTTGTCAAATTTCTCACTCAGCCCTCCCATGTGCATGTGAAGCACACCGCCTTTTTTAGAGACCATGCCGCCTATGCGTATCTTGCTTAGGATTTTTATCAGCTCCTCTTTTGAGACGTAGCTACCGCGGTTGTCGGTTAGTGCGATCTTGACGCCGATCACCTTGTCGATTAGTATGAGGTCCTTTGCGATGTCGCCTGTAAATGTCACACAGGGGCTTGCGTATGAGCCGGTGTGTATGAAGGTCGAGATGCCCTCAAACTCGAGCGCTTTTGCCTTTGAGTAGAGATTTTCCAAGCTTCTAGTAACCCCGTCAGTCCCCAAAACGCCAACAAGCGTCGTCGTGCCGTATTTTACGATCTGACTAAGCGTGATCTCAGGCGTTCTTGAGTGATATCCAGCCTCGCCACCACCACCCGTGATATGCACGTGCTGATCAATGAGGCCCGGGGCTAAAATTTTGCCTTTTAAGTCGTAAATTTCAAGCCCTTCGATGTTAAAATTTAGCCCATCGCCGATAGCTAAAATTTTACCGCCACCTACCAAAACATCGCACTTGCCAAGAAATTTTGGCGTGTATAGATTAGCATTTTTAAGCAAAAGCATATTTTCTCCTTTATTTGCTAAGTTGTACTTTTTCTTCTATCTCCATCAGTTTTATAAAAATTTGCTCCACATTTTCCCTATCCACGGCACTTAGCTCCAACTTTTTTGAGCTAAGAAGCATCTGCACAAACTCTTCGTTCATAAGCTGCTCAAAGCCCAAATTTCTAGCGTTTTGAGCTATTTTTGCCGCTAGTGGATTTTTAAAGCTCTCATATCCCATTTTTATCCTTAAATTTGACCGCAAATCCGCAAAATCTACCGCAAACTCCGTCTCTTCGGTACGAAAAATATCTCTCATCGCAGTGCGTGCAGATCTCGCTAAAGTTTAAATTTTTCACGCCAAGTGCCTTAAATTCATCTCTCAAGGCTGCGTTCATATCAAAATTTCTACCTATCTTATATGCGTTAAATTCCCCAAGATCAAGCTCGCCCACCTCGTAGCAGCCACCTTTTATATTTGCTCCGACAAAGACGCTGATGTCGCCCGCTCTTGAGCCAAATTTCTCGCTCATGAGCATAACTGCTTTTGTGCAAATTTTTAGCATCACGCCAGCTCTGCCCGCATGAGCCACGCAGATAGCGCCCTGCCTCTCATCTATCATCACAACAGGCGAGCAGTCCGCCACCAAGACGCAGATACCAACATCGCTTAAATTTGTGATCACAGCGTCGCACTCTGGTAGCTCGTCCTCCTCGTTTTCAAGGACAAAAACCTTGTCCGAGTGTATCTGCTTCATAAATTTAAGTTTTTTCACGCCTAAATTTTTAGCCAAAATTTCTCTATTTTTGATGACATCTGCTGGGTTGTCACCTACGTGATCGCCAAGATTTAGCGAGCTAAATTTACCCTTGCTCACGCCGCCAAGCCTGTTTGTAAAGCCAGCTAATATGCCATTTTTATCAAAAACGATCTCTAAATTTTCACGCATCTTCGCTCGCTTAGTAAAGGCTCGAAATTCTCTCGACCTCGTCCCAGCTAAGGCCGCCATTTTGCTTGCTCTCAAGCATCCTAACCACGTAGCGAGCCAGCAAGTCGCTCTCGATATTTACGCGTCTGCCAACCTTGAAAGTGCCAAAAAGGCTATCTCTAAAAGTGATGGGAATGATAGTTAGCCTGATACCCTTTGGCAAAATTTCATTTATCGTTAGGCTCACGCCCTCAACGCCCACCGAGCCCTTGTTTGCCATGAGAGCCATCGCCTCGCGCGGTAGATCGATGTAAAAATCAACTCCATTTTCATGCTTTTTGATAGCTGAGATCACGCCGATAAAGTCGATGTGCCCCTGCATCAAATGCCCATCTACTCGCTCTCCAAGCTTCATCGCAGGCTCAATGTGCACCAAGCCAGTTAAATTTTCAACCGCGACATTTGCCCTGCTCTCTGCGCTTAGCTCCACGCTAAAGCCGTCCTCATATAGTTTGGTTACACTTAAGCATGCGCCATTTACTGCGATGCTGTCGCCTAAATTTGGGCGAAATTTAGCCTTTAGCCGTAAAACATTTTGCGAGTAGCTAATGACCTCGGCAAGCTCCCTGATTAAGCCATTAAACATATTTTGCCTTTAAATTTTTTAAGGATTTTACTAAAATTTGCCTAAATTTGGGCATCGATAAGCTTGGTATTTTATAAAAAGAAAAGATAAATTTAAAGCCTTGATGGGCAAAAATGCTAGTAAAATTTAGCTTCAAGCTACTCATTTAATGTGGCTTGTTTTATAAATTTAGATCAAATTTGCAATCTCAATGAGCCAGTTTGCCAGTCCTTTTGGCTTTGAGATCATCAAAAGATACCCGCTTTTGTCTTTGCATTTATCTGCTTTGAAAAACGCTGCTGCACCTCATACGCCAAGGCGTGATCGTTTTTAGTTAAAAGATAAAAAGATGGCTTTTCATACCAAGCAGCCGTGCCTATCTTATCGCTAAATGCAGCTGCATTCATAGACATACATCTGCAAACGCCTCAAATGGCAAGATGATCTCGCCATTTGCGTCTGGGCTAAGACCTTTCATCGGTGCTTTTTGCACAGCAACGGCGTCAATGCCAGCTTCTTGCAAGTGGCGGATCAACTCAGCGTAGCAAGAGCCATCGACAAATGTGCCATGAACTAAAACGATATTTTTAATCATCTTTTTTTAAATTTGTTTGGTTTTGACCTTTTGTGGGCGATGTGTGAGCAAAAGTAGGCAAAATGACACTTACTGCAAGCAAAGCAATCGTAGCAAGAAAGTGCCTACATGATGAAATTTTAGGCATAAATCCCTTTAAAAGGATTGTCAATGATACAAAAAAACAAGCGATCTTAATAAATTTTCATAATTAGCTTGTTTGCAAAACTAGCCACGTCTTGCTAAAGTCGCGCGCCGCCAGGTCATCCCTCTTTATCCATAGATAAATTCTACCCTCACCGTCCCAGTCCATGTCGCTCTGCTCATCGCTATCTATCTGCAAAAGCAGCTGCCACTGGGCGGCATTTTTCTCAAACTCCGCGATATTTTGGTGGTGATAAGCGCTACCATCGCCGCAGTCAAGGCCGTTTGCCACGAGCTCGCACTCTAGCTCCATGCCGTCTTGGATGTTGTCAGAGTGACCAAGTAGCTTGTTTTCTTTGGCCTGCCAGCTTGGCTCGATGACCTCGTGATATGCCGCCCACTCCTCCTCGCTAAATTTACCAAACGGCACGAGCGAGCTTTGCAAACTTGGCAAATTTAGCTCGTTTTTAAAGCTAAGAGAGCGTGCGCCAAATGTGAAATTTCCGCTATCCATGTTTTGGCGAGCAAGCTGGTCTTGAGCTGCCTCAGCAAAGATCACGGCAAAGCCCTTTTTATCGGCAGGGTCGTAACCCCAAATGCGTAAATTTATATCATAAAAAAGATAGAGCATGCCACTTTTTGGCAGTAACCCATCGGTGTCAAATTTGCTAACCTCAGCAAAATTTATCTGCGCCACAAAGCTAAGCGCGCCGTTTTCATTTGACGGCCAAGGTACGCTAGCTGGAAGATCTGGCTGCCCGCCAAATTTAGACGCTCCAATGGCGATATCACCGTCACTTTTAGCCTGCGCATCTATCTTTATAGCATTTTTAGCCATTGGCTTTAAAAACTCAAAAAGCCTCTCCAGACCGCGCTCTTTGCAGCCTTTTGCAATTTCATTTAGATCCATATTTTTCCTTTCTAGCAAGCATCAATGTAGATGTGATACTTTTTACAGTGCAAGCAACGAAACAAATACTCAGCAAAGTTGCCGCCAGCTACAAGCAGCTCTCGAGCCATTTTCACGTCGTAATCGTCCCTTTTTGCGTAGTCATCAAAAACCTCGTCTGCTATGCCAAGCTCTAAAAGCTCCTTCGTGCCCACATATCCCAAAAATGCGCAATAATCATCACAGCACGCCACCCAGTGCTCGCCCTGCCAGCTCTCATAGCCAGGTGTTCTTCTAAAAAGCTCGTCATCTTTTTTGGCGTCATCCGTGGCAAGCTTGTCGGCGTCTTGAACAAAGGTAGCGTCAAATTTCTTGGCAGCTTTGCCATTTGCGATGCAAGCTGGGCAAAGATAGGTGACATCTTGCTCGCTGTATATGCCATTTTCATAGTAAATTTCAGTGTTTTCGCCGCAGCACTCACAAGTGACACTCATATCATCTTTAAATGCACCAGTTTTTAAAGGCTCTGGGTGATAGCGAAATTTTGGCAAGGTGGTGGCCTTTGCCTTTTGAGCTAAAATTTGCTCTTTGCTCTTTGGCCTTGGAACCGCCCATTTGTCGCCCTCATCCACAAACTGCGAAAGGTAGCCAAGCGTTTTTAGCTGCTTTTTGTCGTTTTGATCGTGTATCTTTAAAAGTAGCTCATAAGCGCTCTTTTGCATAGACAAAAGCTGATAGAGATTTACTAAAACGCTCTTTGCTTGCGCGTCCTTGCTTACTTCAAGCTCTTCTTTAAACTGGTACAAAGCCTCTACGCTTGCTGCATTGCCGTTATTTTTGTAGTAATCTTTTGAAAGATTTATATATTTTTCTTGAAATTTATCCACAAATGACCTTTGTTTAAATTTGCTAAGAATTTTAGCCTTAAACACTTAAAAGTCGCATAGATGAGTTATTAAAATTTAGAAGATTGCGATAAAAATATAAAATTATTTCATTTTTTAGAATTAAAAAAGCGTATTAAATTTAATGCAAAGGAGAGTCACAAGTAAATTTACTTAAATTCCAACTCACTTGTGACTATAAATTTTACTCCTCGTAAGCTCCGATAGAGAGAATTTTATCTATTCTTTTTGCGACAAGCTCGTTTATATCAAGCTTCTCAAGCTCAGCTAGCTCTGAGATGAAGTAGTTTGCAAGTGCTTTTGCAGCACCGTCTTTATCTCTATGAGCTCCATTTATCGGCTCGTTTATCACATCATCTATAAGTGATAAATTTTTTAAGTCATCAGCCGTTATCTTCATAGATTTTGTAGCTTGCTCTTGTTTAGCTGGGTCATTCCAAAGTATCGCTGCACAACCCTCTGGCGAGATGACTGAAAAGACAGAGTTTTTCATCATGGCAAGTCTATCAGCCACGCCGATAGCTAAAGCACCACCGCTTCCGCCTTCGCCGATAACGACAGCTACTATTGGAGTTTTTAAATTTGCAAATTCAAATAAATTTCTAGCTATGGCTTCGCTTTGACCTCTCTCTTCAGCGCCAACGCCAGGATACGCACCTGGAGTGTCTATCAAAAATAAGATAGGTAGGTTAAATTTTTCAGCCAATTTTGCTACGCGTAAAGCCTTTCGGTAGCCCTCCGGATGAGGCATACCAAAATTTCTTTTTAGTTTATTTTTAGTGCCACGACCTTTTTGCTCGCCTATAACGACAGTCTTTTTACCTCCGATATAGCCGATGTAGCAGACTATTGCTGGGTCATCGCGAAATGCCCTGTCGCCATGGATCTCATAGCCATCAACTAAAAATGAATTTATATAATCAATAGCATATGGTCTATCTGGGTGACGAGCAAGTTGCAAACGTTGATATTCGTTTAAATTTTTATATACTTTTGATATCTCTTTAGATAGGTTCTTATTTAAAATTTCAACAGCATGTTCATCGCCTCTGATCTTAGCATTTGCTATATCTTCATCAATTTGCTTTATGCTCTTTTCAAAATCTAAATAATTTGACATCTTAATCCAACTTTTTAAATATCACGACGCCGTTTGTTCCACCAAAGCCAAATGAGTTACTCATAACAGCTTTTATATCAGCTTTTCTGGCTTTATTTGGAACGTAGTCTAGATCGCAATCTGGATCTGGCGTTTCGTAGTTTATTGTTGGAGGGATGATGCCATCTCTCATTGCCATTATAGATATGACAGCCTCGATCGCACCAGCACCGCCCAAGCAGTGTCCAGTCTGACCTTTAGTTGAACTAACTGGTGGGCACTTATCACCAAAAACAGCCTTTAACGCAGCTGTCTCATTTTTATCATTTACTGGCGTTGAAGTACCATGTGCATTAACATAGTCTATCTTTACGCCTTTTGCCATATCAAGTGCTTGCTTCATTGCGCTTAATGGACCTTCAAGTGTTGGTGATGTGATGTGGTGTGCATCTCCGCTCTCACCAAAGCCAACTACTTCAGCGTAAATTTTAGCACCTCTTGCAACAGCCGACTCATACTCTTCAAGCACAAGTGCGCCAGCGCCCTCGCCCATTACAAAGCCATCGCGGTTTGCATCAAATGGCCTTGATGCCTTACTTGGTTCATCGTTTCTAGTTGAGAGTGCTTTCATCGCTGCAAAACCGCCTATGCCAACACCACAGATAGTTGACTCAGCGCCGATAACTAGCATATTTGTTGCTTGACCGATCATTATGCATTTTGCAGCTTGTGATATCGCATGAGTGCTTGCTGCACAAGCTGTTACGCTTGATAAATTTGGACCTTTTAGTCCGTGGTTTATTGAAACTATGCCACCTAGCATATTTACAAGTGCAGATGGGATGAAAAATGGCGAAATTCTCTTTACGCCTTTTTCAAAATATGTGATTGAGTTTTTCTCAATATTTGGCAAACCACCTATACCAGCCGCTGAACTAACGCCAAATTTGTGAGCGTCAAACTCCTTAAAATTTGCATCAGCCATAGCTTCGTTAGATGCTTTTATGCCAAGCTGTATGAAACGATCTACTTTTTTCACCTCTTTGCCGTCTAAAATGCTATTTGGATCAAAATCAGTTATCTCGGCAGCAATTTTAACAGGGAATTCGCTTACATCAAAGCTCGTGATCTCTTTCACACCTGTTTTACCCTCGCAAATAGCCTTAAAAGAGCTCTCTTTATCAAGACCAAGTGCGTTTATCATGCCAATACCAGTTACAACGACTCGTTTCAATACATCTCCTTAAATCAAACTATGCAAATTTAAATTATTTGCCTAGTTTTTCTATATAATTTACAACGTCTTGAATGCTTACTAATTTCTCTGCTTCGCTATCAGGAATTTCTACTTCAAATTTCTCTTCTAAAGCCATAACTAGCTCTACAACGTCAAGTGAATCAGCGCCTAAATCTTCGATGATTTTAGACTCTAGTTTTACCGCTTGTGGATCTACGCTTAGTTGCTCTACAACTACGTCTCTTACGTCTTCAAATACTGCCATTTAAGGTCTCCTTATAAAAAATGTCTGTTATCTTATAATATTTACGCTTTTATTTATTTTAAATTTCAAAACTTGTTGAAATTTCATTACATATAAAGTCCGCCGTTTATTTTTAGCGTCTCGCCAGTCACGTAGCTCGCGTGATCACTTAGTAAAAATGCCACAGCCTCGGCCACCTCACTAGCGCTGCCAAAGCGTTTTAGTGGGATGTTGTCGCTATAAGTTTTTTTCACCTCGTCACTTAGTCCATGCGTCATATCAGTCTCGATAAAGCCCGGAGTTACACTGTTAAAGCGGATATTTCTACTTGCGCCCTCTTTCGCAAAGCTCTTGCTCATCGCGATTAGTCCGCCCTTGCTGGCTGAATAATTCACCTGTCCAGCATTTCCCATCTCACCAACGATAGATGCGACGTTTACGACCGCTCCAAAGCGCTTTTTGCTCATCACTTTCAAAGCCTCTCTACATCCTATGAAAGCTGAAGTTAAATTTGCATTTATCACATCTGTAAATTCGCTAGTTTTCATGCGAAGCGCTAGCTTGTCATTTGTGATGCCAGCGTTATTTACGAGGTAGCTTAGCTCGCCGTCGCTATCAACTATCAAATTTATACCTTTTATAAACTCATCTTCGTCTGTCGCGTCAAATTTTATCACTGCAGCCTTGCCGCCATTTTGCTCGATTTCAGCTTGCAAAGCGTCTGCTATCTCAGGCTTTGAGCGGTAGTTTATCCACACTTTTAAGCCCATATTTGCAAGCGTCTTTGCGATTTGTGCGCCGATGCCTCTGCTTGCACCTGTTATTAGCACGTTTTTTCCACCAAATTTCATAAATTCTCCTTATAAATTTTGCTTATATTATCAAATTTAAAATAACGCCTCGTCCATTTCAGCTGGAATTTCAAGCCCCATGAGCTTTAAAACACTAGGCGCGATGTTGTTTAGGCCGCCATTTTTTAGCTCTTTAACCCCATCAGCCATCACAAAGCAAAAGACGTCATAAGTTGTGTGGTTTGTCAGTAGCTCACCGCTGCTATCACGCATCTCTTCGCAGTTTCCGTGATCGCTCGTGATGATCATCGCGTAGTTTTTCTCTTTTGCCTTGGCGTAAATTTCTCCAAGAGCCCTATCCACTGCTTCAACCGCCTTTATAGCAGCCTCGTAGTTGCCAGTGTGTCCCACCATATCGCCATTTGCGAAATTTACCACGATAAAGTCTTGCTCATCATCCATGCCCTTTAGCACGGCTTTGCAAACCTCAGCAGCGCTCATCTCTGGCTTTTCATCGTAGGTTTTGACCTTTGGACTAGGGATAAGCACCCTTGTTTCGTTGCTGGCTAGCTCCTCGACGCCGCCATTAAAGAAAAATGTTACGTGGGCGTATTTTTCAGTCTCAGCCGTGTGAAGCTGCCTTAGACCAGCGGCTGCTATGACCTCACTTAGAGTATTTTTTATCTTTTCATTTTTAAAGAGCACTTCAAATTTAAAATTTGCGTCGTATTCGGTCATGGTGATTAGATTTTTGATAGCAAAAGGGCGCTTAAACTCGCTAAATTTCTCCTCGCCTAGAGCCTCGCAAATCTCTCTTGCTCTATCATTTCTAAAATTTATTACGATCACGCCGTCATCTTTGCCTATGCCTTTAAAACCATTAAAACTAGCTGGCTTTACAAACTCATCAGTCACGCCATCATCATAGCTTTTTTGTAGATACTCGCTTGGTGCTAGATCGCTTAAATTTGCCCCATTTACTAGGCTATCATAGGCCTCTTTTACGCGCTCCCAGCGTTTATCTCTATCCATCGCGTAAAATCTCCCACAAACGGTCGCTACCTTAAATTTAGCCTCCAAGCTTTTTATGAAATTTAAGCCGCTATTTGGGCTAACGTCGCGTCCGTCGGTGATAGCGTGGGCAAAAACTTCGCAGCCATTTTTGCTAGCAAGCTCGCACATGCCGTCAAAATGCTCCATATGAGAGTGCACGCCGCCGTCGCTATATAGCCCTATGACGTGAATTTTTTTGCACTTTTTAAAAAGAGCTTTTAGTGCTTCATTTTCTGCTATTGAGCCATCATCAAAGCTGCGTGAAATTTTGACCAAATTTTGATACAAAACTCGACCGCTTCCTATGCACATGTGCCCTACTTCGCTATTTCCCATCTGCCCCTCAGGTAGCCCCACAGCGTTTCCAGAAGTTTTTATGAGTGAGTTTGGAATTTCTTTAAAAAATTTATCGTAGTTTGGCTTTTTGGCCGCCTCAAATGCATTAAATTTGCCATTTTTGTTTGATCCAATGCCATCAGTTATTATAAGTATAGTTTTTTGAGCCATTTTTAAATTTTATCCTTAAATTTAGATAATTTTTAAGGCCATTATACTAAAATTGCTTTTTTTTAAAATAAAGGCCCCTATGTTTTACTATATCTACGAAATTTTAAATTTTAATATCTTTCAGTATATCACCGTTCGCGCTGGCATCGCGTTTTTCATAGCATTTATCTTGACAGCTTATCTGATGCCTAAATTTATCGCTTGGGCAAAGGCAAAAAACGCCGCACAGCCTATCTACGAGCTCGCGCCACAAACTCACCAAAAAAAGGCCAAAACGCCAACCATGGGCGGACTTGTCTTTGTCTTTACAGCTGTGATCGCCACGATCATCTGCGCAAGGCTTGATAACGCTTTCGTGCTAGCATCGCTCTTTTGCCTAGTTTGCTTCACTTTGCTTGGCTATAAGGATGACTACAGCAAAATTTTAGGTGCTAAAAACCACGCCGGCCTAAGCCCAAAGGCAAAGCTCTTTTTTCAGTTTCTCATCGCCTTTTTGCTCGCAGCCTTTTTATACATCAGCAAAGAGCTAAACACCGAGTTTTACCTGCCATTTTACAAGCAGCCGATCTTTGACATGAAAATTTTTGCCATTTTCTTTTGGACGCTTGTCATCGTCGCAGCCTCAAATGCGGTAAATTTAACAGACGGACTTGACGGACTTGCCGCCGTGCCATCGATATTTTCACTTCTAACACTTGGCGTTTTTGCCTACATCTGCGGTCACGCTGTCTTTAGCTCGTACCTGCTTTTACCAAAGATCGCAGGCGTTGGCGAGAGCGTCGTCGTAGCCTCTGCGCTCATTGGCTCGCTCATGGGCTTTTTGTGGTTTAACTGCCATCCGGCTGAAGTCTTTATGGGCGATAGCGGCAGCCTAAGTGTTGGCGCATATATCGGTTTTATGGGCGTTGCGACCAAAAACGAAATTTTGCTCATCATCATCGGCCTCATCTTTGTCGTTGAGACGCTAAGCGTCATCTTGCAGGTGGGTAGTTTTAAAATTTTTAAACGCAGAATTTTCCTAATGGCGCCTATACATCACCATTTTGAGATAAAAGGCTGGGCGGAAAATAAGATCATCGTGCGCTTTTGGATTATCGCGCTTTTGGCAAATTTGATCGCACTAACGGCGCTAAAGATCAGGTAGATCATGCGAGCGCAGATAGAGCCTGACTTTGAGCGTGCAAGAAAAATATATGATGAAATTTTGGAGCAAATTTTAGCCTACACCGACTATTGTGACGAATTTGGCGATGAAGACGGCAAAGAGTACCGCAAAGTAGAAGAGCGTCTAGCCAAGATAAGCGGCAAGGATATGAGTAAATTTAGCCTGCACGAGTGGTGGGAGGCTGAGGGCGCTGAAAATCTCGCCTTTGACATCGCCCTGCCAGAGCCAAAAGTAGTGCCTGACATAACAAAAGACGAGCTTAGGCAGATCGTAGAGCGTATATTAGCGCCTGTGCCTGAATTTGATGATGATTTTTTAGAGGCATTTTATATAAGAGTAAAATTTGCTTGCGAGGGTGCTTATTTTGCGGAGTTTTTGAAGCTAAATTTTGCTGATACGTTTAGATTTGAGCTCTTTGAGCGCCGCGAGATAGAGGGCGTGATGCGTGAGCTAAGTGCTAACGATATAGTAGAAATTTTATGGGGCAAAAGAGGATAAAAACATGAGAAAATCACTATTTGGCTATGGTGGCACGACAAAAGCTATCGCTAAAAACTTCGTGAATGAGGGCTTTTGGGATATATATGATGATAAATTTAGCGAAATTTCTAAGGACGAGTTTGGCAACGCTCTTTTGCCAGTTAGCGAATTTGACCCAGCAAAAAGCGACCTAGAGATACCAAGCCCAGGCATCCCGCCTCACCACGAGCTTATCAAAAAAGCTAGAAATTTAGTTAGCGAATATGACTATTTTTATGAAATTTACAAGGCTCATCTGCCATTTAATGTCTGGATAAGCGGCACAAATGGCAAGACGACGACTACAAAGATGATGCAGCACCTGCTAGAGAGCAAGGGCTCAGTAATGGGCGGCAATGTCGGCATCGCACTAGCAAATTTAGACCCGCACGCTAAAATTTGGATACTTGAGACTAGCTCATTTACCCTGCACTACACAAAGCACGCAACACCTGGCATCTACGTGCTTTTGCCGATCACTCCAGACCATCTAAGCTGGCATGGCAACATGAACGAGTACGAAAAGGCAAAGCTTAAGCCGCTTGCTAGCATGAGTGAAACTAGCGTGGCGATCGTGCCTGAAATTTACGCTAAAACGCCTACAAAGGCCAAAGTGATCGCATATAAAGATGAGAGCGATTTAGCTCGTTTTTGTGGCGTAAATTTAGACGACATAGCCTTTAAAACGCCATTTTTACTTGACGCACTGCTGGCACTTGCGGTTGAGAAAATTTTATTTGATCGCTGCGATGTGGGTCTTTTAAACACCTTTGTTATTGAAGCAAACAAGCTTGAAGAGCTCACCGACAAGATGGGGCGAACCTGGGTCAATGACACAAAAGCGACCAACATAGACGCCAGCATTCAAGCCGTAAAACGCTACAAAGACCACTTCATGCACCTAATCTTAGGCGGCGACGACAAGGGCGTTAGCATGGATGAGCTCTTTGAAAATTTAAAGGGTCTTAAGGTCAAAATTTACGCTATTGGCTCAAATAGCGACAAGCTTATAAATTTAGCTGCTAAATTTAGCATCCCTGCCCTAAAATGCGACTTTTTACAAAACGCCGTAAATGAAATCGGCAAAGAGCTAAAAGCTGGCGAGATAGCGCTTCTAAGCCCAGCAGCTGCGAGCCTTGATCAGTTTAAGAGCTACGCCGAGCGAGGAGATAAATTTAAAGAGTTTATAAAGGCTCTTTAGCAGCTTTTCAAAAATCACTCTTGTTATTTTTAGTTTATATAAAAATTTATTTTTTCTTATATAAAAATTTAGTAAATTTTTTCGATATTACAATACACATATTTTACAGGGATGAAAAAATGCCAAATTTTGACGCCATAAGGATCGGCGTTATCAAAAAGATCAAGGGTTAAGCCATCGCCATAAGCAGGGACGGCACTATGAGGGTGCTGCGCAAAGGCGATGAAATTTACCTTGGTGATGATATAAAAACGAGCGAAAACTCGAACCTTACCATTGTTTTTGATGACGGCGAAAAGGCTTATGTCGGCTTTAGCTCGGTATTTCACACTATAAATGTCTTTGCTGAGCACAAAGGCGAGCTAGTCATCCCAAAAAACGCAAACATCCTTGAAAACCACAAAGAACACGCAAATGACGATGATCAAATCTCCCATCAAGAGCTATCCTCTCACGGCTCATCACCACATAACTTCGCCTCTGCTGGCAGTAGTGGCATCAAATTTGAACTAGGTGGCCACTACTCAAATATCTATGACTTCTACACTGGTTTGCGCGCTCTTGAAGCTAGGCATGACAAGGTCAAATGGCCAGTTGGCGAGGCAAAAATCGGCGGGGTCTCATACGCTGGATTTGGCGCCGAAAACCTAAATTTTACACCTCCAGAGCCAAACATCGTGCTAAATTTTAACCTCACAAGCGATACTGGCGAGAAAAAGGGCTTTTTAGGAGGAGCTCAGCTAAACTCGCTACCAAAAACTCCTGATGGCAAGAAAATCATCACAAGCATAGGGGTTGATATCCCAGACGTTGCTAAAAATGGCGACATCATCACGATAAAGACAAATATGAAAGGTGGCGGTAAAACTAGCAACTACAAAGTAAATACTGCTACAAACGAGCTAATCCCAGTTGATAGCACCGGCACGCCCACTGGAGCGGCTCCTATACCTATCGTAAATGGCAAAGCAGAGATCACTGGGGTTGAAATTTTAAACCATGGCAAAACGACCGTGACAAGCTCATACACCACTGGTGGCAGGACATTTACCGCGCCACCAACTGCTTATGAGCTAAACGACACGCCAGCCATCTCAAAAGTGACAGCCACGCTTGATCTTGACAAAAATGGCGACGGCGTGATAGATGCGACCGAGCTAGGATATGGCAGTGGCACGCAAACTAGCGGTATGAAATTTGTAGTGCCTGATGAGCTTAGCACTGGAGATAAGATCACGTTTAAGCTAAATGAACCAGGCAAACCACCAGTTGAGAAGAAATTTACGCTAGATAAAGAAAATGGCACAGCCACTGACGAGGACGGCAACACCTATACATTTACGACCGATGAAAATGGCGCAGTTAGCTTTAGCGTGCCAAACATCGCAAACATCACAGCAGGAAGCAGCATAGAAACTGGCGTAGTCGATAAATTTGGCAACGTCTCAGCCACAAGCACTACGCCAAGTAGCAGCGTAAGTGACACTGTAAAAGTAACGCTAACAGCTGATAAAAACGGCGATGGTCTGATAAGTGGCGACGAGATAGGAGATGGCACTTCAAAGGTTGAGATAAATTTACCTCGCACCATAAAGCCAAAAGAGAGCGTCACTATAAACATAGGTGGCTCGCCAAAAGAATTTGTAGTAAGCAACGATGGCACAAGCGTCTATGATAAAAATCACCCAAACGTATTTATACCAATAGTTAATGGTAAATTTGAAGTGCCAGGCGTAAGCGTGCCAGTGACACCTGGCTCAAGTGTATCTATAAGCACAACGGTTAATGACGAGCATGGTGCGCCAAAACCAAATGGCACAAGTAGCCAAACCACCCCAAGCGTCGTAGTAGCTCCACCTGTAAAATCAGCTAAGATAAGCTTTGATAGTGACTTGGGCTCTAGTAATAGAACACCAGATGGCAAGATAGACACTTCAGAAAACAGATACAATGACGGCGATCCAACAAAAACTGAGGCCTCCATAAAAATCCCAAGCGTGATAAAAGAAGGCGATAAGATAGCCATAGATGTCACAAACCCAGACGGCAGTAAAACGCACAAGGTCTACACATACACTAATGGCAAGATAATCGCCCCTGATCACAATGAAGTGCCACTAAATGACGGCAAATTTAAGATCACAGTGCCAATAGAACATGGCAAAACCACAAGCATAACGACGACCATGATGGACAAGGCTGGCAACAAAGGCGAAAGCGATACAAATGAGATAAAATTTAGCGACAGTCCAGTGGCTAAATTTGTCAAAGACGCTGACGGAGATGGGCTCATAGACGACACCACTGGAGCTATAACGACCTCTGATGTAAAGGTCTATCTCCCAAGTAGCGCAGTGCCAAAAGACGAGCTAAAGATAAGCATCCTAAACCCACTTACCAACAAACAATCAACCGTGAGCTACATCCTAGACGATGATGGCGTGCATATGATAAACAAAAAAGATCCAAGCGATATAAAAGTGATAATTGACGGCGCTATCACCATACCAGACGTGACGGTAAGTAGTAAGCGTCCGACCTTAGTCGATGCAACTCTTATAAAAGACGATGGAAGCGCAATCTCTGGCACTTCAAGTGGTAGGCTATTTGCCTTTGGTGTGCTTGACTATATAGACGATGTAAAGCTTGTTACAAAGATAGATAATGCCGATATCCACTCTGCAAAATACCTAAACGAAGAGAACTACGAGCATATCATCTCGACAAGCCAGTATGAGTCAAATTCGACCCAAAAGATAAACTACAACATCGCTCTTACGAATGACGAACAGCCATACATTAAATTTGGCATAAATAAGCCTGACACCACAAGTGATAGCAAGGGCTACGTGCTAATAGAGA
The DNA here is from genome assembly GCF_902460535.1 of Campylobacter concisus. GTDB lineage: Bacteria > Campylobacterota > Campylobacteria > Campylobacterales > Campylobacteraceae > Campylobacter_A > Campylobacter_A concisus_AS. Next base: position 178,778 of record NZ_CABPTV010000009.1, on the reverse strand, counting down.
TAAAAGATGAAAACGGAAATATAAGTGATAGCTTTATAGCCAAGATCGAGAATAACACCGTCATAGCAGACTTTGAAAAAGCTGGCAAAAAGCTAGATAGAACGCACCATATCATAGACGCCACCTATGTGGGGACTGACGGCGTACCTCAAAGAGATGATAACCTAACTATCACAGTCGATCTTGACTCAAAGCCTGACAAGCTAATAGAATCTGACTTTGATAATATAAAAAATAGCTCTGGTAGCTACGCTATAAATTTTAGCGGCAAAGGCGAAGCTGCAAACAATCCACACGATGAAAAATCAAAAGATGTAGAGGTCATAGACGCTGAGACATCTGATAAGACGACACTGACACTTGATAGAAATTTAAGCTACTCTGGAAGCTTTAACGTAGCACAAAACACTGGCAGCAAAAACTACATAGTAGAAAGACTAGATGACGCGGGAAATTTAGCCGTTCAAACCGTAACTATGGTGGCAAACAAAGGCCTTGATGTTGATATGTGGTTTTATGATTGTACAAATAAAGAATTTATAAATAAATTTATGTATCCTGGACCATTTTTACAAACAGATAGTGCAAATTTATTTTATGTAAAGCATCACTATAAAGAATGGATGGAGTGGGCTGGTGTTAGTGCAACTACTACGTTTGATGAAGTCTCCTTTAGGGGAGGAAAAGATTATAAATTAAGCTGGACTAGACCATCAGCGGGAGAGTTAAACACAAATGATATGGCAAGAGTAGGACACTCCCCTATGGCAAGTGACACAGACCACACTGGCACCCACTACAATGTAAATCACTCGGGTAACTACACCTTGCTAGAAGCTGAGACTGTAGGAACAGACCTTGTCATGCATATGAGTGGATGGATATATATAGAAGAAGATGGCGAGTACCACGTAAGGGCGGACCGCTTTCAAGATCATGTATATATGGAGCTTGGCAATTATAAAATAGTTGCGTCATATTGGAATGGCGACCAACAACCACATCCTCCACAAAATCCAAACCCTTGGTCAACAAGAGAAGTTAATAGAGTGGGTGATACTGTTTTGGGATACCCTAACGTCATAACATTAAAAAAAGGCTTTTACAAATTAAATATCGACTATATAGATCAAAGAACAGATGTGGATCTCGATATACAGATAAGAAAACATAAAAATCCTATATATACAGATGCTGACTATAAAAATATTGGCTCGCAAGGAAGTGGCACACATCTTTTTAGTAATAGCTATATAAAAGCTTTGGAAGATAAAGGATACGTTAGTAGTGCTGATGCAAATGGCTATAGAAAAGCACTAAATGGTTATGGAAATGACCCAGATGATTTTAATAGAGTAATGCACTTAAAACACAATACAAATACTCTTGAAGGAAGTAATCTAAATGATGTCTTTATCTATAATGGCAAGAGTATAGATGCAAAAGGTGGTGTAGATAAGCTGATATTTGTTGAAGATACAAAACTAGAAAAAGTAAGTAATTTAAATGATACTTTAAAAAGTTTTGAACGTTTGCAACTAGGTACTGAAACCCAAGCTGTCTCAATATCACTAAATACTAAAAACGTTCTTGATATCATAGACTCAAAAGAGACCACCATAACCATTGGCTCAGGAAGTGGCAGAAAAAAGATACAAGATACACAAAGTATGAATACTGTCTTAAAAATCTCAGGCGATGATGAAGATGGCGTTAAGCTAATAAGTGATGGAAATAATAAATTTGAACTAGCTACTGATAAAGAAGTAACTATGCTTAACTGGAAACATAGTCAAGCCATAGGAGATGAATTTAACAAAGTAGCGATTGATGGTAGCGGACATGCACTAAATCACGTCTACAAAGGCACATACACTGATGGAACTAACACAAAGACATTTTTTGTTGAGATAGATAAAAATATCAAGATCACTCACGAGGGAGATGATCAAAACAATACCTTTACCTACGAAGGCAACAAGATAGACGCAAAAGGTGGCGTTGATACGCTCATCTTTACTGAAAATATCGATCTTAGCAAAGTGGCTGATCTAAATGATAAACTAAAGAGCTTTGAAATTTTACAGCTTGGTAGCAAGAGCACTCAGGCAGTCTCGATAGGACTAGATGCCAAAAGCGTGCTTGATATCATAGACTCACAAGTAACAGATGGTGGGCTAAAAAGTGTAAATACCGTGCTAAAGATCAAAGGCGATAATAATGACAAAGTGGCACTAGAGGGCAAAGGCACTATCTTCACACAGGCAACAGATGGCGAAGTGGCGGCACTAAATTTAAAGCATAGCGCTTCAGGCAATACACACAACCAAGTGGCGATTGATGGTAGCGGCCACGCTGTAAATCAAGTCTATAAAGGCGTATATGGCAGCGGAGGCAGCGCACAAACATTTTTTATCGAGATAGATAAAGATGT
>NZ_CABPTV010000009.1:172283-174569 GCF_902460535.1 Campylobacter concisus | reverse complement strand
ATAAATTTATAATTACTAAAAATCGTATTTTATCAAAAATAGAAACATTGATTGACGAAGCAAAAAAAAACAAAGATATTAACTTTATAGGAATTTATTCGAGTGGCACAAAAGAGGTATATAGCAAAACCGACTTTAACGAATATGTGCTACATAAATTTGAAAATTATGAGCTAATGATCATAAAAAATTATGATCCTGTTTTGCGTTTATATTATGGCAATTATATGAATCCGCCAGAAGAATCTAAGCGAAAGGGACACCATCCATATACTTATTTTGACACAAAATAAGTATATATTTTTAAGAATATTTCCTCAATATTCCGATAGCTTCAGCGAATTTAAGCTCTTTGTTTTCAAAAAGGTTGTATTCGATCGCATCTTTTTCACTAAGTATGACAATGGTTGAGCCAAGCTCGAAATTTCCGAGGCGCTCGCCCTTTTTGATGTGTAAATTTTCATATTCATAAATTTGCGTAAAATTTGCCATCGCATTTGTCTGGATACGCTCATCAAAGCAAAATTTCATTTTGCCAACGTTTAGCGCACCCACAAAAACTAGCCAAAGTTTTTTGCCATTTTTCATCTCGCAAAGTAGCGCCACACGCTCGTTTTTAGTATAAAGGCTATCGACCTTGCCAAGCCATTTTACCGCCACACTGTAAAGCTTACCTGGGATATAGACCGCTTTTTTTATCGTAATATCACAAGGTGCATGATAGTGATGATAGTCTTTTGGGCTAAGATAGATGTTGGCAAAGTCAAACTCGCCCTCAAGCTCGCCCTGCCCCAAAAGCTCCTTTAGCCCGTAGCTCATGCCTTTTATGCTAAAAGCTTCTAGCTCTTTCGTGGTGCCAAAACTAAGGCAGGTACCATCAACAGGACTTATAAATATCTCATCTGCTGCGTCAAATTCTCTTGGTTTTAAGAGCTCTCTAGTGAAAAGTTCGTTTAAATTTTTATACTCATTTGCTGGCTTAAACTCGCTCATATCGATCTTAAATAGCTTTACATAAAAGGAGTTGATAAGCTCTTGAAGTGGCTTGAAAAAGTTTAATCTTGCTACCTTGCCAAAAATTTGAGAGAAGAGATTGTCCTTGTTCATTTTAGTCCTTGCTTAAATTTAAAATAGCGATCTCACTAGGAGCAAATATCCTAACCGGAGGCCCCCAAAATCCTGCACCACTACTAACATAAGCTTGCATTTTATCATTAATCTTATAAAGCCCATGTAAAAAACCTTGATCCAGCAAGACTAGGATACTAAAAGGAAAAATTTGTCCAGCGTGCGTGTGACCGCAAAGCACTAGATCAACGTCTTTTTGCATAGTTTTTATAAATTTTGGCTGATGAGAGAGTAGGATGGTCGGCAAATTTGGGTCACATCCTGCTAGCGCTTCGTCTAAATTTGGCTCTAAATTTTTAAACCTTATGCCAGCTAGATCATAGACTCCTGCCAAATTTATACCAGCTATTTTTTCATTTTTATTGCCAAGTATTCTAATGCCAAGAGCGCGAATTTTTTCTAGTATCCCATCAACTCCGTGGTAGTATTCGTGATTGCCGGGGACATAAAAGGTGCCGTAAGTGCTTTTAAGATTTTTTAATGGATCTAAAAAATCCCCTATAAGTTCAGCTCTCATATCGACCAAGTCGCCAACTATCACCACTAGGTCTGGTCTAGCTAAATTTATCTCTTTCACAAGCTCAGCCACAAAATCCTTTTGCAAAAACTCGCCAATATGCACATCAGTTATCATGGCTATTTTTAGATCATTTTGTAAATTTTTTATTTTTATACTAATCTGTCTGATCTTTGGCGGAGTAAGTGCGTTAAAAATTCCTTTCAAAAAGCAAGCGACTATAAAAATGACAAATGTTACATCAAAGCAAAATTTAATAAATTTTCGTCTTGTGGGATTAAAATGAGCCTTTGAGAAAATGGATCTAGCAACATCATAAAACAAACTAACGCCAAATAAAAATAGCGAAAAACCAATGAGCGTCCCTGCTATCAGATAGAGTTCTATATTTAAAAAAGAAAATCTTAGTTGAAGAACAAATACAAACTCAAGCACACTAATAATATAGAAAAATATACGAATTTTTTTAAGGTGTGGGGCAAAAAAAGATACCTTTTTGATAAAACGTTTGTATGAATATAAATTTGTAAGAACACTAAAGACAAATGCCCCAATAATGATCCGAAAAAGTCCCAAAATATCTCCTTGAAAACAAAGATTATATTTTATATTTTTAAATTTACATTATAGATTTTATTAAT
>NZ_CABPTV010000009.1:170127-172259 GCF_902460535.1 Campylobacter concisus | reverse complement strand
GTAGTGCTAAGCCGTATGATTTTATGATTTAAATTTACAAAAATAATTGTTAAAAGGTATTTACATTAGGATAATAACTAAAAGATAAAATTTGGAATTTAAAAATAAAAAGGTGGGAAAATTCCCACCTTAAAAAGTATTACTCTACTTTACCAGATTCCATTCTTTTTTTGTAGATCTTACGAAGTTTTCTTATATCATTTTTAACTTCGAATACACCGTGCCAGTGTGAGTAGTCAGGACCACCCATTAGAGCGCCTTGTCTCATACGACGACCTTCATGGTGCCACATATGATAGTAGATATCTTGGAATTCATCCTCCCAAGCGTCTGCGAGTAGTAAGTTTTTAGCTTTCAACTCTTCAAGCATCTTAGTTACTTCAGCATTGTAAACGTTATAAAGCTCTACTTGCTTATCACCCATAATGAAGAAGTTATCTGTATGAGTTGATGTATGGCAAGCTTTACAAACTAGCTTCATCTCAGCTCTTGCTGCTTCTGGCCCATTTGGATGACCTGCAAGTGGCGTTCCTATGGTTAGTTTGCCAGTTTTTTCGTAAACAACAGCAGCTTGTTCATCACCAGCTGTTCTTAGCTTACTGCTGACGCCCCATAGGTTCCATTTTAGTCTTCTTGAAACATTGTGAGTTGTTGTTGTTTCACCAACACCACTCATGTGGCAAGCTGCACAAGTTGGAGCTCTAAAGTCTGGCACATCCCATGTATCAGGAGCAGCATCAAAATTCCATTTGTGAGCTTCGCTATTATAGATATGTCCGTGCATTGAGTTGTTAAAGATCTCAATATCTGGGTGATCAGGTCCAAGGTGGCAAGATGCACAAGCAGCTGGTTTTCTAGCTTCAGCTATGCTAAATGTGTGTGCGCTGTGACATGATTTACAGTTACCTACGCCACCATCTGGATAAACATTGCCTATACCATAGTTTGGCCAAGTCTCTTTTGTAGGTTTGTGATCAGCGTCTAGTTTGATGACGGTTCCGTGGCACTGAGAACAACCAGTGGCATCTGGAGCCATTTTAAAGTCAGGATGATCTGCTCCCTCATAGTGATACATTAGTTTCACCATTGCAGGATTAGCATACATTTGCATAGCAGCTCTTGCGTGACCGCTCTTTACTAGTTCATCAACTTCGTTTTCGTGGCACTTAGCACAAGTTTTTGGGCTAACTAGCATTGAAACATGGTTGTTAGAATCTTTTGGATGCACCTTAACTGAAGCCATAGGATTATCTGCATTTACAGAGTGGCAATCCATACAACTTACGCCAACGTGAGCGTGGCGACTATTTTTCCAATCGGCAACTATGCCGGGTGTCTCTTTAGCGTGGCACTCAACACAGCTTTTTGATAAGTCTGACATTTTGTGAGCAACTTTAATGTTTTTTACAACATTAAGGTTTAAAGCGTCAGATTTATTTGCATCCATGTTTGCGGCAAAGCCAAAAGACATTAGACAGGCTAATAACATTAGCGACTTTTTAAACATCTCTCCTCCTTACTTGGTTTTATTGTTTTCTTGTTTTTTAATTGCTTCAAATTTATCGATTTGTAGTCCTAAATTCTTGTGCCCAACGTGCTCGTGGCAATCAACACATGATTTTTTATTAGGATTTCCAAGAACGAAATAATCTCTATGTGGCAAAAATGATTTACCAGCTTGAATAACATTTTTTAAATTTGAGTGGCAGGTTAAACACCCACTATCATAGACAAAGTGAGATGCGTGCTCGCGTTTTTTACGCCAGTCGATCTTGTCTGTATCTGTAAAAAATGTCTTATAGCCATCATTTATCGATACTTTAAGTTTTGTAAGCACATAGGTATAGGCACTTGTATGATTTAGGTGACAGGCTGAACATTCAGCTTTTATGCCAAGCTTGTTATTGCCGCCGTGTACATCTTCATGATATGCAGCATTCATAGGATCCATCGTGTGACACATGGTACAGACAAATCCGCTACCAGTCGCATGAAGTGCATCAGCTATGCCCATAGAAGCGATAAGGCCGATTACGATGCCTATTATCACAGATGACCAAACAAAAAATTTCTTCTTAACTTCAGCCAAAATTTCCTCCTGACTTTATCAATATATCGTAAATTTTTACGAA
>NZ_CABPTV010000009.1:117529-170016 GCF_902460535.1 Campylobacter concisus | reverse complement strand
TTGATATTAACTTTCAATAAGAATAAATTTCTTGTAGCCCACCTACATTTTTTTCTAGAATTTGGTTCTTCTCGTCAAGTTTGACCAAACCATTTGTTTTAAATTTATTTAAAATTCTCGAAAAAGTTTCTGGAGTCATATTGAGTATCGATGAAATTTTTGTATGCTTTAGTTCATTAAATAGATCTTCATGATCTAAAATAAACCTAGCTACCTTCTCTTCAGAGCTTAGTATTAGCTCTTGATGAAGTAAATTCGTTGTTATCCTTATCTTTTGAGCCATTGATTTTAGAAATTTCATGCAAATTTCTGGCTTTGTTAAAAATTGTGCTTCAAATTTTTCATAATTTATCTTTAAAACTTCACCAGAGATAGTAAAAATGGCGCTTGCAGGATATGGGATATTTTCAAAATTTACGACTTCAGCTACAAAATTCATAGGTGCAAGCTGATGGATAAAAATTTCCTTGCCATTTGCCGTAGTTTTATAAAGTTTAACTGAGCCAGTTATCAAAAACGTAAGCCACTTTGGCTCCTCGCCCTCTATAAATAAAAACTCGCCTTTTTTGTATTTTTTAACAACACTGATTGCTTCAAGTTTGGCTAGGTCATCGGCGCTAAGACCTTGGAAAAATGGGATTTGTTCTATCATATTTTACTCGCTTTTAAGATGAAAAAGCATTTTAGCATAAAAAATAGGACAAAATTTAACGGATTTCAAAGGGAGCTTTCTCCCTTTGATTAAAAAATTTATTTTTTTAGAAGATCTCTGATCTCAGTAAGAAGTGCTATATCAGCTGGAGTTTCAGGCTCTGCAGGAGCTGCCTCTTCTTCTTTTGGTAGTTTATTTTTAAGTGTATTTAAAGCTTTGATGACGCAAAAGATACAAAACGCAATGATTAAAAAATCAACCATTGTTTGTATAAATGAGCCATAGTTTATCGTAACAGCTGGCGCACCTTCTGCAGCTTCTTTTAGTGTTAGCTTAAGATCAGTGAAATTTACACCGCCTGTTATAGCGCCAACTACTGGCATGATAATATCGCCAACTAGTGATGAGACAATCTTTCCAAATGCTCCACCGATAACAACACCAACTGCCATATCTATGACATTTCCGCGCATCGCAAATTCTTTAAATTCACTGATAAAACTCATTGCTTTCTCCTATAAATAGTTAAATTTTCGTGCGGATTTTATAAAAACTATGCTTTGCTTAGCCTAAAAATTTAAAATTACATAACTTTAAATTTATCAAGCTAGTGTTATAATCCAAACTTCAAATTTAACGTAAGGAATGAGCTTATGTATCGTTTTGCACCCTCTCCAACAGGAGATATGCACATAGGAAATTTACGTGCTGCTATTTTCAACTATATTTGTTCTTTGCAAGATAAAAGTGGCTTTATTTTACGCATAGAAGATACCGACAAAGAGCGAAATATCGAGGGAAAAGAGAAAGATATCTTAGAAATTTTAAGCAAATTTGGCATAAAACCAGAGCAAATTTACATCCAAAGTGAGAATTTAAAATTCCACAGACAGCTTGCATCAAAGCTCCTCATCAACAAAAAAGCCTTTGCCTGCTTTTGCACCGAAGAAGAGCTCGAAGCTAAAAAGCAAAAAGCAAAAGAGCAAGGCGTGGCATATAGATATGACGGCACCTGCGAGAGGCTAAGCGACGCTGAAGTTTTAAACTGCGAGAAGCCATTTGTTATCCGCATGAAAAAACCAACACGCACGATGAGCTTTACAGACGCGATCAAAGGCGAGCTAAGCTTCGAGCCAGACGCAGTTGATAGCTTTGTCATCATGAGAGCGGATAAGACTCCAACTTATAACTTCGCCTGCGCGATTGATGATATGCTAGAAGGCGTGACCTTTGTCATACGCGGCGAGGATCATGTGAGCAACACACCAAAGCAAGACCTCATACGCGAGGGGCTTGGCTACACTGGCAAGATGAACTACGCGCATTTGCCTATCCTTTTAAATATAGAGGGCAAAAAAATGAGCAAGCGCGAGAACGAATCAAGCGTAAAATGGCTCTTTGAGCAGGGATTTTTGCCTGAGGCGATCGCAAACTATCTGATACTTCTTGGCAACAAAACTCCAACTGAAATTTTTACTATCGAAGAGGCGGTGAAGTGGTTTGATATAACTAAAATTTCACGCTCGCCTGCTAGATTTGACGTGAAAAAGCTTGAGCAGATAAATAGAGAACACATCAAGCTTGCCTCAAAAGAGCGTATAAAAGAGATCTTTGGCGTGGATGAGAGTAAGGTTGAGCTAGTTAAATTTTACACTCAAGAAAGCTCTCTTGTGCCTGAGATAAAGGCAAAAGTTGAGGCTATTTACTCACCGAAAATAGCTCCAGATGAGTATAAAAACGAATTTGAGATCATAAAAAAAGCAGCTCTAAATTTAAAAGCGTGCGAGAGCTTTGATGAGTTTAAAAAAGAGCTTATGAGCGCTACAAATTTAAAAGGCAAAAACTTTTTTATGCCGCTACGTGCGCTGCTTACAAACGACCTTCATGGCCCTGAGCTAAGCGAGCTCTATCCGCTCATCAAAGATGATTTAGCAAAAATTTTGATCTAGGAGCAAAAATGATACTTTCCACTCTATTTTCAGCGATCGCAAACATTTTGCACCTTATCATCACGGTCTATACGTGGATCGTCATAGCAGCGGCTCTCATTAGCTGGGTCAAGCCTGATCCTAGCTCGCCAGTCGTGCAGCTACTTTATAGGCTGACTGATCCTGTTTATAGCTTCATCAGACGCTACATCAAAACAGAATTTAACGGCATCGACTTTGCCCCACTCATCGTGCTTTTAGCACTTCAACTCATAGATCAATTTTTAATAAGGCTTTTATTTGTTTTTGCTGCGTCACTTTAGTATCCTCTCTTTAGCCTGCGTTGCTCTTTTAGCTAAAATTTACACCTACGAGGAGCTAAAAAACGAGCCAAAAAGCCTTGCAAAAGACTACTACATAAACCGCCTTATAAACGAGGGCAGCTACACAAAGGAGCAGATAGCTGAGCTTTCACGCGACGTTTTTAGAAAAAGTGGCTTAGTTCAAAAATCAATCAATAAAATTTTACCTCCCAAAGCAGCCCCTAGCAAGTGTCCTGGCATAAATGCAAGCAACATCACAAGTGCTAGCTTGGCTTGCCAAAATTTACTAACAACGATGAGCTTTTCTCTAAAGCTTGATAGTAAAACTCGTGAAATTTTAGCGGCAAATCTTGCAAATACAAACCCAGAAAAAGCTAGAATTTTACGCACTTTAAACGAGCCAAACCCAGCTCTTAGCTTTGCAAATGCAAACGATACAAAGAGCTTTTTAGAGCTTTTTAACGCTTCAAACCCGCAAAGTAAAAATGCGCTTTTTAGCGTAAATTTTGAAGCAAATTTTATGAACAAGCTCTACATGCAAAAGGGCTTTACAAATTTATTAAACGATATCGTATTTAATAAAAAATATGAAAGCTTTAGAAGAAATTTACTTAGCATAGATCCAGCTGTCACCGAAAAAGGCGACGCATTTACACTTGGGCTAAACGCCATCTTGCTTGGTCAAAATGACGTTGCATTTAGTTTTTTCACAAGAGCTAAAAATACCTTTGATAGGGCTTGGCAAAGGGACAATGCCATATTTTGGCAGTATGAACTAAGCGGCGATGAGAGCTTTTTAAAAGAGCTAAGTGCTAGCAAAGATGCAAATATCTACTCACTTTACGCAAGAGATTTGGTCGGTGGCGAGCCATTTGAGGTGATCGTGCCAAGACCTAGCAAGCAAAATATCGAAAATTTTGATGTGAGCGATCCATTTTTGTGGAACAAAACCGCTGCCCTTGCAAAGGATATGAACGCCACACAAGCAAGCGAATTTGCTATGAAATTTTACACAAACGAAAGTATCGGTGCATACGCATACTTCATGCAAAAGGCACATGGCTGGGAGAAGCAGTACTTTTTGATGCCAAACTCACCAGAGCTTGAAGGCATCAGCACTGAGCGAAAGTCGATGATCTACGCACTAGCAAGACAAGAGAGCCTCTTTATCCCAAGTGTCGTTTCTACCTCATACGCTCTTGGTATGATGCAGTTTATGCCATTTCTCGCAAATGCGATCGGCAAAAAAGAGCTAAAAATTCCAAATTTTGACCAGGACGATCTTTTTAAAACTGATGTTGCATTTAAATTTGCAAATCACCACCTAAACTACCTTGATAAATTTCTCTATCATCCGCTCTTTACAGCCTACGCGTATAACGGCGGCATCGGTTTTACCAAAAAAGTCATCACAAGAGATGATATGTTTAAAGAGGGGAGATTTGAGCCATTTTTATCTATCGAGCTAGTCCCAGTGGCTGAGACTAGAAACTACGGTAAGAAGGTGCTTGCAAACTACGTGATCTATATGGCGCTTAATGGTTCCAGTATAAAGATTTCGCAACTTTTCGAAAATTTAACAAAACCGGCTTTGACTGATAAATTTCGAAACTAAGCGCGAGATCGTCGCTTTGCTTACTTGGTGCGGTCACTTCATAATAGACCGCCCAAGGCATAGAAAATCCAGCAAATTTAAGCATCTCGTCACTTTCATCAAGCAGCCTTGCATTTGTGGCATTTGAGTCACCATTTACCTTTATATTGCTCAAATTTTGCGCATGCTCTTTTGGGTTTATGGCTACTAAAAAGTGCTCTTTGTTCTCGTCTAAATTTGAGTTATATATAGGATTTAGATAGGTTGCAATTATAAGCGTTCTATCGGTGCTATCAATGATCTCGCTCTTGCTTGTGTAGGCTAAAAGCTCATTTTTTAGTGGCTCATGCACGATCACTTTTTGATCAGCACAACCAAATATCATCAAAATAAATATAAAAAATAGTGTAAATTTTCTCATAAAAAACTCTTAAAACATTAAATTTTCTCGCATTTTAGCATTTTATTTTTTAAATTTCACTCATAAATTTTAAAGCCAATATGAGCTATAATCGCAAGAAATTTTAACGAAAAAGGCTCTTATGAAAAGACTTGCCATTGCTTTTTCTGGCCCTTCAAATAGCGGAAAAACGACGCTTATCTTAAAAGTCGCAAAAAAATTTATAGATGACGGGCTAAAGGTTGTTGTAGTCAAGCACGACCCAGGCGACAAGGCCAAATTTGACGTTGAAGGCAAGGATAGCTTTAAATTTTCTCAGGCAGGAGCTGACGTAGTCGTGATGAGTCCGACTAGAACGACTTATTTTTCACAAAGCTCGCAAGGCATAGACGAGGTCATAAGGATGATCGGCGAGTTTGACATACTCTTAGTCGAGGGGCTAAAGACACTGCCACTGCCAAGACTAAGCGTCTTTAGAGGTGAGATCGATGAAGCTTATCTTAGCTTTTCAGACGCGATCGCCACTTATAAAAAACAGATCCCCTACGAGATCACCAATCTAAATTTAGACGATATAGACGCCATTTGTGCGTGGATAATCAAAAATGCAAAGGCTGTATAATGCAAGAACTAAACCAAATTTTTAACACCATAAAAGATATAGCAAAAGAGATAAGCGAGGTGATAAAATACGCCGATCTTGGCTACACAACTCACGAAAACGCAACTGGCGACATCCAGCTAAAGCTTGACGTCAAAAGCGACGAGATCATCACAGCTAAATTTAAGCAGCTTTCATGCTTAAAAGCGCTAATTAGCGAAGAGAAAGAGGACGAGCTTGAGATAAATAAAAATGCTAAATTTATCATCGCTTACGATCCACTCGATGGCTCAAGCCTAGTTGATGTAAATTTCGCCGTTGGCTCGATCTTTGGCATATACGAAGACGAGGTAAAACCAGAAAATTTAATAGCCGCAGCTTACAGCATCTATGGTCCAAGACTTGAGCTAGTAATTGCTGAGAAAAAGGGCGCTTTGCCTAAATTTTATAGGCTTAGCAAAGATGGCGAGTTTAAATTTGTAAAAGAGCTTGAGCTAAAAGAAAAAGGCAAGCTAAACGCTACAGGAGCTACGCAAAAAGGCTGGAGTCAAACGCATAGAAATTTCATAAACGAGCTATTTAACGAGGGCTACAGGCTAAGATACTCAGGTGCGATGGTGAGCGACTTGCATCAAATTTTACTAAAAGGCGGCGGTCTTTTTAGCTACCCAGCAACGAGCGATCATCCAAATGGCAAGCTAAGGGTTGTCTTTGAAGTGTTGCCATTTGCCTTTATATATGAAAACGCAAAGGGCGCAACCTCAAACGGCAAAAACCAAACACTTTTTGATATAAAAATAGAAAAAATTCACCAAACTACGCCATGCTTCTTTGGCTCACGTGATGAAATTTCACTTTTGCATAAATTTTACGAGCAAAAATAATGCAAGAAGCACAAGCAAACGAGCCACTTGACGCATTTGAGCTAGCCCTAAAACAAAAGGCTAAAATCATGCAAGAGTGCCAAGAGCAAAAAGGTCGCAAAAGCTGTTTTAACTGCGAGGCATTTTTTGACTGCGAGACGAGGATAGAGTATGTAAATAGCTGCTACAACTCGATGTCAAAAGGCAACACCGGTAGTGACGGCGGATTTGATTTTTAAATTTAAAGGAAAAATATGAAAGAAAAAGCTTATATAACCACTCCGATTTATTACGTAAATGACGTGCCACACATCGGTCACGCCTATACGACTATCATCGCTGATACGCTGGCTAGATTTAACCGCTTGCAAGGCAAAGAGACCTACTTCATGACTGGCACAGACGAGCATGGTCAAAAGATCGAGCAAGCAGCTCGCGCTAGAGGCAAAACGCCAAAAGAGTATGCTGATGAGATCAGTGCGAAATTTAGATCGCTTTGGGATGAATTTGAGATAAGCTACGACCACTTCATAAGGACGACTGACGAAGAGCACAAGCAAACAGTGCAAAATGTCTTTGAAAAGATGCAGGCAAACGGCGATATCTACAAGGGCGAATACGAGGGCTTTTACTGCGTTAGCTGCGAGACATTTTTTAACCAAAGAGACCTACTTGAGGACAACCGCTGTCCAGACTGCGGCCGTGTAACATCTTTGGTTAAAGAAGAGAGCTACTTTTTTAAGCTTTCAAAATATGAAGACGCACTTTTAAAGTGGTATGAAAACGACGAACTTTGCGTCATCCCAAAGGGCAAGAAAAACGAGGTCGTAAGCTTTGTAAAAGGCGGACTAAAAGATCTCTCAGTCACAAGAACGAGCTTTGACTGGGGCATAAAGCTACCAAAGAGCGCAAACGACGACAAGCACGTTATGTACGTCTGGCTTGACGCACTTATAAACTACCTAACAACACTAGGATACTCAAGAGATAACGCCAGAATGGACCTTTGGCCACACACGACACACATCGTCGGTAAGGACATTTTACGTTTTCACGCAGTTTATTGGCCGGCATTTTTGATGAGCCTTGGCTTGCCACTGCCAAAACATGTCGCAGCACACGGCTGGTGGACGATAGATGGCGAAAAGATGAGCAAAAGCAAGGGCAACGTCATAAACCCAAGAGAGGTCGCAAACGCTTATGGGCTTGAAAATTTCAGATACTTTTTGCTTAGAGAGGTGCCGTTTGGACAAGATGGCGACTACAGCCAAAAGGCTTTGATCGAGCGCATAAACTCAGAGCTTGGTAACGGACTTGGTAACCTACTAAGCCGCATTGTGGGCATGAGCGCAAAGTATAGCGACTACAAAATTGGCTCAAAAGACGTGGTCAAATTTCACAAAGCTGAGCTTGATGAGGCGAAGGGCTACCTTGACGAGGCTATAAAAAATTTAGAAAATTTAGCGACAAACCGCTATTTAGAGGATCTTTGGAAGGTTGTAACTCTGGCAAACGCAGCCGTTGCGAAGTATGAGCCATGGTCGCTTGTAAAAGCTGGCAAAAGTGACGAGGCAAACGCACTTGTGGCGCTTTGCGCAAATTTACTTGCAAAAGTGGCGATACTGCTTAGCCCAGCTATGCCAAAAACTTGCGCTAAGATAGCTGATACGCTTGGCTTTAGCATAGATACGGCCTCTTATGAGAGCCTTGTATTGAAAAATGAAATTTCAAATTTTATGGCAAAAGCTACTGAGTCACTCTTCCCAAGGATAGAAAAAGAGCTAATGGGCGAGGCAAGAGACCTAAAAGAAGGGCCAAAAGAGGAGAAAAAAGAAGAAGATATCATTAGCATCGATGACTTTGCCAAAATTGTGATAAAAGTAGGCGAAGTGCTCGAGTGCGAGAGGGTTGAGGGTAGCGAGAAACTGCTTAAATTTAAGATAGATCTTGGCGAGGAGCAGCCACGTCAAATTTTATCTGGCATCGCCAAATACTACGAGCCTAGCTCGCTTGTGGGCAAGCAAGTTTGCGTTTTAGCAAATTTAAAAGAGCGAACGATGATGAAAAAATATGTCTCGCAAGGCATGATCCTAAGCGCATCAGACGGCTCGCTAACGCTTCTTGGCACGCAGAGCAAGGTCAAAAACGGCGCGATCGTTGGCTAAATGACGATAGAAAATTTAACCCACATAATAAATGGGCAAATTTTAAACAACCCAAGCATCTCAAGCGTGACTAGCTTCGCGTTTGAGGCTAAAAATATAAAACGAGGCTACGCTCTCATCGCCACGCAAAGCGATCAGATCGCACCTGCGATAAAGCAAGGTGCCTACGCTATCATTAGCGAAGATGATATCACACCAAGTGACGAGGAGATAGCCTTTATCAAGGTAGCAAGCCTGCAAACGGCTATCATCAAGCTCATGCGCTTTGAAGCGATCCACAAAAATATCAAATTTTGCGCGGTCAATCCCTTCATAAAAGCACTTTTAGAGAAGTCGCACCTTGAAAAAAACGCCCACATCATACCTGAAAATTTAACCGAGCTTTTTTATAAAATTTTCCATGCAAATTTGTTTGACACATTTTTTAGCGACGATACGAGGATACTTCAAAGGCTCTCGCTTCTTTACGAGACGGCCTGGACTGACACAAACATAAGCGTGCTAAATCCAAGCTCGATCTTTTTTACAACGCTCATTTACGATGACAAATACTATCAAAATTTAAGCATTCCAAGGGTTTTTGCTGGGATGTTCTGCGGACTTCTTGGCTATCTTAAGAAAAACAATATCGGCTTTAAAGTGACAGAGAGTAGAATTTCATCGCACTTTGACCCAGTCTTTATCGACAAAGACTTTAAGCCAGTTGGTTTTGGTAGCAGTTTTAGAGCTGTGATAGCCGAAGAAGACGAAGAGCTATTTTTGACTGAAAGCATATTTCTAAGGCGAAATTTCAGCGAAAGCGAGCTTAAATTTTGCCTGCCAAAAGATAGTACGCTAAAGGTTGAAAACGCCATTTTTTATGAAAATTTAGACGAGATAAAGAAGTTACAAAATTTCGTCTATGCCCTTGTGCTTTGTAAAAAAGAGGATCTACTTGATAGCCTAAGTCAAAGCAAAGAGCAAAGCGGTCTTTTTTAAATTTAGAGCCAGAGCCTAAGCTCTGGCAGTTTTTTACTCACCTAAGAAGTATTTTAGATCAGCCTGCGCGTCGCCACTGATCGGTCTAACATTAAATTTATCCACTAAGAAATTTATGATCTCTTCATTGAAAAATTTAGGCAAGCTAGGTCCTACGTTGATGTTTTTGATACCAAGGCTAAATAGCGCTAGCAAGATGATGACCGCTTTTTGCTCCATCCACATTAGCACGATGGAAACTGGCAGGTCATTTACTGCGATACCTGTTGCCTCGCTAAGCGCAAGGGCGATCTTAACCGCGCCGTTGCTGTCGTTGCACTGGCCAAGGTCGATGTAGCGTGGTAGCTCGGTGCCTGGAACGTTGCCAAAATCGATATCGTTAAATCTAAATTTACCACAGCTTGAAGTAAGTATCACGCAGTCTTTTGGAAGGCTGGCAGCTAGCTCTCTATAGTACTCACGTCCCTTGCCAGGTGCGTCACAGCCAGCGATCACGAAAAATCTGCGGATCTTGCCAGTGTTTATCGCATCTAAAATTTGTGGGGCTAAAGTTAGGATAGTCTTGTAGTGACCGCCAGTTACTAGACTCTCGTCGCTATCAAAGCCGCTAACGTCGCCGCAGGCTAGTGCGCACTCGATAAGTGGTGTAAAATCGTCGTTTTCGATGTGTTTTACGCCGTTTGTGCCTGCGATAGAGTAGCCAAATAGCCTGTCAGCGTATGTGCAGTTTGAGCGTAGTGGCACGATGCAGTTTGTTGTCATTAGTATCGCGCCTTTAAATTCGTTAAATAGCTTAGTTTGATCAAACCACGCCTTGCCGACGTTGCCTTTTAGGTGGCTGTACTTGCGTAGTTCTGGGTATCCGTGAGCTGGAAGCATCTCTGAGTGAGTGTAGATGTTGATGCCCTTATCTTTTGTCGCCTCAAGTAGTGCTTTTAGAGCGTGCAGGTTGTGGCCGCTTACTAAGATCGCCTTGCCCTCGACCTTGTTTTGGCTCACTCTAACTGGTGTTGGGATGCCAAATTTAGCCGTGTGAGCCTCGCTTAATAGGTTCATCACCTCAACGCCAGCACCGCCTACTTCAAGAAGCTGTTTGATATGCTCGTCGAAGTTGAAATTTGAGTTTGTAAGTGTGAAATAAAGCGTATCAGCCATAACGCTATCAACATTGCTAGTATCAGCGCCAAGCTCGTGCGCGTGGTGGCGGTATGCGCTAAGACCTTTTAAGCCAAAAACCATCGTATCTTGCAAAAGTGCTAGCGTGTCACTCTTGCCACAGGTGCCCATAGGCTGGCCCTTTGCACCGCATCCATCCTCAGCGCTCATCTCGCACTGATGGCAAAACATCTTCATATCTTTCATCGTCTCTCCTTGTAAATTTAAAAATTTAAGCGGATTTTATCCTAGGTGGCTAGCCATTTTGGTTGATAGCAGTCAAGAAAAGTTAAATTTAAATTTTAGTTATTAAATTTAAGATTTTATGATTATGGATATCAAAATTTAGAAGAGGCTTTTATAGAAAATGGCTACCAGATCGTAAAAGACAAAAGCCTAATCGATGAAAACACGCTCACCGCAAGCGCTAAGATAGATAAATTTTGGGCATATATAGCTCTTGGTTTTAGCAAGGTTGGGCTAAATATGGATATAGACACACTTTTAAGCGTCAAAGACAAAGAGATAAAGACCGATCTAAAACGCTCTGAGTTTTATTTTCTAGTGCAAACGACGACTTTATAAACATCATCAAAAGCTCTTTGGCTGAGTACAAAGAGAAGCTTGCAAAACAGATAGCCGAGCTAAATTTATAGTAGCTAGCTTTTAAATTTCTAGGCAAATTTCACTTTTTATAAGGGATTTTATCAACGGCGTTTGCTTTTTTAAAGCCATTTAGCCTTAGCCTGCAGCTATCACAAAGCCCGCATGCCTCATCCTCGCTCTCGTAGCAGCTCCATGTTAGCTCTATTGGTGAGCCAAGCTCAAGCGACTTTGAGACGATATCAGCCTTGCTTAAATTTACAAGTGGCGTGATGATCTCGCAAGAAAAATCAGCCGACGTGCCTAAATTTATTGCCTCATTTATGCTTTTTATAAAGCTCTCTTTGCAGTCAGGATACCCAGAGCTATCCTCCTCGACCACGCCTATGTAGATCGCCTGCGCCCCCTCTTTTTCAGCAAGTGCTGCCGCGATTGAGATAAATACGCCATTTCTAAACGGCACGTAGGTGTTTGGCACGTCATTGCTAACGCCATCTTTTCTTATTTGCATGCTCTTATCAGTTAGCGAATTTCCGCCTATTTGAGCGATGAAGCTAACATCTAAATTTATCTTTTTAACCACGCCTAGTCGCTCACATATCTCGTCAAACGCGTGCTTTTCTCGCTTCATAGTCCTTTGGTTATAGTCAAAATGAAGTGCGACCACATCATATCCAGCCCTCTTTGCCATCACAGCGCAAAGCGTGCTATCCATGCCGCCGCTCATTATACAAACTGCTTTTTTCATATTTTGCCCTTTAAATTTGCTAAAATTATACAAAAATTTACTAAGGACAAGCCAAAAATGATACTTTGCGAAGAGAGTTATCCTGAAATTTTAGATCAAATTTGCTCATATCTAACGCCTGGAGAAGTTGAGCTTCTTTTTATCAATAAAGATGAGATGAGAGAGCTAAATAGATCTGAGCGTGGCATAGATAAAACCACTGACGTCTTAAGCTTCCCCCTTGAGCTTGTCATCCACGCCCCACTTGGCTCGGTAGTCATAAACAAAGATATGGTAAAAGAAAAAGCTGCCGAGCTAAATCACAGCGAAGAGGCCGAAACTGCGCTACTTTTTACACATGGCTTGCTGCATATCTTGGGATATGATCACGAAAAAGATGACGGGCAGATGAGAGAAAAAGAGTGCGAAGTGATAGCTAAATTTAACTTACCAAAGAGCCTAATCGTAAGAAGCGAAGATGTTAGGCTCATTGATCTTATAAACAAAAAGGGCTGATCTAGCCCCCTGTTTTAAACACTCTCTTTTTTCGTATCTAAATTTTCAACTTTTGGCGCAAAAGCCTTGTTTATCTTTCTTATCCAGATAACAAGCGAGATAAATAAGATGAAGTAAAGCACGTAGCTAGCGATAGGCCAGCTGGTACTTGTGCCGCTATCTTTTATCGAGATCACGTTTCTAAACTCATTTAGCATAGAAATTCTATATCCGTAATACTTGATAGTGACGTTGTTATCGCTATTTGCAAAGCCTTGAGCCATGGCTTGGATATCGGCTGAGTTAAATTTAAAATAAAATGGAAAGCCCCACGCCGTATCTTCGTTTCTATATGCCATCACCTTTTGGTCATTTTGCGCATCTTTTGCGTAGATAAAATAGACATCTCTTACTGGCCCATCGGCTGGGTTTTTAGCGTCTATGATGCCATCTTTGTCCATGCGTTTTACGTCACCGCCAGTTATCTGCACGCTTGCATAGTGTGGGAATGAATAATCGACCACAAGAGCTAAAAACAGGTGCAAAAGCACGACAAAACTAACGCAAATTCTTTTTATAAATTTGATCATTTCTATCCTTTAAATTTGCGCTATTTTATGAAAAGATAGCTTAAACAAAGGGGCAAAGCGCCCCCATAAATTTAAGCCTTTTTGTTAAGCATAAATTTTAATAGCTGAGCAAAGAAGCATATGCCGCCGATTATCAAGATCGTATCGCCAAGCATCCTTAGCCATCTTAAATTTTGCAAGTGTGACTGCTGTAAAAGCTCAGCACTTCTAGCATACCACATACCTTGATCTAGACTTGCAAACGCCTGATAGATGCCTATTGGAAGCAGTGAAAGCACGATCATTAGCATAAGTCCTGCATTTAGCCCCCAAAAGCCAACTTTCATCAAATTTTCATCAAATTCTTGCCCTTTATATAGATAAGTAGCCACAAGCCAGACAAAGCCAAGTGCCAAAAATCCATAAACGCCAAATAGCGCTGCGTGTCCGTGAACTGGCGTTGTATTTAGTCCTTGGATGTAAAATAGCGAAATCGGAGGATTTATCAAAAATCCAAAGACGCCAGCGCCTAGCATATTCCAAAAGGCAACTGCGATGAAGCAGTAAAGTGGCCATTTAAGCGTTTTAGCCCAGCTTTGAGCAAACTGAAGTTTGTAGTGCTCATACGCCTCAGCGCCAAGTAAAACTAAAGGCACGACCTCAAGCGCTGAAAAGCTTGCACCAATAGCCATTATAGGCGTTGTAGTGCCTGCAAAGTAGAGGTGGTGAAATGTGCCTGGGATGCCACCTATCATAAAGAGTGACGCGCTTGCAAGCGTTGAAAATGTCGCAAATCTTTTTGAGACAAGACCCAGTGAGACAAAGACAAAGGCGAGTGAAGCCGTCGCAAACACTTCAAAAAAGCCCTCAACCCAAAGATGCACGACCCACCAGCGCCAGTACTCCATCACTGGCAATGGACTTCTTTGTCCATAAAATAGCCCTGCTCCGTAAAATAATCCAACCGCAACCGCTGACATAGCAAAGATAGCAAGTAAATTTTTATCGCCTTTGTTTTTAAACCCACCTGCAAATCCACGAAGAAGCAGGAGCATCCAGATGACAAGACCGACAAACAAAATGATCTGCCAAACGCGTCCAAGATCGATGTATTCATATCCTTGATGTCCTAGCCAGAAGCTTAAATTTATAGGCATGATGTTTGCGATAGCTAGATACTCACCCACAAAACTGCCAACTACAAGGAAAAGTAGCGCGTAAAAGAGCAGATCAACACCAAGCTTTTGAAATTTTGGATCCTTGCCGCCATTTATGATCGGAGCTAAAAATAGTCCAGCCGCTAAAAATCCAGTCGCTATCCAGAAGATGCTAGCTTGTATATGCCACGTTCTAGCAAGCGAATAAGGGATGTAGGCTGATAAATTTATGCCATAAAATTCTTGCCCTTCGACTGTGTAGTGAGCTGTAAAGCCGCCTATTAAAATTTGAAACGCAAAAAGAGCTAATGTGACAAAGAGATACTTTTTAAGTGCCTTTTGTGACGGCGTTAAATTTAGCTTTTTAAGCGGATCTTCGCTAATTGGCTCAAGCTTTTCATCATCTTTTTTGCCGTAAAATGAGCTAAACCAAACAAGAAGTCCAACGCCTGTTAGAAGTATCACGACGCTTGCAATCGACCAAAAGATATTCTCACTTGTTGGCACATTATCGATTAGTGGCTCGTGTGGCCAGTTGTTTGTGTAAGTTGCCTCGCTGCCAGGTCTGTTTGTAGCTGTCGCCCAGGCTGACCAGAAGAAGAAGTTGTTTAGATCGGCTCTGTCGCTTGCACCTGGGAGCGTGTTTTCTTTCATCGCATAAGCTTCTCTTAAAGATTTAAACTTAGGATCATCTCCAAAAAGAGCAGCATACTCACTAGCTACTTGACTTATCGCCTTTAGCCTATCGGCGCTTAGCACAAATTTATCGTCCTTTACGCTATTTTCTCTATACTCTTTTTTAAGTAAAACCTTTAAATTTGCCTTTTGCTCTTCGTTTAGATCGGCGTATTTTAGATGATAAATTTCATCAGCTTTGATCTCTAAAAAGGCAACTAGCTCTTTGTGAAGCCAGTCCGCACTCCAATCAGGCGCTTGATATGCCCCGTGCCCCCAAACAGAGCCAACTTGCATACCGCCTATGCTTTGCCAAGCCTCTTGACCTTTATAGATACTCTCTTTATCGATCACGACCTTGCCATTTTCGTCAGTGAAATTTACAACTGGAGGCGAATTTCTATAAACCTCGACGCCGTAGTAGCCTAAAATACTAAAGCAAACCACCAGCACAGCAACGAGTGCGAGCCAGTATCTTTTGTATTCACGCATCAATTCTCCTTTTTTAAAATTTAGGAGAAAGTTTATCTTATTTCAAAATAGTGACTAATGACATATGTCAATAAAAAGAGAATATTTATCCTATTAGCTTTATATGAATTTACAAAATATGCAATTTTTTCACAATGAACATGCAAATTTTACATAACATTAATGTAAATAGCAGTAATATACCAACCAAACTATTTCACATGAAAAAAGGAAAAAATATGCAAATGAATTTCATGCACAAAGTGGCTAAAATAGGCCTTGTTGCTTCACTTTTTGCAGCTCTTAGCCTAAGCGCTGCTGAGTCTGCTAGAAGCATCACAGATATGAAAGGCGTCAAAGTAAGCGTGCCTGAGAAGGTCGAGAAGATCGCTGCACTATGGAATGCAAACAACGAGATCATCCTAGCACTTGGCGGTATGGATAAGGTTGTAGCCACAACTGATCTGATCAAAACCAACAAGTGGTTTGAGCACGTCTATCCAAAACTTAAAAATTTGCCAGCTGCGCTAAACGGCAAAGACCTTCAGATCGAAGAGCTTGTTAAGCTTGCCCCTGATATTATCGTGGTATCAAGCAAAAACTACCAAGATGAACTTATCAAAAACGGCTTTAGCGCAGTAAATTTGATCTTTAGAGACTATCCAGATATGGAGAAAAGCATCTACGCAACAGCTGAAGTCATAGGCACTGATGACGCTAGAAAAAAAGCTGAAAAGCTTGCTAATAAAATCCACGATAACTCTGAGTTTGTAACAGCAAGAACAAAAAGCATCCCTGACGCTAAACGTCCAAAAGTACTTCACCTTCTTGGCGGAGCGAATTTGCTAAAAATTGATGGTACAAACACTATCCAAAACACTTGGATCAAGCTAGGTGGCGGTGTAAATGCTATCCAAACTGAGGGCTCAATGATCGAAGTTAGCGCAGAAGAGATCATCAATGCAAATCCTGATATCATCATCGTTGGCGGTAATGACACAGACGCACAGATCAAAAAGATAAAAGAGCACCCTGCATTCTCTGGCTCAAATGCTGTTAAAAACGGCAAAGTTTATGGCAACCCAAAAGGTGTATTTAGCTGGGATAGATACGGCGCTGAAAACGTGCTTCAAATTTTATGGGCAGCAAAGACTATCCAACCAGATCTATTTAAAGATGTCGATATAAAAGTAAAAACAAAAGAGTTTTACAAAGAGTTCTTAAATCACGATCTTAGCGATACAGAGTACGGCTATATCTTAAAAGGTCTAAATCCAGACGGTAGCAGCAAGTAAGATATGAAAAACGCAAATTTTTCAATAGTTGTTATCTTTTTAGCTCTACTAACGCTTCTTTGCGCCTTTGTCGCACTTGGCGTTGGTAGATTTTACATACCATTTAACGACGTATTTAGCGTGCTAGCTCACAGCTTTGGTTTTGGAGATGGTGCAGCGAGCAACATCACAAACGTGATAGAAAATTTACGCATCCCGCGCATCATCGCAGCCATCCTTGTTGGAGCTGCTCTTAGCGTGAGTGGTGCGGCCTATCAAGGTGTCTTTAAAAACCAGCTAGTTAGCCCTGATCTACTTGGCGTCTCAGCTGGTGCTTGCGTGGGAGCTGCCACTGCTATCATCTTTGATCTATCGCTATTTTGGGTGCAGGCTTTTGCCTTTGGCTTTGGCCTAGCAGCCGTTGCTATCACGCTAGCCATACCTAAGATGATGGGGCGCACGAGCACGCTTATGCTAGTTCTTTCTGGCATCATCGTAAGTGGCCTCATGGGCTCAGTAATCGGCTTTTTAAAGTATGTAGCAGACCCTGAGACAAAGCTACCTGACATTGTTTATTGGCAGCTTGGTAGCCTTGCTAAGCTTGATAGCGATAACTTAATATACATAGCTCCAGTGATGATCATCTGCGCCATTTTGCTAATCGCCATGAGCTGGCGTATAAATTTGCTCTCTCTTGGCGACGAGAGTGCGGCAAGGCTGGGCGTAAATGTGGCTTTTGAGCGCGCCGTCATCATCATCTGCGCTACGCTTCTTACAGCGTGCAGCGTCTGCATAAGCGGCATAGTCGCTTGGGTGGGACTTCTCATGCCTCACTTAGCGCGTATGCTAGTTGGCGCAAATAACATAAAAAGCATGCCTGCAAGCATATTTATGGGTGCGATATTTTTGCTTTTTGTCGATACTCTAGCGCGCAGCATAAGCGTGAGTGAAGTGCCTCTTGGCGTACTTACTGGCTTTATCGGCACGGTATTTTTCGTCTGGGTTTTATGGCGAAATAAAAAGGTTGCATGATGCTTGAAGTTAGAAATTTAAACTTTAGCTACCCAAATGGGGCTGGCAAACTAGAAAATGTAAATTTAAAAATAGGCGCTGGAGAAATTTTAACCATACTTGGTCGAAATGGAGCTGGCAAATCAACAACTCTTGGGCTAATAAGCGGCTCGCTAAAGCCAGTTTCTGGAGAAATTTTCCTTGATGGCAAAAACGTAGATAGCCTAAGCAACAAAGAGCGCGCTAAGATCATGGCATACGTCGCTCAAAGCGAGGTTACTGAGTATGACTACACAGGGCTTGAGTTTATCACGATGGGCCGTGCGGCGCACCTTGGTATCTTTGCAAGACCTAGCAAAGAGGACGAAGAGATCGCTAGAATTTACACCAAAAAGCTTGAGATCGAGTATCTTGAGGATCGCTTCATCACGCAGATGAGTGGCGGTCAAAAGCAGATGTGTATGATCGCTCGTGCGATGGCGGCGCAGCCAAAGATGATCATATTTGACGAGCCAACGAGCGCGCTTGACTTTGGCAACCAGTATAAATTCTTACGCACAGTTAAGTGGCTAAAAGAGCTTGGCTACTCGGTCGTGCTAACCACTCACAACCCTGACTTTGCTGTGCTTCTTGGCGGATATGTGGCACTTGTAAAGGGTGATGGCGAGGTTGGATTTGGCACGGTTGATGAGATCATTAGAAGTGAGAATTTAAGTCAGCTTTACGGACTAAATTTAAACGTGAGCTACATCGACGAAGTAAAAAGAAACTGCTGCCTCACTTATCCACTATAAATTTAAGCTCTCAAAAGATAAATTCTTTTGAGAGCACTTTTGGATTAGTTATTTTCTGAATTATTTTGTTTATTTATCGAGTATTGCCTCAAGAAAGCTACTTGAATTACTGCTGGTATAGTAACCCTATAAGCAGGACCTGCCACATCAGCTAACGTCCAAAGACCTGTTATAACCCAACCTATTGGACCAGCAAAAGCTCCTATTGTTCTTACAAGGGACGCATTTACTGCAAGACTAAGACCTCTGCCTAATAACATTTTAGCAATAGTATTTGCAATAATGAGAGCAATTTTATACATAGCAAAACCGCTAACCAAAATGCTTGCCTGCATAGCAGCCGTTATCGCTTGTGGTTTAAAATCGGTGGTATTTAACCCAAATTCGTTTGCCACTTGTTTCAGCTCCTCTTCATTCATTTTCTCCAAGCTATCAGATAGAATTTTCATAAACATATTTTGCTCTATCATTTGTGTGTTTTGAGCCTTAGAGTAATTAACTTTAAGTTTGTCACAAACATCGCATAAAATTTCTTTATATTGAACCCCGCCACCTCTAAATACGTTCACAAAGCTATTACCACCAAAACATTGAAGTTCGCCCATAATAAGCTCTATATATTCTTTATGGTCTGGATAAAATCTTTTAAACAAATCATTGCTTGTAAGATCTTGCGTAATCCTTTCATCACCTTCTTTGCCTTTTATAATATCAACGAGATCATTTAGTTCGTTGCTATCAAGCTGTCTTAAAAACTCCAAATCTGAATCAAATTTGTAAGCCATTTTTTACTCCTTTAAAAATAATTTCAAAATGTTATATCAACAAAGCTTAATAATTTTTAAATTTAAGTAATTATTTCTTAAATAATAATATATATAAGAAATTATTCCTTAGTTGATAAGTAAGTGCGTTTTGCAAACAATTCCCATAAAAAGGCAAAAAATGGGAAATAATCTATCAAAAAGAGATATTGCAGGAATTTTAAAAATTGATACAAAAACTCTTTATAATTGGAGAAAAAATAAGCCAGAGCTTTATCGTCTAATCATGCTTGGTTTTAAATTTGATGAACTTTTAAAGCAAAGTGAGAAAAATTTAAATGAGTTAAAAGAGTTAGCAGAAGAAAATCAAAATTTTAGACTAAAATAGCTCTAAAATTTATTTTTAAATTCCGCCACTCTCATCTTTGCAGCCTGCGTGATATCATCCTCGTAGTCGTAGAAGTTAAAGGTCGCTCCGTGCTGAAAAAAGCCATTTAGTATATCGCCGCTTTGGCGATTTTTCAGATCAAGCTCGGCCACCTTAAAGCCGTCATTTGTCGCGCAAAATTCTTTTAGTCTAGCTGGCGCCTCTTTTAGCTTGGTAAATAAAAAGCAGTACCCATCGCCACCATTTCGCCCCACTCTACCGCGCAGCTGATGAAGCGTGGCAAGCCCCAGCCGCTCAGCGCCCACGATCACTATCGTATTTAGCCTTGGTAGCGAGATACCCACCTCAACAACGGTGGTTGAGAGCAAAATTTCGCCCTCTTCTCTAAACCGCCTTAAAATTTCCTCTTTCTCTTTGTCCTTGCCGTGCGTTACGAAGACATTTTTGAAATTCTTTAGCCAAAAGCCCTGCGCCTCGCTTAGACTTTGGTAGTTTGAGCTCTCACTGCTCTCGACTAACGGATAGATGATGGCTACTTGAAAGCCGCCCGCAAGCTGCTTTTTGATGTGAGCTAGCAAAAAGCCAAACTCACTAGCACCTAAAATTTGGCTCGTTATATTTTTCTTAAACGGCATCTGCTTTAAAAAGCTAAAATTTACGATCTCAGACTGGATTAAACTTAGCGTCCTTGGTATTGGCGTGGCTGAAAACTGCACGAAATTTGCTCGCTCGTCCTCGTTTGAGGCAAGCTCCTCTATCTTTTTGCGCTGGTTTGAGCCAAAGCGGTGCTGCTCATCGACCATGACAAGCGGCGAATTTGGCAGCTCGTGAAAGAGTAGCGCATGCGTGCCAACGATCAAATTTGCCCCGCTAAAGTCTATCTTTTTCTCCCCGCTTCGCACCAGCATCACGTTCATAAAAGCGGGCAGCAGCCTCTTTGCTTCGTTATAAATTTGCTCGCTTAAGATGCTTGTTGGCGCCATCAAAATGGCACTTTGCGGATAGATGCTAAGCGCAGCTGCTAGGATCACTAGCGTCTTGCCGCTTCCCACATCACCCATTATGACGCGCCTTTTTGCCTGCACAGCGCTAAGGTCGTCTCTGATGTCATTTATGGCGTTTAGCTGGTCATTTGTCGGCTTAAATGGCAAGCCATTAAGCCAAGAGCTTATGTCAAAAAGTTTGATTTTAGGACTTTTAAAGTAGGTTTTTTTCGCACTTAGCTTTTTTATGTAGTTAAAAATTTCTACAAATTTTAAAATTTCTAAGCCTTCATTATCATTTTTTAGGCGGTATAAAATTTGCACGCTTTGCTCATCTAGCCTTTGCAGATCAGCTAGAAATTTAGCCTCTTTTTCATTTAAACCCTCGGCTAGTAAATTTTGTAAATTTAGATATTTTAAGATGAGTTTTTTTAGCTCTTCATCTTTTAGCTCGGTCTTAAATTTAGGCACGATCTGGCCTATTTTTGTGGTGATTTTAGGATTTACGATCTGCCACGAGCCAAAGGCGTAGGAGCAAAGCCCATATATAGCCATCTCTTTGCCAACCTTAAAAGCGCCGTAGTGCCAAGACTTTGCGTTAAAAATGACGATCTTTACGCTACTTTGCCACTGCTCGCAAAAGGCAAGTGCAGTTAGCATGCCAGGGCGCGAGGCGAGTGAGGTGATCTTTACATTTATGCAGACCTGCCCCTCTCTTGGGCTCTTAGCGATCGTCGTATCCTCAAAGCCCTTTGGTAGCACTAGAGCAAGGTCAAGCAGGCTAAGCACGCCTATTTTTAGAAGTTTTGCTCTGTCGCTTGCTTCAAATTTCATTTTTTAGGACGCAAAAACTTAGCTGATTGATCTCTGCGTGGGCTTTTATGAAGCTATTTAGCTCGCTTAGCGAAAGGGCTGAAATTTTATCAAGGTCCTTTAAAAATGCCCCAAGCTCGCCATGCTCATAAAACTCGCCTTGTGCTATGTCAAGGCGCTTAAATAGCGTCTCAAGTCTAAGTGGCAACGAGCCAAGTAAAAATTTCTTCGCCTGCTCAAGCTCGGCCTTGCTAACGCCTTTTTTACTAAATTTTAAAATTTCCTCTTTTATAACGGCGATAGCCTCATCTTTTTTCTCATTTTTTGTCTGCATGTAGCCGTATAGCTGGCTGTAAGAGAGATTTAGCAAATTTCTAGCGTAGGCACTGTATGCAAGCCCTCTTTTCACGCGTATCTCCTCCATGAGCCTCGAGCCAAAGCCACCCTCGCCTAAAATAAATGTCGCCACTGCGGCCTTGTATTTCTCTTCGGGCTTTACATCAAATGGCGAGCCAAAGTAGATGTAGGCCTGCTCGCTTTGCCTGATGATCTCGCTGCTTTCGCACTTGTCAATTGGGCTAAAGCGCTCTAGTTTTCGCACCTTGCCAGGTTTTAGTATTTCTAAAACGCTAGCAAGCTCTTTTGCCTGCTTCTCGTCGATGTCGCCACCAAGCACGCAAAGCAAATTTGAAAGGTCTAAATGCTCGCTTAAAAATTTGCTTACATCTTCAAGCGTGATCGCTTTTATGCTCTTTTTAGTGCCGATACTAGGCTCTGAAAGCACACTTTTTGGGTATAAAAGCTCAAAGAGCCCCTGCCTTGCCACGTAGTCAAAGTCGTTTTCATTTGCTGCGATCTCGCCAAGTGTGACGGTTTTGCACCTATTTAGAATTTCATCAGTTAAATTTGGGGCGAGAAGTAGCTCTTTTAGCTTGCCGCACGCAAAGGCAAAGTGCTCTTTTAGGCAGTTTATTTCGATACAAAATGTCTCAAAGCCGCAGCTTGCATTTAGGCTAATCGCCCTTACTTCAAGCTCTTTAGCGAATTTAGCCGAGCCTAGCTTCATATCGCCTTCGTTTAGTAAATTTGCACTTAGTCTTGCAAGGCCTGCTAGCTTGCCATTTTGTGAGCTACCAGCTGCTTTGAAAACTAGCTTTAAGCTCACTACTGGCATCGCTTTTGAGCTTTCAAAAACGACTGGAATTTTTACATTTTTTACATTGATATCTAAAATTTTCATCTAAAATTTCTCCAAAATATCGTAGTTTGTGTTGCGCTTAGCTGGAATTTCGCCGACATCTTTTATAAGCTCGATCATCTGGTCTTGATTCATCCTAAAGCTTGCCCCTGCAGCCTTTACGACGTTTTCTTCCATCATTGTGCTACCAAGGTCGTTTGCGCCAAAAAGAAGTGCGAGCTGACCTACGTAGCTGCCCTGCGTGACCCAGCTGCTTTGGATATTTTTAAAGTTATCCAAAAAGAGCCTTGAAACCGCAAGAAGCCTTAGATAGACATTTGAGCTTTGCTTTTTGATCTCTGGGAATTCTTGCATGAGCTTTGTATTTAGCCCTTGAAAGCTCCAAAGTATAAATGCCCTAAATCCAGCCGTTTCATCTTGTAAATTTCTGATGTGCTCCCAGTGCTCGACGATCTCGCGAGTGCTCTCAACCGTGCCAAACATCATCGTAGCAGTCGTTTTCATGCCAAGCTCGTGCGCCTCTTTGTGTATGCGAAGCCAGTCTGCGGTGTCGCACTTTTTAGGGGCGATGATGTCACGCACTCTGTCACTTAAAATCTCCGCTCCAGCGCCTGGCATCGAGTATAAGCCCTTTTCGTTTAGGCGCCTTAAGACCTCTTTTGTAGAAATTTTTGAAACTCTTGCGATGTAGTCGATCTCAACGGCTGAAAAACCATGTATCGTGATGCTTGGATAGCGCTTGCTGATGTAGCTTACAAGCTCCTCGTACCACTCGATCTTTAGCTTTGGATGAACGCCACCTTGAAATAAAATTTGCGTGCCGCCAATGGCGATAAGCTCCTCGATCTTCTTGCCGATCTCCTCAAAACTTAGCACATAAGCGTCTTCTTCTTTTGCGTGGCGGTAAAATGCGCAAAATTTACAATCCACCCAGCAGACATTTGTATAGTTGATGTTGCGATCTACGATGAAGGTCGTTATATTATCTGGATGAAGCTCTTTTTTTCTAGCTAGCGCCATCTTGCCAAGCTCGTAAAGCGGTGCATTTTCTATAAGATCGATGGCTTCATTTACACTAAGTCTTTTCAAATTTAACCTTTTATTTTGCTTATTTTTGGGCGAGAGTTTAGCCAAAAATGCTTTTAAATATGATAAATCAGGCGTTATGAAAAATTAATTTTTAAAGGCTAAAATGTGAGAAATTCTTTAAAGGAGCGAGTTATGAAAAAGGTTATATTTGCCGTTATCTGCGGTCTATTTTTAGTTGGTTGTGCTAAAAATGAGCCAAAGCCAGCCAAGCCTCAAGGTGCAAGTTGTGGATGTACTCATCATCAAAAAATGATGCAAGAAAATATGCCAAGCTGCCCACATCACGGCATGCAAGGTGCGATGCATGAGCAAATGCCAGCAGGCTGCCCAGCCCACGCAAAATAGATAAAGTGCCAAATGGCACTTTATTTTAATATAACTTTGTCGCCTTTAGTGCCTAAAACCTGCACTTTCTCGCCGTTTTTTAGCGCTCCGTCATACTTCCAAAGAGTGCCTTTAAAATAGACCATATTTTCTCTGATCTCGCCAACGCCAGCTTCGTCTAAAAACTCTTCGTTAAAGCTCTCTTTTTTAGCCATAAATTTACTCTTTAACGGTGCCTTTAAGAGCGCAAGCAAGATAAATGCAAGCACTAAAACAGCTAAAATTTGAAAGCTCCACTCAAAACCAAAGCCAAAATTTACCGCTCCAACGATGATAAAAGCGACGCCAAAAAAGAGCAGATAAAATGAAAATAGCATAAGCTCAGCCACACACAAGAGCGCGCCGATAGCTATCATTATAAAAGGACTTATCACGCCTTATCCTTAGCTAAGAAATTCTTTAAAACGCTAAGCGAGCCAATTAGCTCAGTCGCCTCGTAAGGGACTAAAATTTTATCTTTTGAGCTATTTTTAGCTAGCTCGCTAAATGCCCCGACTCTGTCACGTGCAAGCAGAAATTCAGCCGCATTTGCGTTTTTGCTCATGCTGTCATTTATCATATCCATAGCCTCTTTTTGAGCCGTTGCGATGGCGATTTGCTCGTATTTTTTCGCATCAGCCATACGCTCTATCGCCTCTGCTTGAAGCACTTTTTCTTGTTTTAACGCTTCTGCGTTGCGGATGAGCGCCTCTTTTTCAGCCAAGGCCTTTAGCTCGATCGCACGTTTTTCACGCTCGGCTTTCATCTGCATATTCATCGCCTCTTCGATGCCAAGTGGGACAGAAATTTCAGAAATTTCAACCCTCATGATCTTTACGCCCCAGTTGCCAGCAGCATCGCCAAGGGCTACTTGAAGTGCGGCATTTAGGCGGTCACGTGAGCTTAGCGTATCGTCAAGATTCATCGCGCCTATCTCGCCACGAAGCGTTGTCATGGCTAAATTTGCAATGGCGCGTTTGTAGTTATCGACGTTATAAACCGCCATTTTTGCGTCAAAAACCTTTAAAAAGACGATGCCATCGACGCTAATATTGACATTATCTTTTGTGATGACTTGCTGTTTTGTGATATCAACGAGTTGCTCTTTTATAGTTATGATCGCCCTTATCTGATCGACAAATGGGATGATGATGTGAAATCCTCCATCAAGCACCTTGTGAAATTTACCAAGTCGCTCGATCAGCAGGTTATCTGCTTGCGAAACGATCTTGATGCCAGCTTTTAAAAACAAAAATGCAAAAATAACCAAAACAACGACTAAAACGCCAAATGTCTCAACTTGCATATTCTCTCCTTTAATTTATAATTTGTTATTTTCTTAAGTATTATAATACATTTTCAAACTTTATTTTTAAAGGATTAGCATGAAAAAATATATCTTTGCACTAAGTGCGGCTCTACTTTTAGCAGGTTGCGCTACGTCAAACCAAAGCGCGAGCGTCCCTCAAGGCAAATGTGAAGTAAAAGGTAGCTGCATGGCTCCAGTAAGCAGCATCGAGGGCACTTACAAGGCATTTTTACCTTGCGCTAGCTGCATGGGCATAGACTCAACCCTTACGCTTAAAAAAGACGGCACATTTGAAAGTGTGATGAACTACAAGTCAAAAGACAACTACAAAGCCGTTAGTAAGGGCAAATACTCAGTTAAAAACGGCGTTATCACAACCGTTGATGAGTATAAAGAGAAGAGCTTTTATAAGATCGAGGGAGAGAGCCTAAAGATGCTTGACATGGATCAAAAAGAGGTCACTGGCGAGCTAAAAGACAAATACATCTTTAAACGCGTAAAATAAATTTTAAAGGCAAAATGATATAATTTTGCAATTTTTAAGGAGTTGCAAATGAAATATCTTTTTGCCATACTTATCTCATTTTTTATCATCGGCTGCGCAAAAAATGAAAATTTAAAGCCACAAAATCAAGAACAAACACAAAAATCAAAAGAAGAAAAACCACTTCTTAGAGATGAAAAACCCAAAAAACCAGAAAAACTCATACTTTCAAACTCTATCTACACAAGCTACTACACGACCTTGCCATGCTCAAACTGCGAGGGCGTGAAGACCATCCTAACTCTAAACAAAGACAAAACCTACACAAAAACTATGCTTACGATGGATAAGGCTGCTACCTTGGTAGAAAAAGGCGGCACTTTCGATGTCGATGAGAGCGCTATCGTGCTAAAAGATGAAAGTGGCGCACTAAGCTACTTTGTGCCAAACAAAAACTCACTTCTTCAGCTTGATGATAAGAAAAATAAGCGAGTTGGCGTGCTAGCTCAAATTTATAACTACGAGCCAGTAAATAAGGCTTATAAAGATAGTTTTTTTGCTAGATTTTCTAAATTTAAAGACAAAAATGGCTTTTTAGAGCTTGTGCTTGTGCCTAGCAAAAATGGCGCAAAGATAAGCTTTTACTCATCGCTAAAAGATGGCTCACCACTTTGTAAATTTAACTCAGAGCTGCTTTATGACAAGGGCATTTTTTACCTTTTAGACGAAAAAGGCGTGGCTTTAAGCGTGCATAAAACCGCTAACGATATCTTCATAATCGCAAACGATAAAATTTGCAAAAATGCTCACATAAGCGGACACTACAAAAGAGAAAAAAGCAGATCTAGCCTCTTTGGCAAGGGCTTTTTTGCGAGGATCACAAGCGAGTCTACAAACAGCGACGTGATGAAAATTTACGGCCCAAAAAATATAAAACGCGACAATACTAAAAAAGAAAATATCTATATCGTCATAAATAAAAACGAGAAAATTTTTGAGTACACCTTGTTAAATGGCATCATCACAAGCGTTGAAATTTTCTCGCACAAGTACAAAACGCCTGAAAATATCAGCCTAAAGTCAAATTTCAAAGATATAAAAAACGCACTTGTCATCTCTAAATTTCAAAGCGACGCAAACAATATCTATCTAAAAATAGATAGCCACGACATGCTAATAAAGCTTAAAAATCCGCTTGCACAAGAGATAACAAGCTTAAGCCAGATCCCAGACGAGGCACAAATAGAGCAGATAACTCTCATGTGGAACCAGTAGCTTGAAAGAGTATCTTAAGCTTTTAAAGGACGAGAGAAATTTCCGCCTTTTAAGCACCATCCAGCTCATGTGCTACTTTGGTGTGTGGTTCTCGCACACGGGCATTTTCACACTGCTTATCTCGCTTGACGCCCCAGTTTGGGCGCTCACGCTAAGTGCAGCGATGGCATTTATCCCAGGCGTTGTCATCGCTCCATTTAGTGGCATTTTGGTTGATAAATTTAGCCCAAAACCTATGCTTGTTATCATGATGGCGGTTGAGACCATAAGCGTTTTTATGCTGCTTTTTATAAATTCGCTTGATTTTTTATGGCTGCTTTTGCTTATCATTTTCATTAGAAACGGCGTTGGCGGGATGTATTTTCAAGTAGAGATGAGCGTTCTGCCAAAAATCTTAAGCAAAGAGAGCCTAAAGCTTGCAAACGAGATCCACTCGATCATCTGGGCGGTCTCATACACCGCTGGCATGGGGCTTGCTGGCGTTTATATACACTTTTTTGGCATCAAAAGCGCCTTTTTGCTTGACGGAGCTCTTTATCTTTGCAGTTTTGGCTTTTTATATCTTTTAAAACTAGACGAGCTAAAGCCAGAATTTATAGAAAAACCTCTAAAAATGCTCAAAAATGGGCTTAAATATCTAAAAGAAAATAGGCTCATCGTGCATCTTATATTTTTACACGCTTTTGTTGGTATCACCGCTTATGACGCGTTGATCGCACTTCTAGCCGATTATAAATACGCAAATTTACTCTCAACCTCGCTGGTTATTGGCCTACTAAACGCCTCAAGGTCGATCTCGCTTATGTTTGCACCGGCCTTGCTTAGTAAATTTATGAATAAAAAAACACTCATCTACATCTACATCGGCCAAGGGCTTGGCATCATCATCTGGGCACTCTCTTTGCGAAATTTTTATCTCTCGCTAATTGGCATCATCTTTGCTGGTTTTTGCACCTCAAGCCTTTGGAGCTACACCTACACGCTGCTTCAGCAAAACTGCCAAAAAGAGTTTTACGGCAGAGTGATCGCGTATAATGATATGGTTTTTCTTGGATTTAGCGCACTTATCTCATTTGCGATCGGCTTTTTATACGAGCTTGGACTAAGCGTGGAGATGATCGCAACCTTTATGGGAAGCCTCTTTTTCTTTGGAGCCTTTTACTACCACGTAGTTTCAAAAAGGTATGAGATAAAATAAGAATATTTATTTTTAATTTAAATTTATAAAAATAATAAATTTTCAAAAAAACAATATTAAATTATTTTACAACTAGCCGATATAAAATTCAAATCATTATGTAAAGGA
Organism: Campylobacter concisus; assembly: GCF_902460535.1. GTDB lineage: Bacteria > Campylobacterota > Campylobacteria > Campylobacterales > Campylobacteraceae > Campylobacter_A > Campylobacter_A concisus_AS. The sequence goes on along the minus strand of NZ_CABPTV010000009.1, from coordinate 141,609 downwards.
ATTCGTGTGAAGTCAGATAAGCGTCAAGTAAATTTTAAAATTTCATGGACGAGTAATTTCGGCTCTAAAATTTGAGCTAAGCTATAAGCGAAGCCAAATTTTAGTAGTCAATTCTTGCGAGTGAATGGAATTTTAAAAATTTGCAAAAAAGCACATGCAACACGCCACATATCTAAATTTTCTAGCAAAATTTAAGAGCCCATCAACTTTTCAGCCATATTTTTGAGCCTAAATTCATATAAAAGGTTTGAAATTTTATCTGCTGAGCTTAAATTTAGTCCAAGATCACTTGCAACCATTTTGTAATAAATTTGCGGATCTGCTTTTAGGTCAATCGGCGGTGATTTCGAGCTTTTAGAGAGCTTTTTAGCTCCGTCTAAAAGTAGCTTGTGATGGATAAATTTAGCATTTAAAAAGCTAAAATTTAGCCTTTTTGCAAGGTATCTTTGAGCTAGCGTGCAAGGCAGCAAGTCCTCACCTCTAACAACCAAATTTACCCCCATATCCTCATCGTCTATGGAGCTTGCAAAGTTGTAAGCTGGGGTAAAATCCTTTTTATAAATGACAAAATCGCCCATCTGCGCTGCCACATGCCTGCCAAGCTCGTCGTTTTCATCCACGCTTAGTCTAATAGCGGTTTTATCTTTTATAAAATTTAGCTTTTTATCTTTGCAAATTTTAGTGTAAATGCCGTTTTCATAGGCATCTTTCGTGGCTCTTGTGCATTCACAAATGTAAATTTCGCCTAGCTTTTCAAGTGCGTTTTCATATCTTTTGGCTCTTGTTTTAAAGCTAAAATTACGCTCAAAGTCACTAACGCTTGTAGCGCCTTTATCGTAATCTAGCCCCAGAAATTCTAACACATCAAAGATATTTTGAACAAATTCGCGCCGGTATCTGCCAAGGTCATAATCATCGATCCTTAAGTGCAAAACGCCGCCCAATGAGCGCGTCAAAAGATAAGTCAAGATGAAGTTGTAGGCGTTGCCAGCGTGTAGATAGCCGCTTGGCGTCGGAGCTATGCGAGAGACTATGCCACCAGATGGTGGCAAATAGTCATTAATCCCTTGGTCTAGCCTCATTTACTCTTAAAGTGCGTCCGCCGAGTTCTTTTTCATTTAGTGCGTCGATCGCCTTTTGGCCCTCGCTCGCATCGTCCATCTCAACAAAGCCAAAGCCCTTTGAGCGGTCTGTTTCTCTATCTTTTACGATCTTTGCGCGCCTTACTTCACCAAATTGTGCAAAAGCTTCCTTCAACTCTGCCTCTGTCGTTCTATACGACAAATTTCCTACATAAATATTCACAGGATTATTCCTTAAAAAAATTATCGATCTGATCGATTAGAGAAATAATAGCTTATTTCCGTCAAAAAGATGTAAAAATCAAGAAAAATATTACAATTTTTTAAAAAACATCCTTAAATGCAACAAATCGCAACAGCAAGGTATTATAATATCTATCACTAAACAAAATTTATCCTTAAGTTTAAGTAGAATAATTAAATAAAAAATTACAATTTTTTTATAAACTATTTATAAAGTAAATCATTTTTTACTTTATGGTAAGCCTCTTCGCCAAGCAAATTTTTCACTATAAAAAGCGCAAATTCCATAGAAAAAGCTGGCCCCTTGCCAGTGATGATGTTTTGATCTTTTAGCACGTTTTTATCGCTCACGTAGCCTCTTTTGTCGCTTCTTACGTTCTCTTCAAATCCAGGATAGCAGACAAAATGCTCTTTAAGTACATGAGCTCGCTCAAGCACCATAGGAGCGGCACAAATGGCACAAATTAGCTTACCTTTTTTGTCAAATTCTTGCAAAATTTCTCTTAGCTTGGCGTCATTTGCGAGATTTTCTGCACCAGGCAGACCTCCTGGAAGCACGATCGCATCATAGCCTAGCTCCTCCACCTCACGAAGTGTGACATCAGCTTTTACGTTTATATTGTGAGTACCTCTGATCTGCGCGTCCTTCAAGCTAGCGATAGATGCTATAGCTCCAGCTCTACGTAAAACATCGACGGAGGTTAGCGCCTCGATCTCCTCAAAACCATCAGCTAGGATTACGGCTACCTTTTTCATAAAATCGTCCTTTCTCGTGTTATCTGTTTGTTAGGATAAATTTTATATAATCAAAGCTTATTTCACAAGAAAGGACAGAGCATGCAAGTAAAAATTATTTACTGCAACTCTTGAAACTATCGTCCGGTAGCTTCTCGTGTAGAAGATGAAATAAAAGCGAACTTTAGTGATGCAAGAGTCGAGTTGGTTGTAGGAGATGGTGGAAATTTCATCGTCGAGGTTGATGGAAACGTTATCTTTTCTAAAAAAGATCGCATCGGAAACGATGAGTCAAGGTTCCCACACGGCGAAGAGATCACAACTCTTATAAACAAATATCTCAAAGAAAAGTCGGCTTAATGCTAACTAGCGGGGCAGGCAACTGCCTCGTTTTGCTCCAAATTTACTCTTTAAATTTTATCTCATCTTTTTTATATTTTTTAAGTAGCTCATTTATCTGGTTTTGAAATTTACCCCATCTTGTTTCACTGCCATGCTTTGCGAAGAGCCTTTTGGCATGAGAGGTCAAAATTTCACCTTTATCTTTTATCAAAAGATATTCGTATAGCTGATTTATCGCTGCAAGGCCGTTTTGTTCGAGCATTAGCTCTATTAAATTTTCTTCAGAGATATTTTGCTCAAAAAATTTAAAAACAAAGCCAAGGTCGTTTGCTACATTTTCATAAATTTTAGCCACGTCACTATCTGGCTCTAGCTCGTAGTGTGAAGCAGATGTGCGAGTGATTTCATGTGCTCTAGCTCTAAAATGGCACTCATACTCTTTTGGCTTGCTAATCGCTTCTTTGCCAAGAGTAGCCTCTATAAAAGGGGCGTAAATGCCGCAATTTATATAAAATCTTGTGCGCTCTGAGCTATTGCCGCTGCTTTTTTGAAAATTTACAACATATATAAAATTTGTGGTATTTTTGTAGAAATTTAAAGCGCTCTTGCTAAAGCCATTATCCTTAAATAGCGGCTTTAGCAGAGCGATAAGCTCGTCAAATTTCTCTTTCATAAATTTAACGTGCCAGATGTGTGATTATTTATTTGCGCGCTCGATGTACTCGCCACGAACGGTATCAACGCGGATGACCTCGCCTTCTAGTACGTGAAATGGTATCTGAACTACCGCACCACTCTCAAGAGTAGCTGGCTTTTTGCCGCCTTGTGTATCGCCCTTGAAATTTGGTGGAGTTTCAACTATCTTGAGCTCGACTACTTGTGGCACTTCAACGCCGATTGCGTTGCCGTTGTGAAATAAAATTTCAACCATCATGCCATCGATCATCCATTTTTTAACATCGCCCACATCCTCGTCGCTGATCGCAACTTGCTCGTAAGTAGTCGTGTCCATAAACTGGCAAAACTCACCATCATCATAGAGGTATTGCATCTCTTTTTCTTCAAGATGCGGCTGCTCGCACTTGTCACCTGCGTGAAAAGTCTTTTCAAGAACCTTTCCATCGACAAAAGATTTGATCTTTGCACGAACAAAAGCTGCACCCTTGCCCGGTTTAACGTGTTGATATTCTACGATTTTATAAGGAACGCCATCGATCTCGATCTTTAGTCCCTTTTTTAGATCGCCCATTGAATATGAAGCCATTTTTTATCCTTTCGTAATTTGTTATATAACTGCGTATTGAGCCCAAACACAAGCTTCAAGTGCGTTTAATCTCTCTAGCGTTTCTGTTTTTATATGTTCATCAACCAAGATGACCGCAAGCGCCATGCCATGCTCATCTCTACCAAGACGGAAGTCTGCGATGTTTATCTTCTCGTCAGCTAAAATTTTACTGATCTGAGCGATAACGCCTGGTACGTCGTGGTTTTTGAAGATAATCATCTTACCTTTTGGCTTGAAGTCAGTCTTAAAGCCATTTATCGTCACGATGCGTTGTTGATTTTCACCAAATACCGTGCCACCAACCGTTGCTATGCCTTTTTCAGTCGTTATACGAACGGTGATCTTATTTTTGAAAATGCTATCTCCGCCAGCATTTGTCTCAGTGACTATGCCTTTTTCGTCGCATAAAAATTTAGCATTTACGTAGTTTATCGCATCGCCAAGACTCTCTTTTAGAGCACCCACTATGGCAAATGTTAGCAATGAGTTCGCATATTCGCTAATCTGCCCGTAAGTTTCTATGCGGATAGCCTTGATAGCACTTTTGTTGATCTGAGCTGCCAAGAAAGCCATCTTACTTGTAAGCTCGATATAAGGCTCAACAAATGGCGGCAAGTCTTCTGTTTTGATAGGTAAATTTAGAGCGTTTGGATAGCTTATGCCACGTGCTGCTGATATAGCCTGCTCGACTGCCTCTACTGCAATGTTGCGCTGCGACTCAAGGGTATTTGCTCCAAGATGTGGCGTGACGCTTACATTATTTAGGTCAAGAAGCGGATGACTTGTTGCTGGCTCTTTTGTAAAAACATCGATGCCAGCAAAAGCCACCTTGCCGCTTTTTAGCCCCTCATAAAGCGCCTCTTCGTTATAAAGGCCGCCCCTAGCGCAGTTTATAAGTCTTACGCCATCTTTCATCTTTGCTATCTCTTTAGCGCCAATCATATCGGTTGTCTCTTTGGTCTTTGGAGTGTGGATTGTGATGAAGTCACATGCCAAGATGTCATCAAAATTTTTAGTATAAGTGCCACCCATATCGATGACCTTAGATGGATCGATGTATGGATCGTAGGCAATGATATCCATGCCAAAAGCTTTAGCACGAGCTGCTACTCTTGAGCCGATGTTGCCAAAGCCGATCACGCCTAGTTTTTTCTTAAACAGCTCAACTCCATACCACTTCTCGCGCTTCCAAATTCTATCTAGCTTTAGATCGTTGTGAGCGTACTCGAGCGATCTTGCAGCTGCTAGCATGTGAGCCATAGTTAGCTCAACTGCTGCGATAGTGTTTGCAGTCGGGACGTTCATAGCGATGATGCCTCTTCTTGAACAGCCATCTATATCAACATTATCCACGCCAACACCAGCTCTAACGATAGCTTTTAGTTTTTTACCGGCTTCTAAAAACGCCTCATTTACCTCAGTCGAGCTTCTAGTGATCGCCACATCAGCCTCGCCTAAAATTTTTAAAAGCTCATCTTTTGGAGTATTAACTGCGTCTATTATATTTATATCTTGCTCTTTTTTTAAAAGCTCAAAACCTACTGGGTGTATTGCGTCGCAAACAATGATAGTTTTCATAATTTTACCTCTCTTACACTTGAGTGGATGTCGTAAACTCTTAGCTGCAGTATGATATTTTGAAGCAACTTTGAGTCTTGGGTATTTAAAAAGATCTGGCTTTTGGCGCCATCCTTTACAACAGTGAAATCAACCTCACTACTTCGCAAAGTCTGCATCAAACAAAACATAGAGTAGATGTCGTTTTTATCTATCATAAGTTCATATGCTGTGATCTTTGGCTTTTCTATCTTAGGTCGGTTGTATTCTATAAAAATTTCGTTTACAGGCAATACGTAATCTTTTTTCTTAATAGTTGCCAGCTCGTTGATCCAGTTTTCACTGCCGGCTGTGTTTTTGGTTATATTTTGCTCGTTTGTTATATTGTTTTCTGGGATCTGGCTGAAATTTACGCTTGCAAATTTAACAAGATAAATTCCAACCAAACCTAATATCACAAAGAGCAGAACAACTACTAATAAAAGTGTGCGTCTGCCCATTTATACTAGCGTAATTGTTCTTTTATAATGTCGCCAAGTGTTACTTTGTCGTCGTTGTCGTTGATCTCATTTAACACTTCACGCTCTTTTTGTTTTGCTAAACGGCGTATGCTTAGGCGAATTCTATTTTTCTTCTCATCGATAAATGCAATAGCAGCCTCGATCTCATCGCCTATTTTTAGCGTGCTTGCATCTACGCTACCTAGATCTTCTTTGCGGATTAGCGCATCGACATTATCGCCAAGCTCAACAAATACGCCAAACTCTTTAATGTCACGGATCGTTCCTTTTACTATGTCGCCTACACTAAATTTATTAGCAAACGCTTGAACTGGGCTTTGTTTTAGTTCTTTTAGGCTTAGAGAAATTTTTTGCTCAGCGCTGTCGATTTTGATGATCTTTACTTCTAGCTCATCGCCAGCTTTGAACATATCTTTGCATTTGTCGTTTCTATCCCAAGATGCATCTTCGTTGTGCAGCAAGCCCTCAACGCAGCCTACTCTAACAAATGCACCAAAATTTGTGATAGTTGTCACAACGCCTTTTACTACATCGCCCTCTTTAAATTTAGCTTTAAATTCATCAAATGGCTTTGGAAGTAAATTTTTAAGGCTCACTCTTAAGCGGTGTCCTTTTGCGTCTATTTCGATAACCTCAACATCAATCTCTTGGCCTTCGCTGATGTGATCTTTTGGATTTTTGATATTTTTGTCCCATGAAATTTCAGATATATGTAAAAATCCTTCAATATCATTTCCAAGATCGACAAATGCGCCATAAGGCTCGATATTGCTAACTGTTACTTTTATAGTGTCGCCAACTTCTAGGCCATCGCTTATGATCTCTTCCCAAGGATCTGGAGTAGCTGCCTTGATAGATAGAGATAGGTGGCGTTTTTCGTTGTCATAGCTAATAACTTTAACTAAAACTTTATCGCCTTCTTTGTATAAAGAGCTAGGATTTACTGGGCCTTTGTAGCTTATCTCGCTGTAGTGAACAAGTCCGTCTACGCCGCCAACATCAACAAACATACCATAAGTTGTGATTTTCTTAACTGTGCCCTCTATAACGCTATCGTTTTCTACTATGCTTGATAGGGCTTCTTTGCGTTTTTTGCGGTCGTCATCTAAAATTTTCTTTCTTGAGACAACGATGCTATTCTCTTCTTTATCAACTTTTATAACTCTTACTTTGTATGATTTTCCAACTACGCCCTCAGCGTTTTTAAATCCGCTGTGCGTTCTTGGTAAGAAAAATTCTACACCATTTGCGTCTTGAGTGATAAAACCACCTTTATTTTTTCCAACTACTTTTACGTCGATTTCGCCAGAATTTTCAGGATCGTAAGCTTCGATGAAAGTTTTAACTTTCTCTTTTCTAAGTGCTTTTTTGTGCGACACTATAGGTCTTCCATTTCTTGATCCAGTTATTACAACTTTGATCGTATCGCCAACTTTATGCGTCAGGTTGCCGTTTGCGTCAGTGATCTCAGAAACATTTAAAATGCCTTCTGACTTCTTGCCAACGTCGATTAAAACCTCATCACCATTGATACTGACGATCTTTGCGTCACTATCTTCTTCAGTCTTTTTAAAAGACTCCTCTAACATCGCAGCAAAATCGATATCTTCGATATCTTCGTCTTTTGCTTTTCCTAATTGAACACTTTTGTTCACAGCCATCTTGATCCTTTAAATTTTATTATGCCAGTAGAGGCAAATTGGCTTATTATAGTTAATTGTGGCTTTAGCTAGGATAAATTTTATACTTTTTTGATTCTATCAACGACTTTTTGTATGATCCAGTCAGGTGTGCTAGCCCCCGCACTTATACCACACAAATTTTTGCCATCAAACCATGATCTCTCAAGCTCTTCTTCGCTTTCTATTAGGTAGCTATCTTCGCAGAAATTTTTAGATATTAGGTAGAGTTGTTTTGTGTTTGAGCTGTTTTTTCCGCCGATTATTATCATCACGTCAGCTCTTTTTGCTAAATTTTTAGCAGCCTCTTGGTTTTCAAATGTCGCGTTACAAATCGTGTTAAAAACGCGCAGCTCTTTTACATGAAGCATGAGATAGTTTGCGATCTGCATAAATTTCTCAACTTTTCTAGTAGTTTGGCTAACAAGCGCGACCTTTTGTTTAAATTTAATGCCCTCTAGCTCGCTCTCTTCAAGCACGACATAGACGTTGCCCTTAGCATATGACTTCACCCCTTTTACCTCTGGGTGGTGCATGTCGCCAAAGATCACCACATCATAGCCCTCTTCGCTCATTTTTTCGCAAATTTGTTGCGGCTTTGTCACAAACGGACAAGTTGCATCGATCACTTTTATATCGGTTTTTTTTAGCTCTGCAAGGTCGTTTTTAGTGATGCCATGAGTGCGAATGATTGCCTTTTTCTCATCTTTGAGCTCACTTATGCCATCAAGCGTCTTTACATTGTAATTTTTCTCAAGCCTGTTTATCTCTTCATTATTGTGTATGAGTGGGCCGATAGTTGCGGCATCTCCGGCGTTTTCAGCTATCTTTATCGCCCTTTTTACACCAAAGCAAAAGCCATAACTACTAGCAAGCTCAATCTTCAACTCTAGCTCCCATTTTCTTTAAAATTTCAGCAAAATTTGGAAACGAAGTGGCGATAAATTCGCTCTTTTCTATCTGCATGCCACATTTTAGCCCAAGTATGGCAAAGCTCATAGCGATCCTGTGATCTCCGTGGCTATCTATCGTGGCAAATTTAGCCTCAGAGCCATTTATGATAAAGCCATCTTCAAGCTCGTTAGCATCGACACCGCACTGCTTTAGCGCATTTATCGTGACAGCTATCCTGTCGCTCTCTTTTACGCGAAGCTCTTTTGCATTTGCTAGCTTGCTTTGACCCTTAGCGCAGGCAAATGCGATGGCTAAAGCTGGGGCTTCGTCGATGAGCCACGATATATTTTCGCTAACCTCTACACCTTTTAAATTTGGCGAGTACTTAACCTCGATATCGCCGATATCTTCATATTTACTTGAGGTTTTGTGAAATTTTATCTCAGCGCCCATTTTTTCTAAAACTCTGTAAGCTTCGATGCGAGTTTTATTTAGCAAGATATTTTTTAAAATGATATGCGAATTTGGGATGATTAGAGCTGCGACCGCAAAGAAAAATGCCGAGCTTGGATCATTTGGCACGTCTATATCAAGTGGCGCAAGTGGCGATGTCATCGGCTCCAGAGTGATCTCTAAGCCGTCACACTTTATATCAGCTCCCATGCCAGCAAGCATGCGCTCAGTGTGGTCTCTGCTTAGCTCTGGCTCGCTAAATTTGCAGCCATTTGAGTAAAGAGCTGCTAGCAAAAGCGCGCTTTTTACCTGAGCTGAGGCGATCTTACTATCAAAATCAAATCTTTCAAATTTAGCCCCTCTTATACAAAGAGGAGCGTTATTTGCGCCATTTGCGCCATCTATCTTTGCCCCCATCTCATTTAAAGGCTTTGCTATCCTTGCCATCGGGCGAGAATTTAAATATTTATCACCACTTAGCACGAAAAAGCCGTCCTGTGCGGCTAGTAACCCCATAAAAAGCCTCATCGCCGTGCCCGAATTACCACACTCTAAAATTTCATTTGGCTCTTTTATCTTTTGTGGCGGAGTGATAGTTATCTCAGTACCGTTATCTTCGACATTTGCGCCTAAGAGCTGAACGATCTTTAAGGTATTTAGCGTATCACCTGCTCTTAGATAGTTTCTAACGCGAGATGGTTTGTCGCTTAAAAGCGAAAACATCGCACATCTATGCGAGATAGACTTATCAGCCGCGATGTCGTCGATGGTTAAATTTAGACTTTTTTCTAATGGATAAATTCTCATCTTATTCCGATATTTAGCTTCTCTTTTAGCTCACTTAAAATTTTATCCATAAGCGCGTTTATATCGTCATCTTCAAGCGTTTTTTCCATATCTTGGAATGTAAATTTAAGGCTAAGGCTGATCGCGCCGTTTAGTTTTGCATCTTTATAGATATCAACCGGCAAGAACTCTTTTAGCTCTTTTAAATTTAGCCCTCTTATGCACTCATAAATTCGTCCAGCCTCGAAATTTTCAGGCACGATGAGGCTAAGATCTCTTGTCGTGCTTTGGAATTTTGAGTAAGGCACTGCAAGGATTGGCTCAAATTTAAGCTTTGCAAAATCAATCTCACAAACATAAGTTTTTGGCAGATCTCTTTTTGCCTCTACTCTTGCATCAACTCTGCCGATATAGCCGATCTTTTCGCCATTTTGGTAGAGATGTGCCTGCTCGTATGGGCTAAGATATGAAATGCCCTGGCAAGGTTTTAGCTCAAATTTGCCTATGACATTTTGAACCATCGCTGCAAATGCGTAGAAATTTGCCTCCTCGCCCTTTGCGCCGTTTATGAGTGTTGGCTCTTTTAAAAGCCCAGATACGACAAATCCTAAATTTAAACCTTGATTTGCATTTTCGTCAAAAACTTCGCCAAGCTCAAAAAGTCTAACTGAGCGTTTTGAGTTTTTGATGTTTTTCTCGCTTGAGCTTAGGAGGTGATTAACAAGTGCTGGTCTAAGCGTGTTTAGCTCGTTGTTTATAGGATTTAGTATCTTGATCTTGCAAGGCTTGAAATTTAGCTCACTTAGCTCATCAAGGCTGTCAAATACGTAGTGTACACTTTCAAAAAAGCCATTGCTAGCTGCACGGTGCCTTAAATTTAAAGCATTTTTATAGTCAAAATATGTCTTATTTAGCCTATTTTTCTCAGAGAAATTTAGCGGCGTTGAGGCGATATTGTCGATGCCTATTATCCTTACTATCTCTTCGCAGATATCATGAGAATTTACGATGTCATGGCGAAATAACGGCACTTTTACATTAAAGCTCTCTTGCTCGACATTTACCGCGATCTCAAAGCCAAGTTTCTTTAAAATTTTAACGACATCGTTTCTTGCAACCTCTTGACCGATCATATTTTTAAGCTCGCCAAGTGAGATACTAAGCGTGATAGGCTCGGTGTTTAGAAGTGATTGCTGTGAGCCAGCAAAAAGACTTAGACTATCTTTAAAGCCAGCTAGTCTTTTAAAAAGATAGTCCGCCCCGTAAGCTAAATTTGGCTCGCTACCACGGCTTGAGCGATAAACTTGATCGCCTTTTGGTAAATTTTTATTTTCAAAAATGGCTTTTGAGACAACATCTGGTTTTACGTAGCTAGCCTCTACCAAGATCACCTTTGAGCCCTCATCGACCCTAGCTTCATCGCTTTGGTAAATTCCAGCAACGCCTAAATTTTTATCCTCGCAAAAGACCACACACTCGCCATTTTCGCCATTTTTGATGTCAAAAACTGCTTTTTCGCCCTCGCCCACAAGCTTAACGTGATCATAAGCTCTAAACAAGACGCCAGTGCAAAATGTCGCGTATTCAAGCAGTCTTTCTACTAAATTTGTCTTTTGGCACTCAATAAGAGCTAGCCTCAACCTAGTTAATAAATTTTCACTTAATGCATTTTTTAGCTCAAAGGCTTTATACAAAAACGAGCCATTTACCTTATCTTCAGTTCGCACAGACGCGATCCTGCCGATGCCTAGTAAATTTTCGCTATCTTCATTTTCGTGGCTATCTTTCATATTTAGATCAAGCGCAGTGCAAATTTCTCTTGCAATGCCGTGTAAATTTTGGCAGTCGCCCCTGTTTGCTGTGACATCAACCTCGATGATCACATCTTTAAACACTTCAAATTCGCCAAGGCTTGTGCCAAGTTTTAGCTTGCCGATGCTCTCATCAAGTGGCAAAATGCCGTCATTTGTCTTAGGTAGTCCTAGCTCAGTTGAAGAGCAGATCATACCGCATGACTCGATGCCTCTTAGTTTTGCCTTTTTGATCTCAAGACCATTTGGCATCGTCGTGCCAATGAGCGCAACTGGCACAAACTGACCAGCCTCAACGTTTTTAGCCCCACACACGATCTGAAGCGTTTCGCTGCCAACATCAACCTGACAAACGCTTAGCTTATCGGCGTCTGGGTGCTTTTCTCTACTTTTTACGTAGCCAACTACGATGCTCTTTGGTAAATTTATCTCTTTATAGCTATCAACTTCTAAACCGATTGAATTTAATGTCTTTGAAAGTGTCTCACCGCTAACCTCGCTAAGATCGACCCACTCGTTTAACCAATGCTTTGAAATTATCATTTAAACTGCTCCAACAATCTTAAATCTCCCTCAAAAAGTGACCTTAGATCAGGCACTCTATGAAGCAACATCGCAAATCTCTCAACGCCAAGGCCAAAGGCATATCCACTTACATTTTTATAGCCAACCGCCTTAAATACATTTGGATCAACAACGCCGCATCCAAGCACCTCAAGCCAAGTAGTCTGCTTGCACACCCTGCAGCCCTTGCCATGGCAAAATATACAACTAATATCAACCTCTGCGCTAGGCTCCGTAAATGGAAAGAAGCTAGGGCGAAAACGCACTTCAACGTCGCCAAACATGTGCTTTAAAAAGCCCTCAAGCATTGATTTTAAATTTGCAAAGCTAACTTTCTCGGCATCCTCCACCACAAGGCCTTCTACCTGGTGAAACATCGGTGTATGTGTTAAGTCCATATCGCGTCTAAAGACCGTGCCTGGCGCTATCATGCGGATAGGCGGCTTTTGATTTAACATAGTTCGCACCTGAACTGGGCTCGTATGCGTCCTTAAAAGTCTAAAATCATCTAGGTAAAATGTATCTTGCATATCTCTTGCTGGGTGGTATTTTGGTAAATTTAGCGCCTCAAAGTTGTGAAAATCATCTTCTATAAGCGGCCCAGTCTCGAGCGAGAAATTTAGCGCCAAAAAGTATTCAATTATCTTATCCATCGTAGCCATCACAGGGTGCAGCGCCCCGCTAGCAACAGGCTCGTTAAAGAGCGTGATATCAGCGGCCTCTTTTTTCATCTTATTATCTATCTCTTGCTCGCTAAGCTCGGCCTTTTTGGCTTCTATAAGCGCGCTTAGCTCATCTCTTTGCTTGTTTAAATTTGCTGCAAATTCCTTTTTCTCATCCTCGCCAAGCTCTTTTAGCTTTGCAAAACCTTGCGCCAAGATGCCCTTTTTGCCAAAAATTTCTACCCTGACCTTCTCAAGATCATCAAGAGTTGAAATTTCATTTTTGATTTTATTAATGAAATCTTGCAATTTTTTACCTTTATGAATTTTTGCATCGATTTTATAGAAAAAGAGTTAAAATCAAGATAAAAAGCGCGAAATTTAAGCACACTTTGATATAATTTCTCAAACTTTCAAAGGAGCTAAAATGACCATATTTGAAAAGATCGTTGCTGGTGAAATTCCTTGTAACAAAGTGCTTGAGAGCGAGAAATTTCTAGCTTTTAACGACATCAACCCAAAAGCGCCGATCCACATCCTCATCATCCCTAAAAAACACTACAAAAACTTCCAAGAGATGGACCCAGTTTTGATGGGTGAGATGACCAAATTTATCCAAGAAGTGGCGAGCTTAATGGGCGTTGATAAGAGCGGATACCGCCTCATAACAAACTGCGGTGAAAACGGCGGTCAAGAGGTCATGCACCTACACTTTCACCTACTTGCTGGCGCAAAACTTGGCTGGAGCGAAGGCGTAGCTGATCCACAAAGCACATTTTAAAAACAAAATTTAGACTCTTTTTGAGTCTAAATTTCACTTCAAAATTTTACTTTTTAAAACATCTAAATTTAAATAAATTTATTTCCTAGCAGCTTTTACCGCTTCAAGTAGCTCTTCAAAGCCAGCTTTACTTGAATGCTCGACATCTTTTAGTATCTCGACACCTGCTAAATGTCCCTTATCTTTATCAGCAAAAATCGCCATAGCCTTATCTAGCCCGTGATGGACATTTTCGTGGTGCGCAGCTATACTTGAGAGAATTCTTGGATCTTTTATGATGGTATTTTTCACATCCTTTTCATACCACTTGCCAAATCTACACTCATGCACGTCTTGAATTTTATTTATCTCGCCAAGCAAGACGCCTCGGTAGCCATTTAGCTTCATGTTGATGTGATCTATCTTACCGTTACTGACATTGACCTCATTTGTTACGTTTAGGGCTTGATTTAGGATGTTTTGCGTGTTGGCATTTACGCTTGAGATGTTGCCCTCAAAGCCACCTAAAATTTGCATCGCATTTGCTGAAATTTTAGAGAAATTCTCACTCATTTCGATCATTGTGTTCGCACTTTGCTTAAGACCATTTATATTTACTTCAACCTCAAGTGTCGCCTTTTGCGTGCGCTCTGCAAGCTTTCTAACCTCATCTGCAACGACTGCAAAGCCTCGTCCATGCTCGCCCGCACGAGCCGCCTCGATAGCAGCATTTAGCGCTAGCAAATTTGTCTGATCTGAGATGTCTTTTATGAGATTTATGATCTCAACGATAGAATTTACGCTTCCATCAAGCGAAGAGGCATCGTTTGAGAGATCGCCGCTCATCTGGCTCACTTGCTCGATCGAGCTTAAAATTTCAGCCGTTTGAGACTTGAGCTCGCCTGTTTCTTTGAAGGTTTTTTCATTTAAATGGTTTATATTTTCAAGCATTTTTAAATTTTCTTCGATGGTTGATTGCAAGAAATTCATACCATCTTGATAGCTAGTAAGGAGCAAATTTACAGCCTCTTGCTTATCCTTAGCTTGCTCTTTTGGCTCGCAAGTTTTGGCATTTTTTAGCTCATTTTTAAGTGCTAAAATTTCAGCCTTTAAAGCTTCATTTTCTCTTTCCAAAGCTTCATTTTTACTACCAAGCTCTTTGCTTTTGCTGTCAAAAAACATTTTTCATCCTTTAAAATTTGTAAATTTCGCGTAATTATAACTCTTTTTACTTAAGCCAGTCGTCTAAAATTTTAATTTGCTCTTCAACGCTTTTATTTGACGTGCCGCCTTTTGAAGTGCGGGCCTCTTTTGAAGCGTGAAGATCTAGAAATTTAATGGCATTTTCATCTAAATTTTCATCGACACTTTTTAGCTGCTCTTTGTTTAGCTCACTTAGATCAAGCCCCAAGCTCTCAGCCTTTGCCACAGCTTTTCCGGTGATAAAGTGCGCCGTTCTAAATGGGATATTTTTCTCACGCACTAGATAGTCCGCCAGATCAGTTGCACTTAGATGCCCGGTTTTTGTCGCTTTTAGCATATTTTTTTTATTAAATTTAGCCGTTTTTATCATCTCATTTAGGATAGTAGCCGAGCTTAAAATGGTCACAACGCTATCAAAAACGCCCTCTTTGTCTTCTTGCATATCTTTATTGTAAGCAAGTGGCAAGCCCTTCATCGTAGTTAGCAACGCTACTAAATTTCCATTTACACGCCCGGTTTTACCGCGTATAAGCTCAGCGACGTCTGGATTTTTCTTTTGAGGCATGATGGAGCTACCCGTGCTATAAGCGTCGCTAATACTTACAAAGCCAAATTCCTGCGAGCTCCAGAGTATGAGCTCCTCGCAAAGCCTAGAAGCATGCGTCATAAAAACACTAATGTTAAATAAAATCTCAAGCGCATAGTCACGGTCGCTCACGCTATCCATCGCATTTTGCGTGCAACCTGCAAAGCCAAGCTCGCTTGCAACGATGCTCCTATCTATCTTGTGCGGCGTGCCTGCAAGGGCTGCTGAGCCAAGCGGACTTAGGTTGTTTCGCTCATACGAGCTAATAAAACGCTCAAAATCCCTCTTAAACATAAACGCGTATGCTAGCAAATGGTAGCTAAGGCTTACTGGCTGGGCATGCTGAAGGTGCGTGTAGCCTGGCATTAGCGTATCTTTGTGGTTTTTGGCTAAATTTGTAAGCGTGGCGATGAGCTCTTTGATAAGAGATGAAATTTCTAAATTTTTCTTCAAGACATAAAATTTAAAATCAAGTGCGACTTGATCATTTCTGCTTCTAGCTGTGTGCAGCCTGCCGCCAAGCTCAGCTCCGATGATCTCGCTAAGGCGCTTTTCAACCGCCATGTGGATATCCTCATCTTCTATCTTAAAAGCAAATTTACCAGCTCTTATCTCAGCTAAAACCTCATCAAGCCCCTTTATAATCGCCTCTGACTCATCTTTTTTTAAAATTCCGCAAATCCCGAGCATTTTTGCGTGCGCCTTACTGCCAGCGATGTCCTCTTCAAAAAGATTTTTATCAAAATTTATAGAAGCATTAAATTCCTCGAGCAACTTCGAGCTAGCCTCGCTAAATCTACCCTCCCACATCTTTTTATGTGCGTTTTCATCTTTTTTCATAGCTTTGCCTTTGATTAGTTTTGTGTGATTTTAACAAAAAGGTGCTTAACTAGGCTTTTTAAGAGCGTTTTATCAAATAAATTTTTGATCTAAAAATAGAAATGTAATATAAAAATTATGCTAGAGTATCAAAAGAGTTATATATATAATTTACATTTAAGGTTATTAAAATATAATTCGCCCAGCAACTTTTTAAAAACTATTTCAAGTTTTTTGATTTATTGCCGATATAGTTTTAAATGAAGAAATAAACTAAAAAGGAAGGACGATATGCAAATAGATGCAAATATGAACTCAAATGTTTTCTATCATAATGGCTACACATCTATATCATCAAGTAGCGCTAAAACCAGCATATTAGTTTCTTCTGGCTATGGTACAAAAGATATCGTTAGAAGTAATGATGTGCATGTCGAACAAAGAGAAGAGGTTAGACAAAAACCTACAATTATTAGAAAAGAAGATGTCACAGAGCTACAAAAAAATTTAGAGAAATTACAAGACCAAAGAAGTGATATAGCTAATCAAATTTCAAGCATCCAACACCTGAAAGATCGTGATTCTATGCAGATGCTTCATCATCTAAATTTAGAACAATCAAGCATTCAGAATAACATTTTAAGCATTAAAACTCAGATGACAGAAATGGTACAGGCTTAAGACTAAGCCTTACCGATAATAGTTCTTAGAACTAAACAAAAATCCTCTAAAAAGTATCCCATTGACTTATAGAAGTTACTGCTAGCATTTTGTTCAAGCTCTTTTGCGAGAAGCTCGGCATAAGGTAAGAAAAACGAGAGGCTAAAAGCAGCAAGAAGCTGCATAGACTCTTTTGTCGTCTCTTTTTTTAAGATATTTGCTATCAAAATGAGCTGATTTGAGATGCTATCAACCTCACCCATTTTTGGCTCAAATTTTATAGCCTTGTAAAATTGCGCCAAATCATCTTTTGCGCTTGAGAAATAGTAGCTTGCTTCAAATTTTGCCTTCAAAATGACAAAATCATCACACAAGGCCGCACTACTCTCATCTTTGATAAATTTAGCGTAAAGCTCATTTCCTTTTATGTTTGCATCGCTCTTTGTTTGCGTTATCCACGCATTTGTCTTTTTGATACGCATAAAAGATGAGACACCCAAGATGCCGTTAAAATTTGTAGCAAGCGCAGCCGCTACGACGCTGTAAAGCTCTCCAAGTCTCAAATTTAATCCTTAAGCTTCAAATATCTAAGTCTAAGCGCATTTAGCACGACAGTAACCGAGCTTAGGCACATCGCCATCGAGCCATAAACTGGACTTAGAAGTAGCCCAAAGACCGGATATAGCACGCCAGCAGCCACTGGTATACAAATGGCGTTATACATAAATGCCCAAAACAAATTCTCTTTTATGTTAGCAATAGTCGCATTTGCAAGCCTTACAAGCCCGCTCACGCCACGCAAGTCATTTTTTACAAGCACGATATCGCCAGCGCCTTTAGCGATGTCTGAGCCTGAGTTCATAGCGATGCCAACGCTTGCTTCTTTAAGTGATGGCGAGTCGTTTATGCCATCTCCCACAAAGATCACGCCACCTCGGCTCATTAGCTCTTTTACCTTGTTAAATTTATCCTCAGGCAGCATATTTGCGTAGTATTCGCTCACATTTAGTTTGCTAGCAATATTTGCCACTACTTTTTTATCGTCACCCGATAGGATCACACTTTGTAAATTTAGCTTTGCAAGCTCGTTTATAACGCTATTTGCTTCATTTTTTAGCTCATCGCTTAGCGTTAAAAAGCCACTAAATTTTTGATTGACCGCGCAAAGTATGACGCCACTTCCATCATTTGTAGCCTCTTTTATCGCTTCACTATCTGCTTCATTTAGCAAGATATCGTTTGCTGCGAGCAGCTTTTCGTTACCTATTATTATCTTGTTACTCTCGTCTTCATAGACGATGCCTTGACCAACTACGTTTTGAAATTTGCCATTTAGCTTTTGTAAATTTATGTAATTTTGTTTTGCGTATCTTACGATCGCTTTTGAGATCGGATGCTCGCTTAAATTTTCAGCAGATGCCACTAGCTCTAGCTCTTTTTCGCTCAAATTTGAACTTTTGACGCTGATTAGCCCCTTACTTAGCGTGCCAGTTTTGTCAAATGCTACAAATTTAGCATCTTTTATAAGCTCCAAAACCTCTGGATTTTTCACCAAAATCCCAGCTTTTGCACCACGCGCGAGCGAGCTTACGATTGCTATTGGCGTGGCAAGCCCAAGTGCACATGGGCATGAGATGATAAGCACGCAGATCGCGCTAGAGATCGCATAGGCGAAATTTCCACTAAAAATTATCCATATAAAAAATGTAAGAACTGAGATCGCCACGACGCTTGGCACAAAGATGTTTGCTATCTTGTCAGCCAGCCGTCCGATAGGCATCTTTTTAGAGCTAGCGTCGCTTAACAAGCTTAAAATTTGAGATAGCAAGCTCTCGTAAGAACTCTTTGTTACCTTGACACTTATATAGCCATTTGTGTTTAGAGTGCCGGCAAATACGCTGTCTCCCGCCTCTTTATAAACTGGCAAGCTCTCTCCTGTAAGCATAGAAGCATCTATCTCAGCGCCACCTTGAACTATCACGCCATCACTTGGGATGTTGTAGCCATTTTTTACGATGACGATGTCGCCTACTTTTAGCTCATTTACATTTACCTCTTTGCTCTGTCCATCTGGCATGACCAAAAAGGCAGTCTTTGGCGAAATTTTAAGTAGGGTCTTTAGGTAGTCGCCAGCTTTTGCTTTTGAGCGCTCTTCAAGGTACTTGCCAAGCAAAACAAAGGCTATTATCATCGCTGCGCCCGAGACATAGACGTTTTTTAGATCATCTGGGATAAAATTTGAAAAGATCACAACAAAAAGCGAGTATAAAAACGCACTGCCACTTCCAAGAGCTACAAGCACATTCATATCGTAGTTTTTGTTTTTAACAGCCTCTATGGCGTGAGCAAAGAAGTCTTTGCCACTAAAAGCTAGCACCAAAAACGCTAAAACTAGCATGAGTAAATTTACTAGCAAGTTCTGAGGTGCGAACATCTCAAGCGCCATTATCACGATGCTTGCTATAAATGCAAATATAAATTTATTTCTTATCGAGGTTATATGCTCGTCTCTTTTGGCTTCAAATTCATCAATATTTGTCGCCACAAAGTAGCCAAGCTTCTTTATCTTTTGCTCTAAAACTTCACGCACGCTAGCGTCTTTTAGGACAAATTCGCCGCTTGCGTTTGCGAAATTTACATTTGCTTCAAGCACCCCATCTATCTTTTTGGAAACTTTCTCGATAGCGTTTGAGCAATTTACGCAGCTCATTCCCGCTATATTTAGCTTGACTTTTAAAGGCATATCAAAGCTCCTTTATAACGTCAAATCCCAGATCAGCCATTTCTGATTTAAATTTCTCTACATCACTATCTTTTATATCAAGGCTTACTTGTCTTGGCTCTTTGCTAAGATCGACTTTTATCTCACCAAAGTCATCTTCAAGTGCGTTTTTTATAGTATTTGCGCAGTTTTGGCAATGCACGTTATTTACCTCAAATGTTTTCATATTATCTCCTTTATCATGTGGTCGTATTCGTGTAAATTTATGATCTTTTTGGTGTTAAATTTAAAGCCAAGGCTCTCGTAAAATTTACGAACTTTTGGCTTATTTACATCAACTATCAGCGAGACTTTTTTATGTCCTAGCTCTTTTGCTTTGGCAAATGAGTGCAAGATAAGCTCTTTTGCAAGCCCTTGGCCTCTAAATTTCTCATCCACAGCGATGCTATCTATATAAAACTCATCGTCAAAGCACTCTTTTTCTACCTTGGCGTCTTTGCCAAGCGCCTTTAGATGCTGTGAAATTTCTCTATCAAACTGCCACGCGTCGCCACCAAAATAAGCACACATAGCAGCGATGATCTGCTCGTCACATTTATAGACATAGACATTTTTATAGCTAAGTCTGTTTGTCTCGCTTTGAAAAAATTTCTCTAAAATTTCATCGCTTTTTGCAGGATCGTCGTAGCCACTTAGCTTGTAGGCGATATCCTCCATCGCTAAATTTAGTAGTTTTATGCAGATTTTTGCATCTTGTTTTTGAGCATTTTTTATCATGAGTATGATTATATGCCTTTAGCTTAAATTTTTACCAAATATTATTTTCAAATTTACAAATTAGGCGCTTTAGCAGGCAAACTAAAAATGTTTTAAAAAAGTATAAAATTTTTTTAGTTATAATCCGTAAAAAATTTATTTAAGGATATTTATGGGACGAGCATTTGAGTACCGAAGAGCAGCAAAAGAAGCTAGATGGGATAAGATGAGCAAGGTATTTCCAAAACTTGCAAAGGCTATAACAGTAGCGGCAAAAGATGGCGGATGTGATCCAGATATGAACCCAAAACTTCGCGCAGCCATCGCAGCAGCAAAGGCTGAAAATATGCCAAAAGATAACATCGATGCGGCTATAAAAAGAGCAAATGGCAAAGATAGCGCTGATATCAAGACTATCTTTTATGACGGCAAAGCAGCTCACGGCGTGCAAATCATCGTCGAGTGCGCTACTGACAACCCAACAAGAACAGTCGCAAATGTAAAAGCGATATTTAGCAAAAATGGCGGAGAAATTTTGCCAAGTGGCAGCCTTAGCTTTATGTTTACAAGAAAGAGCGTTTTTGAACTTGAAAAACCAAGCGCAGATGTCGAAGAGATCGAGCTTGAGCTGATAGACTACGGCCTAAGCGACATCGAGGCTGACGATGATACGCTATATGTTTATGGCGACTATGCAAATTTTGGCACACTACATGAAGGGATAGAAAAGCTAAATTTAGTAGTTAAAAAAGCTTCACTTCAGTACTTGCCAAATCAAACCGTGAGCCTAGATGAAGAGCAAATGCTTGAGGTTGAGAGGCTTCTTGACAAGTTAGAAGACGACGATGACGTCCAAGCAGTTTATACAAATATCGAGTAAAAAGGAGCAACATGCGTTTTGATGAGTTAAAAGTTTATGATATAAATTTAGACGAGCTAAAAAAAGATAAATTTGCAGTTTTAAAGACAGAAAAAGGCGATATCAAACTTGAGCTTTTTGCCGAGGATGCACCGCAAGCTGTTGCAAATTTTGTCCATTTGATAAAAACAGGCTTTTATAATGGCCTAAATTTCCACAGAGTTATACCAAATTTCGTCATCCAAGGTGGCTGCCCAAATGGCACAGGCACAGGCGGTCCTGGCTGGAGGATAAAATGTGAATGCGATAATCAAAAGGTAAAGCACGAGCGTGGCAGCCTTAGCATGGCTCACGCAGGTCGCGACACTGGCGGATCGCAATTTTTCATCTGCCACAGCAAGCAACCTCATCTTGACGGCGTGCATACAGTCTTTGGAAAGTGCACTGATGACGAGAGCTTAAAGGTACTTGATGCTATCAGACAAGGCGACAAGATCCTCTCAGCAGAGATCAAGCAGAGCCTATAAAAGGGGAATTTATGGATAGTGCAAAAACGCAAAAAAGTCTCTTTGTGAGGCTATTTACCAATCTCGCCATTTGGGTTGTGATAGGTATAGTTGGCGGTGTTATCGTCGGTATGGTCGCACCTGAGCTTGGCATAGCGAGCAAGCCAGGCATTGATTATTTTATAAAAGCCCTTAAAATTTTAATCGGCCCTATCATCTTTTTAACGATCGTTTCAGGCATCGTCGGACTTGAGAGCCTAAAAGATCTTGGCACCATCGGGCTTAAGGCGTTTATCTACTTTGAGATAGTTAGCACGCTTGCTCTTGCTGTTGGTATCATCTTTGGCGAGACGCTTCGCCCAGGGCATGGCATGAACCTTGACTACACTCAGCTTGACGCCTCAAGTGTGGCTAAATTTACATCTCAAGCTGGAAATATGGACGCAAATAGTGGCTTTTTAGCACACACGCTTCATCTTTTAAGAGGCGCTGTGCCAGTGGATGACATCTTCCCTTACGTGCATATACTTGATCCATTTATAAAATCAAACACACTTCAAGTGCTTTTCATGGCGATTGTCGTTGCCATCGTGCTTTCGCTACTTGCTCATGATAAAAAGCAAGCTTGTCTAAAACCGCTTGAATTTATCCAGCACTACGTCTTAAAGCTTCTTACTTGGCTTATGTTATTTAGCCCAGTGGCGGCCTTTTCAGCGATGGCTTACTTGATCGGTAAATTTGGCATCGGAACGCTTCTTGGTATGATGGAGCTTCTTGTCGTTATGGCGCTTGCAAGCTGCTTTTTCATCTTTGTCGTGCTTGGCGTCATTTGCTACTTTGCCAAAGTCAATGTCTTTAAATTTATGCGCTTTATCTCAAAAGAGGTCTTGGTCGTTTTTGCGACAAGCTCGAGCGAAACAGCTCTTGCGCCACTTATGCAAAAGCTAGAAGCAGCTGGTATAAATAGAGGCGCAGTTGGCCTTATTATCCCAACTGGCTACTCATTTAACCTTGACTGCACCAACATCTATCTAAGTTTAAGCGTTATCTTCTTAGCTCAAGCATTTAATATCCCACTAACTTTTGAACATCTAATAAGCATACTAATCGTGCTAATGATCACAAGTAAAGGCGCTGTTGGCGTTACAGGCTCAGGCTTTGTCGTCCTTGCTGGCACACTAAGCGCTCTTCCAAGCACTGGCATACCAGTCGTAACCGTAGCTGTGCTACTTGGCGTTGATAAATTTATGTCAGAGATGCGTGCTGTTGGTAACCTTTGCGGCAATGCCGTTGGCTGCATGATCGTATCTATCTGGGACAAAAAGGTTGATATGGAGAAATTTAGATACGCACTAGACCATCCAGACGAATTTCACTTCCACTCATAATAAAGTTTTTTAAGGGGCAATCGCCCCTTTTTATCTTAAATTTACTTCAAAACTTAAAGTGCTTATACCCTATTTTTACAATACCAAATGAAAATTTATAAATTTTATTTTTAAATATAGAAACTAATATTATAATTATTGAAAATTTTAATTTGGAGGAGCTATGAAGACATTAGGCATCATAGGCGGCATGGGACCACTTGCCACAGCTGATTTATACAAAAAGATCATCGATATAACCCCAGCAACTTGCGATCAAGAGCACCTACACATCGTTATCGACTCATACGCGCAGATAGAAGATAGGACAAAATTTATCATGGGCGAGGGAGAAAGTCCGCTTCCAAAGCTGATTCAAAGTGCAAAACTTTTAAAAAATGCAGGATGCGATGCGATGCTAATGGCTTGCAACACGGCTCACTACTTTGCTCCAAGTATCGAAAAAGAGGCTGGAGTGAAAATTTTGCACATTGCAAAAGTTACCATAGATGCCTTGCAAAAAAAATATCCACACGCTAAAAATATCGCTGTCATCGCAACAAGTGGCACAAAAAAGGCAGGCGTTTATGATCAAATTTTAAAAGAGCGCGGGCTAAAGAGCGTGGATTTTAGCAAAGAGACGCAAGATGTCATCATGGAGTGCATCTACAAAGGCGTCAAAGCTGGCAAATTAGAAGAGTATGTGCCGGTATTTTATGAAGTGCTTTCAAACATTGAAGCTGACGTTTATATCGCAGGCTGCACCGAGATACCGATGTTTTTACCATTTATCAGCAGCGAGTATAAATTTATAGATGCGACATTTGAGCTGGCAAAAGCTGGCGTAGAATTTGGCTTAGAAAAGAGGGTATTTTGATTAAATTTAGCCAGATACCTGGCTAAATTTTTGTTTTAACTACAAAAACCCTACAACTATACTGAACACAACAACGACTTTTTATAGTAGAAATTTGAGATCAAATTTAGCTGGAGTGTTCTGGCTAAATTTTAAATTTTTAACTTCAAAGACCGCACTACTTACAATAAATTTAACAATAATTTTTTATATTAGAAATTTTTAGATTTAAAGAGATTACAAAAAATTTTAAATTTAACTGGAGCATTCGGGCTAAAATTTGATTTTTAACTAAAAGGATCGCTTGTATTAAAATTTCTGATATTAGGCAATTAAATTTTTCAAGCATTTACAAAAAGCAAATTTTATAGT
>NZ_CABPTV010000009.1:86931-117343 GCF_902460535.1 Campylobacter concisus | reverse complement strand
GGTTGGGGCATTTTTGCAAAAAGTTTAAAAATTAAATTTAAAAGTGAGCTATGTTTTTACTATTTGATAGTTTAAATTTAAAAAGCCTTGTAGGCAAAATACCCACAAGGCTATAAATTTATGCTGTTGGGCCAGCTTTGGCGTACTCGACGCCCTCTTTTACATCTTCATAACGTTTGAAATTTTCAACAAACATTTTAGCAAGCTTGTCGCGTGAAATATTGTACTCAGCTGGGTGTGTCCATGTATTTATTGGATTTAGCAGTTTTGTCTCGACACCATCGAGCTCTTTTGGGATAGCGAAGTTAAATTTATCAAAATTTTCAAACTCACATTTTGTGATGCTACCGTCTAAGATCGCATTTATGCAAGCACGTGTCGCTTTTATGCTCATACGCTTGCCAACACCGTAAGCACCGCCGCTCCAGCCTGTATTTACAAGATAGACATTAACGCCGTGTTTATCGATCTTCTCACCAAGCAGTTTTGCATAGACGGTTGGGTGAAGTGGCATAAATGGCTCGCCAAAGCAAGCGCTAAATGTTGCTACTGGCTCAGTGATACCGCGCTCTGTGCCAGCAACTTTTGCTGTGTAGCCACTTAGGAAATAATACATCGCCTGCTCTTTTGTCAGCTTTGCAACTGGAGGAAGCACGCCAAAAGCGTCAGCACTTAAAAAGATGATATTTTTTGGGTGTCCTGCGCTTGAGCTTGGCTCGTAGTTGTCGATGTGATAGATCGGATAGCTCACGCGTGTGTTTTCAGTCTTTGAGCCATCTTTGTAATCAACAACGCCGTTTTCGTCAGCCACGACGTTTTCAAGCAGTGCATCACGCCTGATCGCTGCGTAAATTTCTGGCTCGCTGCTTGGATCAAGGTTGATACATTTTGCGTAGCAGCCGCCCTCAAAGTTAAACACACCATCATCGTCCCAGCCGTGCTCGTCATCGCCTATTAGTTTGCGTTTTGGATCGGTTGAAAGTGTCGTTTTACCAGTGCCAGATAGACCAAAAAATAGCGCCGTATCGCCCTTTTCGCCTACGTTTGCAGAGCAGTGCATGCTTAGCTTGCCCTCAAGTGGCAGCCAGTAGTTCATCATAGAAAAAATGCCCTTTTTCATCTCGCCGCCATACCATGTGCCACCGATCACTGCGACATTTTCCTCGACGTTAAATATGACAAAAACCTCTGAATGTAGTCCGTCAGCCTTGTAGTCCTCATTTTTTGTCTTGCAAGCGTTATATACTACAAAATCAGGCTCAAATTTAGCCAGCTCCGCTTCACTTGGGCGGATGAACATATTTTTTACAAAGTGCGCTTGCCACGCTACTTCGGTGACAAAGCGGACTGATTTTTTGCTCTTTTTACTAGCTCCACAAAATGCGTCTTGTATGAAAATTTCCTTGCCACTAAGCTGATCTTTTGCTTTTTTAAGAAGCTTATCAAATAGCTCCTTTGTGATAGGCTGATTTATCTTACCCCAAGCAATATATTTTTGACTTGGGTCTTGCTTGACAAAGTACTTGTCTTTTGGGCTTCTGCCTGTAAAAATTCCAGTATCGACCATAAATGTGCCATTACTTGAAACTCTGCCCTCGTTATTTGCCTTTTCAAGCTCAAAAAGCTCGTCGTAGCTTAGATTGTGATTTATCTTTTTGATCTCTTTTAGACCTAGCTCGTCTAGCTTATTTATCATGTTGTTTCCTTTAAATTTCGTTTCTTTATAAATTTGACCTAAAAGTCATCAAAATATTAATCAAATTTCGCTTAACACTATCTTTTTAAAAGTGGCAAATTTATTTAAATCTAGCCACCACTTGATTGTTCGCGACACTTTGACCTTTACTAACCTCTATAGAGCCTATGATGCCATCTTTTGGGGCTTTGACCTCTATCTCCATCTTCATCGCTTCAAGCACGACTATGGCCTGACCTTTTTTGACATGATCTCCTGCACTAACTAAAATTTTATGCACAGCGCCTGGCAAGCTTGCGACGATGTCATTTTCTGTTGCGCCTGCTACTGCACTTTTGGCGCTTTTTACACTCTTGCCTTCAACTTCAGTGATTGATTTTACTTGGATACTGTCGTTAAAACCTTCGCTTACTTCAACGTTGTAGCGACTACCATTCACCACGACGCTATATCTACCGCTTTGAGTTTGTCTGCCATCGTTTGCCTTAGCGTTTGGATCGATCTTTCTTACATTTACTTTGGCCTCACCTTTTAAGAACGCGATGCCTTTTTCTTTACAAGCTGCTGCTATAAAGACGTTTTCTTCGGTAACTTTGATCTTATTTTGTTTTAAAATTTCTTTCACGTGCGCAAGCGACTTACTCTCATCTTTATCGGCTATATCAACTGCATGTTTTGTAGTTGGTTTTAAGCCTAGTTGCTCGCTAGCAAGCTTAATGATCTCTTTATCAGGCGTAACTGGGGTCTTACCAAAGTAGCCAAGCACCATTTTGCCGTATCCCTCAGCGATCTTTTTCCACTTGCCAAACATCACGTTATTAAAGGCTTGCTGGAAGTAAAACTGGCTAACAGGGGTTACTGAAGTGCCGTACCCGCCCTTTTGCACCACTTCGCGCATAGCAAGGATGACCTCTGGGAATTTATCTAAGATGTTATTATCTCTCATCATCTGGGTATTTGCAGTGAGCGCGCCACCTGGCATCGGTGAAAATGGTATTAGAGGGCTTACTTGCACAGCTTCAGGCGGTAAGAAATACTCTTTTAAACAATCATTCAAAACGCTTTCGTATTTTAAAATTTTCTCCACGTCAAGTCCGCCAAGATCGTAGTTTTTCCCTTTTACTGCGTGAAGCATGGTTAAGATATCTGGCTGACTTGTGCCGCCACTTACTGGGCTTGCGGCTAGATCTATGCCATCAACGCCAGCTTCAAGCGCTGCAAGATAGCAAGCAACACTTACGCCTGCAGTTTCGTGTGTGTGAAGTCTGATATGAGTTTTTTCTGGGAGTAATTTTCTAGCCATTTTTATGGTTTCATAGACCTTTTGTGGGCTACTTGTGCCGCTTGCATCTTTAAAGCAAACGCTGTGATAAGGGATATTTGCATCTAAAATTTCTCTTAAAATTTTCTCATAAAATTTAACATCATGTGCTCCCACACAGCCACTAGGCAGATCCATCATAGTAACGACTACTTCGTGTTTTAGTCCGTGATGAGCGATCCTCTCGCCTGAGTATTTTAAATTTTCAACATCATTTAGTGCGTCAAAATTTCTAATAGTAGTAGTTCCGTGTTTTTTGAAAAGTTTTGCGTGAAGGTCTATTAGCTCGCGGCTACCAGTGTCAAGGGTGACAGTATTTACGCCCCTGCTTAGGGTTTGAAGGTTTGCTTTTGGTCCTACGATGCTTCTAAATTTATCCATCATCGCAAAAGCGTCCTCATTTAGGTAAAAATAAAGGCTTTGAAATCTCGCCCCACCGCCAAATTCAAAATGCTCTATGCCAGCCTCTTTGGCTGCTTCAAGCGCGGGCAAAAAGTCGTTCATAAGCACTCTAGCGCCATAAACTGACTGAAAGCCATCTCTAAAGGTCGTATCCATAACATCGATAAATTTCTTTGCCATATTTCACCTCATTAAATTTATAAATTTACTAAAAAGCGGTCATAAAAAATGGCTAAATTTGACAGAAACTCAAATTAGCCATTTTACTTGTTTTTGGTATTTTACAACCAAAAACTTTTATATCATTTAAAAAGTGAGAGCAAGAAGTTAAATAATCCGCCGTGGCTCGTATCAAGCATCGGCTTTATCTCCATCAAAAAGACGCAGAAAAAGACTAAAACTGCCACTTGGATGATGATGTAAGGCACCACACCTTTATAAATAGCAGCTGTTTTTATCTCAGCAGGTGCGACTGATCTTAAGAAAAATAGACTAAATCCAAATGGCGGTGTCAAGAATGAAGTTTGTAAATTCATAGCAACTAAGATCGCTAGATAGACTGGGTTTATGCCTAGTTTTGCGGCGATTGGTACCAAGATAGGAAGCACGATATATGAAATTTCAACAAAATCTATAAAAAAGCCAAGCACAAAGATAACAGCCATACTAAAGATTATAAAGCCCCACTTCTCGCCTGGTAAATTTGTCATGAAATTTTCAACTATCTCATCGCCTCCAGTGTAGCTAAAGACCATAGAAAAGGCAGTCGCACCAACAAGTATAGCAAAGACTAGAGCTGTAGTTTTTACGCTCTCAGCCAAAGCCTCTTTCATCATAGAAAATGAAAATGTCCTATAAAATATTGCCAAGATGATAGCGCCAACGCAGCCAAACGCTGAGCTTTCAGTTGGTGTAGCGATACCTGCAAAAATGGATCCTAGCACACAAATAACTAGCAAAAGTGGCGGAAAGATCGCAATTAGCGCTCTAACAATCTGCTTAAATTTACTAACGCCACTCTCGTCTTTTACGATAGGAGCGACCTCTGGCTTAAGATAAGCAACTATCAAAATATAAACTATATAAACTCCAACTAGCGTGAATCCTGGCACAATGGCTTGATGAAAAAGCTCGCCAACTGGCACTGAGAAGATGTCGCCCAAGATGATAAGCACGATAGAAGGCGGGATGATCTGACCAAGCGTACCAGCAGCGCATATCGTGCCACAACCAAGGGATTGGTCGTATTTATACTTTAGCATTACAGGCAAGCTTATAACGCCCATAGCAACAACGCTAGCACCTACAACGCCAGTTGATGCTGCAAGAAGCGCTCCAACTAAGATAGTGCTAATAGCGATACCGCCACGAATTTCGCCAAACAGCATACCCATACTCTCAAGTAGTCTCTCGGCTAGCTTTGACTTTTGAAGCACGACGCCCATAAAGACAAAGAGTGGAACTGCTATAAAAATTCTACTCTCCATGATAGAGAAAATTCTATAAGGCATGAAGTTAAACATATCTTTAAATACTTCTATACTGCCAAGTAGTCCGTCGCCATCGCTAAGGCTCTCTACAACACTACCAACCATGCCAAATATCATCGCAACCGCGCCAAAGGTAAATGCGACTGGAAAGCCAATGCCAAGCATCAATAGCGCGGCTATAAACATTATTAATCCCGCCATATTTTCTCCTTACTAGCTTTTTTATAGCGATTTAAATTTTTTATAAAAAAGCCGATCGCAAAAAATACAAGCACATAAAATGAAAAAGGGATCATCGCTTTTATGATCCATCTATGGGTAAGACCGCCTGGATCTGCGCTGGCCTCTGCCGAGCTGTAAGCATCTCCTACAAATCCAAATGATAAATTTGAAACCAAAAGCGCAAATGGTATGATAAAAAATACAGTGCCAAGCATATTTACAAGAGCTTTATTTCTTTCTGAAAATTTAGCATAAAAGATATCAACTCTAACATGTGCGTCCTCTTTTAGAGCATAGCTCATGCCAAATAGAAATATCACAGCAAAAAAGTGCCACTCAAGCTCCTGAAATGCAACGTTGCCGTAAGAGAAAAAGTATCTTGCCACAACGTTAAAAAATACGTCTATTATCATCAAAGCCATAATAAACATACAAATATAGCCGACTATATCACCAGCTTTGTCAAAAAATCTCTCAATCTTATCCATTAAAAACCTTTAATAGTTCATTTATCATGATGATGAGCACACAAACTGGTGCTACATATCTTAGTAAAAAATACCATGTATTAAATACAAAATCACTCATATATGGGCTAAATAGCACATATAAAGCATCTTTTTTCATAAAATATCCAACAAATATCGCTCCACCGATACCGCTAATTGGTAGCAAGATATTTGAAGCAGTAAAGTCTAGGAAGTCAAAGAAATTTTTACCAAATATCATAAATTTATCGCCAACATTTTCTATATTTGATAAAAGACATAAAAATCCCACTATGAAAATCCCAGCTCCAACTATGCAAAGCGCTTTTTTCCTACTCATGCCATACTCTCTGATCAAGAAAAAGACAAATGGCTCAACGATAGAGATGGCTGAAGTGATACCAGCAAAGATAAGTGCAGCAAAAAATGCTACAGCCAAAATTTGACCGATCGCGCCAAGCTTAGCAAATAGCGTTGGTAGCGAGATAAAGACAAGACCTGGTCCTTGAGACGGAGTAGCACCAAATTCAAATATAAAGGTAAAAATAACAAGACCTATCATAATAGCAAGCGCGATATTTATGAAGACGATACTAAGCGTTGAAGTGGCTAAATTTGTATCATCGCTTAGGCTAGCTGAATAAGTAATGATCGCTGCCATACCAAGAGATAGCGTCCAAAATGCAAGTCCAAGAGCAAGCAAGAGTGAGTTAAATGAAATTTTGCTAAAGTCTGGGATCAGCAAAAATTCAGCCGATTTTACAAAGCCATCCATCGTCACAGAGTAAAAAAGCATGATCAAAACCATGATAAATAGGCTTGGCATCATCCAAACATTTAGCTTCTCTATGCCGCTTTTTACGCCTTTTGATAGGATGAAAAAGCAGGCTGCAAATGCTATAACAAAGTAAAGTGTCTGCTCGCCAAGACCATGCGTCAAAAGATCGTTAAATATCACTTTTGAGCTATCTATATCGCTTGGGAGACCAGTAAATGAGAGCGTGAAATATTTAAAGACCCAGCCGATGATCACGATATAGTATGACGAGATGATGGCTGCTGTCACCATGGCTAAAATTCCAACTAGTTGCCATAAATTTTTATTTTTAGCTGCTAGCTTTCTAAAAGCATTTACACTGTCGCTCTCGCTAAGCTTGCCGATACTAAGCTCTGCCATAAAGATAGGCACACCAACTAGAAAAGTTATCAAAAGATATAGGATAATAAACGCCGAACCGCCGTTTTCACCAACCATGTATGGAAATTTCCATGCGTTGCCAAGTCCGACAGCCGATCCAGCAACTGCTAAGACATAGCCTATTTTAGAAAATTGTTCTTTTGCCATATTATGAGATCTCCCTTATTAGCACCACCAGAACTAAAAGTGGAGCCACAAATCTAATTAAAAAATACCAAATGTTAAATACAACCTTGCCCATATAAGGCACAAATAGCTCTTTTAAAAGCTCAAATTTCATAAAGTAGCCAACAAAGATAGCAAACAAGATGCCACCAAGCGGGAGCATGATGTTTGAGCTGAGATAATCAAGCAGGTCAAAAAAGCTCTTACCAAAAAATGTAAGTGCATCTTTAAATTCGTTTGTGCCACTTAATGCGCATAAAATTCCTAAAATATAAACCACACAAGCGACGATTATGATCGATTTGTTTCTACTAAATTTTAGGCTTTTGCTTAAGAAAAATATAAACGGTTCAACCATCGAGATAACCGAGGTGATGCCAGCAAAAAATAGCGATATAAAAAATGTAAATGCCAAGAAATTTCCAAGCAAGCCAAGCTTAGCAAATAGCGTTGGCAGCGAGATAAAAGCAAGCCCTGCGCCTTTTGATGGCTCTGAGCCAAACTCAAATGTAAATGTAAAGACGATAAGGCCGATGATGACGCTTATTATGATATTTGCAAAGACGACATAGAGCGATGAGGTAAATAAATTTGTATCATCGCTTAGACTTGATGAGTAAGTAAGTATGCAGCCAATGCCAACGCACATCGTAAAAAAAGCAAGTCCAAGAGCGTTTAAAACAGCTGCTTGATCTATCTTTGAAAAGTCAGGCACTAGTAGAAATTTAGCCGCTTTGTCAAAGCCCTCCATGCCAAAAGAGTAGCCAAGCATAAGCAAAAGCAAGATAAAAAGAGCTGGTATGAGATAGACATTTATGCGCTCGATACCACTTTTTACACCTTTTGTAAGGATGAAAAAGTAGGCAAAAAATGCGATGCTAAAGTATAAAATTTGCTCGCCTATGCCATTTGAGGTGAAATTTACAAAAAACGTCTCTGAACTTGCGATATCTTTAGGTAGCTCGCTAAGACTTAGAATGACGTATTTTAGCACCCAGCCAATGATGAGCGTGTAAAAAGATGCGATAAATAGCCCAGTCACCATGATAATACCGGCAAATTTCCAAGAGCTTGCCCCTTTTGTAGCTAGAGATTTAAACGCTCCAACCGTATCAAGGCGTGAAATTTTACCCATCGCCATCTCAGCAAAAAATATGCTAAGACCAACAGCAAAGGCAAAAAATAGATATATAAGGATAAATGCCGAACCGCCGTTACTGCCGACCATGTATGGAAATTTCCATGCGTTACCAAGGCCAATAGCCGCTCCGATTATTGAGAGGATAAAGCCAATTTTACTAAATCTCTCCGCCATTATTTACCTGCCATCTGGTAGATCATTATCGCACAAATGGCAACTGGCACGACATATCTTAAGAAAAAGTACCAAATTTCAAAAAATGCTCTTCCCATAAAATCGCCAAAAAGCAAATACAAACTCTCTTTTTTAAGCTTATAGCCAACAAAAAAGCTAAATACGATAGCGCCTATTGGCATCATGATATTTGATGTGAGAAAGTCAAGCGCGTCAAAAAATGGCTTGCCACAAACGCTAAAAGCACTTGATGTTTCTGAATAATATGAAAGTATGCAAAAGATGCCTAAGATATAGACAAAGGCGCCGATGTAAAGAAGCGCCATCTTTCTTGAAATTTCAAATTTTCTAACCAAATAATAAGCAAAAGGCTCGATCATCGAAACCGCGCTTGTGATGCCAGCAAATAAAAGCGATACAAAAAATGCGACTGCCATGACGTTGCCAACGACGCCAAGCTTTGCAAAAAGCGTGACAAGCGAGATAAAGATAAGACCTGGACCACTTGCCGTGCTATCAGCCCCATAAGCAAATATAAAGGTAAAAACAACAAGGCCCATCATAATGCCTATTAATATGTTTATAAAGATGATAGAGAGGGTTGATTTTATTAAATTTGTCTTCTCAGGTAAATTTGCAGCGTATGTCGGTATGACGCCAACGCCCATAGATAACGAGAAAAACGCAAGGCCTAGAGCCTGCAAGATAACATCTGGCGTGATCGCACTAAAATTTGGTACAAATAAAAATTTAGCCGCCTTAACAAAACCATCTCCCATGCTAAGCGCGTAAAAAAGCATGCAAACTAGCAAGACAAAAAGGCTTGGCATCATCCATATATTTAGCTTTTCGATGCCACTTTTTACGCCTTTTGAAACGGCAAAAAATACCATTAAAAAAACTAAGCTAAAGCAAAGCACGGCACTGCTTAGGTCATTTGATAAAAGTGTGTTAAACTGCTCGCCTGCCGCTTTTGAGTCTGCTAAAAGCGGCGAAAAACTAAGATATATATACTTTAATATCCAGCCGATAACCACCATATAAAATGAAGCTATAAGGATCGCGCCGATCATGAAAAAGCCAGAGAGCGACCACGCTTTTTTATGCTTTGGAGCGAGTTTGTAAAGAGAGCTTACGATGTCGCTTTCGCCAAGTTTGCCAATGCTAAGCTCCGCTAAAAAAGCCACAAATGCGATAGCAAATGTAAGAAGCAAGTATAAAATAATAAATGCCGAACCGCCGTTATTTCCCACCATAGTAGGAAATTTCCAGGCATTGCCAAGACCTACAGCAGAACCAGCCATCGCAAGAACAAAGCCTATCTTTGAAAATTTTTCGTTCATTGAAAACCTAAGATTAAGAATAAATTAAATTCTTTCAAAGATAGCATAAAAAAACTTTCATTTTTCTAAGCCAAGAATTTTTTATAGGCAATTTAAATTTTTAGTGTTTTTATTTGAAACAAAGTTTTGTTTTTGTAATATTACGGCTCATGAAGTTCAAGTAGGGGACAGATCCGAAAGAGCTTTAAAATTTTAAAGGAGCAACGATGAAAAAGATCGTGTTTTTAATTCTTGGTCTTGCTGCATTCGCATTTGGCGCTGACGGCGAGATGATCAAATCATATTCAGTTATCGCTGGCGGTATCGGCCTTGGCCTTGCAGCTCTTGGCGGTGCTATTGGTATGGGTAACACAGCTGCTGCAACTATCAGCGGAACAGCTAGAAACCCAGGTGTAGGTAGCAAACTTATGACTACAATGTTTATCGCACTTGCGATGATCGAAGCACAAGTTATCTACGCACTTGTTATTACACTTATCGTTCTTTACGCAAACCCAATGCTTGGCTAAGCGTAAAGCTTAAATTTAGCCCCTTTTTTGGGGCTTTTGTTCTTTTTGCGATCATGGTGGAATTGGTAGACACGCTATCTTGAGGGGGTAGTGCCGCTAGGTGTGCGAGTTCGAGTCTCGCTGATCGCACCATCTTATCTCTCTTTCTAAATCAAAATCTTAAATTTCCAAGATATAAAAAAGGAAAATTTTATGTTAGACAAAAAACGTGCCTTAAAACAATTACAAAATGAAGCAGACGATACTGCTATATACTCACTTCTTGAAGCTAGCGAAAAAGACAATGAGAATAAAAAAATACTTCGCAAATTAATCACCGAAGAGAGACGTCATTATGCTTTTTGCCAAAAGATAACTGGTGAAAGCAGAAGTGCAAATTTATTTAAAGTCATTTTCTATACGATACTTGTTAAAATTTTTGGCACATCTTTTACCCTAAAATTTATGGAGTCACGCGAAGAAAATGCGGAGAAATTTTATCTTGACATCGTAGATGAATATCCTGAAGCTCGTGATATTTATGAAGAGGAGATGAACCACGAAAATAGTCTAATCTCCATGTTAAAAGACACAAAGCTCGTAAATGCTGGCGGTATCGTGCTTGGCATGAATGATGCGTTAGTTGAGCTAACAGGCACACTTAGCGGCATCGCGCTTGCATTTTCAAATACAAAATCAGTCGGCGCAACAGGCCTTATCATGGGTGTAGCAGCTGCACTTTCTATGGCTGGCTCAGCATATCTTGAGTCAAAAGAAAATCCAAGTGACGAGATCAAACCGCTTACTTACTCGCTCTACACAGGCGGCTCATACATCATAACAACGGCATTTTTGATACTTCCATTTTTCATCTTTTCAAGCGGTCTTTACGCCGTTTTATCGATGTTTTTCTTTGCGTTAGTTGCCATCATCACTTACAACTTTTATATAAGCGTGGCAAAGGAGCTTAAATTTTTACCAAGAGTGGTTGAGATGTGCGTGATAACTTTTGGCGTTGCGATCATATCTTTTGGCATCGGCTTTTTAGTTAAACACTATTTTGGACTAGATGTTTAATCCAAAATTTCATACCAAGTGTAGCTATCGTCCCCAAAATTCCCACTAAAAAGTGGTTTTAATTTTAGATCAAGCCTTAAATTTTCACCATTTTTAAAATTTGAGCTTTGATAGATCAGTAGCCACTTTACATTTGCTAGCTTGCCCTCTTTTGCGAGCTTTAAAAACTCGCCAGCTCCTTCAAACATGCAAAGTCCTTTTAGATTAAGCTCTTTTTGCACGCTCACCTTGCGACCAGGCACACTAAAAAGCGGTATCGTTTCATCAAATTTATCACTTCTTGAGTAGATTATGACATCTGGATTTTTGCTACCGCTTACTAGCCTGCTATCAAGCTTTGGTCGGTCCGTCCGCACCGTGTTACCACCGATCAGCAATCTATCTATAACGCTTCTTAGTTTATGCACATGCGTGCGGCTAAGCTCATTTGTGATGATGCCACCACTTGCCACGCCGTTTTTACTAAGAGCGATTTTTAAAAAGCTAAATCCACCATTTTGATATGCCAAAAATGGCTCAAGCAGCTTATCACAGCGCTCTTTTAAAATGCCAAATTTAACTTTCACTCCAGCGCTTTGCAGCAAATTTGCGCCACCACTTGCTATTTTATTTTCATCGTGGCTGCCGATTATGACCTCACTAAAACCAAGCTCTTTTAGCAAATTTGCACAAGGTGGCGTTTTGCCATGGTGCGAGCAAGGCTCAAGCGTGACGTAAGCTTTTGCATTTTTTAGTAAATTTGAGTGGTTGTTTAGTATAAATTCGTAGCTAAATTTTGGCTCTAAAAGGCCAAATTCACCCTCTTTTATCTTAGAGCTAAATTTAGCATTATATGCTTTTATAAAATCATCTTTAAATTTTTCACTTTTTTTGCAAAGCGCAAAGAGTACCGCTGTCGGTTCAGCGTGTAAATATCCAGCCTTTTCATGAGCCTTGCAAGATAAAATTTGACCATTTTCATCAAGTATCAAGCACCCAACGGCTGGATTTGGATAGGTCAGGATCTGAAATTTCCAAGCCTCGCTTAAAGCAAGACCCATGTAAAATTCGTCGTTCATCCATGCCCTTTAAATTTAAACACACCAGCGTTTGCCAGTGTGTTTTTATAAATTTACGACAAGCCGTCGATCTTGCCCTCTGCGTCTATCTTCATATTGACAGCAGCTGGCACTTTTGGAAGTCCTGGCATAAGCATGATCTTGCCGCAAACAGCGACGATAAAGCCAGCCCCCGTTCTAATATCAAGGTCTTTTACACTAAATGTAAAGCCCTTTGCTCTGCCCAAAAGCTTCGCATCGTCGCTAAATGAGTACTGTGTTTTTGCGATACAAACTGGCAAATGGCTCAAATTTAGCTCTTTTATCATCTCAAGCTTTTTAAGAGCAGCCTCTTCAAAGACCACCTCGCTAGCTCCATAAATTTCCTTAGCGACCTTTTCTATCTTAGTTTTTGTATCGTCACTCATCTCGTAGGTGAAATTTATCTTGCTTGGTTTGTCGCACGCTTTTAAAACTAGCTGGGCAAGCTCAAGCGCGCCTTTGCCACCTTTTACAAAATTCTCGCAAACTGCCACTTCTACGCCAAGCTCACGGCAGTACTCTTTTACGAAATTTATCTCTTCATCAGTGTCAAAGCCAAATTTATTAAGCGCTACAACTACGTTTTGACCAAATTTGACTTTTAAATTTTCGATGTGTCCGCCAAGGTTTTCGATACCTTTTTTAAGGGCGTTCATATCTGGTTTTGTGATCTCATCTTTATTTGCTTCGCCGTTATATTTTAGCGACCTGATCGTACTTACAAGCACCACGGCGCTTGGTTTTATCTCAGCGATCCTGCACTTTATATCTAAAAATTTCTCCGCGCCAAGCTCCGAGCCAAAACCAGCTTCAGTGATGACGTAGTCGGCTAAATTTAGAGCTGTTTTTGTCGCGATGACGGAGTTGCAGCCGTGTGCGATATTTGCAAATGGGCCACCATGCACGAGCGTAGGTGTGTGTTCGAGTGTTTGAAATAAATTTGGCTTGATCGCATCTTTTAAAAGTATGCAAACAGCGTCCTCGCAGCCTAGATCACGCACGTAGATAGGCTTTTTATCGCTATCATAGGCGACCATGATGTTTGCCACGCGCTCTTTTAGATCAGAAAGGCTTGTAGCTAGACAAAGCACAGCCATGATCTCGCTTGCAGCGGTGATGTTAAAGCCATCTTCTCTTGGCACGCCGTCCGTTCTACCGCCCTGACCAACGGTGATAAATCTTAGCGCGCGGTCGTTTATATCCATACAGCGCTTCCATAAAATTTTCTCTATTTTTAGTGGATTTTCTTGATAGAGGCTATTATCTATCATCGCTGAAATGAGGTTATTTGCCGATGTTATCGCATGAAAATCGCCAGTAAAGTGTAAATTTAGATCCTCCATCGGCGCAAGCTGCGAGTAGCCGCCACCTGCTGCTCCACCCTTTATGCCAAAAACTGGTCCAAGAGATGGTTCGCGAAGTGCCAAGCAAACCTTTTTGTTAAGTAAATTTAGTGCGTCAGCAAGACCTATTGACATAGTCGTTTTGCCCTCGCCGTATGGGGTTGGATTAGTCGCGGTGACTAAGATGAGCTTTGAGTTTGATGGCGCAAGTCTAGGGGAAATTTTAGCCTTAAATTTGCCGTAAAGCTCAAGCTCGTCTTCGTTTAAGCCTAGTCTTGCGGCAACTTTACTGATGTGTTCTAACTTTGTTTGGTGAGTTATCTCAATGTCGCTTAGCATTTTACCACTCCAAATATGTTTTTGCTTTTTTTATCTCACTGATGTTGATCTCAAAAATTCCCTCTTCGTTTTCTACCGCGATGCTCTCTTCGTCTGCTTTTACAAGCCTTCCTGCAAATTTCTCAGCCTCGGTTTGAACTTTAACTAGCTCGCCAACGCTCGCTTTAAAATGCGAAGGCTTGCTAAGCTTTCTCTCAAGGCCAGGAGAGCTAACCTCAAGGTTATAGTCCCCACTAACTGGCGGTGTCACGTCAAAGATAGGTGAGAGCAGACGGCTCACTTTTTCGCAGTCATCAAGGCTCACTCCACCATCTTTTGTGATATAAACTCTAAAAATAGCCCTACCATTTTCATTTGCGATCTCACTGTCATAAAGCTCTACGCCGCACTCACGTACTAGTTTGTCTAAATTATCCATTTTTGTTTAAATCCTTTGAAATTTTATCAAACAACTTATCCATATGGTTTTGATACTCTAATCTATCGTCAAATTTAAAGTGAAAATTTGGACATCTATACCAGCCCTCAGCTGCCATGCAGTGGTTTTGCAAATGCCTGCAAACGCGCTTTAAATGCCCCAAAATATACTCTTGCTCGCGCTCGTCAAACATCATCTTGTCAAGATAGACAAAGGCGTCGTATCTGCCCTTTTTGCACTCGACGTCAGTAACGCAAAGCCCCTTTAAAATGCTATCTTCAAGAGTGGCTAAAGCCTCTGGTATGAGCTCTTTTAGCACGCTCTCTGTCCTCATACGCTTTATTTCGTTAGCGTTCATAGAGTAGCTTTCTCCTTGACTTCTTTGAAGCTTTCGATGTAGTCATTTTCTCTAATGTCGTTGAAATTTTCGATACCAACGCCACACTCGTAGCCTTTAGCTACCTCTTTAACGTCATCTTTAAAGCGTTTTAATGAGCTAACTAAGCCCTCATAAACGACCACACCTTCTCTAATAAGACGAATTTTTGCCCCTCTGTTTATCGTACCCTCAGTGACGATACATCCAGCGATTGCGCCTACTTTTGGCACATGGATCACTTGGCGAACCTGAGCTTGACCAAGCTGCTCTTCTCTGATGATCGGTGACATTAGTCCGCCCAAAATCGCCTTCACATCGTCGATTAGGTTATAAATAACGTTGTAAGTTTTTATCTCGACGCCGCTCTCTTTTGCCTTCTCTTTTATCTCGCCAGTTGGCCTTATGTTAAAGCCAAGGATGATGCAGTCGTTACTTGCACCTGCAAGCGCAACGTCACTTTGCGTGATACCGCCAACGCCTGAGTGGATGACATTTACTCTGATCTCGTCATTTGCTAGTTTTTCTAGGCTCGCTTTTAGCGCCTCGAGTGATCCGCCAACGTCAGCTTTGATGATGACTGGAAGTGTCTTTAGCTCGCCCTCAGCGATCTTAGCGCTAAGCTCATCAATACTAACCTTTGTGCTCTTACTAAGCTCTTTTTGACGGATATATTCAGCCTTTTTTTGTGCATATTCGCGAGCCTCTTTATCAGTTTTTACGCCTATTAATGTCTCGCCAGCCTCTGCTATCTCGCTAAGGCCTACTATGACGCCACATTCGCCTGGCTTTATCTCTTTTAATGGCCTACCCTGATCATCAAGCAAGCTTCTTATCTTGCCATACGCAACGCCAGCTACGACAGTGTCTCCGACATGAAGCGTGCCATTTTCAACAATAATGGTAGCTACTGGACCACGGCCCTTTTGAAGTGAGCTCTCGATGACAGTAGCCTTTGCGTTTGCCTTTGGATTTGCCTTTAGCTCCAAAAGATCAGCTTGCAAAAGCACGATCTCAAGTAGATCATCTATGCCCATGCCTGTTTTTGCAGATATTGGTACAAATTCATACTTACCGCCCCACTCTGTTGGCATGATGTCAAGCTCAGCAAGGCCTGTTTTTACTAGATCAGGATTTGCTGACTCTTTATCCATTTTATTTATTGCGATGATTATTGGCACGCCAGCGGCTTTTGCGTGGCTAACTGCCTCTTTTGTCTGTGGTTTTACGCCGTCATCTGCTGCAACAACGATGATAACTATATCAGTTACGCCAGCGCCCCTTGCACGCATAGCCGTAAATGCTTCGTGGCCTGGAGTGTCGATAAATGTGATGTTTTTGCCGTTTTTATTTACCATATAAGCGCCCACGTGCTGAGTGATGCCACCAGCCTCGCCTGCTGCTACGCGAGACTTTCTTATGTAGTCAAGTAGCGAGGTTTTGCCGTGGTCTACGTGACCCATGATGGTTATAACTGGCGCTCTTGGCTGGAGATTTTCATCATCTTTTATCTCCTCTTCATAGGCTGCAACGTAGTCAAATTCTTTTTGATCATCGATGATATTTACCTCGACATTAAACTCATCAGCCAAAATTTCTATCGCATCTTCATCCAAAAAGTCGTTTTTAGTTGTCATCATACCGAGCATAAATAGCTTGCCTATGACCTCGCTAGGCTGTTTGTTTAGCTTTTCAGCAAATTCGTAAACGCGAATTTCTTTTGGGATATTTATAGAAGTTACAGCTTCATTATTTTGCTTGTTTTCAGGCTTTTTATGTTTTTTTCTAGCTCTTCTTTGTATGCCGCCTTCGCCAAATGAATTTATCGTGTTATTAACAGTTGTTTTCATCGCATTTGGCTGTTTTGTCCTTTGCATAGGAGCTGGTGCTGGTGTTTTGAAGCTAAAATCAGGCAATACAACCACATCTTCATCTTCAAGCACGATGTCGCCAAAGTCGCTTCCGCCAAGCAAGTCCATCTTCTCGGCACTATCTTTTTTGCTTACAACTGTTATCTTTTTCTCTTTTTTCTTTTTTCTAGCCAAATTTTCATCGCTAGCAGAGAACATACTCTTAAAATCACTAATGTTAGTAACAGCCGCCTCAGCCTTTTTCTCCTCTTTTACCGGGGCTGGCGCCTCGAAATCTTTTTTCTTTTTAACTATCACAAGGCCGCGTCTTTTTTGGGTCACATCAGCCAAGCTCTCTTTTGGTTTTGGCGCTTCAGCTGGCTTTTGCTCAACCTTTACAGGCTCTTCTTTTTTAGGCTCGGCTTTAGGTTTTACCTCTGAAATTTGCGCCTCTTTTTTAGGCTCGGCTTTTGCCTTTTCGGGTTTTGGCTCAGACTTAGTAGCTGCCTTTTTAGGCTCGGCTTTAGGTTTTTCTTCTTTTTTAGCAGGCTCTTTTTCCGCCTCTTTTTTAGGCTCTTTTTTTGCTTTTGGCTCGCTCTTTTTCTTTTTAAATTTCTCTGGTATGACGCCAGTTTGAACGTATTCATATATTGCTTCAGCCTCTTCAAGGCTCACAGCATTTGAGTGAGTTTTGACCTTTAGGCCTAGTTCTTGAGCTTTTTCGACTATCTCTTTACTTGGGTAGCCAAGCTCATTTGCGATCTCTGAAATCCTAACATTGCTCATTTAAGAGTATCTCCTTTAACTTCGGTGCGTCAAGTCCGAGGGCACCTTTAGTTTGTTTATCAATTATTTTTTTTAAAATTTTGTCGTCTTTTTGCAAACAGCCATCACACAGATAGAAACTGCGACCATTTCCTTTGCCGCACCCCAAATTCTTGCCTACCAAGCGGTATCTTTTTAGCAAGTTTTGAGAAAATTTAACTTTGCAAGCGACGCATGTCCTTACTGGATTATTTTTATTCATTATACCTTTTTAAACTTGTTTTTAGCTTTGCGTAATTTCGTATCCATCGTTATCAAATGAAAAAATTTCAACTCTAAAATCACCAAATTTACTCTTTAAAACATCTTGTAAATTTTTAGCATCATCTTTGTAAGCGATGTTTAAAAAGCTTGAGCCTGAGCCTGAAAGCGTGCTCATTAACGCGCCATTTTCATAAGCTACTTTTCGCACCTCAAAAAGCTCTTCTAAAGCGCTCATTCTGCGCTCTTCGTGCATCATATCTTCACTTGCTATCCTCAAAAGATCGTACCTTTTTTCATAAAAACAAGATGTTAAAAATGCAGCGTGAGAGAGGTTATTTACGCACTCTTTCATGGTATAGTTTTTTGGTAAAATTTGTCTTGATGATGCCGTGCTCATCGGCTTATTTGGGATGACAACAAGCGCTTTTATATCATCGCTTAAATTTATTTTATTTGCATAAACATTGCCATTTTTTACGATAGCACTTATAAATCCGCCATGAACTGCTGGCGAGATATTATCTGGGTGGGTTTCATAGATGATCGCTTTATTTAAAACGACGCTTTTACTAGCCTTAAATCCAGCCATCTCGTAGGCTGAAGCTATAGCTCCGACGATCACTGCGGAGCTGCTACCAAGCCCTCTTGAAAATGGGATATTGTTTTCAAAAACTACTCTAAAATTTTCATTTTTTCCAGTTAACTCTAAAAAAATTTCATTAAAAATGCTTAGAAAAATGTTGTTTCTTTTTAAATTTACACTATCGCTTCCCTCGCCATTTATCGAGACCGAGCTAAATTTAGATGGTTCGATCTTTACGCTATTAAAAAGCTTTAAACTAAGCCCCAAAGCGTCAAAACCTGGTCCTAAATTTGCACTTGTGGCAG
Organism: Campylobacter concisus; assembly: GCF_902460535.1. Lineage (GTDB taxonomy): Bacteria > Campylobacterota > Campylobacteria > Campylobacterales > Campylobacteraceae > Campylobacter_A > Campylobacter_A concisus_AS. Next base: position 98,816 of record NZ_CABPTV010000009.1, on the reverse strand, counting down.
GGATTAAGATATTCAAATTTTCTCCTAAACAGCTTGGATGATATAATCCGGAAGTGTATCTGAATTTAGTTTTAATTCATCTAAATTTAAAGGCAACACAAATCTCACAGGCTCAACTTTTTCAAGTGAAATTTCGCCCTCTTTTAGCACAAAACTTAAATTTTTGTTTGCCCTGATCGCTTGGGAGCCATTTAGACTAAAGCCGCTAACTGCGTAAAACTCGCAGCCCTTTGCCAAAGAGAAAGTTTTTAAGATGACGTAGGCCACCTTTAGTCCCATAAAGCTGCCAGGCGTGTTTGCGTAGATGATCTTTGTGATGTTAAATTTAGAGGATAAATTTTCTAGGATTTTTATTAAAGCTTCGCTGACATGCTCGTCAGTTGTGATCTCATCAAATTTTACGCCATCTTTATAGACTCCAACTAAAAGTGGAGTCGATAAAGAGACTACTAAAATTTCAATATTTTTTATGCAAATACCTTTTGATACTCTTTTAAAAGCTCGCCACTAAGCGTTGCGATCTCGTAATTTTTCTCATCTGCCATTAAAGCAAGTGTTAGTTTGTGGTTTAGATCATGACTACCCGCAAATGCTGTGTAGTCACCAAGCAATGGTGCTCCAAGCAAGCTTAAGTCGCCAACTGCGTCTAAAATTTTATGTCTTACAAACTCATTTTCAAACCTAAGCCCTTCTGGGTTTAAAATATGTGTATCATCGATAGCCACGGCATTATCTAGCGATGCACCAAGGGCTAAATTTTGAGCTTGCAAGCGCTGCAAATCTTTTAAAAAGCCAAAAGTTCTAGCACGAGCGATATTTTTTACAAATGAGCTCTTGCTAAATTCAAAAACATATCTTTGCTCGCCAATAACTGGGTGGTCAAATTTGATCGTATAGTCAAATTTTGGATTTCTTGAAGGCGAAGTTCGTACAAATTTTGACCCCTCGATCACCTCGACTTCGCGGCGGACAAGTATCACCTTTTTGCCAGCGTCAAGGTATCTTATGCCAGCTTCATCAAGTAGCATACAAAAGCTTATCGCACTGCCGTCCATGACAGGAATTTCGTTTGCATCAACTGAAATTCTAATATTATCAATGCCGTATCCATTTACAGCTGCCATTAGGTGCTCTATCGTGCTGATAAAGCCCTTTTCGTTGCCAACGACGGTTGCCATTTGCGTATTTATAACGTTTTTAGGCTCGGCTTTAAAACTAATACCAAGATCTTCGCGGTGCAAAATAATGCCTGAATTTGCATCAAGAGGTTCTAGTATAAGTCTTATCGGCTCACCCTTGTGAAGCCCTATACCAACGGTCTCAACGCGTCTTGCAATAGTAGTTTGTTTCAAAAATTTTCCTTATATTTTTTAATCCGCTTATAATAGCACTAAAATGCCAATTTTGCAAATTTAGTTCTTATCTATCATCGCCTTGGCGGCGTCTAGCACACTTGTCACGTTGTCTTTTACCCACTTTTTATCCATCCACTGCTGAGGCCTCACCTCTTCACCTTGGACCAAAATTCCAAAATGCAGATGATCTCCAAGCGCAAGACCGCTAGTTCCAGTGGTGCCTATCTGATCGCCAGCAGCGACCATATCGCCCTCTTTTACCCTAGCGCTTGAGCAGTGTCCATAAAGCGAGTAAAGCCCAAATCCATGGTCAATCACGATATTTAAGCCATAAATTCCATTTTCAGAGGCAAGCACGACGCGGCCTGCGTTGCTAGCTATAATCGGAGCTGCTGCCACACTAGCAAAATCTATTCCCATATGCCATGACTCGCTTACTTGCTCGTTATTGTACGTGTAGTAGCGGTGATCAGCAAAGTCAGCTACCTTTTTGCCATTTCTTAGCGGATAAAATGGAGTCACACTAAAGCCAGTTAGCGTCTCATCGCCAGGGCTTGAAGTAAGAGCTGCGATCTTTTCTTCGTTTGAGTTTCTAAGCGTTTCATTGACAAATCTCATCTTTTCAAGCCTTGAAAGAGCGCTTGGATCTTTTGCGTATTGATCAGTTAGATCAACTATCTTGCCATCTAAAAATTTATCATTTAGCGCAATCGTTGAAGTTTTATACTTTACATTTTCATAAAAGTATCTCACGTGAGACTTACTCTCGTTGCCCGCAAAGTCCCTAGCAATGACCTCTGCGCTAAAATTTTCAACCTGCACAGGCCAAGCAACAAGCGCTGCATAAAATCCCTCTTTATAAAACGGCACTGCCTTAAATTTCTTACCAAAATTTGTCTGGACATAAACCTCTTTTAGTTGATTATCAGTCGCTCTAAAAACGACAACTGCACTACCGCCTTTTGAGATAGAGTAAGACTGAGAAAGCACGTAAAGATCAGGCTTTGATGTATCAAGTACGACTTCAACTTTTTTGCTTGCTTTATTGCCAGTAAAAAAGCCCCATTTACTAGTATCGACCGCTTCTATACTCATCTCATAAGTGTCTTTTTGAGCAAAAAATCCAGTCTTTGGGAAGGTTAAATTTACATCAAGCTCAGTGCTTGGATTTTGTATGATTTGATTTAGTAAATTTAGGTCATTTTTGCCGTCATTTATGCTAATGCGCACAAATTTTATGCCGCTGTCATCTTTAAATTTGATATTCATAGGCGAGCGAAGGTTCCAATAAACCTTATCAGCAACGCCGATGATTGGCTCGTTTCGCTCAAAGTCTTTCGACATCAAAGCATAACCAAAGCCACCAGCCAATATCAAAACAAGTAAAACTACAACAATGCCAAAACCACCTATTCCACGTCTATACATAATATTATTACCTTAAATTTTATTTGCGAAATTTTACATATAATCAATAAATTTTTAGTTAATTACAAAATTTCTCTTACAGCTCTAGCTTCGCTCATCCAATCAAAAAGTTCATCCCAGCGCTCGTCTTTTATAAGATCTTTACATAAATTTAGCTCTTTTTCAAACATATTTATCGCGGCAACGACATTATTTTTATTTTGCTTAAAGATATCGCTCCACATAAATGGCGAGCTCTTTGCAACACGTATCATACCCTTAAATGTCGGTCCGCCAAGTGCAACGATGTGCCTTTTATCCTCTTCTTTTAAGATCCCGCTAGCAAGCGAAAATGCAATAGCGTGAGGCAGATGCGAGATGAGACCCACGTGATGATCATGCTCTTTTGCACTCATGAAAATGATCTTCATGCCAAGGCAAGAAAATAGCTCAACGCTTCTTTTTACGTGCTTTTCTGCGCTCTCAGCAAAGTCGCAAACTATGACAGTTGCGCCTGTGTAAAGTGACTTAAAGGCAGCTTCTGGACCAGAGTACTCAGTACCTGCCATCGGGTGAGCTGGTATGAAATTTTTACGAATTTTTTCTGGCACAGCTTCTATTATCTTTTGCTTTGTCGAGCCAAAGTCGATGATCGTCGTATCTTCACTAATGTCAGTTAAATTTTGCACAATGCTTACGATAGCTTCTACTGGAACAGCCAAAAAGATGATGTCACACTTCTTTTTCATCTCATCAATGCTTAAAATTTCATGCACCAAGCCAAGTTCTAGCGCTTTTTTGCTGTGATTTTCATCTTTATCATATCCGCTAACACATGAGATCAATTTTTCATCTTTTAGTGCAAGACCAAGCGAGCCACCCATAAGACCAAGTCCGATGATACCTATTTTCATAAAAAACCTTTAAAATTATAAAATTTAAATTTTTTAAAAATAAAATATGATATTATACGCACTTATACTAAAACTCTAGGTTAAATTTAATGAAAAAGAAATTATTTTTACTAGCACTAGCTTTAAGCGGTCTAAATGCGCAAACGATTCAGTCAATAAATTTCAAAGGTCTAATACACCTTTCACCTGATGTAGCCACACAGATAATGGGGCTAAAAGTCGGTCAAGAGCTAACTCCAAAGCTTAGCGATAAGGCCATCACAAATTTATACAAGCAAAATTATTTTGATGATATCTACATAGAAGATACAGGTAGTGGCAATCTTTTAGTAAAAGTAAAAGAGAAGCCAAGTGTTGCTAGAGTCGATCTAAAGGGTGTTGTGACAAACGACAAAACTGCGATCGAATCGCTAATCAACATAAAACCTGGCAATATGTATGATGAGCTAACTATCGAAAAAACAAAAGAGAGAATTCGCCAGTACTACGAGTCAAAAGGCTACTTTGACACAGTTGTCGACGTAGAAAAACAGCCAGTTGCAGACAATGACAGCTCACTTTTCATCACTCTAAACATCAACCGCGGCGAAAATATGATAATCAAAAAGGTAAATTTAGTCGGCGCAAAAGAATTTGACTATGACGATATCGAGCCAGTAGTTGCAAACAAAAGTAGAGAATTTATGGGCTGGCTTTGGGGCAGAAACGACGGAAAAGTTAAACTTTTTGAGCTTGAAAACGACCCAGCAAGGATTCAAGATAAATATTTTCAAAAAGGCTATTTAGACGCGACTGTTTCGTCACCTTACCTAAATGCGTCATTTGATAACTACACAGCTGATCTTACATACTACATCCACGAGGGCGAGCCTTATAAGGTTTCAAATGTAAGCATCACAGCGCCTGAAGAGCTAGAGCTTGACACTAAAAAGATCATAAACGACTTTAGACTTGAAGCTGGCGATACAATGAACTCAGCAAGACTTCGCCAAGATATGAAGAAGCTTGACGATATGGTTGCTGACAAGGGTTATGCATTTGTCAAAGTCTATCCAAAGACTAATAAATTTGATGAAAATAAAACAGTTGATATCGACTACGAAGTAGATCCTGGCGAAAAAGTATATATAAGAAATGTTCAAATTTCAGGAAACGACAGAACAGTTGATCGTGTCGTAAGACGTGAGCTATATCTAACTGAGGGAAATTTATATAGTAGAACCGACCTTCAAGACTCAAAAGATGCATTAAAAAGAACAAGCTACTTTGACGATGTCGAGATAGAAGAAGATCCAGTTGATAAAAACACAGTCGATCTAAAAGTAAAAGTAAAAGAGGCTTCAACTGGCTCTATAAGCGGCGGTATCGGATACGGAAGTAGCGATGGCTTGCTACTTAACGCTGCACTTTCTGACACAAACATCTTTGGCTCTGGCTTTCAAGGACAAGTAAGCGTTGATAAGAGCGATAGAGAGCTTTCTGGTCAGATAAGTCTTACAAATCCAAGAATTTTTGACTCAGAGTATAGCCTTGGCGGAACGCTCTACGCAAACGACTATGACTGGAGAACATATAAAGAGAGAAGTTACGGCTTTAGCACAACACTTGGTAGAAAATTAACTAGAAATTTAAGCGCATCACTTACTTATAATATCGAGCAAAGTAAAGTTACTCTAAAAGATGACGAACTAAGAAATATAAATAAAGACACAGGAAAAGAAATTTATAGAGAAGGTAAGGCTATAAAAAGCGCTATAACTCCAGCTTTAACATATAATAGCACTGATGATTACTACTTGCCAAGACGTGGTATCATAGCTAGTACATCATTTGAGATAGCAGGACTTGGTGGTGATATGGATTTTGTTAAAAACCGCACAAATTTCAACTACTATCTAGGTCTTAGAGAGTACATAGACTACGATCTTATCCTAAGATACAAAGCAAGTTTTGGCAAAATTTGGGAGAGAGGCTATACTCCTATCAACGAAAGACTTTACCTTGGTGGTATAAGAAGCTTACGTGGCTATGAGAGCAGAACTGTATCTCCAAAAGTAAAATATAAAGGCGACTACTATGAATACGGCGGCGAGACTTCATTTAACAACTCAGTTGAGATGAGCTTCCCTATAATAGAGCGTGTCAAAATGCGTGGCGTTGTATTTTATGACTATGGTATGATCGGCGAAAATAGTCTAAATGAGATAAAAAGATCATCAGTTGGCACAGGTATCGAGTGGATAACACCTATCGGACCACTTCAACTAATCTTCGCAAAAGCTCTTAAACCTAAAGAGGGCGACGATACAAATACATTTGAATTTACTATCGGAAGACGCTTCTAATAAGATACTTTTAAGGGGCTAGTTTGCCCCTTAAATCCCCCACAAACAAACAAACTTTAAGTCATATAAGAAAAAGCAAGGCTAACATTAGATATAATCCCACAATTTTTAATATAAGTGGGTAAAAAGATGAATTTCTCAGACATTTTTTCAAAGATAAGAAAAGCTCAACCTCGTCCAGAAGAAGCACCTACACACTGGGTAAAATGCGACAACTGTCACTCACTGATGTATTACAAAGAAGTTGAAGCTTGTTTTAATGTATGCCCAAAATGCGGCTACCACATGAGATTAAAAGCTGATGATCGCATAAATTTGATCTGCGATGAAGGTAGCTTTGTAGAATTTGACGCAAATTTAAAACCAGTAGATCCTTTAAATTTTGTCGATAAAAAATCATACAAAAAAAGAATCACAGAAAATAAAGAAAAAACAGGACGCACGAGCTCAGTGATATGTGGCGAAGGCAAATGCAATGGACAAGAGATCCAGCTAGTTGTTTTTGACTTTGGCTTCATGGGCGGCTCACTAGCTTCAGTTGAGGGCGAAAAGATCGTAAGAGCGATAAAACGCGCGATCGAAAAACGCCAAGCCTTAATCATCGTAAGTGCATCTGGTGGCGCTAGAATGCAAGAGAGCACATTTTCTTTGATGCAGATGTCAAAGACTTCAGCAGCCCTAAAACTTCTTGATGAAGCAAGGCTTCCATATATTTCTATACTTACAGATCCTACGATGGGCGGCGTTAGTGCATCATTTGCATGGCTTGGAGATCTAATAATCGCTGAACCTGGCGCACTAATAGGCTTTGCAGGACAAAGGGTCATCAAACAAACCATAGGTGCTGATCTTCCAGAGGGCTTTCAAAGGGCTGAATTTTTACTTGAGCATGGCCTCATAGATGACATCGTGCCAAGAAGCGAATACAAAAAATATATAAGTGATATGGTTAAATTTCTTACAAATAACAAAGCTATGATCCCTAAAAGCGAAGTGACTACTCCGAGCGAAACTAGCTTTGAGCTAAAGCTAAAAACCAAAGGGTAAGTTTGGAAATTTCGGTTTTTAGCATTCAAAAATCATCGCGTGACAACTTTGAAAACGAGATACAAGAATATATAAAAATGAGTGCAAAATTTGCCAAGATAAACAACAAAATAATATTTAATGAAAAGATAGCAAAGGCTCAAAGCAGTGGCAGAAGCGATGCACTAAGGGCTTATGATGAAATTTACGAGCCAAATTTAAAAGGCTTTTGTGTGATGCTTGATGAAAATGGCTCACAGCTTGACAGCCAAGAATTTGCTCAAATTTTAAACTCAAATTCACAGATCAATTTTTTCATAGGTGGAGCTTATGGGCTTAGCCAAAATTTAAAAAACAAGGCACAAAAAGTTGTAAGCTTAAGCAAGATGACTATGGCGCACAAAGTCGCCAAGCTCGTACTTTTTGAGCAAATTTTTAGAGGGCTTTGCATAAATGCAAACCACCCATATCACAAATAAAGGAATATAAAATGACTCAAAACGAGCTAAATTTTTTCAAAAAACTACTTGAAGATAGAAAGCTACAAATCAAAAAAAATATTTATGACTCATCAGTTGAAGTAAGTGGCCTAAGAGATAGCGGCGTGAGCGATGAATTTGACATCGCTTCAGTAAATACCGACCAGCTTATAGAGCAGTCTATATCAACCCAGCAAAGAGCCGAGCTTCACGAGATCGACGAGGCGCTTGAAAAGATAGCAAACAAGACTTATGGAATTTGTGACATGTGCGAAGAGGAGATCGGCGTCCCTCGCCTAAAAGTAAAACCGCATGCAAAATACTGCATAGCTTGTCGTGAGATAATAGAAAAAACAGCAAAAAACTAAGGAGAAAATATGAAAACCAGAAAATTTCTCGTCTACTGCATCATCTACACAGCAGTTGTTGCAGGACTTACCTATTCTCTTAATAGTTCAGACTTCACCTTTGAGCTCTTAGGTCAAGCCATAACCTTGCCAGTAGCTGTCTGGGTGGCACTTCCAGTGGCCGTTTTGGCGCTCCTTGCCCTACTTCACATCGCATATCACGGATACGCCTTTTATAGATATAAAAAATGGATAAAAAAAGATAGCCAACTCTACAAAGACCTTGCAAAAGAGACGCTTCTTGGCTTTGAGAGCAACAAAGACTTCAAAACCGATACTTACAAGATCGCCTCACAGCTCACACGCTCTATCTCACCAGTAGGCGAGCTTAAAGATGTTGGTGTTGATGACGGCGAGATAAACAATATCTTACAAACCATAAAAAGCATAAAAAACAAAGAGATCGTCGATCTAAAGAAATTTAGACTAGCAAAAGATAGCAAGCTAAACATCCTAAACGAGCTAAACAAGATCGAGCAGCTGCCGACTTACTATCTTGACGTGCTTAAAAACCAAGAGCAAAACGAGAGCCTTAAAAAGGCAGCCTTCGATAAGCTCATAAAAACAGCTTCATTTAGCGAGATTAAAAAAATCGATCCAGAGCTAGCAAGCGAAGATATAATGACCATTATCACGCGTTTTGTAAATGATGAGATCGACCTAAGTAGCGATGAAATTTTCGATCTTTTAAATAATGCAAAAGTAACAAAAGCACAATACGACAAAGCAGCCATAATGCTTAAAAATAAACTAAAACCAGACGCATTTATCGGCATCTTTGAGAAGCTAAAAAGCATCCATGCTGACGCTGATGAAGCCTACGTATATGCGCTATTTGAGCTTCAGATGCTTGATAAAGTAAGAGAAGCTATCGAGGGTAGCGACCCTGATGAGTTTAAAGAGATAAAGGTTTTACTATTTTTGCGAGATAACGGCAAAATGGTGCCTAGTTCGCTATTTTTTAAATGATAGACTTTAGTAAAAAGCCACTTTTCTTAGCGCCACTTGCTGGCTTTTCTGACCTGCCGTTACGAAGCGTCGTCAAGAAATTTGGCTGCGACGTCACTGTTAGCGAGATGATCAGCGCAAATGCCTTGGTCTATGAGAGCAGTGACAAAACTCTTGAAATGCTTAAAAAATCCCCAAACGAAGAGCCCTACGTCGTCCAAATAGCTGGTAGCGACATAGAAAATATAAAAAAAGCCGTGCAGATAGTCAATAAATTTGATGGAATTTATGGGCTCGATCTAAACTGTGGCTGCCCTGTGCCAAAGGTCGTTAGGCAAGGCGCGGGGTCGGCTTTGCTAAACGACCTAGACAAACTTCAAAGCATAATCGAAGCCGTAAAAAGCGTCTCAAACAAAGAGAGCCTAAGCATTAAATTTAGACTTGGTTTTAACGACAAAAATGAAGAAAAGATCGCAAAGGCCTGCGAAGAAGCCGGCGCAAACTACATCGCAGTGCATGGTCGCACCAGAGCTGGTGGATACACTGCAAAGGTTGATTACGAAGCGATCGCTAGAGTAAAGGCGAGCGTGAAAATCCCAGTCGTTGCAAATGGCGACATAAACGCGCAAAATGCAGATGAAATTTTAAATCTCACAAAATGCGACGCCCTAATGATCGGCAGAGCAAGCATCGGCAACCCTTGGATATTTCACGAGATAAAGACCAAAAGTAGCGTGGATAAGACGCTAAAACAAGAGATCATCCTAGCTCACTTCGACGCTATGATCGAGCACTACGGCGAGCACGGACTTTGCATATTTAGAAAGCACCTCCACCAATACAGCAAGGGCATAGATGGCGCAACAACCTTTAGAAACGATATAAATTTCATCAAAGACGCCCGCGTGATGAGAGAGCGCATAAGGGAGTTTTTTGCCTAGATGCAAGGCTACATCCTGCGCGTGCAAAAGGTCAGAGACGAGGACCTTTTAGTCTTTGTGCTAACGCCAAATTTGCTCGTAAAGTCATATAGATTTTTTGGCGCTCGCCACTCAAACATCATGACTGGCTACAAGATCGACTTTGAGCTCGAGCAAGAGGCGAAATTTCTACCAAAGCTTAGAAGCATACTTCACCTTGGCTTTAAATGGCTGTTAGAGCGTGACAAACTCATCATTTGGCAGCAGTTTATGCGCCTACTTTATGATCATCTAAAAGAGGTCGAGCAGCTCGATGAAATTTACTTTAACGAGCTTGATCGCTGCGCCAAACAGATGCAGCTGCAAAACCCAAAACGCCTTATCATCGAAAGCTACGTCAAAATTTTAGAGTATGAGGGCAGGCTTCACAGCGAGCTTGAATGCTTTATCTGCGACGAGGAGATAGAAAGTGAGCTTTGCTTAACTCGTGGCTTTTTACCATCTCACAAGCACTGCCTTGATAGGAGCGAATTTGACGCTGGCAAGATCAAAAATTTGTTTGACACAAAAAGCACGATCGAGCTAAACGACGATGAGATAAACCGCCTTTATAAAATTTTACTTGATGGGCTTTAGGCTTTTACCTTCATCCTCTCATCAAATTCTTTTAAAACATCCATTATCTTACTTGCTAGCCCCTCAAGCGTTTGATCTTTTTTAAGCTCTAAATTTCTAAGCTTTAAAATCCTAGCTAGTATATCTTTTAGATCTTTTTTGCCAGATAGTATCTCATCATAATAAGCCTTTGGTATGCCTATCTCACTTCTATCTTGTTTTGTAATTATTTCATAGTTTTTATACACACTAAGAGCCTCGTCGGTTATCCTTGTTGTGCCACCTTGTAGCACAAGACCTTGCTCGTTTTTCAAAAATGCTACAAAGATTTGCTCCTTTGTATAGCCTTGTTCATTGTCATATACAGACATATCAGGTTTAAAGTCATATCCAGCACTACTAACCCACATATAAGGGATAGTATGCTCAGTTGTCATAACTTCTGGAGAGAAGTCAAGGAAATTTCCATTGACTTCTACATTTATATCACTTAGATCATTTATTAGCTTGCGTGCATTCTCTACGTCTTGAGTTGTTCTAAAGATATGAGTTACCTTTTCATTGCTTCTATCGGTTAGTCCATCTAGCTCATCGCTAGTCATCCTACCCATTAGGTATTCAACATGCTCTATTTTTTTATCTTTTGAAAAGTAGCCCTTTGGCATCTTTGCTAGATCTTCATTTGAGTAAAATTCTTTACCCTTGCTAATAACTCCAGCTGAAATTTGATCAAAAATTTTATAGTATTGCTTTATTGTGTCTGCTAGATCGATATTTGCAAAGCTATCCTCTCCAAATAGCACATTATCTTTTTTTGTATTCATTGAAAAATTTGTAAAGTTTGGGTGTTTTTGATTGTGCAGCACTATCGCATCAAGTGTGCTTTTGTGGATTTTAAATTCTTGTGGCAAGCCTGCTGCTTTGTTAAAGTCAGCTCCCATAAATCCTTTAGCATCTACACTATATCCATAGCCCTCTTGTGAAGTAAATTTGGCCTGATAAAGAGAGTCGATAGCGCTAGATGAAACAAAGTCATTTTTAGGAATAGTGGTTTGGCTGATCGAATTTATATTTGGAGTGTTAGGCAAGAAATTTGCAAAGCCTTCGTTTTTTGTCTGTTTTTGGTAGTGCTGTTTTGTTAAGATGGAGTTATAAGAGACTTTCATAGCTTACTCCTTGAAATTTAGCTTCAAAGAGTAAGCAAAAGTTGTGCCGAAAAATTTTTATCAACAGGGGAGCATTTTGTGTAGAGAGAAGTCATATATAAACTAAATTGTTGAAAGGTCGATTTAAACAAAGAGAGATTTTACTCAAATAAATTTTTTGAGAAGTCACTAGGTAGTTTAAAACTTACTAAGGATAGTAAAATGCAAATTTCTAGCTCGCCGTATCCTTATCTGTCTAGAGAACACATAGCTAGTGAGATGGGCTTTAAATTTAACGATATAAACGAGATCCTTGATAACAAT
>NZ_CABPTV010000009.1:52820-85726 GCF_902460535.1 Campylobacter concisus | reverse complement strand
TTATATCATAGGTCTCATACTTCTTCTTAACCTGCATAGGTTTAAATTTCTTCTCAGCCTGCTCTTTAGCAAAATTTGCATTGTATTCTTGCTCTTCTTTAATTATCTGCTTTCTTTGTTCTTCAACATCCTTTGTAGCTTTCTCTCTTGCTTTGGCAAATAATATTTTAAATTCATCTATGCTTAGGTCGGTTCTATCTAAAAGACTAAGCGACTCCTTGTTATTATTTGGATAAAGGGAGGACATGCTATCCATAAAGGCTCTTAGGTCAGCCTCCTCTTCTTTTGTGCCAAGACCTATCATCTTACCTTCTATTGTTGGCTTGCCATCAACAGAGTTTTCCTTTAATATATCAGAATACATTATAAGGACTTGATCTTTTGCTTCTTCTAAAGTTTTTGGCTGTTTCATCGACATGGCGTTGCGATCTTGTTCGGTATTGTAACGCTTAGAAAGCATATTATCTATTTTGCTTATCATTTTTGCAACCCAATTATCTTCATTTTCGTCTATGTCAATAATCTCTTTTATGCTCTTTCCAACTGGACTATACCATAAAGCTTCTATTTTGGCCTTTTCATCATCTTTGGTATCTTTAGAGATATTTTCTTTTTGGATAGTGGTTTCTTGTATCGATGTGTTGCTAAGTCCATTTATGCTAGTTATCATTTTCAATTCCTTTGAAAGTAATGGCCTACAATAAAATTTGTAGACCACTTAAATTTTTACCAACCGCCTAGGTCAGATTTCATTCTTCTTTTAAAAGCATCTCGTAATTGTCTAACAATAGAAAAGAACATCTCATATTAATTAATTTTTAATAGCCTTTTTCGCATAGCTTTCTGTATTTCGTTTAGCTTTCTGTATTTATCACATCCTGACTGAAGTCCTAAATCACAAGCCTTGCCATAGTATTGTTTTGCAGTGGAAAAACTTTGACCGTCTTTGTCGTATAAAACCCCTAAGTTAAAGCAACCCTTAGCCTCTCCACCATCACAAGCTTTTTGATAAAGCTGGGCTGCTTTTTGGTAATCTTGATTTACACCTTGACCGTCTTCGTATAAAACCCCTAAGTTAGAGCAACCCTTAGCCTCTCCACTATCACAAGCTTTTTGATAAAGCTGGGCTGCTTTTTGGTAATCTTGCTTTACACCTTGACCGGTTTTGTATAAAACCCCTAAATTATTACAACCCTCAGCCCCTCCACTATCACAAGCTTTTTGATAAAGCTCAGCAGCTTTTTGGTAGTCACCTTTATTGTAAGCTTCGTTTCCCAATTCAGTAAGATCTTTGGAAAATCCAATAGAGAATAAAACTACAAGTAAAACTAAAATTCTTTTCATTTTTTTACCTCCTTAATGTAAACTATATAGACGATATTTTGTCTTTCTTAAACTTAAATTATTATTAATTATCTATTTATTTTTATGATAAAATATCATATATAAACTTACTTATCATTTCCTATACTTTTTCTAGAAAACAAACTCTGGTTTTAGTTCATATTTATTGGGTTTATTTAGGAGAAGTGTGTCAAATTTTGTGCAATGTCTTTTGTTTTTTCATTATTTGCAAGAGCGTTTTGAAATTTGACACTTTCAGACTGTTCTTTTTGAAGTTTCCTTGCTTTTGCCTCAGTAGCTACTGAGCTATACTTTTGCGTGCTAACACTAAAAATGCTCATTTACGATCCTTGCTTATCAAATTTATATTTAGTAAGCAAGGAGTGTTCCTACTTCAAAATGAGTTTTTACTTTTTGGATGTGTTGTAATAAATTTGGTTGTAAATTTAGCTTTAAGGGCAGAAACGAAGAGTTAAATTTACTCTTCGCTGCCTTCGTTGATACCAAAAAATGTATCTGTGTGGATATTTTCAAATGCTGCTTTAAGCGATGTAAAGAGCTTTGGATTTTCTTTTTCTAAATTTGCCAAAAGCTGCTTGGTCTCATATCTAGCGTGTGGCATCTTCACGTCAAATCTCATCGCAGGACACGCCTCATCGCCAACAACTCTTAGCTCATTTTTGATCGCATTTTCGCGAAGTTGTCTTTCGCGAACAAAGATAAATGGCCTGATCACGACGATGCCATTTTTGGCTCTGTATTTTGGAGCAAGCGTCCTTAGCGCGCCATTATAGGTGAAATTCATAAAAAAGCTCTCGGCTGCGTCGTCCAAGTGATGAGCGATCGCAAGCTTATTAAAGCCGTACTTTAGCGCATAGGTGTAGAGATAGCCTCTTCTCATTCGCGAGAAAAAGCTACAAAAGCTAGAATTTTTACGGATCTTCTCCTTTGATATCTCAAATATCGAGCTATCGATCACCTCGTGCTCTATGCCGTGCTCGTTGCAGTGCTTGGTAAGATACGCGTAGTCCTCACCCATGCCGTAGCTTAGCGTCACCGCCTTAAACTCAAATTTCTCAGGCGTGACGTTTTGGATGTGCTTTAGCACGTGAGCGAGCGCGAGGCTATCTTTGCCGCCACTAAGGCCAAGCAATATCTTATCTCCACCCTCTATCATCTTATACCTAGCGTTTGTCTGACCAACCTGCCTTAGTAGCCTTTTGCTAAGCTCTATCATAAGCTCTCCACCATTTCTAGGATAAATTTAGCGCTGACGTTTGCTGAGTCTTGCAAGAATTTATCAAAGTCAAACTCAGCCTCATTGCCAGCTCCGTCGCTGATGGCTCTAAGGATGAAAAATGGCACGCCAAGCGTCTCGCAAACTAGCGCAACACTCGCACCCTCCATCTCGGTAGCACTAGCGTTAAATATCTTTTTGATCCACTCTTTTTTCTCGTTGTCACAGATGAACTGATCGCCAGTTGCGATGATGCCTGAATTTAGCCTCATGCCCTTTTTACTAGCAACATTTTTAGCTAGCTCATTTAGACCCTCATCACTCTTGACAAAGATACTTGTCCCTGGCACAAAGCCGTATGGATGACCAAAAGCTGTGATGTCAAGGTCGTGCTGCACAAGGCTGGTGGCATATAACATATCGCCTATTTTCAAATTCTCATCAAGTGAGCCAGCAACACCTGTAAAAAGCAGCTTTGAAGCCTTAAATTTCTCTATCATCAAGGTCGCAGTGATCGCCGCATTTACCTTGCCGATCTTCGAGTAGGCGACGACTAGGTCCTTGCCTTTGTAGTTTGCCTCGTAAAATTTGTTGTTTGCGTACTCTGTGGTTTTATACTCTCCCACCATCTCAAGGATAGGTGTGATCTCCTCTTGCATCGCTCCAAGTATCGCTATCATCTCTCCTCCAAAATCTTCACAACCTCTTCAAGGCTCGCCATGTCAGTGACGCTATATGTCGGCCTCTCGGTGATCTTTTTATTTATGCCTTTTAGTGTCGCCGCACCAAGCTCGATAAAGCAATCAACCTCGTTTTCGTAGTTTTTAATGCTTTGTTTATAACGAACTGGATGCGTTAGCTGCTCTTTTAAAAGAACTAATGCCTCTTTTTTATCAGTGTAAATTTTTGCATTTACATTTGAAACGACTGGGGCAAAATTTGCAGCCAAAACACCTTC
Source organism: Campylobacter concisus (assembly GCF_902460535.1). GTDB lineage: Bacteria > Campylobacterota > Campylobacteria > Campylobacterales > Campylobacteraceae > Campylobacter_A > Campylobacter_A concisus_AS. The sequence goes on along the minus strand of NZ_CABPTV010000009.1, from coordinate 82,187 downwards.
AAGCTCGTTTGCCAGCCTAACGCTAGCTGGCTCTAGTATCGGGCAGTGGCTAGCTACTGACATATTTAAAAGCATCACTCTTTTAGCGCCTGCTTCTTTAAATTTTGCCTCGTATTTAGCAAGGTCAGACCTCACACCAGCTACAACTATCTGGCCGTCGCAGTTGTAGTTTGCAGCGTAAATTTTTAAACCCCCATTCTGTGCATTTTTGCAAATTTCCTCAACGACCTCGTCGCTAAGACCTAGCACTACCATCATGCCAGCGTCTTTACCAACGCACGCTTCTTGCATAAATTTACCACGCAAATTTACAAGTCTAATGGCATCTACAAAGCTAAATGCACCACTAACAGCAAGAGCTGTAAATTCTCCGAGCGAGTGGCCTAGGCTAAATTCTGGCTTGGCTTTTATGAAATTTGAAAATGCCAGGTAGCTCATAAGCGAGTTTAAAACGATAGCAGGTTGGGTAAATTCTGTCTTGTCTAGTTTGTCATTTTGTGTAAATAAAAGCTCTTCAAAATCAATGCCTGTGTCGTTGCAAACGTCATTTAAAAGAAGTTTTGCCGAAGAGAAATTTTCATAAAAGTCTTTCCCCATGCCAACACTTTGCGAGCCTTGACCCGCAAAAATAAAAGCAAATTTTTTCATTTTGGCTTCTTAGTGGTGATGATGTCCGTGACCGCCACAACCGCAACCGCCTTCACCATGTCCGTGACCGCCGCAGCACTCATGCTCGTGATCATGATCATGTCCGCCACAACCGCAAGTGTGTGCACCTGCTACCATGCCAGTTGCTTTTTCATCTTCAGTAGCGTCTCTAACTTCTAAAATTTCAACATTAAATAGCAAGTCTTTGCCAGCGTATGGGTGGTTAAAATCAACTGTCACTTCGTCATCTTTGATCTCTTTAACGATGACACGAACGCTTGATCCATCTTCATTTTGACCAAAAAGCTCCATGCCTTCATGTAGGTCTATACCGGCAAATTGCTCTTTTGGAAGTGATTGGATGGCGTCTTTATTGTATTCGCCACAACCCTCAGCTGCTTTGATATTTATAGTAGCTTTGTCGCCTGATTTTAGTTTGCTAACTTCTTCTTCAAGCTTTTCTATAATGTGGCCATGTCCTGTAATAAAAGAAATTTGACCACCTTCTTGCATATTTGACTCTAAAATTTCGCCAGTATTAGCGTCTTTTAGCTCATAAAACATAGTTATAACTTGATCTTTACTCACAATAATCTCCTTGGAATTTAGTTTTGATTAATGTGAGATTATATCTAAAAAAGAGTAAATTTTAGTTTCTGTTAGGAGCGGCTTTGGCTTCTTTGCTATCTGGATAGCCTACTTTTAAAGCCTTATAAAACCTATTTGCACTTTGAGTATCACCGATCTTATCAAAGCTTATAGCTGTGTGATACAAAAGTTTTGGAGTATAGTCAGCCTTATCTTCACTTTGTATACTTTTTTTATAGTATTGTATGGCTGTGCTGTATGATTTTTGACTATAAGCAACTTCGCCTAAATAATAATTTGAAGCACCAGTTTTATAGCCTTTTTTATTTAAGTATTCAAAATATTCAGCTGCTTCTGTGCTATTACCAGAATTTAATAGCTTAATGCCATCAGCTAAAATGTCCTTGTCGCTTTTGCCACTGAAATTTGAAGTTGGCTTATTTTGTTGTTTTGGATTTGCATTTTGCTTTGGTTGAGCAGCGTTTTTATCCATTATCGCGCCTAACTTATTTAAGGCAGCAGTAATGTTTTTATAGTTTTTATCTTGTATGTCTCTGGTCTCATCAACATAAGCTTTTAGTGATGTCAAGCTTACACCAGAATCGCTTATACCACCATTGACTTTGGTTTCAATATCGTTCATTCTTTGCTCAAGCTTGTTCATCCTAGCACTCATGCTCTCAATTAAGCTTTGCAAACCTTGAAGTTGTTCTGAAACATTATCCATGTTTTCTTCGATATTTTGAACACTTCTTTTGTTGCTTAGAGTTGCCTTTTCATCATCTGTTAGTCCATATGGATTTGCGCTATCCATATTGCCTGCGTCAAATGCTGAAACTTCTTGAGCTGAACATATAGAGAAAGCGGCTCCAAGAAGAGCCGCAATGATTATTTTTTTATTCATTATTACTTACAGATTAAGGAAGTACTTTAAAATCTGCACGTCTGTTTTGAGCGTCGCAAGCTTTTGTTTTGTCTGTACAAACTGGGTTGCTTTCGCCAAAGCTTACTACAGCGATTCTATCAGCGCTAACGCCATTTCTTACAAGAGCATCTTTAGCACTTTTAGCACGTTTTAGACCAAGAGCATAGTTATACTCATCTGTACCCCACTCATCGCAGTTACCTTCTACTTTTATAGAAAGAGCTTGAGCGTCAGCTTGGTTAAATACTGATGCATTTGAGCTAACAACACCTTGTTGATCAGCTTTGATGTTAAATTTATCAAAGTCAAAGTATACACTTTTAACTTGGCTCTCGATGTTAGCGATAAGAGCCGCTAATCTATCAGCATCACTCATGCTACCTGAGTTATCTGCAGATTGATTTGAATTTGCATTCATATCAACTTCAGGGTTTTTAGAGCTACAACCGCTCAACAATAAAGTTGCAACTGCAACACTTGCTAGAACTACTTTTTTCATTCCTTATCCTTTTTGAAAAATTTGGTCGAATTATAACATATTTTTTTTAAATATTATCAGAATATTACCAATCAATAGATTGAATTTTACCTACTTTTAGTGGAAATTGGAAACTTCTGTTCTCATTTAATCTAACAACGCCAAGCGAACTTTGACCGCCAAGTTCTTTGATAAATACGACACTTTGACCATCACTTGAAAATCTTGGATAGTTATTTTTACCATTTGCTGTAAGCTGACGGATAAAATCTGTTTGAGTTGAGATCAGATAGATATTAAAGCCACCACTAGCCTCTCTACTTGAATAAACTACATAGTTTTCAAAAGTGCTTACTGAGTTGTTGTTTTTACCATGAAATACCATTTGCTCAACACTTCCGCCTGAGGTTGCAGGTGTTGCGAAGATGTTTGGATATCCAAGTCTATCTGAGACAAAAACTATTCTGCTGTCATTATCTACAAAATTTCCATTTACGTCAATACCTGGATAGTTTGTTATCTGAGTTAAATTCTTACTACCTGTGTTGTAGATAAAAATATCTGGCTGATCTTTTGGCGCCATAGTTAATAAAATTTTGCTTCCATCTTTGCTAACGTCTGAAGCTATAAGCATACCAACGCTGTCGATTATCTTCGTTTTTGTGCCTGAATTTAGGTCATATCTAAACAAAGTTGGTTTGTTATTCACATAAGATGTATAGTAAAATTTACTTTGATCAGCGCCTGCCCATTTAGGGAAGATGTTTAGACCACCGCTTACGATTGTCTTTTGATATGTAAGCGTGTAATCAGCCACTATAATAGAGCTTTGGCGAGCCGAAGTGTATTTTGCTAGGATGATAAATTTCTCCATCCAGCCAACTGGTGGTAAATTTAGCTCATTTGTTAGCTCAACTATGCTTTTGTGTGCCAAAAACGGATACTTCGCACCATCAGGCATGTTATATACTCTCTCATACCTTGTAGTTGCAGTCTTTGCATCGATGAGTTTTACTCTTAAAGTAAGAGGTGAGCCCATAGAACCCTCAAGAGCATATCTAAAGATAAGCTCAACACCTTTGTCGCTCATTGTATTTGTAGCTGCTGTTCCTTCGTAGGTTGAAGGCACATGATCTTCGATAACCTCAAAGTCAGAACTAACTTTCAAGTCGCCTAGCATGATCTTAAAGAATTTATCTTTAAAGCCTGCATCACTAACAGCTGTAGTTGCATCTTGCAAAGCAATCTTTGGCAAAGCAACACCTTGGTTTATAACAGATATCGTCGCATCAGCAGCATAAAGCCCTAGAGCAACGCACAAAAAAAGAATAATTTTCTTCATCTCTACTCCGTAAATTTATAAATTTTAGTTTATTTTATCTTCTAAATTTAAATTAAAAGTAGTACTTTTGTCTGGATTAAATGGAAATTTCTCTGCAGTAAGCTTTTCCAGGCACTCTTTTACCTTTGCATTAAACTCTTCATTATATGATAGCTCTAAAATTTCATAGCTAAAATTTCCACTTTGATCTATCATGACTTTTACTTTGGCAAGGTTTGCAGAGTCAGCTTTATAGCTTTGCCATCTTCTTTGAATTTGTTTTGTTATGGCTCCCATCAATGGATCATAAGTGCCGGTCATTTGTGACTTTGGAGCTGTTGGGTTTTGATCTATCTTTAAGCTCTTGATGATGTCGCTAGCCTCTTTTGCAGCTTTTGAGCTAGAAGCCTCGCTTTTTTTGCGGCTTTGTACCTTATTTTCCACCTTTTTTATACCATCATCTTTTTTAAGCTTAGTAGAGTCTATGTCACTAAAGAGGTCTTTTATATTTGGCTCTTTTGGTTTTGGCTTTTCAACTGGCTTTGGTGTAGGTTTAGGCTCAGGTTTAGGCTCTGGCTTGACATCCTCTTTAGGCTCTTCGCTAGGTTTTGGGATTTCAGGCTTTGGTTCTGGTTTTTTAGGCTCAGGTTTAGGCTCTTCTTTTGGAGGAGTTGGCAAGCTTGGGGTTGGCAATGGCTCATCTGGCACAACAGGCTTATTTGTAGTCTCTTGTTTATCTTCTTCTGACTCTTTTTTTGGTTCTGGTTTGGTCTCTTTTACAACTTCTTTTGCTTGTTTTGGTGCTTTTATGGTTTGATCAACTTCTCTATCAACCATAACTACATCCATAATAGCATCTTTGTCATCAGTATATTTTTTAGGAGGTTCGCTAAAAAAAGTAAGCTTTATAAACAAAGCAAGCACAATGATAATGTAAATACAAAACGCTACAAAAAATGAACTAAGCGTTGGAAATTTAACTTTATTAGGCATCTTAACCGTTTGTCTCTAAAGCTACTTTATTAAAACCAGCACCTTTTAAAGTCTTTAATACAAACATAACATCATCGTATTTTAAATTTTTATCAGCCTTTATGTATATAGGCGAGGTTTTGTCATATTTTGCACTCATCAGCGCAATATTATCTGGGAGTTCAGCGAGGCTCATTATACTTTGATCTATCCTAACTTGTCCTTGTGCATTTATAGAGACTATAAGATCTTTTTGTTTGGATGTAGATGTCTTTGCCTTTGAGCCATCTGGCAATGTTATATCTTCTTGATATGTTATAGTTGGCATTGTAACCATTAAAATAGCCAACAAAACAAGCATGATATCAACAAGAGGCGTTATGTTTAGCTCTGGTGTTTCGTCGTCAAATTTAAGAGCCATCTATAACGTCTCATCATCTTTTTTAAGTGCTATCATAACGTCAGCTTGACGCTCGATAACGCTCATTAGTTCGTAAGCTTTTCTTTTTATAAGCAAGTTAAATGTATATGCTGGGATGGCAACAAAAATTCCACAACCAGTCGCAACAAGTGCTTCAGAGATAGCTGGGGCTATAACTCCAAGAGATGAACCTGCACCATTTCCTAGCTGCGAAAACGTCTCCAAGATAGATACAACTGTTCCAAAAAGACCGATAAATGGAGAAGTAGAAGCTATTACACTAAGCCATGTAAGCCCACTTGTAGCATTCTTTTCGGCAATGCTTATGCAGACATTTAGCTTTTCTTTTGAAATTCTACCACTTGCACATTTCTTTAAAGACGAGTCATTTGGTATATTCTTAGCGCCCATAAGTAGTGCTTCAAGCGCATTTTGCTCACGTTTTTGCCAAGCTCCTATGCCAGCCATTCTTGAAAAAAGAATTGTAAAACTAACTATAAAATATATTGACAACCAAGTTAAAACTATAATTGTAATAAAACTACTTCTTTGAATGTAATTTAAAAATATATCTATTCCGCCCACTTATCTTGCTCTCACTACATTTTCCATTTTTGATATAGTTGCCGCAAAAGCATTTGTATCACTACTCATACTCTCTATCAAATTTCTAGCAGCTTCTAATGAATTTGCAAGCTCGCTTTCACTATTGCCAGAGACATAGACCGCACCGTCAGCTAGTATTACTACTTTGCCTTCGTCGATCTTTGCATAGCCCCAGTTGATAGCAACTACATCGTGCTTTTTATGCTTATCTTCTATATCTATAATACCTGCTTTTAAAAGAGATATTAATGAGGCGTGGTTTGGTAAAACACCAAACTCACCCTCGCTACCTGGAAGCACTACACTACTCACGTCATCATTAAATATCTGACCTTGAGGAGTTACGATCTCTAAATGTAATTTATCCATTACGCTTCCTTTTTAAATTTAAGCCTTAAGTTTCTCAGCTTTAGCTAAAGCCTCTTCTATATTTCCGACCATATAAAATGCTGCTTCTGGTAGATGATCATATTTACCTTCTAAAATTCCCTTAAAGCCAGCGATATTTTCATCAAGACTTACATATTTACCAGGGCTACCTGTAAATACTTCAGCAACGAAGAATGGCTGAGATAAAAATCTCTCTATCTTTCTTGCTCTATCAACAGTTAGCTTATCTTCTTCGCTAAGTTCGTCCATGCCAAGGATAGCGATGATATCTTGAAGGTCTTTATATTTTTGAAGCACAGCTTGAACGCCGCGAGCTACCTTATAGTGATCTGCTCCTAAAATTTGAGGATCGAGCATTCTTGAAGTAGAATCAAGCGGGTCAACAGCTGGATAGATACCTTTTTCTGCAATCGATCTGTTAAGAACTGTCGTAGCATCAAGGTGAGCAAAAACGGTCGCAGGAGCTGGGTCTGTAAGGTCGTCAGCTGGAACATAAACAGCTTGAACAGAGGTGATCGAACCTTTTTTAGTCGATGTGATCCTCTCTTGGAATTTACCCATCTCACTTGCAAGAGTTGGCTGATAACCAACAGCTGATGGAATACGTCCAAGTAGAGCTGACATCTCTGCACCAGACTGAGAGAAACGGAAGATGTTATCGATAAACATCAAAACGTCAAGTCCCATCTCATCACGGAAGTACTCAGCCATTGTAAGACCAGTTAGCGCGATACGATTTCTTGCTCCTGGTGGCTCGTTCATTTGGCCGTAGCACAAGGCAACTTTATCCAAAACGTTACTTTCTTTCATTTCGTGATAAAGGTCGTTTCCTTCACGAGTTCTCTCACCAACGCCTGCAAATACAGAGTAACCGCTGTGTTTAAACGCAACGTTGTGAATAAGCTCCATAATAATAACCGTTTTACCAACACCAGCACCACCAAATAGACCAACTTTACCACCCTTTGCATAAGGAGCTAGAAGATCAACTACCTTGATACCAGTTTCAAAAATTTCACTCTTTGTACTTTGCTCTTCAAATGGAGGAGGATCGCGGTGGATAGACCAGTGCTTATCGAAATTTATACCTTCACCCTCGTCAATCAAATCGCCAACTACGTTAAAAATTCTACCCAAAACTTTTTCACCAACCGGCACGCTTATAGGTGCACCAAGCGCTTTAGCCTCTAAGCCACGAGTCAGACCCTCACTCATATCCATAGCGATAGTTCTAACTCTATTATCACCTAGGTGAGCAGCAACTTCTAATATTAGTTTATGTTTCTTGCCCTCAACCTCAAAGAAAACTTCAATAGCTTCATTGATCTTCGGCAAGTAGTCATTAAAGTCAACATCGACCACAGGGCCCATAACTTGACTAATAACACCCTTCATTCATACTCCTTTTATTTCATTGATTCAACACCACTGATAATCTCGATAAGCTCAGTGGTAATAGACTCTTGTCTTGCTTTATTGTAAGCAAGATTTAACTGTTTTACGCGTTGTTTAGCATTGTTTGTTGCATTATCCATAGCTTGCATTCTAGCGCTGTGCTCAGCCGCCAAAGAATCAACCAAAGCATAATACATACTATACTCAAAATATTTATTGAGCAATTCATCCATAATCTTAGTATAGTTGTCTTCTGGTTCAAATTCCATCAAAGAATTTGTCTCTACCGCTACTATCTTAGACGGCTCAATAGGCACAATATCATTTACTCTAATCTCTTGAGAAATCATATTTTTATAGCCATTGTGTATTAACACAACCTTATCTGTTATGCCGTTTGTAAAATCATCAATAGCGTCTTTTATGATCTTTTGAGCTTTTTCATAAGTAGGAGAAGAGCTAGCTCCTACGTAAGTCTCAAACAGTTCAACACCTTGGAAATTGAAAAATTCAATGCCTTTTTTACCAACAGCCCTTAGTCTAACTTTGATCTTTTTGGCTTTTAGCTCATCGATCATGCGCCTAACTGTCTTTATAGTCTGGACATTAAAGCCACCGCAAAGCCCTTTATCAGCGGTAACAAATATGATATCAACCTTTTCTACACTCTTTGTTGTATTAAAGAATTTACTCTCAGTCATAACTGAAGCGTATTGATTGATCTTATAAGCTATCTCTGATAAAACCTCATTGATCTTAAGTGCATAAACCCTAGAGTAGCGTGCAGCCTCTTCAGCTTTGCGAAGCTTTGCTGTAGAGACAAGCTTCATCGCACGCGTTGTCTTTTGAGTATTCTGGACGCTCTTGATCTTTCGTTTTATATCTTTTAAATTTGACATATCTTAGCCCTAGTTAGCGGCAAAAGTCGCTTTAAAATCTTTCAACGCTTTATGTAAATTTTCTTCTACTTCTTTATCAAGAACCTTTTTAGTTCTGATTTGCTCAAAAATTTCAGGGTATTTTGCCTCGATATATGGATATAGCTCAGCTTCAAATTTTGTTACATTTGTAGTTGCAACATCATCTAAATAGCCCTTAGCACCAGCAAATATGATAACTACTTGGTTCTCAACTGGAAGCGGAGAATATGGAGGTTGTTTTAGTACTTCAACCATCTTTTGACCACGCTCTAGTTGTTTTCTTGAGCTCTCGTCAAGATCACTTGCAAACTGAGCAAATGCTTGTAGCTCGCGATACTGAGCAAGGTCTAGTCTTAGCGTACCAGAAACTTGTTTGATAGCTTTGATCTGAGCTGCACCGCCGACACGAGAAACAGAAAGACCAACGTTGATCGCTGGGCGGATACCTGAGTTAAATAGGTCACTCTCAAGGAAAATTTGACCATCTGTAATAGAAATAACGTTTGTTGGAATATAAGCAGAAACGTCGCCCGCTTGAGTCTCGATAATAGGTAGAGCCGTTAAAGATCCAGCACCTAGTGCGTCATTTAGCTTACTTGCTCTTTCTAAAAGTCTTGAGTGAAGGTAGAAAACGTCACCTGGATAAGCTTCACGACCCGGTGGTCTTCTTAAGATCAAAGACATCTCACGATAAGCAACCGCGTGTTTTGACAAGTCATCATAGATGATTAGCGCGTGGCGAGAGTTATCTCTAAAGTATTCACCCATTGTTACACCAGCGTACGGAGCAAGGTATTGAAGCGCAGCTGCGTCACTAGCACCAGCATTTACAACTATAGTGTAGTCCATAGCGCCGTACTCTTCAAGTTTTTTAACGACTTGAGCAACGGTTGATTGTTTTTGACCGATAGCTACATAGATACAAATGACATCTTGACCTTTTTGGTTGATAATAGTATCGATAGCAACTGTTGTTTTACCAGTTTGGCGGTCACCGATGATTAGCTCTCTTTGACCTCTACCAATTGGCACAAGTGCATCGATAGCTTTGATACCTGTTTGAAGTGGCTCATGAACGCTTTTTCTTGCCATGATACCTTTTGCTTTTTCTTCAACGAAGCGAGATTCAGTAGCTTCGATTGGCCCTTTTGCGTCGATTGGCTCACCGAGTGAATTTACAACACGGCCGATCAATGCGTCGCCAACTGGAACGCGTAGAAGTTTTTTAAGTCTTTTTACAGAGCTGCCTTCTGTGATACCGCTAGTTTTTCCAAGGATAACTATACCAACACTGCTCTCTTCAAGGTTAAGAGCCATACCTTTTTCGCCGCTTTCAAATTCAACCATCTCGCCAGCCATAACGTTTTTCAAACCATAAACGTTAGCAACGCCATCAGCGACTGAGATGACTTTACCGGTCTCTTCTACATCAACACTTAAATCAAAATTTTCAATACGCTCTTTGATTATCGTGCTAATTTCGTCAGCTTTAATTTTTGCACTCACGCTTTCACTCCTTTTTAAATTGCTTTTAATATATATTCACTCATTTGACTTTTTAGTCTGTCGATAGAGAAATTTACCTCGACACCTAAATCGTCTAACTCAACTTTTACACCGTTGTAATCGCTCTTTGAGCCATCAAGCTTGATCTTAGAGTTAAATTTCTTAGAGAAATTCTCTTCCAAAGCTTTTAGTTGCTCAGCGCTTATATCAAAATTTCCAATAACCTCACCGCGATATGTATTTTCAAGCAAAGATTGCTCTATCTTCATCTCGTTTAAGATCGCCGGGATAAGCTCTAGTCTTTTGTTTGCACCAAGAAGCTTTATAAAATTTGCAAATTTGGCGTCTGAATTTTTTACTAAAGAAAGTATAAATTCTACCTTTTTTGCAGCTTTTAGAGTTGGCAAGCTTATAATGCTCTTAAATTTATCGCTTCCAAAAGCGGCAGCTAGCTCAACTAAATTTTCGATAAATGCGTTTAGCTCACCTGGCTTTGCATCGCTCAGGATCGCTTTAACATATTTTTTGGCTACTACTTCATTCATTAGCTAACCTTTTTAAGTATGATATTTACAAGCTCTTTTTGATCGACTTTTAGGCTATCACTTGAGAAAATGTCGCTCAAAATTTCATTTACAACGCCTTTTGTCATCTTGCGTTCTTCAAATTCTTTTTGCTCTTTGTAACCTTTTTCGATATTTGCGATATCGTTTTGAGCCTCTTTTTTAACTTTGGCAGCTAAATTTACAGCCTCTTTTTTCGCAGTTTCTATTAGGGCATTTGCATTTTGCTTAGCCTCTTCTACACGCTTTAGAGCGTCATCTTTTTTAGCTTTAGAGTCGCGAAGCTTCTCTTGGATGCTCTCAAGCTTATTTGCGATCCTATTGATCCTGCTTTGATAAAGAGCTTTTAGTGGCTTAGCAGCAAAATAGACCAAAATAGCAAAGAAAAGTAAGAAGTTTAGCGTTCTCTCGACTATGTCGTAGTTTGTTCCACCATGCTCGCTAGCGTATGCTAGAAATGGAAGTGCTAGAAAAAATAAAATTTTTATCTTCATAAATTTCCTTTAAATTTTAGAGAGCTTAGCATTTAAAGCAGCTCTAAGCTCAGGTAGTTTAGCTGATAGATCTGCCTTTAGGCTATCTTTTTGAGAGCTTAAAGCGTTTAAAAACTCGTTATAATCAGCCTCTAAACTACTTTTTACTACATTTATCTCTTTTAAAGACTCTTCTTTTGCCAAATTTAAGGCTTCTTGTCTTATTTTGTTAGCCTCAGATCTTGCATTTTGTATGATCTCTTCGATCTCTTTTTCATGAACGCTTAAGTCGCTTGCATTTTTGCTAGTGCTCTCTTCGTCATTTTTTATAGAGGCATTTCTGTCATCTATAAATTTAAGCATTGGCTTATATAGCAAAGGATTTAAAATGGCGATCAAGACAAAGAAAACGATAGCCGTTAAAAGCATCAATGGCACATCTATTTCTAACATCCACTCTCCTTATTTTGTTATTAAGTTTTATTTAATATTCAAATCAAAGTCTGATTTTACAATAAATTACTAAAAATAAAAATAAATTTGTAATTCTATTTTAGCTTAGCGATAAATTCTTCTACCTGCGAAATATCGCTAAATTCTAATATTAAATTTTTAGATTTTACTTTCGTCTTTATCTTTAAATTTTTGAAAATTTCTTGTAAATTTGATAACTTTTTGCTCATTTCCTCTGAAATTTGAGGCTTTGGCTCTTTTATTTCTTCTTTATTTTTTATCTTTTTTACCAAGACTTCTGTCTCTCTGACGCTTAGTTTTTGGCCGATGATCGTATCAACAACCATCTTTTCTTCTTCGCTGCTAAGCCCTACGATGACTTTAGCATGGCCTTGCGTGAGCTTGTCTTCTTGCAAAAGTCTTTGTGTGTAGTCGCTAAGTAGCAAGAGCCTCATCGTATTTGTTATCTGAGTTCTGCTCTTGTGGATGATGTTTGCTAGGCCATCTTGCGTGATCTTATACTCGTTTATGAGCTCTTTATATGACTTTGCAAGTTCGATTGGATTTAAATTTTCACGTTGTATGTTTTCGATAAGCGCAAGCTCTCTTAAATTTTGAGACTTGATATCAGCGATGATCGCCTTTATCTTGCTTGCTCCAAGCATCTTTGTAGCACGGTATCTACGCTCACCAGCTATTAGCATATAGCCGTCATCTTTTTTGATGACGATTATTGGTTGTATGAGACCGTGCCTTTTGATGCTGGCACTTAGCTCTTTTAAAGCCTCTTCGTCAAAATGCGTCCTTGGCTGGTAAGGGTTTGGTAAAATTTCATCTATATTTATCTCTTCGACTATCTCAGAGTCGTTTAAATTTGCGATCTCTTTGCTGTAGGCCTGCTCTACATCTTCAAGTATCGCGCTAAGTCCGCGCCCTAATCCACCTTTTTTCGCCATTTTTTTCCTTATTTTTTAGTTTAAAATACAATATGCCAAATTTTGATATGCGATTGAGCCTGGTGACTTTATATCATAAAGTATCACTGGCTTGCCAAAACTTGGGCTTTCAGCAAGTTTTACATTTCTTGGAACGACTACAAATTCCTCTTTGCCATCCTTGCTTTTAAAGAGCTTATTTTCAAAATGCTGCTTTAAATTTGCAATAGTCTCTTTTGAGAGATTATTTTGCGAGCTAAACATAGTCGGTAAAAAGCCCTTTATGTTTAGCTTTGGATTTATCGTTTTTTTGATGATCTTAACTGTGTTTAGGATCTGCGCCAAGCCCTCAAGTGCGTAAAATTCGCACTGGATCGGGATGATAACGCTATCACTTGCACTAAGAGCATTTATTGTGATGCTGCCAAGTGCTGGAGGACTATCGATGATGATAAAATCATAGTCATCTACAACTTCTGAAATTTTGTTTTTAAGGATTAGTTTATAGTCTTTGCTTTGATCGTTAAATTCTTGCTCGATGCCGACAAGTCCGATGTTTGACGGAGCTAGAAAAAGCGTTGGGATCTCAGTTTTTAGCACGATTTGTGAGAGCTTTTTCCTATCTGTTAAGACGTGATAGATGTTAAACTCGTAGTCGCTTCTGCTAAAACCAAGTCCAGTCGTCGCGTTTGCCTGTGGATCGATGTCTATTAATAATACTTTTTTCTCAGCAACCGCCAGTGATGCGGCTAAATTTACGGCTGTTGTGGTCTTGCCAACGCCGCCTTTTTGGTTAGCTATTGTTATTATCTCGCTCATCTTAAAGAATATACCTTTTCCCCGTTTAATAATATCGCTCCATCCTCGCAAATTTCAGCATCCTGAAGCGAAACAGCTCTATTTGCAATATGCGTAATAAAACTTTTTGACTTGCAAAAGTCTATCCTAAATTTGCTAAAAATTGGCTTCCATAAAATCTTTTTATCAAGCATGCTAACAAAGCCCCAAACTAGCTCGTCTACGCTAGTTTTGATATCCAAAATGCCCGCGTTTTCGGGTGCGCTAGCTAAATTTATCCCCATGCCGCAAATGTAAATTTCATCCACTTTATTTGTCAAAGTGCCGCCTATTTTGCGCTCGTCCACGTAAAAATCATTTGGCCATTTTAGCCAGCACCTTGAGCCAAGTTCGCTCAAGACTTCACGCATCAACATAGAAAAATATATCGAGATCGAGGGCGGAGGTATGTCGCTTGGCAGCTCATCTTCGCTTACGCAAAATGACATAAATAAATTTCCGCCAAGCCCCTCCCAGCTGTTGCCGCGGCTGCCGACCCCTTTGGTTTGATTATACGCCACGACCATGTGCGGTGGCTTTATCTCGCTGTTTTTTAGGGCTTCTATCAAAAATTCCTGCGTCGAAGGCAGACTTTGAAAAAACTCTACTTTCAAATCACACCTTGAAATTTATAGAAGTGATTTACTGGATTTTGTCCGCCGCCAATGATGACCGCGTTTTTGATAGCGTTGAAGATATAATCATGTGCGTTTTTCACGCTCTCTTTTAGACTATGTCCATTTGCTAAATTTGAAGCGATCGCGCTTGATAGCGAGCAGCCTGAGCCATGTGTCGCAGTCGTTTTTATGCGCTCGTCGCTAAAAATTTCATACTCACTGCCATCATAAAATATATCAAGCGACTTGCCTTCTATCTCGCCACACTTTAGATAGACACTCTTTGTGCCAAATTTCAAAAGATCCTTGCAAGCCTCTTTTAGCTCGTCCTCGTCCTTTAGCTCACGCTTTAAAATTTCGCGCGCTTCAAAGATATTTGGCGTGATCACGCTTGCAAGCGGGAAAAGCTCCTCCACAATCGCGTCCTTTGCAGCGCCCTCTAGCCAGATGTCGCCATTTTTACAGCTCATTACAGGATCAAGCACGACTGGCGGTAAATTTTTGATTTCTCTTAGCGTTTTTGCGACGCTTTTGATGATCTCAACACTTGGGACAACGCCTATTTTTATCACATCAACTCTTATATCATCAAATATCGCTTTTATCTGATCCTCGATGAGCTTAGTATCGACTAGCTGCATGCCAAAGATGCCCTTTGTATTTTGAGCAGTGACCGCTGTGATCGCTCCCATCGCATATACGCCGTGTGCTATAAATACCTTTATATCAGCTAAAACTCCAGCTCCGCCACTTGGATCAACCCCTGCTATACTTAGCGCATTTTTCATAACCGCTCCTTTAAATTTATTTTAATTCATCGCCAACGCTAAGGCGCTTACCATTTATATATGCTTTTGCGTTTGTTGGCTTTTTACTTGGCTCTTGAAGCTCGTAAATTTTAACCGCCCCACCCTTGCAAGCAACTACAACGTGATCTTTTTCTATGCTTAAAATTTCTCCACTTTTGCCACTTTTTTCGCTTAGCTCAAGCGATAAAATTTTTAGTCCGCTTGCCAGATAAAGTCCTGGCCAAGGTGTGAGCGCACGAAATTTATTATAAATTTGCCCTGCCTCTTCATCAAAGCTAAAAAGTCCGTCGCTCTTGCTTATCTTTTTGCAGTGCGTGGCCTGCTCGTCGTCTTGTTTTTGTGGCTTTAAATTTTCAAAATTTTTAAGCACTTTTACGATTAGCTTGCCGCCAAGCTCGCCTAGCTCGCTAAAAAGCTCGCTTGACATCTTGTTTTCGCAAGGCGTGTAGATGAAGTCTAGCATATCGCCAGTGTCAAGCCCAGCGTCCATTAGCATAGCTGTGACGCCAGTTTGCTTCTCGCCCGCTAGGATCGCACTTTGTATAGGGCTTGCCCCTCTATACTTTGGCAAGATCGAAGCGTGTAAATTTATACAAGTCGCCACGTCAAGCACGCTCTTAGGCAAAATTTTGCCATAAGCTGCCACTACGATAAATTTAGGCTCAAATGCCTTTATCTCGGCAACTACCGCCTCATCTTTTAGCGTATTTGGTGTAAAGACTGGCACGCCTACTAGCTCATTTTGCGCGTAAATTTTGACCTCGCTTGGGGTTAAAATTTGCTTTCTGCCAACTGGCTTATCAGGCTGGGTAAAGACCGCTTTTATATTAAAGCCAGCCTCTTTTAAGTGCCTAAGTATCCTAACGGCATAATCAGGTGTCCCCATAAAAACTACATTCATCACTTTCCTTTAAATTTCAACGACTTTTATTTTGATCTATGTTTTTGCTGCTTGGCGGCCAAGAGGCGCATGGATCTTTCTGCCAGCTAATCTTTTGCAATACTAAATTTCTTAGCTCATTAACACTAACTTTGCCACTACGATCAAGATCCAGCCTTTTAAATTCATCACTAGTGCATAAATCTGGCGCTATTTTTAGCTCAGGTGGCGCCTTGCACGCCACCCACTCATCTAAATTTAGCATGCCATCGCGATCTATGTCATTAAAATCCAAAAGCATATATATTGGATCCGCTGGATCACAGCTATATGCACCAAGGCAAAATAGCATAATGCAAAAAATTTTCTTCATTTTATCTTCTTAAATTTCTAAGTTCAAAGTGCCAAAAAGTCGCAACTCAAAGCTCTTTTTTAAGTAGCTCAAGCAGTGCAAATTTAAGCTCGTCGATGTTCTCGTTTGTCGCTGATGAGATTGGCAAAACAAAGTATGGTTTTTTGGCGTCAAAACTGTATAGGTCTTGCTTATAGACAAATTTACCAACTTGATTTGGCTCTAAATTTATACTTTTCATAAATTCTTTTATATTTTCATCTAAATTTTCAGCCGCATCGACTCTTGTAATAGCGATAGCGTAGTCCCTGCTAGCAAGCACACTTGAAAATTTAGCGACCTCCTCTTTTAGCACGCTAAACTGCTCGCTCATGCTTCTGTAGTTTGCACTATCTATCATGAAAAGTAAAATTTTATTTCTCTCGATATGCTTTAAAAACTGCACGCCAAGGCCGCGTCCGTCGCTAGCTCCCTCGATGATACCAGGGATGTCAGCCATGACAAAGCCGCTAAACTCATCGACCTCGACAAGCCCAAGCTTTGGCGTAAGCGTCGTAAATTCGTAGTTTGCTATCTGTGGTTTGGCGTTTGAGACGGCTGAGATGAGGGTTGATTTGCCCACATTTGGAAAGCCAACAAGTCCCACATCAGCTATCAGCTTTAGCTCGAGCCTGACCTCTACGCTCTCTTCTGGCATGCCCTTTTGAGCATACTCTGGGGCTTGGTTGATAGAGTTTTTAAAGTGAAAATTTCCAAGTCCGCCCTTGCCACCTTTTAAAAATAGCGTCCTTTGCCCCTCTTCTACCATGTCGCAAAGTAGCTCGTTTGTCTGCGCGTCATAGACTGCCGTTCCTGGTGGCACGATGAGCTCTAGGCTCTCTCCCTTTTTGCCAGTCATTCTTTTGCCCATGCCAGCCTCGCCGTCGCTTGCTCTCATCGCTTTTTTGCCCTTGTAGTTTGCCAGTGTGTGGGTGTTGTTGTCGCAGACAAAATATACATCTCCGCCGTCACCGCCATCTCCGCCGTCTGGGCCGCCTAAAATGACGTGCTTTTCGCGGCGAAAGCTTACTGCACCAGCACCGCCATGCCCTGAACTTAGGGTTAATTTCACGCTATCTATAAACATTTTTTACCTTAAATTTATCTATTATTTAGTTTGAATTTTAGGCGAGATTATATCTTTTAAATGATTAAAATTTGTTTTGCGTTTAAAAACTCACTTTGCTTTTAGCGTCTGATAAATTTATAAAATCAGCCAAATTTTTGCCTAAATTTCATAAAATGGCGCAAAAGGATAGAGAATGAAAACACTTACGATTATTGATACTTTTGGCTTCTTTTTTAGGCTTTACTACGCTATGAGCGGGCTTAAAAACAGGGAGGGCAAACCAAGTGGCATGATAAGCGGCTTTGCAAATTTCATAGCGAGCCTAAAAGATGAGTACCAAAGCGACTACCTCATCTTCGCACTTGATAGCAAGGGCAAGACCCTGCGCCATGAAATTTTAGGCGAATACAAGGCAAACAGGAGCGAGCCGCCAGCTCAGCTAAAAGAGCAGCTGCCAGTTTGTATAGATATGATAGAAAAAATGGGACTTTACAGCCTTAGCCGCGAGGGCTACGAGGCCGATGATATCATCGCAAGTGCGGTTAAAATTTGCAAAGATAAAGATATATTTGTGCGAATAGTCACGCATGATAAGGACCTTTATCAGCTCATAGAGGATGGCAAAGTGAGCATCTACAGCCCACAAAGCAAGATCGACCACGATAGCGCTAGCTGCTTTGAAAAGTATGGCGTCTATCCAGCTCAGGTAAGGGACTTTCTAGCCATCGCAGGAGACAGCTCAGATAACATCCCAGGTGTCAAAGGTATCGGCGCAGTGGGAGCTAAGAAGCTTTTAGCTGAGTATGGTAGCTTAGAAGGGATTTATGAAAATTTAGCCCTTCTTAGAAACGAGCGCACCAAAAATATGCTAGCAGCTGCAAGAGACGAGGCGTTTTTGAGCAAAAAACTAGCCACGCTCTTTGATGACGCGATCACTTCGCTTGATCTTGAGCAGTCTAAATTTCCAGAGCAAAATCCTTTGATAAACATCTCAGAAATTTTAAAAGAATACGATCTAAACAGGCTTCTTAAGAGCTTGCAAAAAGAAGAAAATGCCGAATTTAAGCTTGGCTTTAGAGCAAATTTACTACTTGATGAGGCAAGCATCGAAAAGCTGCTCTCAAGCGTCACGCCAGAGACCATAGTCGCCTTTGACACTGAGACCACGGGCGTTGATAGCAAGAGCGCAAAGATCGTTGGTTTTAGCTTTTGCTTTAACGACGAGGACGCCTACTACGTGCCAGTGGCTCACAACTACCTAGGTGCGCCAAAGCAAATAGACCTAAATTTTGCCACTTGGGCGGTAGGGCAAATTTATAAAGGTTGCGTGATCGGACAAAATTTAAAGTATGACTTTGAGATCGTGAAAAACAACCTAGGTCTTAATCCACCAGCAAATTTTAAAGATACGATGATACTTGCGTGGCTTAGCGATCCAAACTCAAGTGTCGGCATGGACGCGCTAGCAAAGAGGCTATATGACTACGACACGATTAAATTTGAAGATGTGGTCAAAAAAGGGCAGACTTTTGGCGATGTGCCGCTAGAAAATGCCGCTAAATACGCGAGCGAGGACGCTTGGATAACGCTTAAATTTTATAAAACTTTTTTAAACACGCTTGATAAAAATTTACTAGCCCTTGCCGATACGCACGAGTTTCCTTTTATCCTCACGCTCTTTGACATGGAGCAAAACGGCATCAAGATAAATGAAGCTAAGATGCAAAAGCTCATCCTTGAAAACGACACCAAACTAAAGGCGCTAACAAGTGAAATTTACGAGCTAAGCGGCGAAAATTTCAACATAAACTCCGTAAAACAGCTTGGCGTTATACTTTTTGAGCACCTAAAGCTTCCTACCAAAAAGAAGACAAAAACAGGATATAGCACCGATGAGAGCGTGCTAGCTGAGCTTACGGACGCTCATCCGGTGATAGAGAAAATTTTAGCTTACAGAGAGCTATATAAACTGCAAAGCACCTACTGCGAGCCGCTTTTAGCACTTGCGAAAAAGGATGAGGGCTCACGAATTTACACGAGCTTTTTGCAAACTGGCACGAGCACTGGCAGGCTTTCAAGTAAAAATCCAAATTTACAAAATATCCCAGCTCGTGGCAGCCTCGCAAAGGATGTCAGAGAGTGCTTTGAGGCGCGCGAGGGGTATAGTTTTGTGGGGCTTGACTACAGCCAGATCGAACTTAGACTGCTAGCTCACTTTAGCCGTGATCCTGCGTTGCTTGAGGCGTTTAAAAATGACGAGGATATCCACGCAAGGACGGCTATTAGCATATTTGGTAGCAGCGACGGGCAAAATAGAGCCGTGGCAAAGAGCATAAATTTTGGTCTCATTTACGGCATGGGCTCAAGCAAGCTGGCAAATCAAGTAAATATAACAAGAGCCGAGGCAAAAGAATACATAGAGCGCTATTTTAAGGCATTTGCGACGATCAAAGACTTTTTAGAGAGCATAAAAATTTTAGCCAAAAACGACGGCTTTGTGCAGACACTACTTGGCAGAAAGCGCTACTTTGACTTTAAAAGTGCCACACCTATGCAAATAGCGATGTTTGAGCGCGAGGCGGTAAATACGGTCTTTCAAGGCTCTGCGGCAGATCTTGTCAAGATGGCGATGGTAAAAGTTAGAGCAAATTTAGATGAAAACGCGAAAATGCTGCTTCAGATCCACGACGAGCTAATTTTCGAGGTCAAAGACGAATTTGCGCAAGAATTTGGCAAGGCGACGCAAAAGACGATGGAGGAAATTTACACGCTAAATGTGCCACTTAAAACATCGCTAAATATCGCGAAAAACTGGGGCGAGCTGAAGTGAAATTTTATGCAAAAAGTGCTAATTCTTAGCACAGATATTGACTTTACAAAAAAAAAAAAAACGATATAGTTACCTGCAAAATTACCTTAAAAGAAAGGAAACAACTATGGTAAATGCAGTAGAAAGTAAAATTACAGAAGGTATTAATAGTGCGCTAACAAGCGTAATTAATAGCAGGGAAGAATACTATGAGAATAATCCTCTTCCAAGCGTCAGCGATGTGAAAGGCTTAATATCTAGTTGCAGCTACAAAAATGCTGCTATTTCTGGAGGAGCAGGTTTAATACCAGGTCCTTGGGGTATGGCTGCAGCTGTGCCTGAAATCATAGCTATAATTAGAAACCAAATGACTATGGTAGCTAATATTGCTAAGGCTCACGGCAAGACAGCTAGTAATGAACTGATTTTAGATGTGCTATTTGGTGCAAGTGGTAATGTAGCAACTGGACTAGTCGTGGTGCATGGACAAAAAATTTTAGTAAAACGTGCTGGAGCTAGAGTTATACAAAAAATAGTAGCAATGCTAGGTGGCAAAATAACACAACAGCTGGCTAAATCTATGGTTGCAAAATGGCTTCCAGTAGCTGGTGCGGCGGCTATGGCTGCATGGTCAAAAATAAGTACCGATAAAATAGGCAAAAAAGCCGATTTTATTTTTTCAAAACAGATAGAGTATGAAACCACATCTGATGATCTAGCCAAAATTAGTGATGGTGTTGCACAAATTCAACTGGCTGCAGATGATTTAAAATCCGCATACCAAGATTTAACACAAGGCACAAGTATTATAAAAACCAAAATCCAAATTTTAATAAATTTGATGAAAATAGACGGAAAAATAGATGACAGCGAAGTAGTACATTTACAAAATCTTATAGAAAACTCTTTATTGCCTAACGAAGACCAAATGCAACTAATTGAACAAATTGGATCAAAAGAGAAAGTTGCAGTGGATTATTCGGTTTTTAAAGAGAATTTTGATGAGTCTCTAGCATTAGTGTTAGATATGATAGCACTTGCGAACATAGATGGAAATTTTCACGTAACTGAAAAGATGTTCATTAAAAACGTTGCAAAAATGATAGGATTTGAAGAGAACGACTTAAATGAACTTTTAGAAAACAATACAAAATAATCTAGATATGATGTGAGATAAGCAAAACTATCTCACATCTATAATTTTTCATAATCTTACTTTATAAACCCAACCTGCGGTAAAATTTCAGCTAATGCCTCGTCCTTTTTCTCATTAAATTTGACCTTGTTTTGCTCAAAAAGGTTGTTTCCGTGCGCGTAGATCGAGACGATGAGCGGGCCAAACTCCTTCACGCGGCATTTCCACAGCGTCTCTGGCATCCCAAGCTCCGTCCAGTCAGCACTCTCGATCTCCTCGACCTGCGTTGCAGCCACTGCCCAGCCTGCTCTTCTCTTTTGGCTAAATTTGCTTTTGTTTATAGGTAAAACTACCGCTTCTTTTGTTTTTTCTCTCAAATTTATCCCTTTAAATTTATCTTGCAGATTTTAACACAGATGATAGCGCCTCGTAACTTTTTACAAGTATATAAAATAAAACTTAAATTTTTATATTAATAATTTTTAAAAACAAAGCATGAAAAATTTAGATTTTATAGTTTAAATAAAGTAGAATTTTTAAATTTATAAAGGCTCAAATAAGCTAAAAATTTAACCTGAAATGCCAATAAACAACCTTTAAACTAACGCAAAATCTATCACGTAGGTCAAATTAGTCTTAAATTATAAGTTTAATCTCAATTCATAAGAGATATAATCAACATTAAATTTACATTTAACTTAGGAGGTTTCATGGATTTTCTCATGAATTTAAGTGAAGGCGTGCAGTTTGCTATCCAGCTTCTCATCGTCCTTATCTGTTTGTTCTACGGAGCTAAAAAAGGCGGTATAGCGCTTGGTATGCTAGGCGGTATCGGTCTTATAGTTTTAGTTTTTGGATTTAACATCGAGCCTGGCAAGCCTGCTATCGATGTTATGCTAACCATTTTAGCCGTTGTTGTGGCTAGTGCTACACTTCAAGCTAGTGGTGGTCTTGACGTTATGCTTCAAATAGCAGAAACCATACTTAGAAAAAATCCAAAATATGTAAGTATCCTAGCTCCATTTGTAACATGTACGCTTACTATTTTATGCGGAACTGGACACGTTGTTTATACTGTGCTTCCTATCGTTTATGACATCGCTATCAAAAACGGCATCCGCCCAGAGCGTCCTATGGCTGCAAGCTCGATAGCTTCACAAATGGGTATCATAGCTAGCCCAGTTTCAGTCGCTGTTGTAACCCTTACTAGCTTTCTTATCAACGCTAAAACTCACTTAGCTGGTTTTGATGGATACTTAGACCTTTTAAAGATCACTATCCCATCGACATTTTGTGGCGTTTTGGCGATAGGTATTTTTAGCTGGTTTAGAGGCAAAGACCTTGATAAAGACGAAGTCTTTCAAGCAAAACTTCAAGACCCTGAGTTTAAAAAATACGTTTATGGCGACAGCGCAACACTTCTAGGCAAAAAACTTCCTATGCACCAATGGGCTGCAATGTGGATATTTTTAGGCTCTATCCTTGTAGTCGCACTTCTTGGATACTTTAAAGATCTTCGCCCAAGCTGGACTACTTACAAAGACGCAACAGTCGTTCAAATAGTAGCAAACCTTCCAACTGAGCAAAAAGTCTTAAAAACCTTAAAGATAAAAGACGCCAGCATCCAAACAGAAGCTGCTGAGTTAAAAGTTTCAAACGATAAGCTAAACTCAAATCAAAAAGCTCAATCAGTTAAAATCATCGGCAAAGATGCAAATCAAACTCTTACTCGCACAGCTGATGGTGCAGTAACATATATAAATGAAAAAGGTGCAAAAGAGGAATTTCAAGGCGCTTATATAAATATCAGCAACAAACAAGCATCTTCAAAGAGCCTAAGCATGGTTCATGTTATCCAAATTTTCATGCTTTTAACTGGCGCTATCATATTGATATTTACTCCAACAGATGCTAGCAAGATCGGCAAAAATGAGATATTTAGATCAGGTATGATCGCGCTTGTTGCGGTATTTGGTATCTCTTGGATGGCTGAGACTATGTTTGCAGTACATACTCCGATGATGAAAGAAGCTCTTGGTGGCATCGTAAAAGAGCATCCTTGGACCTATGCGGTTATGCTACTTATCATCTCTAAATTTGTTAACTCTCAAGCTGCAGCTTTAGTTGCGTTCGTGCCATTAGCACTAAATATCGACGTTAACCCTGCTGTAATCCTAGCTTTTGCGCCAGCTTGCTACGGATACTACATCCTACCAACATACCCAAGCGACCTTGCGGCTATTCAGTTTGACAGAAGTGGCACGACACACATCGGTAAATTTGTTATCAACCACAGCTTCATCTTCCCAGGCCTTATCGGCGTTATAGTCTCTTGTATATTTGGCTATATCTTCGCTACTGCGTTTGGCTATCTATAATAGATAAATTTCTTGCTACCTTTTGGTGGCAAGAAATTTCTTCATCAAAGTTTATCTTGAAATTTCTGCTTATTACTCATATAAACAAAGCTTAGCACTTCAGCCACAGCCCTAAAAAGGTGCGCTGGTATCGTATCATCGACCTCGCAAACCCTATAAAGCTCCCTTGCAAGAGGTGGATTTTCATAAATTTGCACTCCGTTTTCAACCGCTACCTTTTTTATCTGAAGCGCTAAGAAATCAACCCCTTTAGCAAGTATTATCGGTGCTTCGTCGCGGCTTTTGTCGTATCTGATCGCCACGGCGTAGTGAGTTGGGTTTGTGATGACGACGTCAGCTTGTGGGATGTTTTGCATCATTCGGCGCTTGGCTGCACGCATTTGCGCTTGGCGGATCCTGCCCTTAACCTGCGGATCACCCTCCATCTGCTTATACTCGTCCTTGATCTCTTGCTTGCTCATGCGAAGGTCCTTAAAATACTGAAAACGCACGATAAGCAGGTCAGCAAGACCGATCACAAAAAGTATAAAAAGCATGACGCTAACTAGGATGATGAGCTTCTCTTTTAGCCACGCAAGCTGGTCAAACATAGAAAAAAAGAGCGTGTGCGGAAGTTCTTTTATAAACTGCAAGAAAAAGTAAAATCCAACACCAAAGACGATGCTTACTTTAACGACGATCTTGACGCTCTCGATCGCCTTTTTCATAGAAAATAAATTTTTTAGCCCTTTTAGCGGATTTATCTTGCCAAAATTTGGTGTTATGGGCTTTGTGGTAAAGATAAAACCAAACTGCATTACATTTGCGATTATACCGGCAACCGCGACGCAGATGCAAACTGGCAGGATCATCAAAAGCGCCCTGCCAAAGGTATTTACAACGATCATCTTTACCGTTGGCAATGTCAGTGGCTGACCGATAAATTTAGAGTAGTAGATATAAAGCGAGATGACCTGATCTTTCATAAAATTTAGCATCGCAAGCAGCACACCAATAGCAATGACTAGGGTCACGAAGCCTGATAGGTCCTGACTTTTGGGGACGTTGCCGTCCTTTTTGGCGTCTTCTATCTTTTTGGGGGTCGCTTCTTCGGTTTTTTCTTGGTCTTCGCCTGCCATTTTTGTCCTAGTGTTGCTTAAATTTGGGGCGATTATAGCCAAAATGCAGTTAAAATATCCGCTAAATTTAACTTTTTGTGAGCCAAAAAACTAAGCCATTTTAGGCGTTTTTGGCTAAAATTAGCAAAAATAAGGAGACGCAAAATGTCATTTTTAGAAAGCTTATTTAACATTTTCAAAGCCAAAAAACCACCAAAAAGCGATGAAGAGCTACTTTTAGACGAGTACGCAAGCATTTACGCCGAGATAAAAGAGAAAAATTTAAACGAATACGACTTTTTATGTGAGCTCATACGATTACTCTCTTTTTCAAGAGCTAGACGCTACGACTTTTGCCTTGAAAAGTGCCTAGCTGACGGCGACGCCGAGGCACTAAACGATCTCATCTTTCAATACGCTAAGCTAAATTTACTCCCAGGCTGCAGCGGCGGATATGACCAGTGTGAGAAACTGATCCCTGCGTTTTTTGCTATCGCTTGCGGTGACACAGATAGCTTGGCGAGGATCTTTCCAAAAGGTCTGCCACCTAGCAAAAACGGCTATAAATTTCTATGTGTTATGCATGATCTGCTCACAGCGATACTTTGGCAAGATGAAAATTTACTTGCCCCTGCCCTAGAAAAAGCCCGCACTTTTGCGGACTCTAAAAAGCCAGCAAACGAAAGAGAGGTGGTTAAATTTGTACTAGCCTTGCATGAAAAAGATACGGCTGCCATGAGCGAGCATTTGCAGAAATTTTGCTCCACTTTTGGCAGGACGGAGGCACCTAAATTTGAAAAGCGGCTCTACATCTTTGCGCACGGACTTCACGCTTTAGCGCGCTACTTTTTACCGCTTGAACTCTTTAAAGAGATAAAGCTACCAAAAAATGAAAATTTCAGTAAATTTTACGCACAAAGGCTCTTTCAAAATGAAATTCCCAAGCCAAAACTTTATTTTACTTTTCCACCTGAGCTTGAGCTGATAAATGTGATCTTAAGCGCACCAGTAGCTAAAACGCTAGTATATCAGCCACATTTGCCAAGTGACAAAACATTTTTCTTAGATCACACATCTATAATAAGAAATTTAGCCGATGAGATCATAAGATCAGGGGCATTAAAGTAGAATTTATAAACTTTTGGATAATATTCACACCTTACAACCAACAAAGCTCCATAAATCTTTTGCAAAAAAGTGCTTTTTGGTCTTACCAAATTTTAGAAAGGTAGAGTATGTCAAAATACGCTATATTTAAGCATGGCGGTAAGCAATATCGTGTTAGCGAGGGCGAATTCCTTAAGCTAGATCACTTTAGTGCTGAAGCTAAATCAACCGTTGAGATTACAGAAGTTTTAGCTGTAAATGACGGCGAAGTAAAGGTAGGTGCGCCATTTGTTAAGGGTGCAAAAGTTGTTCTTGAGGTCGTTAATGAAGGCAAAGACAAAAAAGTAGTTATCTACAAAAAACGCAGACGTAAAGACTCAAAACTAAAACGCGGCTTTAGAAGACAATTTACACGTGTAAAAGTCGTAAGTATCGCAGCTTAAGGAGATAAGATATGGCACACAAAAAAGGTCAAGGTTCAACCCAAAATAACCGTGATAGTATCGGACGCCGATTAGGTGTTAAGAAATTTGGTGGCGAGTTCGTTCGTGCTGGGAATATAATCATCCGCCAAAGAGGAACAGCAACTCACGCTGGAAATAACGTAGGTCTTGGCAAAGATCACACTATTTTTGCATTAGTCGATGGCTTTGTAAAATTTGAAAGACTTGATAAAAACAGAAAAAAAGTATCTGTTTATCCAGCTGCATAACCCCAGGGGCATTCGCCCCTTTTCTTTTAAATACACCCAAAATTTAACAAATTTAACTTATCTTACATAATATATAGCTTGGCATTTTAGACAAACACCAAACTATTAGATTTATTTATTTCGCTTTTAACAAAGCAAGCTCTTGCGCTAGGAATTCCCCTGTGTAGCTGCCAGTTTTTTTGTAGTTTTTAGCTACCTCTTTGACGCTGCCACAAGCTATCACTTTACCGCCTTTTGCGCCGCCTTCTGGTCCCATATCTACGATATAGTCGCAGTTTTTGATAACATCCATATTATGCTCGATCACAAAGACCGAATTTCCAAGATCAACCAGGTGATTTAGCACCTTTACCAGCCTATCTACATCGGCAAAATGAAGTCCCGTCGTTGGCTCATCAAGGATGTAAAGCGTATTTCCAGTGTCGCTTCTACTAAGCTCTTTTGCTAGCTTCACGCGCTGCGCTTCGCCGCCACTAAGTGTGACTGCGTTTTGTCCAAGCGTGATGTAGCCAAGCCCTACGTCTTGCAGTGTGGTGAGCTTTGAAGCGATCTTTGGCACAGCCTTAAAGAACTCAACCGCCTCATCTATGCTCATATTTAGCACCTCGGCGATGTTTTTGCCTTTGTATAAAATTTCCAAGGTCTGAGCGTTATATCTAGCGCCATTACAAACGTCACAAACCACGTTTATATCAGGCAAAAAGTGCATCTCGATCGTGATCTCGCCCTCGCCTTGGCACTTCTCGCAGCGCCCACCTTTGACGTTGAAGCTAAAGCGCCCTATTTTATAGCCTCTAAGCTTGGCCTCTTTAGTCTGCGCAAATAAATTTCTTATCTCATCCATCACGCCAGTATAAGTTGCTGGATTTGAGCGTGGAGTGCGGCCTATCGGGCTTTGATCGAGGTATATGACCTTATCTAAATTCTCAAGTCCACTTAAATTTACCCCAGCTATTTTTTTCACTTTTTTAGCTCTATTTAGCTGCTCCTGCGCTTCTGGGAGCAAGGTCTGAAGTACTAGCGAGCTCTTGCCAGATCCTGAAACGCCAGTGATACCCACAAGGTTTCTAAGTGGAAATTTAGCGGTTAAATTTGAGATATTGTTGATATTTACATTTGAAATTTCGAGCCACTTTTCAGCTTTTCTATTTTTTTGATAGTCGATCTTTTTCTTACCATTTATGTATTGTGCAGTCTGAGTGTCTGAGCTTAAAAGCTCTTTTGCCGTGCCTGCAAAGACCACGCTACCGCCAAATTTACCAGCTCCAGGTCCGATATCTACGATATAATCAGCCTCCTCTATCGTCTTTTTATCATGCTCGACGACGATTACGGAGTTGCCTTTGGCTTGCAAATTTCTAAGCGTTTTTATAAGTTTTAGAGTATCTCGCTCATGAAGGCCGATACTTGGCTCATCAAGCACGTACATGACGCCACTTAGCCCGCTTCCTATCTGGCTCGCTATCCTTATACGCTGTGCCTCGCCACCGCTGATCGTCCTAGCATCACGCCCAAGCGACAAGTAGCCAAGTCCCACGTCATACAAAAAGAAAAGCCTTTCGTTGATCTCTTTTAAGATAGGCTTTGCGATCGCCTTGTCGTAGTCGCTAAGATAGGCAAAATTTTTCTCGTTTGAGAAAAAAGCGGTGCAGTTTTCTATGCTCATATCTAAAATTTCACCAAGCCCAAGGCCAGCGACCTTGACCGCTAAGCTTTGAGGCTTTAGTCTGTGGCCGTTACAAGCGTCACAAATTTTCTCGCTCATATACTCGTCAAAGTCTTTGTAATCCTTCAAAAGTCCGTGTGAAATTTTAACCGCACCATCAAATTTTCTAAGTAGTTTGTTTCTCTTCCAAAAAAACGAAACATCTTTCACGTTGCCATATAAAACGAGCCTCTTTTCATCTTCACTAAGCTCGTAATATGGTTTTTTAATGTTGATCTCATTTTGCTCACAAAACGCAAGTAAAAATTTATAGTAATAGCTCATATTGTAGCCGTAAAGTAGCTTTATTGCGCCGTTTTCTATCGACTTATCCTCGTCGATGATCTTGCTCATATCTAGGCTATACCTTATGCCAAGTCCGTCGCAGTGCTCGCAAGCGCCCTTTGGCGAGTTAAAGCTAAAGCTTAGCGGCTCAAGCGGCGTAAATGAAATTTTGCAGTCAAAACAAGCCATGTGCTCGCTGTAATGTATAAAACTCTCTTTTAAACCAAGCTCGTCGGCGTTTGCGATCTCGACCTCGACCTCACCAAAGCTCTCATTTAGCGCCTTTTCAACGTCGCTTGTAAAGCGTTCGTGATTTTGCTCATCGATAGCGATCCTATCAACGATGACTTTTATCGTGTGTTTTTTCGTTTTTGCAAGCTCGATTTCCTCATCAAGCCTCACCACCACGCCGTCTATTTGCGCTCTTACAAAGCCTTTTTGGCGTAAATTTTCGATCAAGTCCGCCCATGTGCCCTTTTTCTCACGTACTAGCGGCGCATAGATGATCACTTTTGCGCCAAGCGGGAGCTTTGAAATTTCATTTATGATGTCGCTCGCACTCATTTTTGAGATAGGTTTGCCGCATTTATGGCAGTGCTGCACGCCAACCCTTGCGTATAAAAGCCTTAGATAATCATAAATTTCAGTGATCGTGCCTACCGTTGAGCGCGGGTTTTTAGAGGTGGTCTTTTGATCGATCGCAATAGCAGGCGTTAGACCCTCGATCTTATCGACATCAGGCTTGCCCACGCGGTCTAAAAACTGCCTAGCGTAGCTACTAAGACTCTCCATGTATCTGCGCTGCCCCTCAGCATAGAGCGTGTCAAAGGCTAGTGTGCTCTTGCCACTGCCGCTAAGACCGGTAAAAACTACTAATTTATTCTTAGGAATTTCAAGGTTTAAATTTTTAAGATTGTGCTCTCTTGCACCAGTTATTTTTAT
>NZ_CABPTV010000009.1:19951-52585 GCF_902460535.1 Campylobacter concisus | reverse complement strand
ATTTTTATAGTATCATTCATTAAATTTATACGACCTTTTTTAAAATTTTAATCTGTAAATTTAGTCTAAAAGTGATAAAAACTTTATAAAGTAGTTTAGAGAAATTAAGCATGCTATGAAAATTGAAGAGTATATTTATATCATTTTCAGTTTTTTTTGATATTCTACGCCAAAATTTTATTTAAGGAGAAAAAATGTCTGTAAAAATAACCGATATATGCATAAGCTGTGGTTCATGCATCGATGAGTGCCCAGTTTCAGCTATTGTAGATGATAGCGACAACCCAACTGGAGCAGATACATACTATGTTTATTCAAACAAATGCGTTGAGTGCATAGGCTACAACGATGAGCCAGCCTGTGCATCTGCCTGTCCAACTGATGGCTGCATCGTTTGGGACGCCGTAGTAGCAGGACAACCTTCACGTGATCAAATCGGTGCTGACGCTCGCACTGGCAGCACTCCAGTTATCCAATAAATTTACAAAATTTAGGCTCAAATTTGAGCCTATTTTATTTTTAAGCTTTATTTGATATAATTGCCAACTTCATTTAAATAACCTAAATTTTAAGGAAAATTTATGCAAAGAACACTTTCTATTATTAAGCCTGACGCTGTTAAGAAAAATGTTGTTGGAAAAATTATAGATAGATTTGAAAGCAACGGCTTAAGAGTCGCTGCTGCAAAGAAAATTAAACTTAGCAAATGCGATGCAAAAGCATTTTATGCAGTTCATAAAGATAGACCTTTCTTCAACGATCTAGTTGATTTTATGGTAAGCGGACCAGTCGTAGTTATGGTTTTAGAAGGCGAAAATGCAGTTGCTAAAAACCGCGAGCTAATGGGCGCAACTAACCCAAAAGAAGCAGCTCCTGGCACTATTAGAGCTGATTTTGCTGATAGCATTGACGCAAATGCAGTTCACGGAAGCGACAGCCTAGAAAACGCTGTAAATGAGATAAATTTCTTCTTTGCTTCAAGAGAAATTTGCTAATTTTGGACTAAAATTTGATTATTCCGTTTTCTAAAATAGCAAACAAAGAGATAAACTTTGAGCTAGTAAGAAACAATGATCTAGTTTTTAGTGGAATTTTAAAAAGAAAAGACCCTTTTTTGGTAAAATGTCAAGGCACCATAAAGGGTGAGATAAAATATATTTGCGATCGATGCGGTGATGAATTTATGTTGCCAGTCGATCAAGACGTAGAGCTAAATTTAAGCGATGGTGTCTATAAAGACAGAGAAAACGAGCTTAGCGATACGGTTGAATTTTTTGATGGCAATATTGATTTAAAAGAAGTTTTTGAAAGTGAGCTAGAAGCTTTTAAGAGCGATTATTTTTATTGTGAAAAATGTAAAAATTTATAAAGGAGAGTAAAATGGCAGTACCAAAGCGTAGAGTGAGTCATTCTCGTGCAGCAAAACGTAGAACACATTACAAAGTTACACTTCCAGTGCCTGTAAAAGACAAAGATGGTTCTTGGAAAATGCCTCACCGCATAAACAAAACAACAGGTGAATACTAAAATATGATTCGCATTGCTATTGATGCTATGGGTGGTGATTTTGGTGCAGATCCTATAATATCTGGCGTTATTGAAGCACTAAAAGAGACAGGATTTAAAGCTGTATTAGTTGGCGATAGCAATGCCATAAAACCACTCATCCCACAACCCTATTTAAAAAATATAGAATTTATAGAAGCTACTGAAGTCATCTCTATGGCTGACGGAGCGACAGACGCACTAAAAAGAAAAGATAGCACGATCTACAAAGCTGTTGAGCTTTTAAAAGACAAAAATGTTGATGCTGTCGTTTCTGCTGGTCACAGCGGTGCTACTATGAGCTTAGCTACATTAAGAGTTGGTAGATTAAAAAATGTATCTCGTCCAGCGATCGCAACACTTATGCCTAATTCAAAAGAGACAGCTACTTTGGTTTTGGATGTTGGTGCAAATGTTGATTGCAGAAGCGAACATCTTTTTCAGTTTGCCATCATGGGTGAAGCCTACGCAAAAGAAATTTTAGGTAGAAAAGAGCCAAAAGTAGGTCTTTTGTCAAATGGTGAAGAAGAGAGCAAAGGCAACGAGGTCAGCAAAGAAGCTTTTAAGCTAGTTTCTAGACTTGATAGCTTTGTCGGAAACGCAGAGGGCAATCAAATTTTTGATGGCAGCATTGATGTAATGGTTTGTGACGGTTTTATGGGAAATATCCTGCTAAAAACGAGCGAAGGTGTCGCTGATGCCATAGGTAAGATCATTAAAAAGCAAGTTAAAAAATCACCACTTGCTATGGCTGGATCTGTGCTTATGAGAAAAGTTTTTAAAACTCTAAAAAAACAGGTCAGCTACGATGAGTACGGCGGTGCTCCGCTTCTTGGCATAAATGGCTGCGTCATCATAAGCCACGGCAAAAGCAACTCAAAAGCCATAAAAAACGCAATCTTTCAAGCAATTAAATTTGCTAATTCAAATATAAATAAAGTTATAGAAGAAGAACTTTCACACTTTGCAAGGTAAAATATGCCAAAAGCTTCATTGATCTCCATTGCGTCATATGTCCCAGAAAAAATTTTAACAAATTTTGATTTTGAAAAAATGGTCGACACGAGCGATGAGTGGATAGTGAAGCGAACTGGTATAGAGCAAAGACACATCGCAACGACTGAGATAACAAGCGACCTTGGCACAAAAGCTGCCGAGCTAGCTATAAAGCGCTCAGGGCTTGAAAAATCACAAATCGATGCGGTAATCTGCGCTACGATATCTCCAGATCATCTTTGCATGCCTTCAACTGCTTGCAAGATAGCTTCAAATTTAGGCTTAAATTTTGGCATTACAGCTTTTGATATAAGTGCGGCTTGCACAGGATTTATCTATCTTTTAGAGATTGCAAATTCTCTTATCGTAAGTGGTGCTAAGAAAAATGTCTTGATCATAGGAGCTGAAAAACTAAGCTCGATAATCGACTACACAGATAGAAGCACCTGCATACTTTTTGGCGACGGAGCAGGAGCAGCAGTGATAAGTGCTAGCGAAGAAAACGAGATCATCGACATTCACACCGCAAGTGATGGCAGACAGGCTGAGCTTTTGATAACTCCAGGATGTGGTAGTGCATTTCCAGCTAGCGATGAGACGCTAAAAAATAGACTAAATTTTATCCACATGAGCGGAAATGAGGTCTTTAAGATAGCGGTTCAAACGCTTAGCAAAAGCGTGATAGAAATTTTACACGCAAACAAAATGCAAAGCGAAGATATCGACTTTTTCATACCTCATCAAGCAAATATCAGGATAATAGACGCCGTAAAAAATAGGCTAAATTTCACTGACGAGCAGTGTGTTTTGACGGTTGCAAAATATGGCAACACAAGCTCTGCTTCGATCCCAATGGCGATAAATGATGCATACGAGGATGGACGCATTAAAAATGGTTCAGTTTTGCTTCTTGATGCATTTGGCGGTGGCTTTACTTGGGGTTCGGCGATACTAAAATTTGGCGGTAGAAATTTTAGCGATCTATAATTAACCGCTTCTACATCCAAAACTCTAAATTTAATAAATTTTCTACAACATCTTCTATAAATTTTTAAAAATTTCCATTCATTTTCAAATGCATATTAAAATTACACTGTTTTAAATTTCCAGATCTATTTAATTAGAATTTAAATTTTTATGGATATAATTTCGCAATCAATAAAATTTATTATTAAGGAGAAAATATGTTAGTAACAAAAAAAGCACCTGACTTTACAGCTGCAGCAGTTTTAGGAAACAATCAAATTGTAAATGATTTCAACCTTTACAAAAACATCGGCGAAAAAGGCGCTGTTGTCTTCTTCTACCCAATGGACTTTACATTCGTTTGCCCAAGCGAGATCATCGCGTTTGATAAAAGATATGACGAGTTCAAGTCACGCGGTATCGAAGTTATCGCAGTTTCTTGCGACAACCAGTTCTCACACTTTGCATGGAAAGAGACTCCAGTAAATAAAGGCGGTATCGGCAAAGTTCGCTTCCCGATCGTAGCTGACATGACAAAATCAATCGCTCGCGGCTTTGACGTACTTCTAGAAGACGCTGGCGTAGCACTTCGCGGTTCATTCCTACTTGACAAAGATGGCACAGTTCGCCACGCAGTTATAAACGACCTACCTCTTGGCAGAAACATCGATGAGATGATCAGAATGGTAGATACTATGCTATTTACAAACGAGCACGGCGAAGTTTGCCCAGCTGGCTGGCACAAAGGTGACGCTGGTATGAAACCAAGCACTGAAGGCGTTGCTGACTACCTTTCACACAACGAAAGCAAACTATAATTATTCAAATTTCTAGGCAGCTTTGCCTAGAAATTTCCTCTCTACACAAATTTAAATATTTTTTTAATATAACTTTATATATGATAGCGATGTTTTAATAAATAACCTTTTTTGGAGACCCAATGGAGTTTAAGGGCAGACAAGAACTTGTCGAGAATTGCGAGGATTGCATACTTGGTTTAAGAGCTAAATTTATAGATGAGGGCATCAAATTTTGCAGACAACTAACCCTTGTAGTGCCACACGAGCAGATGAAAATTTGCCTTGAGAGCATCTTTGATGCGCTACTCATCCAAAAGCCAAATGCCACACAAATTCGCGACGACTTAAACAGCCTAATACCAAAACTAAATGCAAAAGATGAGCTGGTAAATTTCTTGCTCTTAAATTTGACACTAAATTTTAATCACGCCTGCGACGATGCAGTCTATGTGGGCTACTTTGTAAATGCCATCTCAAGGTTGAAAGAAATTTTATATAACGCCGAAAATCATCAAGAGACCACAGTAAAAGAGATGATCGATACTGGCTCATTTTTCTACGAAGATCCGATCAACACATTTACACGCATGAAAAACGCCAAGGTCCGCCCTGAATTTTTAAATTTATACGACGGACTAAATATAAAATACGAAGCCGAAATTTTAGAGGTTAAAGAAGATAGCGTCGTTTTTCGCGTAGATATGATGCAAATTTTAGCCATGAAGCAAGATGGCAAGGGCTTCATCCTACCAAATAGCTTCTTCTCAAAGCAACTTCGCGCCGACATCATTGACTACAATATCGCCGATAAAAGCGTCACTCTTTCAAATTTCTCGCGCTCAGCGACCATGCACGCAAACAAGAGAAAATTCCAGCGCGTCTTACCAAACCGCTTTACCAAAATTTCTCTAAAAGGAGAGCAAGGCGAGCTTGTTGGCAGCCTTTACGACATCTCAGAGGGCGGCATAAGTATATTGAGCTCACAAGCTACAAATTTTAAAGACGGCGAAGAGTTAGAGGCAAATTTTGACATCTTGCTCTCACCAGATGAAGTAAAGAACGTCTCCTTAAAGCTAAAGCTAGTTACTGAGCTAGCATACAAGGGCTACATCAGATACTGCATGCAGCTAGTTGATGATGATAAAACTATAAAAGACTTCACGCAAAAGCGCGTCAAAGAGACGCTTGACGAGCTTCGCTCACGCATAAATTTATACGAATAAGGCAATCAGTGAAAACCATACAAGAGAATTTAAAACTTTTTTACATTGGACTAAAAGATAAAGAGCCATTTTTTTATAAAAACAAGGACCTAACCACCCATGCAGCCATTATCGGCATGACAGGTAGCGGCAAAACAGGCCTTGGTATCACGCTTTTAGAAGAGGCCTGCATAGATAACATCCCCTCTATCATCATCGATCCAAAGGGCGATATCACAAATTTAGCCCTCACCTTTCCGCAGATGAGAGCGGAGGATTTTTTACCATACGTTGATGAGGCAGAAGCGGCCAATAAAGGTCAAAGCGTAGAGGAATTTGCCGCCGCTCAGGCTGAGCAGTGGAAAAACGGCATAGAGTCGAGCTTTCAAGACCTTGAGCGAGTAAAAATTTTAAAAGATAGCGCTAGCTTTAACATCTACACACCAAAAAGCTCATCTGGTCTTGGTGTGGCGCTACTTAGCGACTTTGCTTGTCCTAACATCAATGACGAGGAAATTTTTAGCAACTATATAAATTCGCTCGCAGCCTCGGTGCTCTCGCTTATTGGCATGAGTTCTGAGGATATGAGCTCAAAAGAACAGCTGCTAATATCCACTATATTTGAGAGCAAATTTAAAGAGCAAAAAGATGTCACTATCGAAGAGCTTATAAATTTCATAGCAAATCCGCCGTTTAAAAAGATAGGCGTTTTTGACGTGGATACCTTCTATCCAAGCAGTGAGCGCCTAAAGCTTGCCATGAAGATAAACGCACTCATTGCAAGCCCAAGCTTTAAGGGCTGGACGCAGGGCGTTAGACTAGAAATTTCAAAGATGCTTTTTGACGAAAACGGCAAAGCAAAGTGCAATATCTTTACGATCTCGCACCTAAATGACGCTGAGAGGATGTTTTTTGTCACCCTTTTACTAAACGAGATCATCGCGTGGATGCGCGGCACAGAGGGCACTAGCTCACTTAGAGCGATCCTATATATGGATGAAATTTTTGGCTTCTTCCCGCCAAACACAAATCCTCCGTCAAAAACGCCTATGCTCACGCTCTTAAAACAAGCTCGTGCATTTGGTCTAGGCTGCGTTTTAAGCACGCAAAACCCAGTCGATCTTGACTACAAAGGCCTTAGCAACATCGGCACTTGGTTCATCGGCCGCCTCCAAACAGCGCAGGATAAAGCACGCGTGATCGACGGCCTAAGTGGCATCGCAGGCTCAAGCTTAGATAAAGCCTCACTTGAAAATCTCATATCAAATTTAGCCAAAAGAAATTTCTTACTCAAAAATATAAACGAG
The DNA here is from genome assembly GCF_902460535.1 of Campylobacter concisus. Taxonomy (GTDB): domain Bacteria; phylum Campylobacterota; class Campylobacteria; order Campylobacterales; family Campylobacteraceae; genus Campylobacter_A; species Campylobacter_A concisus_AS. The sequence continues at coordinate 45,769 of NZ_CABPTV010000009.1, read as the reverse complement.
GACGGCTTAAACATCATCTCCACGCGCTGGGCACTTAGCTATCTAAAAGGTCCGCTTAGCCGCGAGCAAATTTCAAATTTGATGAAAGATAAAAAAGAAAATTTAAGTAGCCAAGGCGTAGATAAAAGCGAGATGAAATTTAGCGCAAAACCTATCATCTCAAGTGCGATCACACAGCTCTACACCAACTCAAAAAGCCTCACACCAAATTTACTAGCAAGCGCAAAGGTTAGAATTTATGATGCTAAAAAGGGCATAGATAGCATTTGTGAGGTGAGCTACCTTTATGAGCTTAGCGAAAATGACAAAGAGCCAAACTGGAGCGAGGCTAGCGAAGGTATGCGCATTGATGCAAGTGAAAATGAGCCAAGCGGTGCAAGCTTTGCAGCTGTGCCAAATTTCGTAACGAGCGCTAAAAATTTTGACGCTTTAGAGAAAGAATTTAAAGAGTTTTTATATAGAAATTTCAAATTTAACACCTTTGAAGCGATGGGAATTTACTCAAAAGAAAACGAGTCAAAAGAGGAGTTTTTCATAAGGCTTCAGGATAAGTGCAACGAAATTTTAGAGGAGCAAACCGCAAAACTCACGGCTAAATTTGAAAAAGAGCAAAAGAGCTTGCAAGATAAGCTAAATAAAGCCCTTGCAAAGCTTGATAAAGAGCAAAAAGATATGACAGCAAGCGGCCTTGACGCAGCTATAAATATAGGCGCAAGCATATTTGGAGCGATATTTGGCAACAAGCTCTTATCTCGCCAAAACGCCGGCAAGATCGCATCAAGTGCTAGAAGCGCAAACAAGGTCTTAAAAGAGCGAAGCGACGTCAAGCTTAGCGAGCAAAGCGTAAATGATATAAATTTGGCCATAAGCGAGCTCGAAGAGAAATTTGCACAAGAGTGCGATGCGCTAAAAGAGGCAAATGATGTTAAAAACATCACGATAAACGAAACGCAAATTTCACCAAAGAAAAGCGACATCTACGACGAAAAAATCGTACTTTTGTGGAGATGATTTATAAAAAAATTAGTATTTTTTTAATATCATTTCTCTTTAAATTTAAAAGGTAAAATATGCAAAATTTAATACTTTATGCCGTTAGCTACCTGCTTGGCAGCATCCCATCAGGGCTCATACTAGCAAAAATTTTCGGACATGTTGATATAAAAAAAGAGGGCAGCAAAAGCATAGGAGCGACAAATGTTTTAAGGGTTTTAAAACAAACAAACCCAAAACTCGCCAAAAAACTAGCCATTTTAACCGTAGTTTGTGACGTGTTAAAAGGCGTTTTGCCACTCATCGTAGCCTCTTCTCTTGGAGCTAGCCAAAGCGTGCTTTGGACGATGGCAGTTTTAAGCGTTGCAGGACATTGTTTTTCTATATTTTTAGGCTTTCAAGGTGGCAAAGGCGTGGCAACTGGAGCTGGAGTGCTTGCATTTTTCTTACCAGTTGAGATAATAATCGCTCTTGTAGTTTGGTTTTTAGTCGGTAAATTTTTAAAAATAAGCTCTCTAGCATCGCTATGCGCGCTGATAGCTCTCATCGCATCAAGCTTTATCATCCACCCAGAGCTTGATGAAATTTACACTCACGCGCCGATCCTTATCATCGCATTTTTGGTAGTTTATAAGCACATTCCAAATATCGTTCGCCTGCTTTCAGGCAAGGAGCAAAAAGTCGTATGAAAAGTGAAATAACAACGATCATTAAGGATTATAAATTTCAAACCGTTATCGGGATGTTTGACTTTGAGCGAGTTGCAAAGCAAGAGGTAAAAGTAAGCTTAGAATTTCGCTCAACTAGCTTGATTGATTATGTTTTGGTGGCTGATTTTATAAAAGAATTTTACAATGAGATGAAATTTCAAAGCGTAGAAGAGTCGCTAGAAGCAACCTGCAAAGCGCTAAAAGAGAGGTTTAGCTCGCTTACTAGCTTGGATATGGAGATTTTAAAAACCGAGATTTTACCAAATGCAATTGTCGGTGCAAAAATCAGCACTGTTTTTTAAAAATTTATTAAAGTATCTTGAAATATTTCTTAATTTATGATACAATCGACCATAAATTTTAGTTTAAGGAAAAGAAATGCGTATTTTAATAGTAGAAGACGAAGTAACGCTAAATAAGACGATTGCTGAGGGGTTGCAAGAGTTTGGATATCAGACAGATAGCTCTGAAAATTTCAAAGACGCTGAGTACTATATCGGCATCAGAAACTATGACTTAGTTTTGACTGACTGGATGCTTCAAGATGGTGACGGCGTTGATCTTATAAACATTATAAAACATAAATCTCCACGCACTTCAGTTGTAGTTCTTTCTGCAAAAGATGACAAAGAGAGCGAGATAAAAGCACTTAGAGCTGGCGCTGATGACTACATCAAAAAACCATTTGATTTTGACATTTTAGTAGCTAGACTAGAGGCTAGACTACGCTTTGGCGGCACAAATATCATCAAGATAGACGAGCTTATCATCAACCCAGATGAAGAGAAGATCACATATCTTGGCCGCGACATCGAGCTAAAAGGTAAGCCATTTGAGGTGCTAACTCACCTTGCAAGGCACTCAGACCAGATCGTCTCTAAAGAGCAACTACTTGACGCTATCTGGGAGGAGCCAGAGCTCGTAACTCCAAACGTTATCGAGGTTGCCATCAATCAAATCCGACAAAAAATGGACAAACCGCTAAATATTTCGACAATAGAAACTGTTAGAAGACGCGGATATAGATTTTGCTTTCCCAAAAAAGCTTAAGAAATAGATTTATACTGCAATTAGCATCTGGTGCGATGATGCTAATTGCCGTTGTTTCGGTGATGCTCTATCACTACATAAGAGTCACCGTTTTTCAAAGCGTAGTTAGTGAGTTAAATCAGCAAGCCACAGCTTACAAAAACAATCCACAAAATTTCAATCCTAACAATCTAAAAACTTTTACTATAGAAATCCCAAACAAAACTCTAGCTACCGTAAAAGCAGGAGAGCTTAAAGGCGAAAAGCCCTACCTTGTGATGCAAAAGATAAAAGATAAGAGCACAACCACACTAACAACAAGGCTAGATGACAGTAACTACTTAGTCCTCGAAAAGGATACCACTCTTCAAAGCCAGATAGTCGAAGAAATTTTTATAGATATTATAATCGTAAACGTCACAGCGATACTTTTGGTGCTATTTTATGCACTATTTTTATCAAGAATGCTTTTAATACCTATAAAAATTTTAAGTCACAAGCTTACAAATTTAGATGAGAAATTTCTAAAAGAGATCGACATCAAAAGCCTGCCAGATGAGTTTTTGCCACTTGGTAATAGCATAAATAGGCTAATTTCTCGCATACAAACTTTTGTCTTATACCAAAAAGAGCTCTTTGTAGGCGTTGCACACGAGCTAAAAACTCCACTTGCCGTCATGAAAACCAAAAACGAAGTGACACTTTTAAAACCACGCGAGAGCGAAAAATATATAGAAGCGCTAAAATCAAACAACGAAGCGATCAACGGCATGAACGCTATGATAGGCTCAGTCCTTGAGATAGGCCGTCAAGAGGGCGCGCAGTTTGAAGAGCCAGTAAATACCGACGTGATCGCATTTTTGAAAAAACTTGGCAAAAACTACGAGGTGCTCGCAAAAGGTGAAGAAAAAAATCTCACACTCGATCTAAAACCTGAAATTTTTAACCTAAATATCCAAACCAGCCTACTAACTCACATAGTGCAAAATTTCGTCCAAAATGCTATCAAATTTTCTCTAAAAAATAGCACGATTACGATTAGCTCAAGGGTTGAAAAGAGCAAATTTATCATCGAGGTTGCCGACGAGGGCGTGGGCATAGACGAGAGCAAGGACTTGTTTGCTCCATTTAAAAGATACGGCAACAAAGGTGGTGCTGGACTTGGACTATTTCTCGCAAAAGGCGCAGCACAGACACTTGGTGCTGAGATATCTATCAAAAATAGAGAGAACACAAACGGAGCAGTTGCAAGCCTCGTTTTAAATTTAAAAGGATAAAAAATGGCAAAGAGAACCGCAGTGATCGATCTTGGCTCAAATTCTATGCGTATGGCGATATTTGAGCGCACGTCACGCTTAGCATTTTTTATACTAGCTGAATACAAAACCAAAGTGCGACTGGGTGAAGGCGGATACGGCTCAAACAACGAAATTTCAGAAGCTTCAATGCAAAAAGCGATCAAAGCTTTTGGCGAATTTGACAACATCATAAAAAGCTATAAATGCTCCAAAGTCCTATGTGTAGGCACCTCAGCGCTTAGAGATGCTCCGAACTCAGGCGTTTTGATCTCTCTTTTAAGAAAAAAACTTGGGATAAATTTAAAAGTGATTGACGGCAAAGAAGAGGCTACTTTTGGAGCGATAGCGGCTAAAAATTTACTTCACAATCTAACCGAGTGCGTCACTATCGACATCGGCGGAGGCTCGACCGAGCTTGCTAGGATAAGTAACGGCAAGATAGTCGATGTCCTCTCGCTTGATATAGGCACGGTTAGGCTAAAAGAGCTATTTTTTGATAAGAAAAATTTAAACAAACTACCAAAATTTCTGGCGCAGATCACGGCGCAGATAGATGAGCGATTTAAGTGTTCAAATTTAATAGCGATCGGCGGCTCTTTAAGAGCGATTTCATCGGCCATAATGAGCAAAAATTTATATCCGCTCTCATCACTACATGGCTTTTGCTACAAGCTTAGCGACGAGCAAGCCTACATCGAGAGCATCGCAAACGTTAGCGTGCTAGAACTAAATAAATTTCCTATAAAAAAAGATAGATACGACACCATCAGAGAGGGCGCACATATATTTTTAGCCCTTGCCAAGGCGCTAAATGCCAAAAATGTCATCACAAGTGGCGTTGGCGTAAGAGAGGGCGTCTTTTTAAAAGACTTTTTGCGTCCAAGTCTTAAATTCCCAGAAAATTTTAACCCAAGCGTCAAAAGCCTGCAAGATCGCTTCATCCTCTCTTGCAACAAAGCCGTGGCAAGATACGCAAAGGATATTTTTGTGGCGCTTAAAAAGCTTCATGGGCTAAATGAGGGCTATCTTGAGACGCTGCTAATTGCTGCAAAACTCCACAACGTCGGTCAAGAGATAGGCTTTTACGGCGATCACAAAAACTCAGCCTATATCATACTAAATGCCCTAAACTACGGCTTTTCACATGAGCAAAAGGCACTAATAGCCGCAGTCATCGGCACAAATGGCAAGAAAAATATTTATGAGTTTGAAAAGTATAAAAATTTACTACCAAAGGCTGAGTGTGTAAGGTGGCTAAGCTTCATCCTTGCGCTAGCCAAGGCACTTGATATAACCTGCGAGAAGATAAATTTAAGCTTTGAGTTTAGCGGCCACACACTAAAAATAGAGGGAGCAAAAGAATTTGCCATGGCAAAAGAAGAGATAAAAAAGATCGCAAAACCTGAAATTTTTGCCATTTCGTTTGTGTAGGGTAAAAGTAGCTGCGTTTTTAAAATTTGCTAGTATTTTGGCAAAAATTAAATTTTTATTATAGACTGGATGAAATATGTAAAGAGTTTTAAAATTTGCGTTTCATGTCCACAAATATAAAGCAAACACAAAGTCCATCCTACTTGCCCCACACTCTTTTAATACGTTTAAGCACCACTTTATCGATAGCGTCAAATAAATTTTAAAATTTCATGAACGAGTAATTTCGGCTCTAAAATTTGAGCTAAGCGGTAAGAGAAGTCAAATTTTAGTAGTCAATTCTTGCGAGTGAGTGGAATTTTAAAATTTGTAGGCTCTCAACTACGTGGCAGACACGAGAAATCCGTCACCTTATCCCCCTTTTTAATCCTCCAATCCCCTCGCTCATTAGAAATGCATACTTCAGTGCTTCGCACTACATGAGTCTTATATGAGAGAATTTATTGCAAATTTTAAAATTTATGAAAATGCTCTTCTAAATTTTTCAATTTAGTAGCGAAGCGGGACTAAAATTCCCCGCTCATTTTGTCTTTGTAGTTATTTAGGCTATTTTGGCGCTCTTGTAAAAATGAACCAAGTTTTTTCTTATTTTCTTCAAAGAAAACAGCAAAGTCTTGCTCATTTTGAATCTTATCCTCACCAAAGCTATCAAGCATGACGTTTGAGCTACCAACTATCACTAGATAGCGCCTATTTTCGTAGCTTAGAAGCATTAGCTTGTTTGTGCGATCAAGATATTTTTCATAGATGATATTGACGCCACTATTTTGGTTTTTAAGCAGCCAGTTCATCGACTTTGTGTCGTTTTGTGGCTGATTTTGTGGCGTTTTAAACCCGCTAAAATCACTACTTTTTGAAGTGATATATCTTTTAAAAACATATAAAAATATAAGAAGCGCGATGAGCACACTTAGGACGATGAAGTATCTCGAATCAATATTTACCATAGGTTCATTTTCTGTCTTTGGCGTGCTAGCAGTTTCTATCTTTGCGCTAGCTTGTGGCATATTTTGCATTTGCGTTTTTGTGTTTTTTAGTGTTACGCGGATGCGAAGTCCGAAGCTATCTGTTGTCTTTGAAGCATTTACGATGATGGCATCGTTTGAGCGTAAATTTAAGACCAAAGAGTTTTGTTTTGGCTCTATCTCAAGCTCTTGAATGATCTTTGAGTTTATATCCTTGCTCGCGCTTTGATCGTAGCTTAGAGAATTTAGTATCAAAGAGGTTGTGTCTTTTTCACGCTTTTGAAAGATATTGCCCTCGTAAGGCGCATCAAAGCTAAGCATGATATCGACCCTGTCGGTGCGCTCATAGATATTGTATGTTAGCAAGTTTGAAGCTAAAATTTGTGTCACAAAAAGTATAAAAAATAATATTATTCTCATAAAAGTTCTTTTTTGAAGTACTGAATAACTGACTTTGAGTCCAAAATTTCATTTATCCTGATGGCTAAATTTTTCTCATAAACCATTACTTCGCCTTTTCCAAAAATTCTATTATTTATATATAGCTCCACGCTCTCGCCAGCTGGTTTTTCGAGGTCTATGACCGAGCCAGCTTCAAATTTCAAAAGCTCATTTATGCTAACTGTGGTAGTTCCTAGCTCAGCTATAAAATCAACGCTTATATCCATAAGCTCGTCATAGCTCTTAAAAAGCCCTAGCTGTTCTAGTGTCTCTATCGCACCTTCATCGTTCATTGTATCTTGTAGCCTATTTGAAATGTTCTATTTTTTATCTTATATATAAATTTCTCTTTTAGCTTTATGCCAAAATTCTCAACCTCGCCCAAAAACTCAGGCGTTCCGAGTTTATAAGCATTTGGCTCTTTTTCATTTAGTAGATTTTTAGCCTTGCCGATGATCTGATTGGCTATCTCTTTGCAAAGATCGTCCAGATCGCCACCATCAACATCTTCGTGACCAAAAAAGGCATTCATGAAAATTTTTAAAGTATCTTTTTTAAAAAATAGATAAAATTGATACTCGCTCTTACCCTTATAAACTGGTATGCTAGCCCCGTAAAATCCTTTACCAAGGCTCTTGCCAACCTCTAAATTTAACCCCAAAGTATCCCTGCAAAGATAGCTCGTAGCCTCATCTATAACTTTTCTCATATCTCTTCCTTAAGACTTGAAATGCGCGTTAATTATACTTTGGCTTTACTAAATTAGCTATAAATTTATTAAGCATTTTAAAAGAGTTTATCGACCTCTTTAACTAGCTCTTTTCCAGTAAATTTGGCGCAAAGCTTGACTATTTGTGTGCCTATGATCGCAGCATCAGCATATTTTTTTACTTCGCTAACATCATCTTTGTTTTTGATGCCAAAACCCACAGCCACTGGTAGATCGCTCTTTTTCTTAAGCTCTAAGACTAAATTTTTTATCCTATCTTCATCAGCTCTTTTTGAGCCGCTAACACCGATCGCACCTAGCACGTAGATAAATCCTGAGCCAAATTTTAATATCTCATCCGCCCTGCCCCCAGAAGTGACGCTGATAAGTGGCACAAGGCACAAATTTAGCTCCTTGCACTTTAGAGCAAACTCCTCGCACTCCTCACAAGGCAGATCCGGCACGATAAAGCCGCTAACTCCTGCTTCACGTGATCTTTTTAGAAATTTATCAACGCCATAAGCAAAGATGATGTTGTAATAAACTAGAAAAACAAGTGGCTTTGTCACTTTTGCCTTGCAACCTTCAAGCATATCAAAGACAACGTCGGTATTTACACCACTTTGAGCTGTCTCAAAGCTAGCTTGCGCGATGAGCTTGCCATCAGCCAGTGGGTCAGAGTAAGGGATGCCGATCTCGACTAGATCAAGCGTGCTCTCATCTAAATTTTCTAAAAATTCCTTAGTTTTTTCTAGGCTTGGATAACCAGCCACGATGTAGCCGATGTTTGCCTTTTTGCCACTAAATGCGCTTTTTATCTTATCCATAAATTTTTCCTTTTTCATAGCCGATGACTGTATTTATGTCCTTATCGCCCCTGCCTGAGATATTTACGATGATGACGCTTTTTTTATCAAGTTTTGGGCAAAGCTTTTCTAGATACGCCAGTGCGTGCGCGCTCTCGATGGCTGGGATGATGCCCTCCATCTTACTTAAAAAATACAAGGCGTTTATGCACTCATCGTCGGTCACGGCTTCGTATTTTACCCTTTTGATGTCGTTTAAGTGGGCGTGCTCTGGGCCGATGCCTGGGTAGTCAAGGCCTGCTGAGATGCTATGTACTGGCGAGATCATGCCGTACCCATCTTGTAAGACCGTTGTTTTCATGCCGTGGATGATGCCGGTTTTGCCTTTGCTAAGCGTAGCTGCGTGATAAGGCGTATCTATGCCAAGACCGCCAGCCTCGATACCAACTAAATTTACGCTCTCGTCCTCTAAAAACGCGCTAAAAATGCCGATGGCATTACTGCCACCGCCAACGCAGGCGATGACATAGTCGGCCTTTTTGCCATAATTTTCAAGCTGGGCTTTTGCCTCTGTGCCGATGATGCTTTGAAAGTCACGCACGATCTTTGGATATGGGTGTGGGCCAACGGCTGAGCCGATGACGTAAAATGCGCTCTCTATCTCATTTACCCACGCTTGTATGGCCGCCGTAGTCGCCTCTTTTAGCGTTTTTAAGCCATCTTCTACGCTCACCACTTTTGCACCAAGAAGCTGCATGCGAAAGGCATTTAACTGCTGTCTAGCCACGTCTGTTGCGCCCATATACACATCACACTCTAAGCCTAAAAGTGCCGCTGCAGTCGCTGTTGCCACGCCGTGCTGACCAGCTCCAGTCTCAGCTAAAATTTTCTTTTTACCCATTTTTTTAGCAAGCAACGCTTGAGCAAGAGCGTTATTTATCTTATGTGCGCCCGTATGGTTTAGATCCTCTCTTTTTAGGTAAATTTCATGTCCGTAGTGCTCGCTTAGACGCTTCGCAAAAAAGAGCGGACTAGGCCTGCCAACGTAATTTTTCAAAAGATCATCAAGCTCGTCTTTAAATTCTTTTGTCTTTGCGATGCTCTCATAAGCATTTTCTAGCTCATCAAGGGCAAACATCACCGTCTCAGGCACGAACTGCCCACCAAATTTTCCAAAATATGCTTTAGTGTTCATCTTCTACCTTTATAATTTTTAATTCATTTTAACATTTTGAGTTTAAGTAAGCTATTAACAAAATCTATATTAATCATTTCTAAATTATACAGCCTATAACCCACTGCTCTATTTTATCTACCTTTTCTTTTTGTAAATACTTTTGCAGGTGCGCTTTATTTAGTAAATACAGAAGAGAAAGGATATCTTTTGCAGTATTTTGTTTTTCATCTTCGCTAATGCAGAAGAAAAAATCAAGCGCCTTTGTTTTATCCTCAGCGTGGCTTTCACCGTGCAAAACCAAACGATACATTAAATTTTCAAAATACGTTTGTTGTCCTGGGCTTAAGTTGGCTACTATTACCTCATCTCTTGCGATATCCTCTATGCCACACTGATAATTAAATGTGCCAAAGGCTTCTAGTACTTTTCTCATATTATTGCCAATATTTGCATTTTCTGATACGGAGTTACTTGCATAATCATAAATTTCGTTTAAAAGAGTTTTATATTCTGAATATTTTTTACCAAAATCAACTAACTTCTGATTTTTTAGTTCTCTTTGTATAAATATTACTTCATTTTTCTCGTTGATTTTTATTTGTGGTAGTGAGCCAATAATCTTTTGCATATCAAATGCACTCATCAAATCGTGAGTTAAAATTATCATCTTACTTTCACTACAACCGGTCATAATTTTATGAATTTGGTAATTCAAAAATGACATCATCCCAACTCTATTTTCAAAATCAAAGCTAGAAATCGGATCATCTATAACTATGAATTTTGGTTTTTTATAAAAATCTTCTTCATTTTCATCTGAGAAAATCTCGGTAAAGAAATAGCTTAATGCAATAGCATTTCGCTCGCCAGTCGAGACGTCTTTGGCTTTTACTCTATTGCCGTTTGATTTTAAGACATATTGTCCATGTTCATTTGGTTCACCAAGCTCAAGCCTACCTTCTTTAAAAAATATATATTTTAGATGCTCATTAATCTTATCTTGGGCTATATTTATCTGCATTCTTTGAGCATTTAGTTCTGAAATTTTATTACTTATACACTCTAGTCGTATATCATTATGTTCTCTTTTACTATCTAAATTCTGCTTAACTTTTAGCTTTTCTATATAATAGTTAAAGTCATCTTTTATCTCGCAATAGGCTATTTGATTATTTAGTTTTTCAAGCTCTTGTTTTAGCTCGTTTGCTCTATCTTTTTGTGCCATAAAAGCTTGTCTTTTTTGCTCAAGCTGGTCCAAATTTTGATTTAATTCATTAACTAAGTTGTCAAAATTTGCATCTAAATTTAAGGCGACGAAAGGATTTTGTATCTTTTGATTTAGTTTTTCAGTGATTTCAGTTTGACAAGTATCAATTTGTATTTTTATAATATCAAATAAATCTTTATCTAGTTTATCAATATACGGCAAATTTTTTAAATAATTTAGTAAATTTTGAATTTCCTGCTTCCTAGTTTCCAAATTCGCTCGATGGTTTTGTACCTCTGGATTAAATATTGTTTCTAAGCTTGATAAAATTTCTCTTTTATATTCGTCTGTTAATTTTTGGAAGCAATATGGACAAATATCTTTATCACTTTCCATTATATTTTTAGTTACTATGTGGTTTGCTTCGGCTATGGCTTGTTTTATTTCTTCTTCTCTTGGGGTTAATTGTTTTTGTTCTACTTGATATAGCAAAAGCTGCTTAATTTCTTCAAAATTTAACTGCCTTATCTCTTCTGTAAAATTTAAATCACTTTGGACACCTTTGTAAGATATAAGTTTTTCATTAAAATTATTTTTTAATTGATTTAAATTTATATCTGTTATAAAATTATCTATGATATTTTTTGCAAAACTTATTGTTTTGTCTTGCAGAATTTTAATTTGCCTTCCTAGAATATTTTTCTCTCGTTCGGCAAAATTACTCTTTAAATTTTCCACCACATCATTTTCATATTTTTTAGGGTTATCTGTATTTTTATCATCCTCATATTTCTTTAATTCTTGTTCGTAGCCTTGTTTTCTTTGGGTTCTAATTTCTCTAATATTTTCTATTTTTTCAAGTTTTCTATCTATATTTGTCACGTCTCCAAGTAAAACTATCGCGTCCAAACCATTATCTTTAATTTTAACCTTGCTATTTGCATATTCTTCATTAAATACAAAAATACTATTTTTCTGATTTTCGCTTGTTAGATCTACTACTGCGCCACTTTTGTCTATAATTTGGCTAACAATAAGAGGTTGGTTGTTTTGCTTGATGGCATCAAAAGCTTGTGAAATTGTGCTTTTACCGCTTCCATTTTTCCCATATATTAAACAAAACCTATGATATTCTTCACTAAAAAATTTTAAATTTACTTCGCTTTGAAAGCACTTACCTTTAATTTTTATACCATAAAAATCACTAAACATTGTATTATTTCACTCCAATGTGTTGTTAAATTTTACTACATTTAAAATTCTCTCTATCTTTTGCACATCTTTTATGCCGTTTTCATCCTCGACTTTGGAGTTGATATCGACTAGGCATGGCCTAAATTTCAGTGCCTCTTTTATGTTGTGCTCGCCTATGCCCCCAGCCATGCCAAATTTAAATTTGACCTCTTTTAAAATTTCCCACTCAAAGCTAGTGCCATTTCCGCCAGCATTTTCGCCCTTGCAGTCAAAAAGCGCCATATCAAAATGCTTAAAATCAACCTCTGGCAAGCTATCTTTCACGCTAAACACCTGCCAAATCTCAAGCCCCATATCTTTTAAATTTGCATGCAAATTTTCACTGATCGCTCCATGCACCTGAGCCACGTCAAGCCCTGCAAACTGGCAAATTTCCATTATCTCGCAGTCACTTTGCTCAGCAAAAACACCAACTACTTTTTTGCCCTTGCTGTGAGCAAATTTCGCTATCTGCCTAGCTAAATTTAGCTCGACCCTTCTTTTGCTTTTGGCAAATATTAGTCCGATAAAATCAACATCCAAAGCGCAAACCGCACTTGCCTCATCTAGCGTTTTGATGCCACAAATTTTAACTAGCGCCATTACGCCTGCGCCTTTATAAACTCTTCATAAAATTTATACGCCTTGCCGCTTTTTATCGCATCAAGCACCATTTTTTTGGCCTCGTCTGGACTCTTTGCACCATCAGCTGCGTAGATGGCAAACATCGCATTAAAGACCACGATGTCAAATTTCGCCCCCTGCTCCTCGCCTTTTAGCGTGCGTATCAAAGTTTTGGCATTTTCTTCTGGTGTGCCACCCTCGATGTCGCTGTGAAGCGCTCTTTTAAAGCCAAACTGCTCTGGCGTGATGCTATACTCAAAAATTTCGCCATTTTTTAGCTCCAAAACGCTTGTTTCGCTACAAAGCGTGATCTCGTCTAGTCCGTCATCGCCGCGGACGACCAAAGCGTGCTTTCTGCCAAGGATCTTAAGCGTCTGGGCGTAGAGTTTTAGAACGGGCTTATGATAGACACCAACTAGCTGATTTGTAAGGTTTAAATTCGGATTTAAAAGCGGTCCAAGCACGTTAAATACGGTTCTTATGCCAAGCCTTTGGCGCACTTCTCTCGCCTCGCCAACTAGTGGATGGAAAAATGGCGCGTGGAAAAAGGCTAAATTTTTATTTGCTAAATTTTCACGCTGTTTTGCCAGTGATTTTTCACTTTTTACGCCTAAAATTTTAAGCACATCAGAGCTGCCTGACTTGCTTGAAACTGCCTTGTTGCCGTGTTTTGCGACCTTTATGCCAAGGCTTGCAAGGATAAATGCGACCGAAGTTGAGATATTTATCGTCTTAAAGCCATCGCCTCCAGTGCCGCAAAGATCGATCATAGGCGTATCGTCGCGGTAAGTTTGCGAGTACTTTAGGATATTTTTTGCAAGCGCTGCAAGGCTTTTTGGATAGAGGCTCTTTTCGCTAATTAGCACCAAAAGTGCCGAAAGCTGCACGATCTCGTACTCTTTGCTGGCTATTATCTCGCAAATTTGCTCAAAGTCGCTATCATCAAGCGGTATGCTCTCTTGAAGCTTGATAAGGTATGGCTTAAGTGAGCGGATCTTAGGCTCTTTAACCTCATCTTTTGCTTTGAAATTTACAAAATTTTCAACGATCTTTTTGCCGTATTGTGTGAAGTAGCTCTCAGGGTGAAACTGGATGCCAAAGATCGGCTTATCTTTTACGCTAAGTGCCATGACTACGCCATCATCACTGACCGCATCGGCGCACAAACCAGCTGGGAGCTCATCGACATAGAGCGAGTGGTAGCGCATAACCTCAAAACGATCAGGCAGCCCTGCAAAGAGTGGCTCTTTATTTTTCACGTCTATAAATGAGGTCTTGCCGTGAAGCGGGTCGTCTAGCCTTTTTATCTTTGCGCCAAAACTAAGTCCGATGGCTTGGTGTCCAAGACAAATGCCAAGCACCGGCACGCCAAGGTCTGCCTGCAAAATTTCCAAGCAAACTCCGCTATCTTTTGGGTGCTTTGGACCTGGGCTTAGGATGATCTTACTTGGGCTTAGTTTTTTGATCTCTTCAAGCGTTATCTTGTCATTTCTAACGCATCTAACCTCTTCACTGGTGAGCTCTTTTACGTACTGCTCGACGTTGAAGACAAAACTATCGTAGTTATCTATAAGTAAAATCAATCTCTATCCTTTTAAATTTAGCGGTAGATTGAGCTAAATATTATAAATTTAGGTGAGATTATAACTAAAAGAAATTTTAATTAGGCTTTTGTGCGGCTCTCGTAGGCTTTTAGGAGTGAGAGCATATCGACGTTTTCTAAATTTACACCAGTTGGCACGCCTTGAGCGATCTTACTAAATGAAATTTCACTCATGCCAAGCTTGTCCTCGACATAAAGCATAAGAGCGTCTGAATTTAGCCCCGGCGTAAAGGCAAAGACGACCTCTTTTGAGCCATTTTGCTTAATAGCACTTCGCAGCCTCTCTATGGTATCATCATCGATCTCGTCAAGCACGAAGTAAAGGCCGTTATAAATGCCATTTTGCTCAAAGACTAAGATATCTTTTGGGCTCTCAACTAGCAAGATGACTTCGCTGTCCCTGCTCTCGTCGCTGCAAATGTCGCAAATTTCATTTTCGCTTAGCCCACCGCAACGCTCGCAACGCTTGATAAATCTCACCGCATCCTCGATATTTTGCGCGAGCCTTAGCCCTGCAAAGCTATCTTGCATGCAAACAAAGTAGGCAAATCTTGCAGCTGACTTTTTACCCACACCTGGCAGCTTGGCAAATGACTCAGTTAGCTCGTTAAATTTCTCTAAGCCCCTTTTCATGCGCGTTTTGCCTTTGCACGAAGTAAAATTTTAAAGACGTGATAGCCGTCTTCGTAGTCGTAAGCAAGTTCAAATTTTTGCATCTGGCAAATTTGCTCGATGATGTAAAGTCCAAGCCCCATGCCACTCCCCGCACTCACCTTGTCGCCTCTCACAAAGGCTTGCTTGTAGTAATCAATAGGGTGATTTAGCTTTTTACCTAAATTTTTAACCGCTATAAATTCGCTATCGCAGATCAAGATGGCTTTCTTGTCTTCTGCGTATTTTAGGGCATTGTCTATTAAATTTTTAATCGCCAAACTAAAAAGCTGAAAATCCACTCTTAATAAGATGTCATCTCTGATGTCACAGCTCACACGCTCTTCAAATTTATCAAGCATGAGCATATCTTGCACCTGCTCTAAAATGAGCGAGAAATGGCACTCTTGATAGTTTAGTGCATAGCTTTTTGAAAGAAGCTGCTCGACCTTGCTAAATTCATTTATAAGCATCTCAAGGCGCTCAAAAACGTTTATGAGCCTCATTTTTTGGGTGTCGTTTGCAACCATCTCAGAGACGATCCTACCCTTGCCTATAGGCGTCTTTAGCTCATGCATGATCGCACGTAAAAATAGCTGCCTTGAGCGGATGAGCTCTCTGATCTTACAAACGGCGTTGTCAAACTCGACCGCGACCTGCCCAATCTCGTCTTGCTCGTTTTCATTTAGCCTAGCAGTCATCGCCATCTCCATGTTTCCGCTGGCAAATTTTCTGATATCTTTGCTAAGTCTTCTAAGTGGCAAAAGGCTTCTAAGCACCGAGACATAAAGTGAGATAAGCAGAGCCGAGATGATCAAAAATGCCACCCAAAGCGGGTCATTTACGTGTCTTGCGTCGTTACTCTCAAGTAGCAGCTGAAAAGATGGATTTTTGATAAGCAGATACAAATCGCCTTTGTAATTAACCGACTGCATCATGCCAAGAGGCGTGTGCTGCGTAAAAATGGCGTTTCCGCTTGTAGTAACTGAGGTGGCTAAATTTTTGTTGCCGACATATTCTAGGTTGAAATTTTTAAAGTAGTGCTCCAAATCTCTTGGGGGATTGCCACGCTCGTAAAGCGCCACAAGATAGTTCATAGCGCTTATTTGTTTGTCTTTTAGCTTCTCAAGCGCACTTTCTTGCTGAATGTTTGCAAATGTCACAAAAAGCAAGCACATCAGCGAGAAAGCGATGGCAAAAATGATAGTTATCTTGGTGGTTATGGAGTATTTCATCCGATAAGCTTATATCCTATGCCTCTAACTGAAAATATATGTTTTGGCGCTTTTGAGCTGTCGCCGATCTTTGTTCTAAGGCGTCCGATGATGACATCTAAGCTCTTTGAGTCCTTGTCTTTTAGGCTCTTGCAGTTATAAACTAGCTGCTCGCGAGATACTGAAAAGCTGTGCTGTTTGATGAGATAGGTTAAAATTTCATACTCAGCAGGTGTTAGAGCAAGGGCTTCATTATTAAAGTAAATTTCATGGCGCTTGTCGTCTATCCTAAATGCGCTATCAACGACCTCTTCTTGAACTTCGTTTGTCTTTTTATATCTTCTTATAAGACTTGTGATACGAGCGTACATCTCTTTTGGATCGTATGGTTTTGGCAAATAATCATCCGCTCCAAGCTGAAGTCCAACGACCTTGTCGCTTATGTCACTGCGAGCTGAGCTTATGATGATAGGAATGTCGTATTTTTGGCGAATTTCTTTGCAAACTTCAAGACCGTCAATGCCAGGTAATGTAAGGTCAAGTATGAGCAGGTCATAGTTTTTTATGCCGGCACTTAGCCCTAGATATGGGTCTTCAAAGTTAGTCACTTTTATATTAAAACTATCAAGATATTCAGATAAAATTTGAGCAAATTCTGGATCGTCTTCTATCATTAAAACGTTAATCATAAATCATCCTTTTCATTGAAAAATAGTAGAGATTATACGGCAAAAATGTAAATTTTTTTTTAAATTTAAACTTTTTTGGATAAAATCTCACATTTAAAATAAGCTTAATAAACAAGGAAAAATGTGGAGTTTGATTATTACGAGATCCTTGAAATTTCAAGAAATGCAAGTGGCGACGAGATAAAAAAAGCCTTTAGAAAGCTCGCTTTAAAATACCATCCAGACAGAAACGCTGGTGACAAAGAGGCTGAGCAGAAATTTAAACAGATAAACGAAGCCTATCAGGTCTTAAGCGACGAGCAAAAGCGCTCTATCTACGATAGATACGGCAAAGAAGGGCTTGAGGGCAGATTTGGCAGTGGCGGTGGCTTTAACGCTGATTTTGACCTTTCAGACATTTTTGACTCGTTTTTTGGAGGCGGTTTTAGCGGTGGCTCTAGACAGAGAAAAAGACGAACCGAAAAGTACTCGGCTGATCTTGAAATTCCTATAAATTTAGAGTTTAATGAAGCTGTTTTTGGCTGCGAAAAAGAGATCAAATTTGATCAAAAAGTGCCTTGCCCAACATGCAACGCCACAGGTAGCAAAGACGGCAAAAACAAAACTTGCCAGCACTGCGGCGGAAGCGGCAGGATCACGCGCGGAAATGGCTTTATGAATATTGTTCAAGAGTGCCCATACTGCCACGGATCTGGCGAAGTGATAAGCGAGCCATGCCCTGATTGCAACGCAAAAGCTTATAAAATCCAGCAACAAAGCGTCAAGATCACGATCCCAGAGGGCGTTGATAGCGGTATGAGGATGAGGGTCGCTGGCAAAGGCAACATCGGTGCAAACGGCGTTCAAGGCGATCTTTACGTGAGCATAAATGTAAAAGAGGACAAGCATTTCATCCGCCACAATGACGATGTTTATATAGAAATTCCAGTATTTTTCACCCAAGCTGTTCTTGGTGAGAGCATAAAAATCCCAACACTTCGCGGTGAAGCCGAGCTAAAACTGCCAGTTGGCGCGAAAGATAAACAGCAATTTATCTTTGAAAATGAGGGCATCAAGGGGGTAAATTCGCGCAAAAAAGGCAGACTTGTTGCTCAAATTTCTATCCAAACACCTGATAAGCTAAGCGACGAGCAAAAAGAGCTTTTAAACAAACTTCAAGCTAGTTTTGGCATAGAATCAGGCAAGTCAAGCACCGATGAGAGCGTCTTTGATAAGATAAAAAGCTGGTTTAAAGGCGACGAGCCAAAGAGCAAAAAGAAAAAATAAATCTAAATTTGTGGCGTGAAATTTAGCGTCACAAATTTAAACATAAATAACAAATAATTTTGTATATAAAGCATTAATAATTCTATAACTTAATTTAATAAGTTATAATCACATCTTTCAATTATTTAATAGTCTTAATCATAATGTAATAGGAGGAATTATGAAGAAAAATACGGTCAGCAAAAAAATAGCTATAAGTATGATTTTAGTCTTATTTGTCAGCTTTGCCATAATACAGTCCATAATAAGCAAAGAGTTTAAAGATACTACTTTAAATTTAAGTGAAGAAAATTTAAATATGTTAAGCCTATCAATAGCTCAAACTATCCAAGCTACGATGAACTCTGGCGATTCTGCGATGATAAATAAATCCATACAAGAAGCAGCTAAGATAAATGGTGTAAATACAATAGACATCTACCGCGCTAATAGTGTTAGTGAGATATTTGGCTTAGAACAATTAAATATAAAAGATCAAATTATAGCTGATCAATTTAATAACCCAAAAGATTTAAATTTAAATATCGAAAATGATAAGGGACATTTTTTACGACTAATTAGACCATTTAAAGCCAAAAACGAATGCATTACTTGCCATGCAAATGCTAAAGAAGGTGATGTATTGGGAGTGATGGATTTAACGTATTCTTACCAATGGATAGATGAAGACCTTAGTGAAAAAAGAAATATATTTATAGCCACATTTGTCCTTGCTTTGCTAATCACTACCGTAGTTGTGCTCTTAATGCTTCGAAGCATAGTAGGTAAGCCTATTTCTGAACTGTCCAAAAAGACAAAGGATCTATCACAGGGCGAGGGTGATCTAACCGCTAGAATACAAGTAAAAAGTAATGACGAAATCGGACAAGTATGTCACGATGTAAATAAATTTATCGAAAAGACCCAAGATACTATAAAAACAGTCAAGGACATAGCACATAATGTAGAAATGCAGACTAAAGGCCTAGGACAAAGTGCTAAAAATCTATTTGAATCTTCAAAAGAAGATAAAAAACAGGCTAAAACCTCAAATGAATTGACAAAAAGTGTTGGCAAAACTCTAGAAATATCAAAGAATATCTCAATACAAGCATCGTCATCAAATAAAGAATCTTATATTGAGCTTGAAGAGATGATAACAAATCTAAAAGATGTGGTTTCAAAAGTAAATACCGCAAGTTCAAAAGAACAAGAGATGGTTTATGGTATAAAATCAGTAGTAACTCAAACAGAAGAGATACGTAAAGTTTTGGAGATGATACAAGACGTATCAGACCAAACAAATCTCCTTGCTTTAAATGCAGGTATAGAAGCTGCACGAGCAGGAGAGAATGGGCGTGGCTTTGCTGTAGTAGCAGAAGAGATACGCATTCTAGCAGAGAAGTCAGAAAAATCTCTTGATGAGATAGGCTCTATCACTAAAAAAATAGTGGAAAGCATAAACGAGCTTAGTAAAAATTTAAATGCTAATGCGGCTAGTATCGTAACGTTAAGCACTGATGCAAACAACCTAATGAGTAAAGCCGAAAGCACTAAAGAACGGACACTAAAATCTATAGAAATGTCAAACGATGTTGAGCATAAAGCTATCGAGATAGGTGAAAGTCTAGAAAAACTATTAGACGAAATGGATAGTCTTGTGACACTTTCTGATAGAAATGAAGAAATTTCAAATAGTCTTATGCAAGTCGTTGAAAATTTAAAAAATGCTTCAATGACACTTGAGAAGGATCTAAGTAAATTTAAAGTTTAAAATTCAAAATTTGAGCTAAGCGATAAGTGAAGCCAAATTTTAGTAGCCAATTCTTGCGAGTGAATGAAATTTTAAAATTTGTCACTACAACTAAAAATTTAATTTTTACAAAAAAGGTTCAATCAAATTTCAAAATTTATTATCAAGCATATCACGGCTCAAAATTTAGTGGCAAAATAAAGAATTTAAATTCGGTAGATTTTCAAGGCGAGTGCATAAAAGCGCATAAATTTAAAAGAAATTTTAGTGCCCAAAATATCAGGCACTAAAATCCATAAATTTACTCGGTTGCAAGGTCTAGGTAATAATCAAGCTGGTCGCGTCTGATGATACGTATAAGGTTTGTGCTGCCCTCTACGCCTGTTGGGTGACCAGCTGTGACGAGATAGGTCTTGTCATGCTCAACGTATCCAGCGTCGTAAGCCTTTTTGATGACATTTGCAAGTAGGATATTTAGCTTTGTCTTTTCAAGCACGAGCGCTGGCGTCACGCCCCAAGCAAGAGTCAGCATGTGAGCTGTCTGCTCGTCGTGCGCGATAGCGATGATGTCGATGTTTGTGCGGTTTCTAGCTAGTTTTATGGCTGATTTGCCTGAGCCTGTGATAGAGAGTATCGCATTGGCCTTGATGCGAACAGCCAGCGAAGCTGCGCTATTTGCGACCATGTCAGTCTCGTCAAAAAAGTCAAATTCGTCAAATTTATTGTATGGGTAGATGCTTTGCGTCTGGATGATCGTTTTACTCATCGCCTCTACGACTGCGACAGGGTTTTTGCCGATCGCACTCTCCTCGCTTAGCATAACTGCGTCAGTGCCGTCTAGCACAGCGTTTGCCACGTCGCTGATCTCCGCTCTTGTGGCAGTTTCATGCTCTGCCATGCTTAGCATCATCTGCGTTGCTGTGATGACTGGTTTGCTGGCTGCATTTGCCTTTTTGATGATGAGCTTTTGTATGGTTGGGACCTTATAAAATGGCACTTCTATGCCAAGATCGCCACGAGCTACCATGATACCGTCGCTCTTTGCGATGATGTCGTCTATGTTTTCGACTGCGTCAAATTTCTCGATCTTAGACAAGATAGCCGCTTTGGAGCCAAATTCTTTTAAGATATTTCTCGCTTTTATCACATCATTTGCGTCTTGCACGAAGCTAATGGCAACGAAATTTACGCCCTGTTTTGCGCCAAATTCCATATCTTCTTTATCTTTTGGCGTGATGATATCGATGCCAAGGGTGGTATTTGGGAAATTTACCCCTTTGTTTGAGTTTAAAATTCCGTCATTTTCGATGATCGTTTTTACCACATCTTTGCCCTCGCCTGTAACTCTTGCTCTGATCGAGCCATCGTAGAGATAGACGTACTCGCCAGCCTTTAGCATAGGTAAAATTTGAGGCTGATTTAGGCTCACTCTATAAACGCCCTTTTCGATCTTTTCGCCCACGATATCCTCTGCGTAGATGCTAAGCTCGTCGCCAGCTTGCAAGTAAAATGGCTCACTAAGCTTGCCAACTCTGATCTTTGGACCGCAGATATCTTGCAAGATGCCTATGCGTTTGTTTAGTCTTTTTTCGATGTTTCTTATCTTGTCGATGTTTGATTTGTGGTATTCATGTGTTCCGTGGCTAAAATTTAAACGAAAAACATTAACCCCTGCTTTAACCATCGCTTCCATCGTCTCTTCGTTGTCACTTGCTGGCCCTAAAGTCGCTACAATTTTCGTCTTTTTTATCATTTTTATGCCCTATAATTTGATTTTTGAGATTATAACACATTTTAATAATGTAAATTTTTTGTATAATACGCAAAATTTTTAAAGGAGAGAGTATGAATAAATTTTTATTAGCGTCTCTTGGCCTAGCAGCTCTTGCTTGCGCTGCCATGGGAGATGACAAAGTCTATAAGCTCAAGCTTGCAACCTCATGGGAGAGCACTATGCCAGTGCTTGGTGACGTGCCAAAAGAGCTAAAAGAGAAGGTCGAAAAGATGAGTAACGGCCGCATCGAGATCAGGATCGACTACCCGTCAAAGCACAAGTCACCTTTTGCGATGCTTGACTTTGCAAAGAGCGGTCAGTACGACATCGGCTACACAGCTAGCTACTACTACAAGGGCAAAGACCCTAAGACTATGTTCTTTACAGCGACACCATTTATGATGAATACCGACGAGCAAACAGCTT
Source organism: Campylobacter concisus (assembly GCF_902460535.1). Lineage (GTDB taxonomy): Bacteria > Campylobacterota > Campylobacteria > Campylobacterales > Campylobacteraceae > Campylobacter_A > Campylobacter_A concisus_AS. The sequence goes on along the minus strand of NZ_CABPTV010000009.1, from coordinate 23,791 downwards.
GGTATGAATTTGGCGGCGGAAAAGAGCTAGAGGCGAAAGTTTTTGACCCATATAACATCAAAATTTTTAGAGCTGGCAACACTGGCATGCAAATGGGCGGCTGGTTTAAAAAAGAGATCAAGTCAGTTGATGATATCAAAGGCCTAAAGATAAGAATTCCAGGCTTTGGCGGCGAAATTTACTCTAAACTTGGCGCAAATATCAACACTATCCCAACTGGTGAGCTATATATGGCGCTTGAGATGGGCACGATCGATGCGGTCGAGTGGGTTAGCCCAGCTTATGACATGGCGCTTGGCTTTCACAAAGTGGCAAAATACTACTACACAGGTTGGCAAGAGCCAAACGGCGAAACTCAGTTTTTCTTTAACAAAAAATCATACGAAAAACTTCCAGATGATCTAAAAGCGATCTTTGAAGCGGCTGCTGCAGAGGTAGCAAGCAGTGCAAATACAAAGGTCTTTTACTCAAATGTCGAGTACTGGGACAAAATGAAGAGCGAGTATCCAGACATCCAAGTAAAAACTTTCCCAGCTGAAGTTATCGAGGCTCTTAAAAAGGCTACAAACGAGCTTCTAGACGAAGAGAGCGCAAAAGATCCACTATTTAAAGAGATCGTCGAGTCTCAAAGAGCTTTCCTCAAAAAAGCAAGAGAGTGGACGAAAATGTCAGACTACGCCTACATCAAAACAAACGAAGAAAAATAACCACAGCAGGGAGCTCTCCCTGCTTTTTATTCTAAATTTGCCAAAATAACTCTGGCAAATTTAAATTTCACCCACTTTAGCAAGGCATCTTTAAAACTTCTACCACTTCACCTTTTGCGATAAATTCTGTTTCTTTTGGGATGATAAGCAGTGCAGCTTCGTTTGTTAGGTTATTTACGATGGCTGAGCTACCTAGCTTTTTGCCGTCTAAATTTACGAAAATTTTGCCATCTCTGTTTTCTAAATTTACCGCTGTAAATTCCAAAAATGGCGAGCGTTTTTTGTAGTCTTCGTCCATTATCGCCGTGATCTTTGGCTCTTCTTGGCTAAACCAAGTGTTTATAAGCACTCTTACATATAGCACGCACATAACCATCGCCGAGTAAGGAAATCCCGGCAGCGCAAAGATGTATTTGTCGCCTGACTTTGCCACTCTGATATGGCGGCCTGGTTTTATCGCAGCGCCCTCGATGATGAGACTAAAGTTTTCATTTAAAGCGCCCTTTACAAAGTCATAGTCTCCCATACTAATACCACCAGTCGTCACCAAAATATCGGCTGATTTTAGCGCATTTATGATCGCTTTTTCGACAAGCTCAGCCTTATCTCTTACGATCTCGCAGATGATCGGCTCCGCGCCCATTTTACGTATCTGCATAGCGATACCTACGTGGTTTGAGCTGTGAATTTGCGCTGGACTATCAAGCGGTTCGCCAAGGTCTTTTATCTCGCTGCCAGTTGCTAGTATCGCCACTCTTGGGCGGATAAAAACGCTTACGTGAAAGACGCCAAGCTCGGCAAGAAGCGCTATCTCAGAGTATGTTAGGTGCGTGCCTTTTTTTATTAAAATTTCGCCTTTTTTGTAGCTCTCACCGACTGCTCGCACAGCAAAGCCCTTTGGCACGCTCTTTTTGATGATTATTTTTGAGCCGCTAACCTCGACGTTTTCGACTGGTACGAGCGTGTCGGTGCCTTCGCTCATTAACGAGCCAGTGAAGGTTTTGACGCATTTGCTACCCTCTACATGTAGCCCTTTGTCGCTACCTGCTGGCAGATCTGTGATAAGCTCAAGCTCACTTAAGCCCTCTTTAAAGGCAAAAGCATAGCCGTCCATCGCTGAGACTGGCTTTGCTGGGTAGTTTTCAGTAGCTTTCACATCGTAGGCGATATTTCTATCAAGCGCATCTGTGATGGCTACTTTTTCGACCTTTTCCCACGCACTTATCGTGTCTTTTAGAATTTTCAGGCTATCTGCATAGCTCATAAAATCTTTCATCATTTATCCTTTTTATGAAATTTTTGCATATTTTAGCCACTTCTGTTTTACAAAAAATTAATCTTTGTTTTATTTAATGATTATTAAAATGTCGTTTAAGAAACCAGTCTGGTTTTACCCTTACACAGGAATTTACATGAACAAAACACTACTTTACATCATCGCAGGTGCGAGCCTTGGCATACTTGGCCCAGTGCTCGTTCATTTTGGCAACCCAGCAAATATGGGCGTTTGCGCGGCTTGCTTTTTACGAGATAGCATGGGTGCGCTTGGCTTTCACCAGGCCAAAGTCGTGCAGTATCTAAGGCCTGAAATTTTGGGGCTTATCATCGGAGGCTTTCTAGCTAGCCTGCTTTGGAGCAGAAATTTCACTCCAGTATCTGGTAGCGCGGCATTTTCTAGGTTTTTCTTAGGTGTGTTTGCGATGATAGGCTGCCTCATATTTTTAGGCTGCCCTTGGAGGGCGTTTTTGCGCCTTGGAGGCGGAGATATGACCGCTATCGCTGGCGTTGTTGGCCTATTTGCTGGCGTTTTTGTGGGACGAGCTTTTAAGAAAAACGGCTACATTTTGCCAGAGAGCGAAACCACCGCAAAGGCGATAGGATTTTTGCCAACTATCATTGCTATTTTGCTTTTGATAGCACTTATCTTTGGTCTAAAACTTGGCGAAAATGGCGCATTATTTAGCTCAGAAAAAGGTCCAGGCTCACAGCATGCAAATTTGTTTATCTCGCTTATTTGTGCCATCATTATTGGCGCATTTATGCAAAGAAGTAAATTTTGCTCAGTGGGAGCAATAAGCAAAATTTTCGAGCGTGACTTTTCGATGTTTTATGGCGTCATCTCTATCGTCCTTTTTGCAAGCATCACAAATTTAGTGCTTGATCAATACAAATTTGGTTTTGAAGCTCAGCCTATCGCTCACAATGATATGCTTTGGAATTTCCTTGGTATGACGCTCGCTGGTCTTTGCTTTAGCCTAAGCTATGGCTGCCCTGGCAAACACCTAGTTCAGATGGGAGCTGGAAATTTAAGCTCAGCCGTATTTGTTTTAGGCATGGGTGCAGGTGCTGCGATAAGTCATAACTTCGTGCTTGCAAGCTCAGGAGCTGGCATAACACCTTTTGCTCCGTATGCCGTAGTGATCGGCTTTACCTACGCTATTTACGTTGGATTTTTCACTAAAAAAGCTTAAATAAATTTGGCTGCCTTTGCAGTCAAATTTGCTCTTTATATCTATAAAATTTGTGTGGGATAAATTTTAGCTAAAAATAAGTTCTTAGGTTGTATAATCCAAAACTTATTTTAAGTTGTCACGGTAGCTCAGCTGGTTAGAGCGCTGGTCTCATAAGCCGGAGGTCGGGAGTTCAAGTCTCCCCCGTGACACCATAAATGCCCTACTTATCGATACTTTAACTGCCCTTTTTGCAGTTTCCCTTTCTTTAAAATTTCCTAAAAGTATGGTACAGTTTTTATAAAAAGCGGTACATTTTTTCAGGATTGCTTTATTTTACACAATGCTTTCTATAATTTTGCTTTTATTTTTACTGATAGATAAAATTTTTATCTCAAAGTAAACAAACTTAAATTTATCTCACTCTTAAATTTTCGGCACAACTTTTGCTTACTCTTTGAAGCTAAATTTCAAGGAGTAAGCTATGAAAGTCTCTTATAACTCCATCTTAACAAAACAGCACTACCAAAAACAGACAAAAAACGAAGGCTTTGCAAATTTCTTGCCTAACACTCCAAATATAAATTCGATCAGCCAAACCACTATTCCTAAAAATGACTTTGTTTCATCTAGCGCTATCGACTCTCTTTATCAGGCCAAATTTACTTCACAAGAGGGCTATG
>NZ_CABPTV010000009.1:17274-19392 GCF_902460535.1 Campylobacter concisus | reverse complement strand
AAAACTATGAAATAATTACAAAACAAGATAGAAGTGAGATAGGCATACCAAAGGCTTATTATGATGAGATACTATCTGGCAAAAAAGATCTAAAAGATATACTAGCTAGGATTTTAAAGCTTAGAAATTTAGAGCTTAAAAAAGATCAAACGCTTGAGGGGCTAGCAAGTAAGATAATGGATGTTTTAAAAGAATTTGATGAGAGGACCAAAGTAAGAGAGCCTTAAAAATATAACATAGTAGGCATTCGCTCTAAGCCCTTTTGGCTCCCAAACTACTAAACATTTTTTATATTTGCCGATATAAGATATATATTTTAAAAGGATTTAAAATGAATGTATCACCAAATTTAGAGCCTATAAATATAAATTTACCCAAAGATATGATCTATTCAAGGGTTCTTCTTGGCGTAGATAGAGTGCAAACTTTAGACAACACAAATTTAAAGTCTGAGCTTAAAGACATCGCTACTAAGCTTATCTCAAATAGCACTTACTCTATCATCCAAAGCGCCAGCACCAGTGGCGTGAAGTCGGAGTATGCTAGAGCAGATAGTGGGACAAACGATGCTTTTTCTTATGTGGATATACAAAGAAGAAACTGGGATAAAAAAGACTTTGAAAACAAATATCTCTTTGGCGAAGATGCCTCAGCGCTAAGGAAAGTGGATCAAACTAGCACCTATTTTTCATCTATAAATTCAAAAACTTCCATTAAGCCCATTGCTGCAGCAGATACTAAATTTACAAATTTAAATGACTATGCCTATGAAAAAACGATAAAAACCTCACTGGGTGACGTGGAGGTCTTTTTGGATCTTTATGACGATAATGACAAACTAGGCATAGGCAAGCTAGATGCAAATGGATTTTTATTTAACTTTGATAGCAACAAGGACGGAGTGATAAATTCTGGTGATAAATACTTTGATAAGCTAAAGGTTAGAGGCTACGACAAAGACGGAAATGAGAAAATTTTCAAACTAAGCGAAGTTGCGAGCGAGATAAACCTTAACGACTTTATTAAAAAGGATATTAGAAATTTAAGCCATGAGGCTATGGACTTTGCTAGCAAAAACACAGTTGATTACAGAGTTAGTTTAAACAACTCAAACCCTTATACTCTATTTTCAGCCGAGTATCGCTACCAAAAGATAGGCAAAGAAGAGACTAATAAATTTTTCAAAGACCATGCAGACCAAAACGGCTGGGTAGATCTTAGGGATAATAAGATATTTAACGAAGAGAGCGGCTTAAACAACTTTGCCTATGAGAAAGTTGGCTTTGACGGCAAGAAAAAGCTTAGCGAGTTTAACCCTATCATAAAGCCTTCTGGATCTAAACAAGATGAGAGCTTTTCATACGCAGGCTATCAAAAAGATAGCTTTATGAAATTTTATAACGACTACCAAAAAGAGTCTAGCGCTCACAGCAAAGATGTAGAGTGGATAAGCAAAAATTTAAAAGAAAATGATGTAGAAGACGCAGATGATCTCATCTCAAAGCTAAAAACCACAAAGTCATCTTATATGATCGCTATGGAGAGTGAGTTTGAAAAAGCAACTGGACTTGATTTTAGCCTAGAAAATTTAGAAAAAGTAAAGCATGCTTTTGAGAGTGATACGAGCAAGGCCGCAGCTGCTCTAAAGGACACAGACAGCGTAATAGCTATGAAGCTAAACAAAAATGGCACAATCACGCTTAAATTTGATAGTGGAAGAGAGCTAGAGGTAAAAGAAATTTATAGTGACACTGGCAAGCTAATCAGCAAAGATGACAAAGATAGCAAAAGAGCAAGTATAAATTTAGATGCTAAGAGCATGAATGATGTGGAGCTAAATAGACTTGACTTTAAAGATATAGGCATAAAGCAAGATGATAAGATATCTAGCCTAAAAGAGCTTGGAGCAAAGCTCGTTAAAAACCTCTCTGATAAATTTACAAGCAAATTCCTAATCGGACTTGAAAACGGCAAAAGCATCACCACTAAAGAAATTTACAACATCACCTACCTTGAAAACGACCTCAAATTTAAGGAACTATCTAGCAAAGATAGGCTTTATAAAAAGGTAGATACGAGAGTTTAGGAGTAAATTTATGCATACTAAAAAGCCTTTGC
>NZ_CABPTV010000009.1:5385-15366 GCF_902460535.1 Campylobacter concisus | reverse complement strand
AACAAGGAGTCGCTTAGTCTTTTAGATAGAACCGACCTAAGCATAGATGAATTTAAAATATTATTTGCCAAAGCAAGAGAGAAAGCTACAAAGGATGTTGAAGAACAAAGAAAGCAGATAATTAAAGAAGAGCAAGAATACAATGCAAATTTTGCTAAAGAGCAGGCTGAGAAGAAATTTAAACCTATGCAGGTTAAGAAGAAGTATGAGACCTATGATATAAATAAGGATCAAAAATTTCTCTATGCAAGATAGCTTTTAAATTTCAAAGAAAAAAGAGGCATAGATGTCTTAGAGCTTATGCAAAAGATAGATAAGAAGCAAATTTTAAATAAGATGGCTTGATGGATAAAGCAGAACGAGCTTGTCATAGGATAACTTAGCAGCGGCTTGTGCTAGATACTAAAGATAAAGTTAAATCTTTTTATCAAAAACTTTTTTACCATTTTCTTCAAGTTTTTGCATAATGCGAAGCACATCGATACCTCGTTCTCTCTCAAGTTCTTGAAGCTTGAGCAAATATGAAAATTTCTCATCCTTAGTAATGTCATAAGTTTCAGTGTTTTTGCTTTCAGCTTGGATAGGAGTAAATTTTTTCTCTTTGGTGTCGTCTTTTTCTTCTTCAACGCTCTCTATATCTTGAATGCCCTTTTCATTCATCTCTTTTAGTATATTGACAGCATTTTTAGCATCTTCGCTAGATAAAGTTATATTAAATCGCTCTTTTAATGCATATTTAGCCCACTCCTCTTTAAACTCATCAACGCTCATATCGCTATCAAGCAGATCGACAGTCCTTGAGTTTTGCATAAATAGTAGCTGGCGATCGCCACGATATTCATTTAAAAATTCATTTACAGTGTATGGGGTATCTCTTAAAATTTTTGGCTTATCATTGTCTGGTTTTGCTTGCTGACCTTGTATGTATTCTACAAATAAACCTTTGCTTTCATTTATGAAATTTTTAAGATCTGATAACTGCTCGCTTGTAAAATCAGGATCGTAGCCTCTAAGCTTTCCTATGATAGTGACTTTTGCTTCATCACCTTTTGTAAAGCCAGATAGCGGATATATATGTCTATCGTAAGCCGCAGCTTGAGCCTTTCTATCAAGCCTTGCGTATTTAGGAAAGCTCATACCATATCCCATATTGTTATCAAGGATCTCGTTTATATCGTTAAATTTAAAGCCCATCTCACTAGCTATGTGTTCTCTAGACAGATAAGGATACGGCGAGCTAGAAATTTGCATTTTACTATCCTTAGTAAGTTTTAAACTACCTAGTGACTTCTCAAAAAATTTATTTGAGTAAAATCTCTCTTTGTTTAAATCGACCTTTCAACAATTTAGTTTATATATGACTTCTCTCTACAAAAAAGTATTGCTAATAGAACTTATCCTTTCACTCCAAGAATTTGCTAGAGAATTTATATCTTCGCTAGTTGGCTTAAATTTCTCATATTCGTTTGAAGTGACACTCTCTGCGTTAATGTTCTTTGATCTTGCATACATTAAAAGCGTTAGCTCTTTAAGTCTTTCTTTTATGAGTGCTTTGATACTCTCATTGTCCTTACCCACTTTTTCAAAATCCACAAAGTACTCTTTATGCTCTCCAGTGCTTGAGATATCATTTAGTGCAGCACTGCTAAGCTTAGTCTTTGCACTATCACTTGGTAGCGGTCTAGAACTACGTAAAAATCCCATGAAAAGAGCCTCTTTGCTATAACCTTCATCCGACTTATAAAAAGAGATATCAGGATTAAAACTAAACTCGTCACCTGCCTCGCTCATCGTAAAATCAACCTCTTTTACTATGAGCCTAACGCCTGCACTTGAAAGCTCTTTACTAAGAGTTTTGGCGCTATTTAGCTCATCAGTGCTAGAGTAGATATTTGAGATAGTGGAGTTTGATAGATCTTTTAGCAAATGTCCTTTGGCATCATAGTGAGTGCCTTTTGTGCTGTAGCCTTTTGGTAGTTTGCCTATATCTGCAAGGGTGTAGCTCTTTTTATCATCACCTAAGGCAGAGGTCATTTGGTCAAATAGTCTGTAGTAGTGCTTTATGGTGTCAGCCATATCGATGTTATCAAAGATCTTTATCTGCTCGTCTTTGCTTTTGATGCGATTTAGCACATGGTTACGTTCGGCAAATCTACTAAGCTCATCAAGCGTGCTTTTATGGATTTTAAAGTCCTGTGGCAAGCCTGCAGCTTTGTTAAAGTCAGCTCCCATAAAGCCAGCTTTATCCACTGTGTAGCCATAAGCTTGAAGATCACTGAAATTTAAAGAGATGAGGCTATTTTGCGAAGAAGTGGTATAAGTAAATTTAGCAGGTTCTTGGCTTGGTTCGCTAATCTTTTCTTTGGTTTTTTCGTTAAAAATATCACTAAAATTTATAGATCTATCTTGCTTGTGTTGTTGCTTAGTATATGAATTTACATTTGTGCTTAAGATGCTAATATCATTCATGGCATAACCGCCTAGCTTCTTTTATGTTTAAAGCAAAAAGGTGTTCCAGAGAAAATTGGTATTTCATGCTCCGTTGTTATTCAGTAAAAAATAATTACTTATAACTATATATCGTTACATGTATTTGGATTTTTTAAGATATTGTATAATGGTGCCCGAGGTCGGACTCGAACCGACACAAGGTTGCCCTTATCAGATTTTGAGTCTGACGCGTCTACCAGTTTCACCACTCGGGCTAAGTTAAGATTGAAATTTTAAATTTGTGAGAAGAAAGAAAAAGGGGAGAGTTGCTCCCCGAAAAAGAAAATTATTTCTTTTTACCTTTTTTAGCAGCACCAGCAGCAACTGCTTCTTTAAGTTTTTTGCCAACTTTGAATTTGACTGCTTTGCTAGCAGGAACGTCGATTACTTTCTTAGTTCCAGGAACTCTAGCTTTCCTTGCAGCTCTGTCAGCAGTACCGAAAGTACCAAAGCCTATAAAGCTAATTGTATCGCCTTTTTCAAGAACCGCTTGGATTGTCTCCAAAGTAGCATCAACAACTTTTAGAGTATCTTTTTTTGAAAGACCAGCCTTGTCGGCAACCGCTTGAATAAATTCAGCTTTTTTCATGAACCATCCTTTTAAGAAGTTATGGGGCAATTCTACACTCTTTTAAAAAAAAATACAATACTTTTTCCCTAAATTTAGCTCTTTTTTTGCATTTTTTTAGTAAAAAAGACCAAATTTTGAACTCTCACTCACAAATTTCAAACGTAAGCTCGTTTTTTAGCCCTATCTTTTTCATATCCACAAGTTTTAAATTTTCAAAATTTAGAGCCATTAGTTCATCTTTGTTTGTCACTTTAGCATTTGCGATCTGGCGCAAAACCTCACCTCTATAGGCTTTTGCATGGTGGCTTAGTATCTTTTTGTTTTTCAAGAAACAAAATGTCGTAAATTCTTTTTTTATCACATAAAATTTCTCATAAAATTTAGCCCTAAGATCTAAAATTTCATCATTTTCTAAAAAGCTATCGACCGCCTTGCTAAAATTTTGCTCATAAAATTTTGAAATATCAAAGCCGGCTAACTTTTCGCCTTGTTTTAGTTTGTACTCAGCTATCTCATCTTTTGCTAAAATTGGCCCAAATAAATTTGAAAATATCAAAACATTATTATCTATATATTTTTGAGCATCATCGCTTAGTCCGCGGTAGTTTAGGTGCTTGTAGGCAACGCCGTCATATCTTAAGATAGCTTTTATACTGCCTTTTTTAGATAGACTTTCTCGCAGTTGCTCGCTTTCCTCAAGCTCTTTTAGCCCAAAAAGCTTTTTTATCTCGTCTAAATTTGCACTTTTTAAAAAGTCATCATATCTATTTAAAATTTCAGCCCTTTTGCTAAAAAGCTTGGGAAAGATCAAATTTTTACCATCAAATTTATCACTTGTGTTTAGAGAAATTTTGCTTTCGCTTGGTGAGAAGAGGATTTTTAATGCCATTTTCTTTCCTATTTTTATATATGTAAATTTTGGCAGATTATACAATAAAACTTTTTCGCACTAAAAAAAATCAAATTTTCACCGATATATTACAAAGCGGAATTATTCTTGCTTAGAGTGAATAAAAATTTAGGGAAAAATTATGAGAATTACAAATCAACTACGTTTTAGTCAGACTTTGCACGACTATCAAAAAAATATGGTTGGCGTAAATAAAAGCTATCAGCAGCTCTCAAACGGACTTAAAATCCAAGATCCATACGACGGTGCTGCGGTTTATAACGATGCTATGAGGCTTGATTATGAAGCGACCACTCTCACTCAAGTGGCAGATGCTACTGGTAAGTCAGTAAATTTTGCAAAAAACACAGACAATGCACTGAAAGAATTTGAAAAACAGCTTGAAAATTTTAAAACTAAAGTCGTTCAAGCAGCCAGCGACGTGCATAGCACAACCTCTCTTGAAGCTTTAGCAAACGACCTTCAAGGCATCAAAAACCACCTTGTAAATATCGCAAATACCTCTATAAATGGGCAGTTTTTATTCTCAGGAAGTGCTGTGGATACTAAGCCGATAGATGGCTCAGGCAAATATCAAGGCAACCGCGACTATATGAAAACTTCAGCTGGTGCGCAGGTTGAGCTACCTTACAACATCCCGGGATTTGATCTATTTTTAGGAAAAGATGGCGACTACAACAAAATTTTAACAACAAACGTGATGCTAGCCGATCAAACTAGAACCGACATCGCTTATGCGCCAAAATATCTTGACGAAAATAGCAAGATAAAAAATATGATCGGTCTAAACTACGCTAGAGACTCAGTTGTTGGCAGCGATGGCTCTTATAAAGGCACGATCGAGCCAGATTATGACTTTTTGGATACTTCAAATGTAAAATTCCCTGACACATACTTTTTCATGCAGGGCAAAAAGCCTGATGGCACGACATTTACGAGTAAATTTAAGATGAGTGCCGATACGTCAATGGCTGGTTTGATGGAGAAGATCGGTATGGAATTTGGCAACACAAAGACGACAAAAGTTGTCGATGTGAGCATAAATAACGACGGACAATTTAACATAAAAGACCTCACAAAGGGCAATCAAACGATAGACTTTCACATGGTTGCAGCTACTTCTGTGGCAGCAAATCGTGGTGCGATAGCTCCAAATACGACGCTTAATAATGTAAATTCCTTAAAGGCACTTGAAGATATGGCAGATACTGTGCCAAAAACGGTTCATATAACTGAATTTACAAAGAGCAAATATCTTGATAAAGATGGAAATTTAACAAACGCATTTGACTATGACAAGGTTAGATTTGAGCGAAAGGACAATGAGCTAATCGCAAATTTACCTCAAGTAGCTAGAAGAACGGGTGAGTTTGCAACCGATCAGACAAAGCTAAGCGAGGTTTCAGGCACAAAAGAGAGCTACAATAGAAATTTATACCCAAGAGATGTCGATGCTAGAAAGAGGGAGCTTTACAACATAGATCGCCAAGAGATAGGCGTGCAAGTAAAATCAATAACCGGCACAAGATACGACATCACAGTAAAAATGGGCGAAGCAGGTGGCACGGACTCTCCTGTGCAATTTGATATAAAATCAACAACAGCTGCTGGCGCGGTATCTCCAACTAGAACTTTAACAGTTTATAACTCAGATGAATTTGGTAGTTACAGAACCTATGCAAGCGACTTTACATATCGCCAGCTAATGGACATCGTAGCAATGGCTGCAAGCGATAATATCCCAAATCCTCAGCACGCAGAAAATGCAAACTTTGATACAGATGTCGAAAAGGTAAGAAGAGATCAAAACTATAACGCCTATAAAGAGGCTTTGTCAAAGACTAGAGGCGCAGTAGAGGTAAATTTAGACGATAAGGGCAGGATGGTGCTAACTGACAAGACAAAATCTGTCACAAATATAGAGCTTACTATGTATGATGCTAAAAATGGAGATAAATTTGACGGAGATAGCACTGGTATTGCTGGTCATGCTCAAGGAAAGGGCTCAGTATTTAGCTTTAACGAAAACAATGCTTTAACTATCGATGAGCCAAGCACAAGTGTCTTTCAAGACCTTGATGATATGATATTTGCCGTTAGAAATGGCTATTATAGAGCAGACGCTAACAATCACGACCCACGAAATACAGGCATGCAAGGCGCTTTAAAAAGGCTAGATCACTTGGTAGATCATGCAAATAAAGAGCTTACAAAGATAGGCTCTCAAACAAAGCTACTAACTGCTACAAATCAGCGTGCAGAGGTCATGAAAGTAAATGTGCTAACTGTTAAAAATGACGTTATAGACGCAGACTATGCAGAGTCATATCTTAAATTTACGCAGCTTTCACTCTCATATCAAGCGACACTTCAAGCAAGCGCTAAGATAAATCAATTAAGCTTGCTAAACTACCTAAACTAAAATGATAAATCAGCAGGCCTAGCTTGCTGATTTTTTAAAAATTAAACTCAAGCGTGCTATAATAAGCCTTTTTAACAAAAGGATCTAAAATTTTAAGACATATATTATTTACTATTTTTGTTTGTTTTTTTGTATATTTTGGCATCGCTACGGCTGCTCCGACTGCTGATTTTGTAGGCTTGCTTGGACAAAGTCTTGGTGTTTTTAATATCAAGTATTTTGGCCTTATAGCCTATGTTTATCCATTTTTACTTATCGTTTTAGGCTATTTTGTATATAAAAATTTTAAGAAATTTGACTTTGATTTTGCCCAGTTTGTAGTTGGGATTTTTCTATTTTTTATCGCATTTTTGATGTTTCAAGCGCTAACCACTTCTGGAGCAAATAGCGGCGTGATAGGTGGCTTTATAGTTTCAGCTCTAAAAGAAGTCATCGGCGCTATCGGCACCGCGGTTGCAATACTTATGATATTTATCATCTCACTTGGACTTGCTTTTAGAGAAAATTTTGTCATTGTTTTAAGAAAGGCTTTTGTAGATAAAGAGCCAAATGGCTATGAAGAAAAAAGCAGAGGCGTAAAAGAGGTAAGGGCAAGGCAGATACCAAAGATAGAGCGCAAAAAGCCAAAAGCCGAAGAGATAAAAGAAGAAGAGCTTATAGATGCTCAGGTGCTAAATGATGATGAGCCAAATTTAGAGAGTGAGCCAGAAACTGAGCAAGAGATGGAGCCGGCACAAGAGAGCAGACCTGCTACTATAAGCGGGGTTGAAATTTTAAACGAAGTGGCTGAAAACAAAAAACTTCTTGATCAGATAGAGCGTGGCAAGGTCGAAAAGCCAAAAGACTTTGTCTTGCCACCGCTTAAATTTCTAAACGACCCTCCAAAGCGCTCGCACAATATAAATGAAGCCGAGATCGATCAGCAAATTTCAAATTTACTCGACAAACTGCGTAAATTTAAGATAGATGGCGACGTGGTGCGAACCTACACTGGCCCTATCGTCACGACATTTGAATTTCGCCCAGCCCCACACATCAAGGTTAGTAAAATTCTCACTTTACAAGATGACCTAGCGATGGCGCTAAAGGCGCAAACGATCCGTATCCAAGCGCCGATCCCTGGTAAAGATGTCGTTGGCATCGAAGTGCCAAATCAAAATTTAGAGACGATCTATCTAAAAGAAATTTTAGAAAGCGAAGTCTTTAAAAATGCGAGTAGCCCGCTAACCATGGCCCTTGGCAAGGATATCGTGGGTGCTCCTTTTGTGACTGACCTTAAAAAGCTTCCACATTTGCTGATCGCTGGCACAACAGGATCTGGCAAAAGTGTGGGTATAAACGCGATGCTTTTAAGTTTGCTTTATAGAAATAGCCCACAAACTTTGCGCCTAATGATGATAGATCCAAAGATGCTTGAATTTAGCATATATAACGACATTCCACACCTTTTGACACCGGTTATCACTGAGGCGAAAAAGGCGATCACTGCGCTTTCAAACATGGTCGCTGAGATGGAGCGAAGATATAAGATAATGAGCCAAACTCGCACAAAAAACATTGAGAGCTACAACGAAAAGATGAAGAGTGAAGGTGGCGAGCAGTTTCCATACATCGTCGTGATCATCGATGAGCTAGCCGATCTTATGATGACTAGCGGCAAGGACGTGGAGCTTTATATAGGCCGTCTAGCGCAGATGGCAAGGGCTAGTGGCATACACTTGATAGTAGCGACCCAGCGCCCAAGTGTCGATGTCGTGACTGGTCTTATAAAGGCAAATTTACCAAGTAGGATAAGCTATAGAGTGGGGCAGAGGATCGATAGTAAGGTCATCCTTGATCAAATGGGAGCTGAGAGCTTGCTAGGGCGAGGAGATATGCTATTTACGCCTCCTGGAAGCCCTGGAGTGATCAGGCTGCACGCACCATTTGCTAGTGAAAAAGAGATCGAGACGATCGTAAATTTCTTAAAAGAGCAACAAGACGTGATCTATGACGAGAAATTTCTAGCAGAGGAGGGCTCTAGCGCAGGCTCGGCTGCTGGCGTGCTAGGCGAAGATGAGCTTGATGAGCTTTATGAAGAGGCAAAAGAGATCATCTTAAGTGAGCAAAAAACATCTATCAGCTACCTACAAAGACGCCTAAAAATAGGCTACAACAAAGCTGCAAATATAATCGAACAAATGGAGAAAATGGGCGTTTTAAGCCCTGTAAACGCAAAAGGTCAGAGAGAAATTTTGGTTTAAATATAAATTTATATTCAAAGAATAAATTAACCTCCTTGTTAGCAAAAATTTATTTATATATAAGTTATATTAAAATAAAATAAAACGCAATTGAGTTGGCTATGCAAGGAGCAAAAAATGGCACAACAAGTTGTATTTGCTTGGGGAAGAGAATTTGAAACAAATATTAAACAAGTTGATTCGGAACATAGATATTTGGTTGAAATAATCAACTCTTTAGGAAATAAACTTGCTGCACAAAATACTACTTTACGTGATGTCTCACCCCTTTTTGAAGAACTGGTTAGCTATTCAAAAATATCACTTTTCAAACGAAGAAGGGTTGATGCTGGAGGCAGGCGTTGATGCAAGACACGCCAAAGAACATCTCAAAGCTCACAGAGTTTTTATCAAAGAAGTTACATCAAAATATAAAAATTTAAATTCAAATAATATAAAGGTTGAGGCAAAGGAACTACTTGACTTTTTGGTGCAATGGCTAACCTTTCATATACTTGGCATAGATAAAAATTTATCCGCTCAAATGCGACTTATAAAATCAGGCTATACTTCAGAACAGGCATATGAAGAAGTTAGTGGAGTAAATCACGAGCAGCTTGATACTTTAGTTAAATCTTTTAATGGTGTTTTTGGTGTTTTGATGAAATATAATGAAGAACTTTTGATGCTTAAAAATTCACTTGAAGAAAAAGTTAAACAGCGCACAGAAGAGTTGCTTGAGAGCAATAAAAAATTAGAAATTTTAGCTATGACCGACCAATTAACAGCACTTGCAAATCGTCGTAGAATGAGTTATGAGCTTGAAGACTGTTTGCAAAAATACACTGAAAGTAAAGTTCCATTTACGATCATAATGTTCGATCTTGATAATTTCAAAACCATTAATGATACTTTTGGACACGATGCTGGCGATGTTGTGCTTGTGGAATTTTCAAATGTTCTTAAATTTAATCTACGCACTGATGATATAATATGCCGTATAGGTGGAGATGAATTTTTAGTAATATGCCCTAGCACCGATGCTGATGGTGCATTAAAAATAGCTACAAAAATTCATAAAAAAATAAATAAAATACGTATCGAATTTAAAAATGCTTGCTGGATCGGATCTGCAAGCATCGGAGTTGTTACGGTAAATGACAAGATCGCGGCAAAGGAAAAAATTTTAAAAGCTGCTGATAAATCAGTTTATGATGCTAAAAATGCTGGAAAAAATAAAGTTGTTTGCTTTAAATAATTTTTAGATTCCAATTTTTAAATTTACATTAAAAATATAACTTCTTGTGTGTTTTAAAATTTTTAGTTTTTAGTATTTTTTTAAAATTTTTATTCATTTTTTATTCGT
>NZ_CABPTV010000009.1:0-4179 GCF_902460535.1 Campylobacter concisus | reverse complement strand
GTTAAATTTGGTCTAGTGGTTTGATTTTATGTTCTATTTGTTGCTATTATTGCCTACTACATAAAAATTATTATTTATTTATATAAAAACTAATTTAAAAATATAATCTCTATTTAAGTAATAGTAAATTCATTTTTCGTGCTGTGATTCAATGACCAATAAGCATCATCTCAAAAATATCTTTCAAATATAAGTTTTAGCTCTATAGTGCTAAAATTTATTGGGAACGATAAACAAGATACGCAAAAAATATGATGATGACGAAATTAGTTTATGGTTTTTAGAGAAATTAGATTGGTGCATAGACCGAGAAAATAACACTTGGCTAATTCGTATATCGCATGATTATTTAAGAGATATAGGGAATTATGCCTTAACTAAAACTATATGGTTATTGCATTATAAAAGTAACGATATAGAGCTGGACTTGAGGCGGATCTTTAATAATGAAACGATTGGCGATCCGTATAGAATTATTTATGAGCTTCATGACATCAAAACAGATATCAAAAATATAACTACTGATGAAATTATTGATACCTTGAAAAAAATTTTAAGCGTATATGGCGGTGGCGGAGTTGGACTAGAAAATTTTACTCCAAAAGAGAAATTAAAGACAAGCTTAATAGTAAATTTATAACAAAGGATGAAATATGAGCTATACGGTAGAACAAACAAATGCTGAATTAAGAAAAATACTAGAAGGAAAGTTGCCTGCAACAAAGGCTGAGCTAAATAAAATAATAGAAAATTTAAGCGTGGAGACTAGCGGTCAAAAGACTACTGCGATATTTTTGGTATTGTAAATTAAAATTTGAGAGTTATAGTAATGAAGAAATTAATTAAAAAGTATTTTAAATCAAAAAGTATAAGAATCTTGTGTTGGATTATTTTATTATTTTTTACCATAGATTGTCTAGGCATCGTGTTTTCTAGCATAGATGCAGTTTTTTTAAAAAAATATAGTAACTATGAAATAGCATATCCATTTTCTAGTATTTTGGAGCTTTTTGGATTGACATGGCATGAGGAGGCTGGTGATAGCTATAACGATATTTTTGGTGCCATGATATTATATTTATTTTGTGCATATATAGTTTTGCCTTTACTTATTAATGAATTAGTTTTTTCTAAGATTAAGGCTTTTATTGAAACAGATAAAATATCTAATATCTTTATTTTTTTTATAAGTTTGTTTTATTCTTATTCATTAATTGTAATAATATTGACAAGAGCCGATTTTACATGGCTTGGGCATTTAATAAAGCGCTCCAATTTTAATTTTAATCTAATGATGATAAGTGTTTTACTTTCATCAATCATTACGTTTGCAATAATTTTTTTTATAAGGAAAAAAGATGGAATTTGATGTTGCTGCATTTAAAGGTACTGATCTGTAACAAAATTTAACGCAGTCTCAAAAGGAATATACTATTAAGGTTCTAGATGATGTTCGGTCTTATAAAGCTATATCTGAAAGTAAGCTAGAAATTTCAAAAGAATTTGACGATAGATTTAGAACCGGTGGAGAATGGGATGTAAAGAAAAAAAGCTACTGTATTGATACAAAGCAAATCAAGCAACATATTATTTACCCAATGCTTCATAAACTTTATGTAAAATATCATTATCGTCTGCTATGATCTCAATACCAACTCTATCTAGGCTTTGCCCACTATTTAATTTGGCAGCTATTTGGTTCATGTTTTGTCCATGTCTAGATAGTTCAGCTAAAAGCTCTCTCATAATTGGTGCATAAATCTGCTTAGACAACATAGCTCTTAGGGCAAATTTTGAGAAAGTTAGGCCACTTTCTTGTAATTTATCATTAATTACCAACCATTCTGCATTACTTAGCCTAAGTCTTTTAGTTATGACTTTGGTTACCTTGCGTTTTTTTATCTTTTCAGAACTCACGTAAATTTACTCCTAATCCAAGAAGAAGCCACTCAAAAATCCTATGTCATAAAATTTTTGGCAGACTTGCTCTTTAAATATCTTTTAAGGTTATTTTATAAAATTTCACAGCCTAAAACAAGGAATTCGGTAGGCTTCAGGCCGCTAAAATGCGTGTTTTTTAAAAATACTATGAAATATATAATATAATTTTTGTAGCTTTTAAATTTCTCTTAGAAATTTAGTCTGGTATGAAATTAAGAAAATAAAATAATAAAAATATAGGGGTTGCGCTCATCATAAAAGAGCACTTTAGATAGGACAAGCTAATAACATGAAATTAGTTACTAACAAATCACAGATGACTAAAGTCTAGCTTTATGCTTAGTTAAATTTATCCTTTAGTATCTCGTATACTTCGTTATTCTCTCTTTTGCCGACAACTAGCACTAACACTACTATCTCACTATCTTTTACTTGATATGCCAAGCGGTAGCCAACATCTCTTAGCTTGATCTTATAGACATCTTCATAGCCTCGTAGCTTGTCCTTGGCTACCTTTGGGTTTTCTAGACGCTCACTTAGCTTCTTTTTAAACTGCACCTTTATGCTATTGTCAAGCTTTTGCCACTCCTTTAAAGCACTTGGTAAGAACTCTAACTCATAGCTCATCTAAGCTTACTTTTACTGGTTTTTCACCACTTGCTAAAGCAGCATCCACAGCTTTACTTAGATGATACTCTTCTATTATCTCTGCCATTTTTTCATAGACAGCACTAGGCACTAGATAGGCACTAGGGACATTGTGATTTAGTATAGCTACGACATTATCTCCAGCTTGTTTTAAAATTTGAGCTGGAGACTTTTTTAGCTCGCTTATGCTAGCTGTGAAATTTGCTTGTATGGTTTGCATTTTTATCCTTTATTTAATACCTAAAATAATACTAAATAAGATATAAAGATAGTCTTAAAGCTAATGCTTTAAAATTTACTCCTATTCATTTTCATACGGTACCATCTCTACTTTAACCTTTAGCGTGTTAGCGTTAATGGGCTTAGCGTAATGTTTATGCAAACTTACTATACATAAGGCAATTAAATACAAGTTTTGTGTTATATAAATAAAGAAAATCGGAGCAGAAAATTCCACTCCGATTTATGATTGAAGTTTAAGCTGTTTTGATCTCTTGTAATCTATACCATGCGACGATTTGTAAAACAAATGCCACAATCAACAAGATGTAACCAATGATTATAAATAAAGTAATAGTTCCAACAACCGAACCTATAAAATAGTATAGGAAAAATTTATCGCCAGATATGTTTGAAAGCTCGTTATAGACTTGAAATTCTTTGAAAAATGCATAAATCATACCTACAACGCCCGCTAAACCTAAAATGACGCCAAAAATAGCACCTGTTCCACCAGCATTCGCATAGCCAGAGCCCATACCAGCAAAACCTAATGCTCCCGTTATAGCACCGATCGAGATCAGGATAGTCGATGCTACTGCGACAACTAGATATAAGATATAGTTTTTCTTTAGTGTAGGACTACCAACTTTATCTGATAGCTTAAATATAGCAAACAACATACATAAAAATCCAGCGATAAAAAAGATAAATCCTATGAATGGGATAATGCCCAAAATAGGTAAAGCTGAACCTGCCAAACCTAGCGTTCTAATCGTTGATAAATCATTGCTTTTAATATCAAAATTTATGTTATCTAAATTTAGATTCATAGATTTTGCTTTTGTGAGATAGATTTGTTTTGCAGTTTGTCCGTCCGCGATAAAATCAACCTCATCGCCTTGTTTTAAAACTATGGCAGCTCCGTCTTTTGCCACCGAAGCTACATCTTCTTGTAGATAAGTAAAACGCTGATCATCGGCATTTAATATTATGCCAGGAGCTAATACAGTTCCTTTCATGTTTGTTCCTTTAAGATTAAGATAAAAAAGGCTTATTATAGATTTGTTAAACAAAGTGTTGGCTTAAGTTTGTAAGACATAAAACATAATTTTATAGAAACTAAATAATGTAGAGGGATTATGCATATCCAAGCAGTGACTACTTTATAGCATTAGCTTCTCTTTTTAGTATAACTGGCAACAAAAGAACTTATATAATAGATCAATCTCTAATTAAATTTTTGAAAAGCAATTAATTTAATTGCGAAAATCTCAGGCTAAAAAGTGGATTATATTTTTAGGCGTTGACTCTTTCTCCTTCTTTCCTCTCCCCAACCATCTCTATAACACTATCATCATAGATCTAAAT
>NZ_CABPTV010000008.1:153781-191352 GCF_902460535.1 Campylobacter concisus | reverse complement strand
ATTTGAATTTTTTGAACTATATATTCTAATATATAATGATGAAAACGAACTAACATTATCTTTTGATTTTAATGAAGCAAATAAAATTCCCTTACAAAATTTTATTGATTTTTGCAAGAAAATGGCAAATGCATTAAATACAAAGTTTTATTATTGCGGTTTAGAGCCTGCTCAGGATACTAGCACACAGTTTTTTACATACAATGGTGTAGGAAAAATAAACTGGTAAACAAAATAATGAAATCGAGTTTACGGAAATCTTAATTCTATTATGGGAAAATAAAAATGTATCAACTAAAAAAAATATTATTAGAAAGGCTATTTGAATTAGCTTCTACTGAGTATCAAAAAAATATATAGACAATGCTACTACTGATAAATATACTTGGGGTGATGAATTAGTAAATGAGATAATTAATCCATTAGAACTTATACAAAGGCCAGAAAATAAGTATTTATTTGATAATAATGAGCTCCTAGCTATAAAAGAATATAAAAATAAACTTGATACTATTTGTAAAAATAATAATACGGATACAGATTTATATGAAATGCCAGAAATTTGGAATAAGATAATTATAAGTTCTGTAAATTTACTAAATTTATTAGGTTATTCCATTAATGACTTTGATGAAGATGCGAACTTGATAGCTGAACATAAAGTTTAGTAATATAGTATTGGTAAAAATCAATAAATTTACTTCCTTGCATTTACTATTTCTAGGAAGGTGCTATATAAAACTAGATGAGGGTAAATTTTAAGCGATGACAAGCATTGATAGGCTAAATTTATACTTAAAGTGGTGGAAAAATAATAAAAATACGGCTGTAGAAATTATTAGGGATAGTGAAAAATGAGAGAACTTTATAAGATTTATTTAAAGGACAATGCGCAATTGGGGCAAATGTCAAAAACAATTCACTATTCTGGCAGCACTCTTTTGCCAAAGCCATTTGCACTAAGTATTGTCAAGTATAGTGACAATGAAGGATATTATTTGCTTTATTTTGACAAATTTGGAGAAGAGCAGGCAGATACGTATCATGAGACTTTAGAAGATGCCTTTGGGCAAGCAGAATTTGAATTTGGCGTAAAAAAAGATGAGTGGTTGATTGCATAGCAGCTAATGAAAATTAGTAGATTACTTGTTTAGCGAGTCACTTAAAAATTGAAGGACAAAAGTTATAGTTGGATGTGTAAAAATAAAAGAGAAGCGATAGTAATTGAAATTACATAAAAATATTTGTTCTTATAGTCCTTACGATGGCTTACGCAGTTGGTCACATCAGTGGCGGTCACTTCAACCCTGCTGTCTCAGTTGGCTTGCTAGTTGGCGGAAGATTTGATAAAAAAGACTTCGTGCCTTACGTCATCGCGCAAGTTATCGGAGCGATCGCAGCTGCTGGCGTGCTATATCTTATCGCTTCAGGCAAGGCTGGATTTGACGCTACTGCGAGCTGTTTTGCTAGTAACGGATATGGCGAGCACTCACCAAATGGCTACAATCTAGTCTCAGCGCTAGTTGCAGAGGTCGTTCTAACTGCGTTTTTCCTTATCATCATCCTAGGTGCGACTGATGAGCGTGCTCCAAAAGGCTTTGCACCGATCGCTATTGGCCTTGGCTTGACGCTGATACACCTTATCTCGATACCTATCACAAATACATCGGTTAATCCAGCTCGCTCAACTGGCGTTGCAATATTCCAAGGCACTTGGGCGTTAGAGCAGCTTTGGCTTTTCTGGGTTGCACCTATCATTGGAGCTATCATCGGAGCTATCATTTATAGGATCTTAGGCTGCACATGCGGCTGCAAAAGCGCAAAATAATCAATTTTTATGCTTCAAGGGGCGATTTTCGCCCTTTCTACTCTTTCAAATTTAAATAAGTAAAAAGAAATTTATAATGTATTTTGAGGGATCATCTAAGAAATTTAATTCTTAGATGAAAAGAGGATTTAGGCCTTTTTTGTCATCGCCCTAATAGGTATAACAAATATCGCTGCGATAAGGTAAAAAACGATACCAAAGACAGCTGCCATCATAAATATCTCGCCGATATCATAAAAGCTTGACTCAAGCCTAATGGTATCCACGTAATTTATCGCAAACCATAATGCTACGCCAAGAGCGATAGCAAAAACAAAAAATCCCCAAGAAAATAAAAAATTTAAAATCTTAGTCATCAACTTTTCTCCTTTTTGAGTTTATTTATCTACCTTAAATCCGCCGCCAAGTGCTCTATAAACTTCAACGGCGCTATCTACCTCATCAAGCTTAGCTGAGATATCTTGAAGCTTTGCTTGAAGCAAATTTCTCTGTGCATCAAGAAGCTCTAAGTGACCGATATAGCCAGCGTTATACTGATCTTTAGCAAGCGAATAAATTTTTTGCTGCGATTGTAGCAAATTTTTCACCTGATCCAAAGAGAGCTTTGCGTTTTGCCTTGATATAAGGGCATCTCTAACCTCACCAAGGGCTGATCTAACAGTCGCTTCATAAGTGACGGCCGCGATTTGCTCGTTTGTCTCAGCAACTCGGACATTGTTTTTTGTTCTGCCATAGTCAAAGATCTTCTGAACTAAAGAACCGCCTATGCTCCAAGTGTTGGCGTTTCCTACAAATATATTTTCAAAATCAACACTCGTAAAGCCTAAAAGCCCAGTGAGTGAGATCGTAGGGAAATAATCAGCCTTTGCCACGCCAACAAGAGCATTTGTAGCTTTTAGATCTGCTAGCGCCTTTGCCACGTCACTTCTTCTAAGTAAGACATCTGAGCTGATGCCAGCCTTTATCTCAGGCGAACTTGGTAAATTTTGCGCACTAGCAACGGCTCCTTTTAAAATTTCATCATTGCTCTTTCCAGTTAGGATGGCTAGCGAGGTTAGCGCTTGCGACTTTGAGTTTAGCACTGAAGTTAGGCTAGTCTTTGCCCTTTCTACTTCAGCTTTACTTTGCAGATAGGTCATCTCATTTATGCCACCAAGATCAAGCTGCGTCTTGCGAAGCGCTAGCGTATCTTCGTAGGTTTTTAGTGTCACTTTTAGCACCGCTTCTTGCATGTTTAGCGACACTAGAGCAAAGTAGCTTTTTGCCACACTTGAGCTAAGGCTTAGTCTGGCGCTATCGTAGTCAAATTTGCTAGCATTTAAGCTTTCATTAGCTGCAAGCACGCTATTTCGCACTCTACCCCAAAGGTCTATCTCGTAGTTTAGCCCTAAGTTTATGCTCGAGCTTCTATAGCGTGTTTGAGGCTGCCCAGTGTAAGTTTCACCACTGGTTTTTGCTTTGGTATAACTTACATTTAAATTTACCCCAGGGAGCAAGCTAGCCTCAGCAACACCAAGGCTTGCCTTTGCTTTTTCTAAATTTAAATATGCGATGCGTAAATTTGTATTTTTCTCAAGCGCACTTTCAACAAGAACATTCAAATTTTCATCGTGAAATTCTTTCCACCAAAGATCTCTTACATCGCTTGTCTCGAAAGTGTATGTTGAGGTAAAATTTGTATCCACATTTGGCATATCTGGGCGAAACGAGCAACCAGCCAAAAACGCCGCTGTTATAAGTATAAACGCCTTATTTTTCATCTTTTTTTGCTCCCTTTTTCCAGTATTTTTCATTTAAATTTTCAAGCAAATAGTAAAACATAGGCACGAAAAATATCGCTATCGTTGTTGATGCGATCATACCGCCAACCACGCCAGTTCCTAGTGAGTGGCGAGATGCAGCGCCTGCGCCTGTGCTTATAACCATCGGGAAAACGCCTAGAGTAAATGCGATCGAGGTCATTACTATAGGTCTAAAGCGAAGTTTGGCCGCATTTACAGCTGATTCAAATATGCTCTTTCCACTCTCGCGCTCTTGCATAGCAAATTCTACGATCAAAATGGCGTTCTTGGCAGCTAGACCGATGAGTAGCAAGAGTCCGATCTCAAAGTAGATATCATTTGTTAGCCCTCTTAACCAAACAGCTAGCAACGAGCCAAATACTGCAAACGGCACGGCAGTGATGACTGCAAGTGGGATGAGCCATCTTTCGTACTGCGCAGCAAGGATCAAAAAGACAAAGATCATACCAAAGATAAAGGCGACCGTGCCTGTTCCTTGAGAATTTACCTCTTGATACGCTGTTCCAGCCCAGCTTATAGCGTACTCATCACTACTTAGTGTGTCATTTACGACCTCTTGTATCGCTCTTATGGCATCGCCTGATGTGTAGCCAGGTTTTGGATCGCCCATGATCTTCGCCGCAGGGAAGAGGTTAAATCTATCAACGATATCAGGTCCGATCAATCTTGTGAGCGTCGCTACTGAATTTAGTGGCACCATGCCGCCATCTTTTGAGCGGACGAAAATTTTTCTTAGATCCTCGGGGTTGTTTCTAAAGTTATCGCTTGCTCTTGCATATACGCGGTATGATTTACCCGCAAGGTTGAAGTCGTTTATGTAGTAAGAGCCAAAGCTAGCTGCTATCGTGCTAAAAATTTCGCTCTCGCTTACGCCAAATAGCCTTGCCTTTTCTTTATCAACTGTTATCTTAAACTGGCGGTAGTTTGTCTCAAGCGTCGTTCTTACGCCAGTTAGCTCAGGTCTTGCGTTTGCAGCTGCAGTTACCTTTCTAGCATCCGCTTCTATCTCGTTGTAGCTCTTGCCGCTCTTATTTTGTAGATACATCTCAAAGCCGCCAGTCATTGATAGACCCATGATAGGTGGCACATTTATGACAAAAGTCATTGAGTTTTTTGAACCCCAAAGCATGCCATTAAACTGACCTACTAAGGCATCTGCACCGTCCGTTGCACCTTTTCTTTCATTCCAGTCTTTTAGCTTGACAAAGCTGATGGCTGAGTTTTCTCTAAGCGAGCTAGCTAGCATATCATAGCCTGCAAATCCCATGGTAAATTCGACATTTGGGTTGCTCAAAATGGCGTTACTAATAGATTTTACCTCTTCTTTGGTCTTTAGCATATTTGTTGAAGGTGGAAGCGAGGTGATAACTAACAAAGCGCCCTTATCTTCTGAAGGCACAAGCCCTTTTGGCACCTTTTGAAAAAGGCCATACGTCGCAAATCCCATTATGCCAATGACTATAAAGCTAATGATGACGTGTTTTAAAATTTTTGCCACGCCTGCTGTAAAGAGCCTAGTGCTAAAGTCAAAAAAGTCGTTAAATTTCTGAACTATCCAAAATGGCTTGTTCTCTTGTTTTTTAAGCATAACCGCACAAAGCGCTGGCGTAAGAGTAAGAGCGACAAAGCCTGAGATACAAACGGCGACAACAAGTGTTAGCGCAAACTGCTTTTGTATAACGCCGACAAAGCCCTCCATAAATGAAACTGGCACGAAAACCGCGCAAAGCACGAGCACGATAGAGATGACTGGGGTTTGTACCTCCTCCATCGCCTTAAACGTGGCGTATTTTACGCTTATCTCTTTATCTTCATGCAAAATTCTTTCAACGTTTTCTATAACTATGATCGCGTCATCTACGACGATACCGATGGCTAGGATCAGGGCAAAAAGTGTGATCAAATTTATACTAAAGCCCATAACATAAAGACCGCCAAATGTGCCTATGATAGATACTGGCACGGCAAGCATTGGTATGATGGTAGCTCTAAAGCTCTTTAAGAAAAAGTACATTACGATAAGAACTAGTACCATCGCTTCTATGAAAGTTTTTATAACTTCGTCTATTGAGACGGTGATAAATTCAGTTGGATTGTAAGCTATCGTGTGCTCTAGGCCAACTGGATAGGTTTTCTTTAGCTCTTCAAGCTTTGCTTTGACCGCTTCAGCAGTTGCTAGTGCGTTTGCGTCGTTTTGCAAAAATAGCAAAAGTGGCACTGCTGGCTTGCCATTTAGCATAGCTTCAGATGCGTAGCTAGCAGCTCCAAGCTCGACTGTGGCGACCTCTTTTAGCTTGACGACTGTGCCATCTTCACTTTTTATCAAAATTTCACCAAACTGCTTTGGATCTTTAAAACGTCCTTCAGAAACTACAGAATAGACATAAGGATTTTCACCTTTTGATGGCTGCTCGCCGATCTTGCCAGCGGCGTATTGTGAGTTTTGAATTTTTACTTGTGAGATGACGTCGCTTGGAGTTAGTTTAAACTGAGCAAGCTTGTCTGGCTTTAGCCAAATTCTCATCGAGTACTCTTTGTTGCCAATTAGCACTGTATCGCCGATACCATTTACCCTTTTGATCGCATCAGCGATATTTAAATTTACGTAGTTATATAGCTCAACTTGGTTCATATTTGGATTTGTAAAGCCAACTACTTGAAGGATCGAGCCACTTCTTTCGCGCACCGTTACACCCATGCTTTGCACCTCTTGAGGCAGTCTTGAAAGGGCAGCTTGTACGCGGTTATTTACATCTATCGTAGCTTGTTTTGATGATGAGCCGATCTTAAAATATACACTTATATTCATAGTACCTGCAGAGCTTGAGGTGCTTTGCATATAAAGCATATTTTCAACACCATTTATCTGATCTTCAATGGCATTTGCGACTGAGTCAGCGATAGTCTGCGCGTCAGCACCGCTATATGTCGCAGTTACAGAGACAGTAGGCGGAGTAAGACTTGGATACTCTTCTATTGGAAGCCCTTTGATACCCATAAAACCTGCTATAACTATGATGATAGATATAACAGTTGCAAATATCGGGCGGTTTATGAAAAATCTTGAAAACATCTATCTGCCTTTACTTGCTACTTGTAGCGTTTGCATCTTTGTTTAAGAAATTTGCGCTTAGGTCTTTGTCAGTTTCAACTGGTGCGCCAACTCCGATTTTAAGGAAGTTATTAACTATTATCTTATCGCCCTCTTCAAGACCCTCAGTCACTACGACCATATCTTTTGTTTGGTAGCTAGTTTTTACATTTTTTTGGCCTACTTTGCCATCTTTTACGACTAAAACATAAGTGTTTGTAGCGCTTTGCTGAAGGGCGACTTGTGGGATATTAAAGGCATTTTTTTGAACAAATCCACTCATCTTTATATGACCAAACGCACCTGGTAAAATTTTACCCTCGCTGTTATCAAAGCTAGCCTTTGCCAAAACGCTGCCAGTTGCGGTATTTACGACATTATCTATAAATGTCACTTTGCCAGTGAAATCTTCATTGTTTAAATTTAAAACAGCCTCGCTATTTAGTTGCTGCCAAGCGCCACTATCTAAATTTGCTTTTCTGCTTAGATTATCCACGTCTGCGATGTAAAAGTCAGCTTCGATTGGATTTATCTTAGTTAGTCTTACAAGCTGAGTTTGGCTTGCTATGACAAGTGAGCCAACATCTACTAGGTTATCGCCCACTACGCCGTCAAATGGAGCCACTATGCTTGTGTAGCCTAGATCTATTTTTGCACTTTTTAAATTCGCTTTTGCGCTTACTAAATTTGCATTTGCTATGTCGTAAGCTGCAACGGCTGCGTCGTAGTCTTTTTGAGAGACTGCATTTTTCTTATAAAGGGCGGAAATTCTTTTAAACTCAGTCTCAGCATTTTTTAAATTTGCATTTGCAACGCCGACAGCTGCATCAAGTGAGTCGTAGCTAGCTTGATATTTCTCTGGATCTATGAGAAATAGCTTCTCTCCAGCTTTTACCTTATCGCCTGGCTTAAAAAACTGCTTTATGATCGTGCCGCCAACCTTTGGATAGATGATGACATCTTGGTTGCTAGTAACCGTGGCTGTGTAGTCAAAGCTAATAGGCACATCCGCCTTTTTAGCCACAAATATATCAACATGAGATGTTGGCATCTGGCGGCCTGCAGCAGCCTTTTTGTCGCCACTTTCAAAGCAGCCAGAAAGCAAAAAAACGGCAGCTGAAAGCACAAGAAAACTTTTAAATTTCAACATAAAAACCTCTCTTAATTTTAAATTTTAATCCCAAGTTTAGTTTTGTAATTTTCATTACAAATTATAAAAGTCACTGACTATAACTAAATATAAATTAAAAGTCAATTCTACTTTTTAATGATGCCATTTAAAAATAGCTCCACGCACAAAGCAACGTGCTCTTCACGCTCTTTTTTGCTTAGTTTTGGCTCCTCGTTTAACATAAGCGAATCATAGTAGCAAAGCCCGATAACACATTGTTTAAAACACTTCGTGATAAATTTGGCTGGGAATTTTGGATTTAGCTGTGATTTTATCTCATTTCTTTCAAAGAAATTTATAAGCACAAGGTCGACCTTGTTTAAAATTTGATCTAAGAATGTCCTACCAAGTTTGCCGCCATTTTTAGGGCCCTCACTCATCATTATCCTGCCAAGTGAGATATTTTTCTTGGTGCAGATGATAGAAAAAATAATGGTTGCAAATTTGGTTAAAAACTCCTCCAAGCTGTGAGAAATTTTAAGATCTATCCTCTCATCGACCTCTTTTATAAGCGCATCTATCTCTTGCTCGATGATCGCTTGAAAAAGCCCCTCTTTGCTCTCAAAAAATGTGTAAATGCTAGCAAGTGAGCCGCCACTTATCGCCACGATATCGCTAAGGCTCGTCTTTTCGTAGCCATTTTTTAAAAATAGATCAAGTGCCGTTTTTACGATGAGTTCGTATCTTTTTTTGCCTTTTTCTGATATCGCCATTTTACTTCCCGCTAAATTTTCGCCATTTTATCATCTTTTAGGATAGATAAAAGTGCTCTGCCTTTGCACGCTGATAGCTGGCTCGTCAGTGGCGTAAGCTCTTATATTTATATGTTTTAAAAGATCTTTTTCGCTCGTGTTTTCATTTTTTGATCTTAGCGTGACGATGACCTTTTGTTTTGCGCCAGCTTTTAGCGTAAAAGGCTTATTTGGACGCGAAATTTCTATGCTTTTATCATCTATCTCAAAGAAAAATGTATGCTCTTTATTTTGGGTATTTTGCACTAAAAATACATAAGAATTTTCAACTTCACCTTGCTCTAAAACCTTGTAAAGCTCGCTAGTTCTATTGATATTTAGTAGCATATTTTCTTTCTTACCACTCATAAAAAAGCCAGCTGCAAGCACGCAAGAGAGGATGACAAGATAGGCCACCGTTCTAAAGCGTAAAATTTTGACCTTTTTTTGCTCTTTTATAGAATTTATACTTCTCCACTCTATAAGCGAGCTCTCGTTAAAGTGCCCCATCACCTTGCTGCACGCGTCATGGCATTCAAGGCAGTTTATGCACTCAAGCTGCATACCCTTTCTTATATCTATATGCGTTGGGCATATCCTCACGCAGGCTTCGCACCCAGTACAAAGCGCGCCTGCTTCTTTTGGCTTTTTAAATTTCTCTTTGCCATCATATATGACGCCGCCTCGTTTTTGATTATATATAACTTGTATCGTGTCGCTATCAAACATAACTGACTGCACCCTCGCATACGGGCAGACATAGACGCAGAAATTTTCTTTTAAAATGACCACGTCATAGACTAGCCAAGCCGCTATGCCAAGCCAAAATGCAAGTAAAATTTTATGTTCGCTTGGCTCGCTTATATAGGCTAAAAACTCAAATGGCGGCACAAAAAACCACATAAAATTTGCAGCTATGATAAGGGCTAAAACGCACCAAATTCCAACTGCTAATGCACGCTTAAAAATTTGACCTTGTGGCTCATTTTGTTTGTTTTGGATATTTTTTCTGATCTTTAAAATTTTAGTCTGCAAAAGGTCACGAAAGACCGCTCTAAAAATGGTCTGCGGACAGCTCCAACCGCACCAGACGCGCCCTGCAAGCGTCGTTAGAAAAAATATAGTCAAAAACAAAGTGATAAACAAAAACGGCATCAAATACAGCTCTTGCATATCAAATTTTGTAAAAAATAGATCAACCCTGCTCTTATCAAAGCTCAGCAAAAATAGCTGCGCGTCATTTATCCTGATAAATGGCAAAATAAATACAAATAACGTGATACAGGCAAAAAAAATGTAACGCCTCTTGGCGTAGGTAAAATTTAAATTTTTAGACATAATAAACCTTTTTTAAAATTTTGTTGATTATAGGCTTTGGGGTATTAAAAGTGCATTAAATAAATTTGCCTAAAAGCTTAAATTTATGAAAGTTAAATTATACTCACGGCTTATTTTAATCTGAAAGGTGGTGAGGACGTTGCCTGGTATTAAGGTACATCCTAACGAGTCATTTGACGAGGGTTACAGGAAGTTTAAAAAACAAACTGACCGTAATTTAGTCGTTACTGAAGCAAGAGCTAGACGCTTTTTTGAGCCTAAAACTGAGATCCGCAAGAAACAAAAAATTGCAGCTCGCAAGAAAATGCTTAAACGTCTTTATATGCTTAGACGCTACGAGTCAAGACTCTAAAACCAAGACAAAGAGGGCTTTGCTCTCTTTGTTTAACTCTTCTTTTAGCCTTATTTTTTTATAATCAAAGCAATTTTTTTATTTTATTTTAAACGGAAATCCGATGCAAAAGCTAGCTGTAAATGAAGCTGCAGAAATTTTAGGCATAACAAAAGAAGCAGTCTATAATAGAATCCGCCGAGGCTCGTTAAAAACGGTCATTGAAAATGGCACAAAATTTGTCATCCTTGACGAGGAGCCAAGTAGCGAAAAACCCACAAAAACCGCCCCAAAAAGCACAAAAACTAAATCCCAAAACGACGAGTTTGTAAGCTATTTGTTAAATGAGCTAAATGAGCTAAAGAGCTTAAATTTAAACTTACAAGCCGATAAAGATAGGCTTTTTAAAGAAAAAGAGCAGATGCTCATCGAGCGCAAAAATGAAATTTTGCAAATTTACAAGGACAGGGACGAGAAGCTCATGCAGTTTCTAAATGCTATGCAAAGACCACTTTTAGCACCTAAAAATGAAAGTGCCGCAAGCGAAGTGGCGATAGATGCGCAGATAGAGGACGAGTCAAAATGGATAAATTTAAGCGAATATCTAAAGGAGTTAAATTTAAAGCCAAAAGCGACAAAAAAGATCAGTGAAAAGATAATAAAAGCGATACATCACTCCAAATTTATCAAATTTAAACGCGGCGTGATACTTGTTAGAAGACATAAAAATTTAAAAGAGTTGATAGGAGAGATATGAAACACATTAAAAAGATAGCAACTTATGCTGCGGTTGGGGGATTTGGTGCCATTATAATGGCTGGACTTGCAGGTTGTGGGAGCGACGATGGCGGCAATGAAAATGCACTAAACGAAGTTGCGCAAAAAAACGGAGCCTTTGTCATCATCGAAGAGAGCGCGCCTGGCGTTTATAAAATCTTAGAAGAGTATCCAAGCACCGAAACTAGGGTCGTGCTAAAAGATATGAACGGCACTGAGCGTGTGCTAAGCAAAGATGAGATCGACAAGCTTCTAGCTCAAGCAAACGCAAAGATCGACAACAACACTTCAAATTTGACAAGAACTAGCGACGCACAGCTAAGTAGTGGCGGTCTAAGCCTTGGCGAGACGATCCTTGCCTCAGCAGCTGGCGCGATACTTGGTAGCTGGATAGGCAGTAAGCTCTTTGGCAACCAAAATTTCCAAGCAAATCGCCAAAGCACATATAAAAATCCAAGTGCCTACACAAGAAGTGTGGATAGCTTTAACAAGCAAAAAGCGGCAAATTCTGCTGCAAGAAGCAGCGGTGGCAAGAGTGGATTTTTCGGTGGTGGCTCAAAGTCAAGCTCTGGCTCATCAAGCTTTGGAGGCTGAAAATGATAAATTTAAGAAAAATCACCCCATTAAATAACGAATTTATGGAAAAAATCGGCTTTGCATGGCACACAGATAACGACAACAGCTCGTATATCGCAGATGAGATCGTGCAAGTAAGCGAAAAAGAGGCAAATGCCTACTATGAGGCTGCAAATGAGCTATATGATATGTATGTAAATGCCGCTCAGCACGTGATCGACAACAATCTTTTTCACGAGATAGGCATACCATTTAACCTTGTTGATATCATAAAAAATAGCTGGGAAAATGACGTTCATTGGCACCTTTACGGCAGGTTTGACCTAGCTGGAGGGCTTGATGGTAAGCCTATAAAGCTCATTGAGTTTAACGCCGACACGCCAACGGCAGTTTTTGAGACGGCGATCATCCAGTGGGCTATGCTAAAGCTAAATCACATGGACGAAGCAGCCCAGTTTAACGACCTTTACGAGTCGCTAAAGCAAAATTTCAAACGCCTTATCACGCTTGGCGACGAGGATGCGGACTTTGATGAGCTTTACGAGGGCTGGGGGATACTATTTAGCAGCATCGCAGGTAGTATCGAGGACGAGCAAACCGTAAAACTACTGCAATACATCGCAAAAGAGGCTGGTTTTGTAACAGACTTTGCCTACGTTGATGAGGTCGTTTTTGACGATAATGAGGGCATTTTTAAAGGCGATGAAAATTTCGAGTACTGGTTCAAGCTTGTCCCTTGGGAGAGCATAGCGATCGATGAGGGCGAGCTGGCTTTGATACTTTCAAACATCGTAAAAAATCAAAAAGCTATCATCATAAATCCAGCCTACACGCTGCTTTTCCAAAGTAAAGGGATCTTAAAAATCCTTTGGGATCTATATCCTAATCACCCGCTCTTGCTTGAGACTTCAAATGAGCCACTAAAAGGCAAAAAATATGTGAAAAAGCCGGTATTTGGCAGAGAAGGTGCAAACGTCTCGATATACGATGAAAACGGCGCACAAATAGCAAGCAGTGATGGCGAATACGACTCAAACAAAGCCATCTATCAAGAATTTTACGAGTTTAACCAAGATGAGAGGGGCGAGAGCTACCAAGCAGGGGTATTTTACGCTTATGAGGCGTGCGCACTTGGATATAGAAAAGGCGGTAAAATTTTAAATAACTACTCTAAATTTGTAGGACATTTTATTAAGGATTAAAGATGAAGATCGTTTGTTTAGACGCGGCAACGCTTGGAGAAAACGTAGATCTTAGTGTTTTTAAGAAATTTGGAGAGTTTATCAGCTACCAAAAGACTAAGAGCGATGAGGTCGTGCCACGTCTAAAGGGCATTGATATCGTCATCACAAACAAGGTCGTCATCGACAAAGCCGTGATGGACGCGCTAAATTTAAAGCTCATCTGCATAAGCGCAACTGGGATGAATAATGTCGATCTAGAGCATGCAAAAGCTAAAAATATAGCTGTGAAAAACGTCGCTGGCTACTCAACTGCAAGCGTCGTTCAGCACACATTTGCCTTGCTTTTTGAGCTAACAAATCGCATCAAATTTTACGATCACTACGTAAAAAGTGGCGAGTGGGTGAAGAGTGAAATTTTCACCTATCTTGGCGCAGATATCAGCGAGATCGCTGGCAAAGAATTTGGCATCATCGGACTTGGCGAGATAGGACGCGGTGTGGCGGCGGCAGCACGTGCATTTGGCGCAAACGTGAGCTACTACTCGACAAGCGGGGCAAATAAAAATAGTGAATTTGCGCAAAAAAGCTTAGATGAGCTACTAAGAAGCAGCGACATCATCAGCATCCACGCACCGCTAAATGAAAAGACTAGAAATTTGCTAGGCATAAACGAGATAAATTTACTAAAAGATGAGGCGATAGTGCTAAATTTAGGGCGTGGCGGCATAGTGGATGAAGCGGCGATGGCAAGGGCGATAGATGAGAGAAATTTACGCTTTGGCACGGATGTTTTAGAAAGCGAGCCAATGAGCGAAAATAGCCCATTTTTAAATGTAAAAAACAAAGAAAATTTACTCATCACGCCGCACGTAGCATGGGGCAGCTTGGAGGCTAGAAAAACACTCATCGCAAACATCGTCGCAAACATCGAAAATTTCATAAATGAGAGCAGATAATGGGCTATGACATAAGCTATCACGCCATTAGTGAAGATGAAATTTCAAAGTGGTATTTTGAAGCACTTGAGCTCACAAGGGCCAGTAAATTTGACGAGGTTTTGTCACTTGCAACAAAGGCTGGCGTAGAGGAATTTTACGCCCAAAAGTACAAAGATACACTAAACGCTGCACTGCAATATAAAGACGATGAAATTTTTAACAAAACTCACGGCTTTTGTATCGCCGTCACGCAAGGATTTTTTAGAAAGTATTTCTACACTCGGGGCACATCGCTAAGCTCTTTGGCGCGGCAAAATGAGAAATTTAAAAAATATATCAGCAACTGGCGAGAAATTTTACCAAGCGATTTTTTGGATAAATTTGGTGGTGAAATTTATAATGAGATCACCGAAAACTACTGTTGTGGCGCTTATGTAAACGCTAAAAACGTAGCTAAACTAAAGGCTGACTATGAAGCAGATGGCGAGATAAAAGAGGCGATTGATGGCTTTTACGCTCAAAATTTACCTGCATTTTTAGATGCGCTAAACTACGCATACGAGCTAGAAATAGGCCTGCTCGAGGCCACTGAGGTCGTGGAGCCAAATCCACTTGATCTAAACAAATCAAGCTCATATTCAAATCTCTTTAACTGCGATCCAAAGGGAGCTATCATTTATGCACAGACTGCTGTGCAGCAGATTAGAGAGGCAGTAGAGCAAGAAGAGACTGGCAAAAAGTCGATTTTTGAGAAGATCAAAGGGCTATTTAAATAAATTTTGAAAGGATAAAAATGGCAACCGAACACAGCTTTGATATAAGTGCTGAGGTCGATATGATGGAGGTTAAAAACGCTCTTGAGACAGCGAAAAAAGAGATCGCAGCTAGGTATGACTTTAAAGGTCTTGTGGCCGAAGTTGAGCTAAATGAAAAAGAGAAATTTATCACGCTTCTTAGCTCAAGCGATAACAAGATCGATGCGCTAAAAGATATAGTGATCTCAAAGCTCATCAAGCGCAACATCCCACCAGTTGCGATCACAGAGACAAAAAGAGAGCCAGCGAGCGGTGGAAATTTAAAGGCGACGCTAAAGTTAAACGATACGCTTGACGGCGAAAACTCAAAAAAGATCACCAAAGCGATCAAAGACTCAAAGATCAAGGTGAGCGCACAGATCAGGGGCGAAGAGATCAGAGTGACAAGCAAAAGCATAGATGATCTGCAGGAGTGTATAAAGCTCGTTAGGGGGTTAAGCCTAGAACTTCCGATAAGCTTTAAAAACCTAAAATAACAGCTTCTCGCGAGTGCCTTTAAATGAGCTAGAAAAATTCTCGCTCCGCAGGCTATATGCCTAGCGCATGCTTGATTTTTCGTCGCAACATTTAAATCCATCTCACGATATTTTTGTTTAAATTTGGTAAGTTGGCAGGCTAAATTTTTGAAATCGACTCGCCTAATTTTGCGAAACTGCCACTAAATTTTTCATTTAAAATTTAGCTATTTAGCCTAAATTTGGCAGTTTTTTGTAAATTTACACTTAAATTTATTTCACAAAGGACAAAAAATGAGTTTTTTTAAGAAAATTTTTGGCAAGCAAATCGATCTTGGCGAGCAAATGCCGATCTATTTTGTAAGTAGCGACGAAGACTACATGCAGCGTGCATTTGAGCAAGCTCGTGAGAGCTTTAGATATTTTTGGCGTGAGCTTTACTGGGAGCGCCGCAGGATCGTGCCAGGGCTTGACTATGCGATGGTAAAAATTTGCTTTATTGACACCATAAACGGCGAGGAAGTTGGCGAGTACATGTGGGTAAATGACGTTGAATTTGACGGCGAAACTATCTATGGCACGCTCGTAAATGAGCCAGACACAGTGCAAAACGTGAAAGTCGGAGATCAAGTAAGCGCGAAGATAGAAGAAATGAGCGACTGGCTCTTTGCTATTGGCGGGCGCGCATACGGCGGATTTAGCGTGCAGGCGATGCGTTCACGTATGCAAAAAGATGAGCTAGCCGAGCATGATGCGGCTTGGGGGCTTGATTTTGGCGATTATAACGATATATTAGTAGTTTTCGAGCAAAAAGAGCACCCAGAAAATTTGATAGAACATCCGATGAGTAAAAATATGACCGAGCAGTTTGAAAACTACGCAAAAGAGCACCCAAGCGTAGCCACAGACGCCGATGAGTTTGGATATACGCAGCTTCACCACGAGGCGATCGCTGGAAATTTAAACCTTATAAATCTCTTGCTAAAATACGGCGCTGATAAAAATGCCCGCACGAAAAGTGGCAAAACAGCGGCTGACTTTGCTGAAAATTTGGGTTGGGAGCACATCGCAAAGGTGCTTAGGTAGTTAAATTTGTAAATTTAATAGGATGGGTAAAATTTTGAGTTATCAAGACATTTTAGATGAAAAAGATGAGAGTGTTAAAAACGCTAGAAAATTTGTAAATTTCTTAAAGGCAAATTTTTCAAACTGCGAGATAAGAAGCAGCAAACAAGCGCGTTTGATCGCTCTTTTAAACGAAGAAAACGACCTTTTTGATAGGCTAAATAGGACAAATTTTAATGAAGTTTCAAAAAGGCTCGGCGAGATAAAAGAGCAGATCACTCTTGTTATTTTAGATATCAAAGATGAGATCGCAAAAGACTTTGGCGAGCAAAACTACGAAATTTACAAAAGGGCGCTCTCAAGAGAGCCAGAGGAGCTTGAAAAGGTCAAAAACGACCTACTTTTAAACTCGTTTTTCGAGAGCCATTTGGGCGAGCACTCGGCAAATTTAAAGGCAAATTTTATAAAAGAGTGCGTCGCAAATTTCTTCAAACACTCAAATTTCATAGTGCCTATCATCAGCGTGCTTTGCTACTTTTTATATTTTGGTTTTGAGACCCGATATTTTCCGAGTTTAGATAGCTCGGAGATGATATTTACAGGCATCTTGCTATTTTGCGCAACCGCATTTATCACTGTTTTTGAGATATTGGTCCTCGTTTTTGTCTCATTTTTGTACCAAAACGACGATAAAAAGCATAAATTTAAAAAGCCAAAATTTCTATTTTTTTATAACTCAAATTTCATCTACATTTTAACGCTCATCTCTTTTGCTATTTTGGCCTTTGCAGGCTACAAGCTAAACTACGGCTGGAGCACTATCTTGTCGATGTTTTTACTTTCCTACGTTGGAGTAAATTTGGCAGTTTTCTTTAAAGATAGATCAAAATTTATCATCTATCTTCTGTCATTTCTCATGATTTTACTCTTTATAATTTCAGTTATTATCTTAAAAAATGGCGGACTTTTGGCACTTTGGATACTCTTTTGCTCGTTCATGCTCTCTTTTATACTGGGCGCTTCTAGCATCAAAGAGACAAGGGATTTTTCATTTGTTTTCTACACTGCACTTTCGCTTATGATCGTTTCAAACTCGCTTTTGTTTATAAAATACACAGCAAAAACCTTTAACATGGGCGACGTGGATTATAAATTTTTACTTGTGGATAAAAGTGCGTTAAAGGCGCTACCAAGCTCACTTTGTGATGCAAAAGACAAAGAGCAAACGCCTTGTGAGATAGATGAAAAAGCGGTTAAAATTTATGATGTGAAGTCGCTTTGCAATATCGGTAAATTTTACTATCTTCAGACAAGAGACGGAGTGAAATTTGAGCTTGACTCAAGCAAGGTCATATCAAGGGCTAAAGAAAAGTAGGCTAAGCATAAATTTATAGAGCAAAAGCGAGCTAGATATGTAAAAATCGCAGGTTTGCAAAAATAGAAAATTTAAAAAATGATTGCATTTTTTACTCAAAATTTACGTTAATGCAAGGCTAAATTTATTAAAATTTGGCTATCCTAATGG
This sequence comes from Campylobacter concisus, assembly GCF_902460535.1. Lineage (GTDB taxonomy): Bacteria > Campylobacterota > Campylobacteria > Campylobacterales > Campylobacteraceae > Campylobacter_A > Campylobacter_A concisus_AS. The sequence goes on along the minus strand of NZ_CABPTV010000008.1, from coordinate 173,725 downwards.
ACTAAATTAAAACTAACTTATTTAAGGCGATTAATTATGATTTTTAAAAATATCATTGAGAGTTTTGCTGTAAATTACGCTCATAATTCTATACAAAAATCGCTATACAACGAATTTAACATAGACATTTTAAACACGACTTACACCAAAACTCCAAAAAAAGACAAAAAGTATATGCTATACGCTCACGTGCCATTTTGTCACACATTTTGCCCGTATTGCTCGTTTCATAAGTACCACTACGAGCAGGAGCTTGCGAAAATTTACTTTGAAAATTTACGCGAGGAGATGAGGCAGATAAAAGAGGCTGGCTTTGACTTTGACTCGCTTTATGTGGGCGGTGGCACGACGCTTATAAACGAGCCAGAGCTTGAAAAAACGCTAAAACTCGCAAAAGATCTCTTTAGCATAGAGGATGTCTCAGCAGAGAGCGACCCAAATCACATCTCGCCAGAGAGCCTAAGCCGTTTTGATGGGCTCATCAACCGCTTAAGCGTTGGCGTGCAAAGCTTTGATGACGAGACATTAAAAAGAGTTGGCAGATACGAGAAATTTGGCTCAGCCAAAGAGACAAAAAGAAAGCTTGAGCAGGCTATCGGCAAGATCCCAGTTATCAGCCTAGATCTCATCTTTAACCTACCAAATCAAACAAAAGAGCAGCTAATAAATGACATAAACACTGCAAAATCAATATCTCCACAGCAAATCACCTTCTATCCGCTAATGAAATCAGAGCTAACAAGAGAGAACATCGCTCGCGCACTAGGCGTCTCAAACGTCGATAACGAGCGCGAATTTTACGAAATCATTGTAAGTGAATTTGCTAAAGGCGGCTACAGGCAAAGCAACGCTTGGGCGTTTTCAAATGAAAAAAGCGCAGACCTTCGCGACGAATATGTAGGCTCAAATTTAGAGTACGTGGGTGTTGGTAGCGGGGCGTTTAGCTTCTTAAACGGCGAGCTTGTGATAAATGCCTTTAATCTACTTGACTACGGCAGAAAGATCAAAGAAAGACAAAGCCCAGTCATCGCAAAATGCGCATTTAGCAAAAAAGAGAGACTAAAATATACATTTTTAACAAGGCTTTTTGACGGCGCCGTTGATATCAAAGCCTACAACGAGCAAAACAATGCAAACATCAACAAAGACCTATTTGTCGAGCTTAGCTTGCTAAAACTTGTAAATGCGATCTACGAAGAAAATGGCGTTATCAAGCCAACATTTTTTGGCAAATACATCTGCGTCGTGCTCATGCGCGACTTCTACGCTGGCATGGACAAGGTGCGCGCGATATTTAAGGATGACGCGAAGATCAAACGCAGCAAGGTGCTTCACATAATGAGTGAAAATACCGAGCAAAAATTTGATCAAAACATCATCCAGCCACGTGCTGCCATGTAATGCTTGTAAATTTAATAAAAAGCAATCTTTTTTCAATAATCAAAATAGTGATCCTGACGCTTGCCTTTAGCGGGCTTGGCGTCTGGACGCTCTCTTTTATAAACAACGAACTTGTAAATTTAAAAGAATTTGACGCTCTTGTGGCGATTAAATTTATAGTTGTTTTACTTCTCTTTTTTCTAAGCGCCATCGCTGCAAACATCTCACTTACAAATTTTGGACATAAATTTATCTACGAGCTTAGATACCAAAGCGTAAAGCAAATTTTAGACACGCCAAATAGCGTGATAAACGAGATCGGCAAGGCAAAGATCATAGCAAGTCTAAACAACGACATAAAAACGATCACATTTGCCTTTATGAGCGCTACTGGCTTCATACAAAGCCTAGTTTTCATCATCTGCGCGAGTATCTATCTTTGCGTGATCGCGCCAAAAGTTTTTATATTTCTAGCCGTTTGGATCGGTGCGACACTTTTTATAAACACGCTTTTGATGAAAAAGATCCATTTTTACTTCAAAGACTCAAGGACGCAAGATGACGCGCTGCAAAGGCACTACGACGACATCGTCGAAGGGCACAGAGAGCTTAGTCTAAACAGAGCAAGAGCGCAAATTTGCTTTGATGAGCTAAATTTGACAGGCGATAAGAAGCGCCAAAGCATGGTAAAAGCTGACGTATTTCACGCATTAAGTGATAATTTCACAAATGTGATGCTACTTGGTTCAGTCGGACTTTGCGTATTTTTATGCGTGGCATTTGACTGGGCGAGCCTGCAAACAGCGCTTAGTATCAGCCTAACGATACTATTTTTAAGAGGCTCATTTATGAGCATGGTTGGCTCCATACCAGCCGCACTTAGCGCAAAGGTGAGCTTGGAAAAGATCATGAGTTTAAATTTAAATGAATTTAAAGAGGGCTTTAAATTTGACGATAGTCTAAGCGACGAGTGGCAAAGTATCAGGCTAGAGGGTATAAATTTCAACTACGACCACGGCAAATTTAGCCTAAAAAACGTAAATTTAGAGATCAAACGCGGCGAGATAACATTTATCATCGGTAAAAATGGCAGTGGCAAAAGCACGCTTATAAATTTACTCTGCGGCCTTCTTCGCCCAAGCAGCGGCGAAATTTACCTTGATGGTACAAAGATAGATGAGGCAAATTTACAAAGCTATCAGGCAAAGATAAGCGCTATTTTTGCTGATTTTTATCTATTTTCGCAAACGCTCTCTCGTGATGGCTTTGCCAGCCAAAGCGATATAGAGGAGCTTTTAGCCCTGCTTGAGATAGATAAAAAGGTAAGTGTTGTTGATAATAAGCTTAGCACCACGCAACTTTCAACCGGTCAGCGAAAGCGCCTAAGCCTGCTAATAGCCATCTTGGAGCACCGCTCTATCCTTATCCTTGATGAGTGGGCGGCCGATCAAGACCCGCTATTTAAGCGTAAATTTTACAAAGAAATTTTGCCGTTTTTGCAAAGCAAAGGCATCAGCATCATCGCCGTGAGCCACGATGATAGCTACTTTGACGTGGCGACTAGGATCATTTTAGTAAAAGATGGCTTTGTGCGCGAGCTTGATGAGGCGGAGCGTATAAGTGCCGCAAAAGACGCCGTTGAGAAGATAAAATAAGAGTATTTTTTACACAAAAAGAGATTTACATCGCTACTCTTGAGCTATTTCAAGATCAAATAAATTTAAATTTAGTAGAATTTTGAAAAATTAAAAAAGGCGAAGTATGTCACACTCAGAGCTTGACAGCACCTATCTTGGCGCTTTTATCATACTTTTGTTAGCTACTTGTTCGTTTAGCTTGATAACATTTTTATCCTCAAAGATAAGCAAAAAGCTAGCCAACCGCAACACCGAGCGCCTAAAAGTAGGCTTTTACGAGTGCGGACCGACAACTGTAAAACAACCAAATAAGATAAATATCCACTACTTTTTTTATGGAATTTTATTTATTTTATTTGACGTTGAGGTCATTTTTATGTATCCGTGGGCGGTGGATTTTAGGCTGCTTGGGCTATTTGGGCTCATCGAGATGCTACTTTTTGTGGCGATCTTGCTTATCGGCTTTGCTTACGCTTGGCAAAAAGGGGTCTTTAAATGGCAAAGCATCAGATAAACTACGCTGCAAATGGCGGTCTGCCAGTAGTTTTAACAACCGTTGATAAGCTCGTGCAGTGGGGCAGGAGCAACTCGCTATGGGCGCTTAGCTATGGGCTTGCTTGCTGTGCGATCGAGATGATGGCAAGCGGGGCGAGCAGATATGACTTTGATAGGTTTGGCACCATTTTTAGGGCTAGCCCAAGGCACTCTGAGGTGATGATCATAGCTGGCACGCTAACTAAAAAGCACGCTGAATTTACAAGGCGCCTTTATGATCAGATGCCTGAGCCAAAGTGGGTCATCTCGATGGGTAGCTGTGCAAACACTGGAGGCATGTTTAACACCTACTCAACCGTTCAAGGCGTAGACCGCATAATACCTGTTGATATCTACATCCCAGGCTGTGCGCCTCGCCCAGAGACGCTTCAGTACGCACTTATGATGCTTCAAAAAAAGATAAGAAAACAAAGTGCATTTAGGGCGCAAAAGCCAAGAAAGCTCGAAATATGAGAGAGTATAAGCCAAAAAACGACCTGCAAAAAAAGCAGTATTACAGCGAGAAATTTTATATCGCCAAGCAGACGCCAAAAGAGGCGGCAAGTGGCTCTAAATTTAACGAAGAGCTGGCTGTTTTAGAGCAAAGCGGAGTGCAAATTTTATCTAGCTACGTGGAGTTTGATCAGCTCGTAATTTATGTAAATTCTAGTGAAAATTTTAAAGCACTTGAAGTGTTAAAGGGCTTTGGCTACGAGCAGCTTTGTGAGCTTGCGGCGGTTGATCTTATAGTCCAAAAAGGTGGATATGAGGTCTTTTATCAGCTTCTTAGCATCACTAAAAACAGGCGCGCACGTGTAAAGTGCTTTGTTAAAAAGGACGAAATGCTAAAAAGCGTTTGCGAGCTTTATAAAAGCGCAAACTGGGCGGAGCGCGAGATGTATGATCTAAGTGGCGTTCTCATCAAAGATCATCCAAATTTAAAGCGTCTCATCATGCCTGATGACTGGCACTCGCACCCTCTACTAAAGAGCTATCCGCTAGTTGGCGACGAGGCTGCTAAATGGTACGAGGTGGATAAAATTTTTGGAAGCGAGTTTAGAGAGCAGATCGGCGAAGAGAACCGTGATCCAGCATTTGTCGATGAGAAAGATACCTTTGGATTTTCACATGTGTTTGATGAAAATGAAGACTACGAGTATCAAGAAGAAGGTGGCGTGAGATTTGTCAAAAAGGCTAAATTTAATGAGAGCCAGATAGTAAAGGAACGACCTTGAGCCAAGCACCAAACCGCTTAAAACCATTTTTTGAAAATTTAGAATTTGAGCAAAATGACGGCAAGATGATACTAAATTTTGGCCCACAGCACCCAAGCGCACATGGCCAACTAAAGCTCGTGCTTGAGCTTGACGGAGAAAAGGTCGTGCGCGCTATGCCAGAGGTTGGCTTCATGCACCGAGGCGTTGAGAAGATGGCTGAAAATATGACCTATCAGGAATTTATCCCAGTGACTGACAGGGTCGATTACATCGCATCAAGTGCCAATAACTACGCATTTTGCGCGGCTGTGGAGAAGCTTTGCGCCATAGAAGTGCCTCGCCGTGCGCAGATCATTAGAGTGATGCTTTTAGAGCTAAACCGCATCAGCTCGCACCTTTTATTTTTAGCCACGCACGCCCTTGACGTGGGGGCAATGAGCGTATTTTTATACGCATTTAGAGAGCGCGAATACGTCCTTGATCTCATAGAAAAATACTGCGGCGCAAGGCTAACTCATAGCTCGATAAGGATCGGTGGTGTGCCGCTTGATCTACCTGATGGCTGGTGCGAGGAGCTGCTTAAATTTTGCGAGAAATTTCCAAGCGACATCACGCTTTATGAAGAACTGCTAAGTGAAAATAGAATTTGGCAAGCAAGGCTTGTAGATGTGGGCGTAGTTAGCAAAGAGCTAGCCCTTAGTAGCGGCTGCTCTGGCGTCATGCTAAGAGCAAGTGGTGTGGCACGTGATATCAGAAAAGAAGAGCCATATCTTATCTACGACGAGCTAGAATTTGACGTGCCTTACGCCACCAAAGGCGACTGCTACGCAAGATACCTGCTTTATATGAAAGAGATGCGTGAGTGCGTGAAAATTTTAAAGCAGTGCGTTAGCAAGTATCAGACCAGCAGCCCTGCCATCATCGCCGATGCGCCAGAGTATGTGAGCGCTTCAAAAGAGCAGATAATGAGCCAAAACTACTCACTTATGCAGCATTTTGTGCTGATAACTCAGGGGCTAAAGCCACCAAAGGGTGAAATTTACTTTGCTAGCGAGTCACCAAAGGGCGAGCTTGGAATTTATATAAACTCAGACGGCAGCGCAAGCCCGTACCGCCTAAAAATTCGCACGCCAAGCTTTTGGCACTGCGCTATTTATGAAGATATGCTAGTTGGGCAGTATGTGGCAGACGTGGCCGCGATAATAGGCAGCACGAATATCATCTTAGGCGAGGTTGATAGATGAGAAGGGTCGATCTTAGGCATCTAAAGGGCGAGTTTTTGAGCACTCTTGGGCAGCAGATAAAGGCTAGTGAGCCAGACGAGGTGGTGATATTTTTGTTTGAGATAGGAGATTACAGCGGCGTGGAGAAGGCTGTAAATTTGGCTTATAACCTAAACTGCGAGGTGATGAACTCGCTTAAATTTAACCAAGTTGATTGGGCATTAACGATAAAAAAGGGCAAGATATGAAATTTAATGATCTAATAGCAGGCAAGAGCCTAAGTATCGCAAATTTACTAAGTTTGAGCGACAAAAATTTAGCAAAAAAGATAAAAGAGCACGAGTTTAAATACATCTCATGCTTTGAAGATAACGAGCTTGGCAGTAAAAATTTGATCCGCTGTGAGATAGGATCAATAAGCTACGTCTTAGCGCTTCTTTGTAAGTATGCAAATTTGGTGCAAAATGAGTTTTTTGACGAGCTTGATGATGGGCTCATAAGCGGCGAGTGCAACGTGGGAGAAGAGGAGTTTGAGGAGCTTGGCGAGTGGATAAAGGACGTTAAAAACGTGATCATCGATGACTCGTTCTTTACTCATCCAGATAAAGATGCGATATTTTGGCTACTTGAAATTTTAGGTAAAAATGTCGTCTTAGCAGGCAGCGAGGTCAAAGAATTTGCAAGCGTCAAAGAAGTAAGCGAGCTAAGAGAGCTTAAAAATTTTGACGGAGCGGTTGTTTATCTAAACAAAAACGCAAGCGACGAGATCGTGGGTGGCGTGCAGTTTGGCATAGTGGCAAAGGCAAAGGATGGCGAAATTTTAAATTTAAAAGCAAAAGACTTTAGCGTGAGTGCTAAATTTAGGCTTGATCCGTCGCTAAAAGGCACGGTTGCCGTGCTTGGCGTAAAAGAGTTTGATGGATATGCATTTAAACAAGTAGTAGTTAGCAAATGAAAATCACCATAAACGATCAAATTTTAGAGGCAAACGAGGGCGAGAGCATCCTAAACATCGCAAGGGCAAATGGCATCTACATCCCTGCGCTTTGCTACCTTAGCGGCTGTTCGCCAACGCTTGCTTGCAGGCTTTGCATGGTCGAAGCAAACGGCAAAGTGGTCTATAGCTGCAACGCCAAAGCCAAAGAGGATATGCAAATTTACACAAACACGCCAGAGATCGCTGCCGAGCGAAATGCGATCATGCAGACCTACTGCGTCAATCACCCCCTTCAATGCGGCGTTTGCGATAAAAGTGGCGAGTGTGAATTGCAAAATTTAACAGCTCATCTAAATGTAAATGAGCAAAACTTTGCCATAGAGGACACGCATAAACCTCACAAAAAATGGGGTCTCATAAACTACGACCCAGCCCTTTGCGTGGTCTGCGAGAGGTGCGTGACGGTTTGCAAAGATAAGATCGGCGAGAGCGCACTAAAAACGGTGCCAAGGGGCATTGAAGTGCCAAAAGAGCTAAAAGAGAGCATGCCAAAAGATGCCTACGCCGTCTTTAGCAAGATGCAAAAGAGCCTAATTGGTCCAAGTGCGGGCGAAAATTTAGACTGCTCATTTTGTGGCGAGTGCATCAGCGTCTGCCCTGTTGGCGCGTTTGTTAGCTCAAATTTTCAGTATAGCTCAAATATCTGGGAGCTAAGCCGTGTCCCAGCGGCAAATCCGCACCAAAGCGACTGCGAGCTCATTTTTTATGACGTAAAAGAGAAAAACACTAGCGATAGAAGCAAGCAAATTTACCGCGTTAGCAACGACTTTCACTTTGGCGAGATAAGCGGTGCGGCAAGGTTTGGCTACGACTTTCACAACGAAAATGCCCGCAAAAATGAGGCGAAATTTAATGAACTCATCTCAAATTTTAAAAACGGCAACATAAAAAATATAAAATTTAATAGCTTCATAACAAACGAGGAGGCGCTTATTTTGGAGCGTTTGAGAGAGAAATTTGATCTAAATTTACTAAACGATGAGGCTTTTAAATTTCAAAATTTCTTAAATATTTTTAGCGAATTTAGCGGTCTTAGCTCATATAACGCAGACTATGAGAGCCTAAAAAATAGCGACTTTATCATCTCTGCTGGTAGCTTCTTGCGCCACGAGAGCCCAGCTACTAGCTATAAGCTAAATAACGCCCTTAAGATGAATAAAGCTAGTGGAATTTACTTTCATCACATCGCCGATGAGGTCGTGAAGAAATTTTCAAAGAATTTCGCCTGTGTGAGCTATGAGGCTGGCAAATTGGAGCAAATTTTACTCTTTGTGCTTAAAAATTGGGGTGAAAATTTACCAGCAGCGCTTCAGGCTAGACTTGAAAAATTTGAAGAGAGCTTTGGCTTAGAAGTGACAACTCTTAGCGAGGGTAAGGCTAAATTTACGCTTATTTTAGGTAGCGACTTTTACGCTCATGAAAATGCAAATTTACTTGCCGCTCTTGCTGGAGTGATCGCAAGAACTACGCCGTTTCGTGTAATGCTCATACCGCCTCGCACAAACTCGCTTGGCGTGGCTAAAATTTGCACGCTTTCAAGCGAGAAAAAGCCTGGCAAGACGCTAGGATACAACGAAATGGGCGAGTTTAAATTTAGCATTTTTGAGGGCGACCTTGACGCTGGTGCGCTAAATCAGCAAGAGGGCACATTTACAAGCATAAATAACGAAGTAGTGCCGACAAATGCGGCTTTAGCTCATAATGGCTACTTCTTAAACGACATCGCAAATGCGCTTGGGCTAGCGGCTAAAAATACGATCGACTACACTGCGCAGCTACCAAAAGAGAAGGGCTACAGGGACGTTAAATTTGATGATTTAGAAAATTTTTACGCAAATGATGGCACAAGCCACAGAGGCTACAAGCTTGAAATTTCAAATTTCACGCCAAAAGAGGACATAGAGCCACTTTTTAAAGAGAAAAATGAGCTGAATTTAAAAGAGGACGAAGCGCTAATAAGCCTTGCAAATCCTATAAATTTACCTTCATTTTTTGCAAACTACGCTACACAAACTGCTAAACGCGCGAAACTTTACGCAAGCGGCGAGTTTATGGCTAAATTTGAAATTTCACAAAATGAAGCGATCATTTTAGAAAAAAATGGGCACAAGCTTGCTATTTGTGTGGAACTTGATAGTGAGCTAGGAGGCATTGGCGCCTATCTTGGCGACTACGATGATAAGATTGATGTAAGCGCCATTTTTGAGGGTAACTGCTACGCTAGCGTAAAAATAATAAAGGCAGAGAATGAGTGAAATGCTATTTTTCGTGATAACAACTATTGTTAAAGCAGTCGTCATCTTGGCCGTCATGGCGAGCCTTGCAGGGCTTGCGACTTATGCTGAAAGAAAGGTGCTAGCCTACATGCAGCGCCGCGTGGGACCTGATATGGTGGGACCTGCTGGCGTGCTTCAGATCGTGGCTGACATGATAAAGCTCTTTACAAAAGAGGACATCCTCCCAGCAAATGCAAATAAATTTATCTTTCTAATAGCGCCTCTCATCTCTGCTATCGCGGCATTTGCAGCGCTTGCACCGGTGCCATTTTTGCCTGAGTTTGAAATTTTTGGACATACGATTAGACCGATACTTGCTGACATAAACGTAGGTGTTTTATATATCGCTGGCGTGGCAGCGGTTTGCGTCTTTTCGCCACTTGCAGCAGGTCTTGCAAGCTACAATAAATTTGCACTAATCAGCGCTGCTCGTGCAGTGGTAGCGCTTCTTAGCTTCGAAGTGGTCGCTGGTATGGCGCTTTTAAGCGTTGTCATGGTGACTAGCTCCCTCTCGTTAGTTGATATAAACAACTATCAAAAAGGCATATTTAACTGGCTTATTTTCAAGCAGCCTCTAGCCTTCGTGCTTTTCGTGATGGCAAGCTTTGTGGAGTGCAACAGAACGCCATTTTGCCTAACAGAAAACGAGACCGAGATCGTAGCGGGTTACGGCACCGAGTATAGCGGCATGAGATGGGCGATGTTTTTCATCGGCGAATACACAAACATGATCGCAGCAAGCATCATTATCACGCTTTTGTTTTTGGGCGGTTTTAACGAGTTTTTATTTATCCCAGGTGCTTTGATGATCATCTTAAAATCAAGCCTAGTCTTTTTCTTTTTTCTCTGGACGAGGGCGTCGTGGCCACATCTAAGGGTCGATCAGCTTAGTATGCTTTGCTGGAAAATTTTACTTCCGCTTGGCATCTTAAATGTCGTAATCACCGGCTTTGCACTACTTATCTAAGGCGTAAAATGAGCGAGAAAAGATATATTTTGATAGACGAAAAGATAGAGCCAAAAGGGGCATTTGATAAATTTAAGCACTTCATCGCCGCTACTTTTAAGCTTGATCTTTTGGTGGGGCTAAAGATCACGCTAAAGCAGATGCTCTTTAGCAAGTCGCACACTCTAAAGTACCCTATGCAAAAGATGCAGCTAAACGCCAGATATAGGGGAATTCATAGGCTTTTAAAATTTGTTGAAAGCGAAAATGAGCGCTGCATAGGCTGTGGGCTATGTGAGAAAATTTGCGTTAGCAACTGCATCTCTATGAAGACTTCTCTTGGTGAAGATGGCCGTAAAAAGGTCGCAAGCTACACGATAAATTTAAGCAGGTGCGTCTATTGCGGATTTTGCGCTGATGTCTGCCCTGAGCTTGCTATCGTCTGCGGGCAAGAGTACGAGGTCGCAAGTGAAAACAAAATCCTCTTTGGCACAAAGGCTGAGTTTTTAACAGATGATAAATTCTTAAAAGATCAAGCTGAGTTTGAGGGCTATGGCGCTCTACCTAAAAATGCCAATAGCCTAGTGAAAAAGACGCCAAATGCGCTTACAAATGAAGATAAGGCAGAAACGATGGATATAAATTTAAAAGGGTCAAGCGATGTATGAGAGCTTTGCATTTTATCTTTTTAGCGCCCTTATATTGGTTAGTTTTTCTTTTAGCGTGCTTTGCAAGAATGCCCTAAATGCGGTCTCTGCGCTAGCTGCTGGCATGGTTTTTATATCAGCTATATTTTTCTTGCTTGGGGCTGAGTTTTTAGGTGTGGTGCAAATCGTCGTCTATACAGGTGCCGTGGTCGTTTTATACGCATTTGCGATGATGTTTTTTGACACCAGCAAGGAGTGCGAGCCAAAAAGCGGCAAAAAAGCAAAGATCATCGTCTATCTTTTAAGCAGCTTCATAGCGCTTCTTTTGATATTTATCTTTTTAGCGCCGATCTATAGCGCTAAGCAAGAGGTGGTAAATTCTACCCTCGCTAGCCTTGGCAACATCGAAGCGGTTGGAATTTTGCTCTTTAGCAAGTATCTGTTAGCCTTTGAGATGTGCGCCATCATGCTGCTTGTGGCGATGGTAGCTGGCATTATCTTGATACACAAAGATATGAACGCACAAAGCAGCGTTGAGGAGATGCTATGATAGGCCTTACACACTACCTTATCCTAGCAAGTCTGGTCTTTGTCATAGGGCTTGTTGGCATAATGAGAAGAAGAAATTTGATAATGCTATTTTTCTCAAGCGAAATTTTACTAAACTCAGCAAACATCGCACTTGCAGCTATCTCGAAATACTACTTTGATCTAACTGGGCAGATCATCGCATTTTTTATAGTAGCCATCGCTGCTAGCGAGGTCGCTGTGGGGCTTGGGCTGCTCGTGCTTTGGTATAAAAAGACTGGCAGCATCAGTTTAGATTCGATGACAAATATGAAAGGCTAAGAGATGATTTTATTTTGTATTTCGCTATTTTTTCCGCTTCTTAGCTTCATCATAGCTGGCATCTTTTCGCATAGCAGTAAGAATTTATTTATCGGTCTTTTTTGCTCGCTTCTCATGATCGCTAGCGCCACAGCTTCGCTTATGCTAACAGCTAGCCTTAGCGTAGATGAGCCTTTAAATTTAACCATAAAAGAGTTTATAAATTTTGGCTCGCTTGATCTTAGCTTTAGCTTCTACCTTGACGCGATTAGCCTTGTGATGCTTAGCACCGTGGGCGTGGTCGCTAGCATCGTGCATATCTACTCCATTGGCTACATGAGAGATGACGCGAGTTTTAACCGCTTTTTTAGCTACCTTGGGCTCTTTGTCTTTTGCATGAATGTCCTTGTTTCAAGCGATAACTTCATAGGGCTATTTATCGGCTGGGAGGGCGTTGGACTTTGCTCGTGGTTACTCATTGGCTTTTGGTATAAAAGGCCTAGCGCAAACGTCGCTGCAAACGAAGCCTTTGTGATGAATAGAGTGGCTGATTTGGCCATGCTTGTTGGCATTTTTTATATATTTTATAGCTTTGGCTCGCTTAAATTTAGCGAGGTTTTTAACGCTAGAAGCGACCTTTCTGGGCTAAATTTAGGCATCATCGCCACACTTCTTTTTATAGGCGCCATGGGTAAAAGCGCGCAGTTTCCATTTCACACTTGGCTTGCAAACGCCATGGAGGGGCCAACGCCGGTTTCTGCGCTCATACACGCCGCGACCATGGTAACAGCTGGCGTCTATCTAGTCATACGCGCAAATTTCATCTTTGCAAATGTGCCTGAAGTATCGCACTTTATCGCCTGCCTTGGCGCATTTGTAGCGATCTTTGCCGCTAGCATCGCGCTAGTGCATAACGATCTTAAAAAGATAGTCGCCTACTCGACGCTTTCGCAGCTTGGCTATATGTTTGTAGCCGCTGGCCTAGGCGCTTACAAGATCGCACTTTTTCACCTTGTCACGCATGCATTTTTTAAGTCGCTTCTCTTTTTGTGCGCTGGCAACGTCATGCATGCGATGAATGACGAGCTAAATATCAAAAAAATGGGCGGGCTTTATAAATTTATGAAGCCAACTGCACTTCTTTCTATCATCGCAAGCTGCGCGCTGGCTGGATTTTATCCATTTGCTGGCTTTTTTTCAAAAGATAAAATTTTAGAGGTTGCATTTAGCGAGGATAAAATTTTATGGCTCGTCTTGCTCTTTGGCGCAGTTCTTACGGCATTTTATAGCTTTAGGCTTGTCATGCTAGTATTTTTTGCAAGGCAAAAGAGTGAGGAGCACGTACATGAAGCCAAAAACTACATGCTTGTTGGCATGAGCGTGCTTGGCGTTCTCTCGGTCATTAGCGGCTTTTTCTGGAGTAACTTTAGCAAGTTTTTAGGTGCTAGCCTTGGGGATTTTAAGCTAAATTTATCTCACAGCAGTGAAATTTTCTTACTCATTTTAACGCTTGGCTTAGTTCTTGTAAGCGCTGGCTTTGCAGTCTTAGCCTATAAAAAAGAAATTTTTAAAGAGAGTGTTTGCGAAAGTAAAATTTACAAAATTTTGCAAAATGCCTACTTTATCCCAAAATTTTATGAGAAATTTTTTATAAATGGCTATACGAAACTATCTCAAATTTGCAAGAAATTTGACGAGATGATAGTTGATAGAAGTGTTGATTTTGTCGCACTTTTGGTTACTAAATTTGCATATCTTGCAAACAAAATGCAAAGTGGCGATCTAAGCGTCATGCTTAGATTTATGGTCGCAGGATTTGCCTTGCTTTTAAGCTTTATATTTTTATTAAACGGAGCCAAATAATGCTAAGTGTCATCATATTTTTCCCAGCAATAAGTGCAATACTTGGCTTTTTGATAGAAAATAAAAGCATCAAATTTTATGGAGCAAGCATCGCTCTTATCGAGCTTTTGCTAGCTATTTTTATCTGTGTAAATGTCGATTTTCAGGGTTATGACTTTGTTTTAACACATCAAGTCTCGCTCATACCAAGCCTAAATATCAGCTATTTTGTCGGCATCGACACCATCTCTCTTGTGCTTATAGTCCTTAGCGCATTTATGAGTTTCATCTCTATCGCCGCACTTAGTGATGATGGAAATTTAAAGCACCTTGTTATTAGTGTGCTATTTTTAGAGAGCACGATGATGGGCGTCTTTAGCGCGCTTGATATGATCTTATTTTACAGCTTTTGGGAGCTTAGCCTCATACCGCTACTTTACATCATCGGCGCATTTGGTAGTAAAAATAGAATTTACGCTGCGATTAAATTTTTCATCTACACATTTTTAGGCTCTGTCTTTATGCTAGTAGCGATCATCTTTATCGGCTATCTGTGCTATCAAAAAAGCGGCGTCTTTAACTTTAACTTGCTTGATTGGTACAAGCTTGGTATCGGAGAAAATGCTCAAATTTGGCTATTTTTAGCTTTTTTCTTTGCTTTTGGCGTCAAAACTCCGCTATTTCCATTTCACACGTGGCTACCTTACGCACACGGACAGGCTCCGACTATTGGCTCGGTGCTGCTTGCTAGCGTGCTTTTAAAGATGGGCACTTACGGATTTGTGAGATTTTCACTTCCACTTTTTCCAGACGCGAGCCTACTTTTAAGCGGTTTTGTCTGCGTCATAGCTATCATCATGATCATCTACGCAGCCCTTGTTGCCTACGCGCAAAGCGATATGAAGCAAGTGATCGCTTATAGTTCGATCTCGCACATGGGCGTCATCATGTTAGGCATCTTTTCACTAAATTTAATAGGCCTTGGCGGCTCGATATTTTTAATGATAAGCCATGGCATCGTTAGTGGCGCATTATTTTTATTAGTTGGCGTCATCTACGAGAGGGCTCATACCAAAGAAATTTGCGAATTTGGCGGCCTTGCCAAGGTGATGCCAAAGTATGCGCTTATATTTTTTATAGCAACGCTTGCAAGTATCGGTCTGCCACTAACGATTGGCTTTGTGGGCGAGTTTTTGAGCCTGCTTGGCGTCTTTAAGCTAAACAAGCTCTTTGCGCTACTTGGTGGCTTTAGTATCATCGTGGGCGCTGTTTATATGCTGGTACTTTATAAAAGGGTCTTTTTTGGCGAATGCAAGGAGAAAAATTTAAGCCTTAAAGATTTAAATTTTAAAGAGTTAGCCGCTCTTGTGCCACTTTGTTTGCTCATAATCATTCTTGGCATCGCACCAAATTTGATACTAAAACCGCTTGAGCCAAGCGTGCAAAATATCATAAGCAAAATGCAAACTAGAGCTGTAAATAGCGGCACAAAGGATAAAATTTCATCTTTAAATGGCGGGAGCAAACTATGAACGAAATAGCCTTTTTAGACCTAAACGAGATCTCTTTGCAATCACTCTCGCCGATGCTTAGCATGATGGTTTTTGCGCTTTTTATCCTCATAGTTGGAGCGATAAAAAAGGATCTTTCGAGGAATTTCTACTGCGTATTTTGCATCATCGCTATATTTGTAAATTTAGGCATTACGCTCGATTTTAACGGACTTAGCCTAAGCTTTTGGGATATGCTCTTAGTTGATGGAATTTCTATCATCTCGCAGATCATTATCCTAATCGCCTCAGCTCTTTTCATCCCACTGGCACTTAGCACAAAAGAGTATTTTGAGTATAAAATTTACGAGTATTACGCGCTATTTTTGTTTATGATCGCTGGATTTTTGTTTATGGTGAGCTCAAACAACCTACTCATCATCTTTTTAGGCCTTGAGATCAGCTCGCTTTGCCTCTACACCCTAATCGCCCTTCACAACAAGGCAAAAAGCGTCGAGGCTGCTATCAAATACTTTGCGATGGGTTCGCTCTCAGCTGGCTTTTTTGCGATGGCGATAGCGATGTTTTATCTGGCAACAAACTCAATAGACATCGCTCGTATAGGCGTTGTCATAAAAGATCTTAGCCTAAATCAAAATTTAATAATCTTACTTGGCTGCGTTTTCATCGCTTCAGCTATTGGCTTTAAGCTCTCGCTCATACCATTTCACACATGGATACCAGATGTTTATGAGGGCTCAAATGCCCCGCTAGCAGGCTATATGTCGATCGTGCCAAAGGTTGCGGGATTTATCGTCGCATTAAGAATTTTTGCGATGCTTGAGGGCTCTGGAATTTCATGGATAAAAGATATGCTCTACATCATCGCCGTGCTTACGATGAGCCTTGCAAACATCATGGCGCTAGTGCAAAAAGACGTAAAAAGGATGCTCGCTTTTAGCTCCATAGCTCACGCTGGTGTCGTGCTTTGCGCGCTTGTGGCAAATTCTCACGAGGCAAATGTAGCCTTGTTTTTCTACTGGATCATGTTTTTGTTTGCAAATTTGGGTGCATTTTCTATGCTCTGGGTCGCAAGGTGCGACGACGTCGTTTGCTGGGATAAGCGCTTTAAGCACCCGTATGAGAAATTTTCAGGGCTTATTAAAATTTTGCCAAGTTACGCAGTGATAATGGGAATTTTCATGATAGCCCTTGCTGGCATACCGCCTTTTAGCGTATTTTGGGGCAAGATGGTGCTTATCTCATCGCTTATAAAGTCTGATTATGTCGTGCTTAGCCTCATCATCATGATAAACTCGGCGATTGCTATTTATTACTACCTAAAGCTCATCGTCTTTATGTTTTTAAAAGAGCCTATCGTAAAAGATAAAAATATCTACATCTCAAACGTCTCGATGGCACTAAAGGTGATCGTTGGAGTTGCCGTTGCTGGTACGGTCTTTGCCTTTTTATTTTCTGGGGCGATTTTGGAATTTATCGAGCATTTTGTCTTTGCTTCAGGATTTTAGAAAATTTAACTATAATGGCGGCATGAAAAAGCTCTTAACCATCTTATTTTTACCGCTTTATCTATCCGCCTTTAGCCTTAGCCTAAACAGCGGCGCAAACGCAAATAAGCCTTATAGCGTCCTTCAACTAAGCGACGAGAAAGAATTTGAATGTGTGGAGCAAATTTTAGCCTACGACACAAAGCGCTACGTTTGTATGCTTGATGATGGGATCTTGCCAAAGATCGAGGATACGACGCTGCCTTTAATGGACATAAAATATAAAAAGCAAGATGGCAAACTCTTTATCGTCATCATGCCAAAGGCGCCTTCAAGGCTGCTAAACATTCAAACCGAGCTTTACAGCAGTCCAAGCGTGCAAGATACGCCAAAGACGACCATCTCAAAGCACTTTAGCATCATCATCGATACTTCACTAAGCGAAAACAACAAAAGAGTATCTGGGCTAAATTTTTCGCCTGATTTTAGAGATATGCTAAGTCCAAGTATCGGAGCGCTCGATCTTAACAAAGCGCCTATCGCTGGACTTGATAGCAACGACATAGACATCTACATAAATATAAAAAGAGCTTACGAAAAGGGCGCTTATGAAAGCGTGGTAAAAGATACACAAACAGCGATGAAAAGGCATCCAGCCAGTCTTTTCTCAAGTGAGTTTTTACTTTTTAGGCTAAGAGCGCTTGATAAAATTTTTGAGACAAAGAGCGAGTTTGAGGGGCTTGAGCCAAAAGATATCGTAAGTGAGGGCAGAGCTTGGATAAGAAAATTCCCCTCTGATGAGAACTACCCAGAGGTGCTGTATCTTATCGCCAGAGCTTACCTAAAAGATAGCATCGCAAGTGATGCAAAATATATGCTTGACATACTAAGCGAAGAGCACGCAGAGTCAAAATTTACAAAGCTTGCCACGCTTGATTATGCTGACTACCTATATAAAATAGGTAGGCAAAAAGAGGCGCTAAGCGACTATGAAAAGGTGCTCTACTCAACAAATGACATCGACCTTGCAAGTAGAGCTGCACTAAGTCTAGCAGACGCAAATATCGATAAAGAGAAATTTGAAGAGGCAAAGAAATTTGTACTAAAGATCGCAAATGCAAATGAGAAATTTTTCATGAACGATCCGACAAAATCGATGAATTTAGCCTATACATTTGCCAGCAAAGATATGCCAGACGTAGCTGCTAAAATTTATGAAATTTTGGTAAATAATAGCGACAGGACAAAGGATTTTTACGAGGCAGCACTAAAAAATTTAGCGCTAAATTTAGCCAAAACAAAAGATGAAAAAAGGGCGTATGAGTATCTAAACAGATACGAAAAAGAGTTTAAATATGGCGATTATATCGATGAGGTCGCTAAGGCAAAGGATGGGCTGTTTTTTGAAGAGGAAGACAAAAACGCCACCGCACTTCACGCAAGATATAAAGATCTCATCGAAAAATATGCCGGCACAAATATCAGCCAAAAGGCGCTAATCAGCGAGCTTGAGCTTGATCTAAAAGAGCGTAAATTTGCCGATGCGCTAGCTTATAACAACCTCGCAAAAGATGAAAATTTAAGCAAGGCGATGGAGCTAGTAAATGAGGCTGCGCTTGAGCTAACAAAAGAGTTTTTCATCAAAGATGACTGCACAGCGGTTGTAAATTTACTCGAAAACTACGATGTGAGCAAGGTTTCTTTGCCGCAGTTTAAGCTATTTAACTGCTACTTTAGAACGGCGCGTTATAATGAGGCGCTAGAGCTTGCAAAGGCTCATGTGAAGGACGAAAATTTAGAAGATAGAGTCGAATGGCTGGTAAATTTGAGCAAAATTTTATATAAAAACAAAGACTACGAGCACGCCATCATCGCTGCAAACGACGCGCTCTCGCTTGGCTCAGCGGTCGAGTACTCGGACCCTACGCCATCGCTTTTTGATAGATTTTACTCGCTACTTGCGCTAAAACGCTTTACTGAGGCGGTCTCTACGATCAGTGCAATCGAGCAACTAAGAGGACAGGACTTTAAGATCATCGAGGCATACGCAGCTATAAGCGACTATGCGATGAAAAGCAACGACTACGCTATCGCTGCAACCTACGCTAAAAAGGCGCTAGAGCTACAAACCAGAGCCAAGATAAATACCTTTTCGCCAAAGCTAAATTTTGACTACTCAGAGGCTTCACTAAAGACAGATAACCTTGATGAGGCGCTTGATGAGGCGAAATTTATCCTAAATATGAAACTTGAGCCAGAGGACCGCTTGCATGCTCTAAATTTGGCAAGTGAAATTTACATCAGGCAAAAGCAGTACAAGCTGGCTAAGAGCTACCTAGACGAGTGCATTGGCTCAAATTTTACAAGTGCTTATAAAGATGCCTGCAAAGCCAAACTTGAGATGATAAAGTAAAAATTAGTGCTAAGTTTAAATGATCTTGAAAAAGAGTATCTAGAGCTTAAAAATATTTTATTTTTCTTTTAGCAAAAATTGTTATTCCTGCAATTTGTTATGATCGTAAGTACGATTTTAAGAATATTTTTTTAGGAGAAGATTATGTATAGCGGTGCAACGAAAAGTAGCGAGAATTTAGAAACGATAGCCTAAGTGGCGGTATGAAAAAAGGATATGTAGTATGAACGTTTTTTTAAATTTATGGTCATGAAAGGATAGGGATGATAACACTGACATGGTTAACAAAATTTTGGTTTCTTTTATTGATAGCAGGTGTTATACTTTTGAACTCAGTTTATCTAAAAGGAAACTATTTAAAACATTTTTTTGATTTTGGAGAATTAAAAAGAATTGCTCAAAAGATAAAAGATGAATCTAATTATTTGGGGAAATCTGTTTATTGCTTTTTTGGTGCAATCGCATTATTTGCCTATGTATGTATTTATTTGGGATTGGTGGGTTTAACCCTAATGATTATTATTAAATAATGAGATAGAAATGAGTGATCAAAACAGAGCCGAAAAGATAGAAAAAGCTAGAAAAACAGCTGTAAGATTTTTAGGCAGGGATTAAATTTGCCATTAATCGGATTGTGTGCTTGATTGTGTTTTACTTGTTGGGCTACAAAGTAAAAATGGTTTGATTTTCTAAGAAATTTTGGCTTTAAATTTATAAGATTAAAAATAAAATTTTATATTTTTTGCTTAGAAATAGCGGACAAAATAGCTTTAATTTGATTTAAAATTTAATTTTTTCTTGACATATAATAATGTTTTTTGTATAATCTCAATTCTTTTTTAAATAATCATGTCTTGCTAGCTCAGTCGGTAGAGCATCTCACTTTTAATGAGGGGGCCGTTGGTTCGAATCCAACGCAGGACACCATTTTTTGGGTTTATGACCCTTTCGTCTAGTGGCTCAGGACTCTACTTTCTCTGTGTAGGAACAGAGGTTCAAATCCTCT
>NZ_CABPTV010000008.1:146794-153048 GCF_902460535.1 Campylobacter concisus | reverse complement strand
ATATAATAATGTTTTTTGTATAATCTCAATTCTTTTTTAAATAATCATGTCTTGCTAGCTCAGTCGGTAGAGCATCTCACTTTTAATGAGGGGGCCGTTGGTTCGAATCCAACGCAGGACACCATTTTTTGGGTTTATGACCCTTTCGTCTAGTGGCTCAGGACTCTACTTTCTCTGTGTAGGAACAGAGGTTCAAATCCTCTAAGGGTCGCCAGATATTTTAAATTTTAGGTCGCTTAGCTCAGTTGGTAGAGCGCCACCCTTACAAGGTGGATGTCATAAGTTCGAGTCTTATAGCGACCACCATTAATTTTAGGTGCAGCGGTAGTTCAGTTGGTTAGAATGCCGCCCTGTCACGGCGGAGGTCGCGGGTTCGAGCCCCGTCCGCTGCGCCATCTACTAAACCTTAGGTTAAGGTTCTTGATTCTATTTTTCTTGTTTTTTGAGTGATCAAATTAAATTTTAAGATTATAAGTTCTAAGATAACACTTTATGATTTGTTATTGATACTTAATCTTGCCTCGTTAGCTCAGTTGGTAGAGCATATCACTCTTAATGATGGGGTCGTAGGTTCGAGACCTACACGGGGCACCATCTTTTGGCCCATTCGTCTAGCGGTTAGGACACCAGCCTCTCACGTTGGTAACACGAGTTCGAGTCTCGTATGGGTCACCATTTTTCTTCTAAATTTAACTCAAATTTTTCAAATTTACTGCTAGTGCAATAAATTTGACTAATAAATTGAACACATTTTGCTACCGAAATTGCTTACTGGTACGCGAAGCAATTTTGGTATTTAGATAGCAGAGATTATATTGAAATACTGTATCCCAAAATCTCATAATTCTTTGCTGAAGGTATAAATAAAACTCGTTTTAATAACAATACGCTTGAGCTTTGAAAAAGGTTTTTAGACTAAAACGGATCAGCAATTTATAAAAATTTAGAGATTATAAATAATGATGAAATCATGACTGCTGGAGTTTGACATTTTCATTAAATCTTTTAGAAATACACAAATTTAAAAATTTTACTGCAACATAAATTTGATAAATTTGCTGACTTTGCCTTGATAAATTTGACTTATAAAATAAAAGGGGTAGGGCGCATTTAATACGCCCTTTTATAAATTTAAGATGAAAACTTACTTGATCTTTTAAATTTGATCTATTTTAGCTCAAATGCAAGTGTTGCCGCGATCGTCTCGTCATCGCAAATTTTAGAGTCAGCAAATGGCATTTTATGCACAGTTTGCAGTAGCCATTTTCCAGGTTTAAGCGCAAGCACTTCTATCGTACCATCTGGCTCAGTTTCTCCGTGAAATGCGCTTTTTTCTTTCAAGAAACCATCAAATGTTCCATCAAGTGTAGCATTTTCTAAAGGTTTGCCTTCAAATAGAATTTTTACTTTAAACGGCACGCCAACTTTGAAATTTGCTGGATTGTCAAGCGGAACTATCTCTAGGCGTTGGTTGGATGGCTTTGTGACTGAGCCGTCTTTTGCGTTTTTATTTATGACGCCTTTTGCACTCATGCTCGCTTTTTTGCAGTATTTAGCGTCCTTGATGTCCTCTTTGGTTTTGCCCATGTGCCATCGCTCGCTTTTGTCCAAAACGTAGGCTTATACTCGCCAGCTATAAGGTATGAGCCGTCTTCTAGTTTGGCTCTTTCATAATGGTAGTTTTCGCCGCTTTGTTTTAGGCTCAGTTTTTCGCCATTTTTGTTTATAACGTACGGGGCTTCAAATAGGGCGATCCTATTATCTGGGATCTTTTCAACGGTCGGAAAATCGTCCGCATAGCCGATATCAACGCTTGTTACCTCTTTGCTGCTGCCAAAAAGCCAAAATTCATGAGCTAAAGAATGGCTGCTAAAAGCTGCCAAAGCCAAAAGTGCAAATAAATGCTTGTTCATTAGATATCCTTTTAGGTTAAAATGTTTTCAATATATGTCACAAAAATATTTTTAAATTTTCACATAGCTAAATTTTGCTATTTACTTAACAAATTTAGTAATCAAAACTAAAATTATTTATCTAAATTTATAAAATAATACAACTTTTAAAAATACTTTAGCTATTGAAAAAACGATATTTAAATCAGTGGTGCAATTATATTAAAATAATAATCATTGTCAATATAAAATTAAATTTTGCCTAAAAAGGAACAAATCAAAATAAATTTGCCTTTGCCATTTATATAGCTAAAAAGTTTTATTTCTGAAATATTTTGTATAAAAATTCTTTTTTCTCATTATATTTTAATATTAGATTAAGATTATATCCTTTATAATGTCACTAAATTATTTTAGAAAATATAACTTTATAATTATTTCCAAGGAAGGTTAAGATGAGAACTCTCTTATCTTTAAGCATGGTGTGTGCTACGCTACTTGCTAATGAGACTAATCTAAAAAACGAGTTAAACAACGAAGAGATTAGAGCGAATATGGCAAGCTCTTTTAACGAAAGCTCCAACATAAATTTGCTTAACGAAAAAAATAGCTTCAGAAGGTAAGCTAAATTTAAACGAAACCCCATGCTTTAAAATAGATAAAATTTCACTTCTTAGTGAGAACGAAGTAGCTAGCTTTAATGCTAGCAGTGGTGCTGATGAGGCTATAATAAGAAAAGCTTATAATGCAAACTACTCTAAATTTAACTCTATTTTAGAGGCTAGCTTAAATAAGCTTGATTTTAAATCAGGTAGCTGTCTTGGCAAAAACTCTATCAATCTAATCATAAACTCTTTTAACAACGAGATAATAAAAAGTGGCTATATCACTTCAAGTGCGAGCCTTGTTACAAAGAGCCTAAAAGATGCCAAGCTAGAGTTTGTGATAAATCTTGGCCTAATAGATGATATAAGCATAAACGAGCTTGATAGCCAAAGAAATAGAGCGAGCTTATTTAGCGCATTTGGTGAGTACTCTCATAAAAATAAAGTGGCAAACATAAGAGATATCGAGCAGGCTCTTGAGTCACTGCAAAACGTCTCGAAAAATGATGTTAGCATTAAATTCTTACCTTCAAATAGGGCTGGCTTTTCAAATATAGTGATCACTAGAGTTGATAGCTTCCCACTAAAGGCTGCTATTAGCATTGATAACCTTGGCTCAAAACAAAGCGGCAAGTATCAAGGCATGCTAAATTTAAGCACACTAAATTTACTTGGATTTAACGAAATTTTTAGCTTCTCACGTGGCAAAGATATCTTTAAAAAATATGAGGTCACAAATAAATTTAATGGCGCCACTGATCACGGAGCTTCAAATAACTACTATTACGGCTTTAGTATCCCATTTGGCTACTTCATGCTTGAGTATGAAAAGAGCAAATATGACTACGCTCAGATCATAAATGCAGCCTATAATCTCTACACATATAAAGGTAGAAGCGAGAGCGACTCACTAAGCCTTGCTTATACATTTTATAGGGATTCAAATTTTAAAAATAGCGCTTATGTAAAACTATTTAAGAGAAAAAATAAAAACTACCTAGAGGACTACGAGCTAGATAACCAAGCTAGAAGAAATGCTGGATATGAGGTAGGCGTAAAATCAAGCTGGAATTCTTACAACCAAGCTTTTAGCGCCAAGCTAGCTTACAAAAAGGGCACTGGTATATTTAGATCACAGCCTGATCCTTTGGAGGATAGCGGGGAGGCTACATCTAGGTTTGCTCTAATAAATTTAAACCTAAACTACAAATATAAATTTGAACTTCCACTAAGCTATGATCTAAATATCAACGCAAGATATGGACTAAATAAACTAAGCTTGCAAGATAAATTTAGTATCGGTGGATATCACAGTGTTAGGGGATTTGACGGGGAGAGCTCGCTTGTTGGAAACCACGGAGTAAGCGTAAGAAATACCCTCTCATATAACTACTATAAGAGCAACTCTGTCTATGCAGGGCTTGACGCTGGCATGGTAAGAGCAGCAAGTAGCGGCATAAAGGATAAAAACACCCTTGCAGGATACGCCATAGGTCTAAGAGGTAGCATAAAAGCTTACAACAACCTAAGCTACGACATATCAGTCTCTAAACCTCTTTATAAACCAAAGAGCTTTGAATCTAAATCAACAAATGTAAATTTCATCATAAGCTACGAATTTTAAGGATAAAATATGCTAAAGGACAATCAAATTTCAAATGCACAAAAGCCTAGCCTTTTAACCATAGGCTTAAATTTCTACATAAGTCTCTCTTTGCTACTTGGCACTATGCCTGCCCTTGCAAATGAGCCAAGTATCATAGCTGACCCAGGTGCTAGCAACCGCCCTGATATACTAAAAGCTCCTAATGAGACGCTAATAATAAACATCACAAACCCTGATAGCAAGGGCGTCTCTATAAATGAATATAGCAGGTTTAATACGCCAACCACTGGCACTATCCTTAATAACTCTAATAAAAACATAGATACAAAGATAGCTGGCCAGATAGATGCAAACTATAGGCTTACTAAAGAGGCAAGCCTTATTATCAACAAGGTAAATTCGGCTGAAAAATCATCTCTAAAAGGAAATTTAGAGGTTGCAGGTAGTAGAGCTGATGTAGTCATAGCAAACCCAAATGGCATAAGCGTAGATGGTCTAAATATGATCAACTCTCGCTCACTCACCCTAACAACAGGCAATATCAATAAACTAAGTCC
The DNA here is from genome assembly GCF_902460535.1 of Campylobacter concisus. Lineage (GTDB taxonomy): Bacteria > Campylobacterota > Campylobacteria > Campylobacterales > Campylobacteraceae > Campylobacter_A > Campylobacter_A concisus_AS. Next base: position 148,388 of record NZ_CABPTV010000008.1, on the reverse strand, counting down.
TAAAGAGATAGAGCTAATATCTAATAACTCTATCGACATCGTAGGGGACGGCCTAAACGATAAGAGTAGCGACTATACAAACGTCATCTCAAATGCTGTAAATTTAAACTCAAATATCCACGCAAATGAGCTAAATATCATCGGTGAAAAGGCGGTTGCTTCAAGCAATGGCAAACTATATAACGACGTAAAAGCTAAAAACCAAGAAAACAGCTTTAGCCTAGATAGTAGCGCACTTGGCGGTATGTATGCTAATAAAATCAAACTAGTTGGCACAAGTAACGGCGTAGGCGTAAATAATAACGGCCTAGTTATAGCAAATAACAACATAGAGATAAGCCTTGATGGCGATATAGTTAATGCTGGTGCTATCGCTTCTAACAAAGAGGCTAAGATAGAGGCAAATACTATAACAAACAAAGATGAAGCACTAATAGCAGCCAAAGAGAGCCTTAATATAAAAGCAGACACGTTAGTAAATACCTCAAGCGGGATTTATGCTAAAGATATAAATGTAGAGGCCAAAAAGCTGGTAAATAACTCAAGCTCGCAGGCTAGGGTGGAGAAAAGCTTATTTGCTAAAAATTTAGCTCTAAAGCAAAGCGGTGAGAATAGATTTAAACTTGAAGAGGTAAATTTAAAAGAGATAAAAGCAAAGATCGAGGCTAAATTTAAAAAACTAGGCAAAGAGCTAAGCGAAGATGAGCTAAATGCTGAAATTTTAAAAGAGGCTATAAGCAAAGATAGCACCCTTTATGCTCTAAATTTACACAAAGACTCATATCTATATGGCACATCGACAAAGGTATTTGCTAACTTAAGACTAGACATCGATAAAAACGAAGTAGTACTTGATACTAGTAAAGCAAAAGACCGCGAAGTGCTAAAGAGAATTTACTACTCTATAAACAAAGAAATTTTAAACGAAGATGATAAAGCCAATTTCATCCCAGGTAGCATAGTAGCAAGCAATGATATAAATTTAAAAGTAGATGAAGTGCTAAATGATAAGAGCTTTATCTACGCAGGCAACGACCTCGTGCTTGATAGCAAAGATATAACAAACGTAGCGCTAAATTTAACAAGAGATGTTAGCAGCTTTAACGAATTTAAATGGAAAAAGCAAGAGTGGAAAGGTAAAAGAGGAAAAATCCTTGGTCAAAAAAGATGGGTGACTAAAGGTGGCAAAGGTGCTGTATTTAACTTCTCATACACAGATGTTGGCTTGCCAGCAGTATTTGCAGCGGGCAATAACATAGTAGGAAGCACACAAGACTTTTCAAGCTACGCACTAAATGATGATATAAAGCTAGCAAATGTTGATCTGGATAAATTCTCTGAGCCAATATTTAATAGCCCAATAATAAAAAACCTAAATAGAAGGGTAAAAAACCAAGGATACTACTACAGCCTTGATAGCATAAACTCTGCTTATATAGCAAATATTCTTGATGGCTTATATGAAGCAAGAAATGAGAGCATAAGTAAATTTAAAAAAGAGGCCAAAGATAAAAACGTAAAAGCCTCAGCTCTAGTAATGGCAAATAATATAGACCTAGACGCCAAAGGCAACATAAGCCTAGCTGGCAGCGTA
>NZ_CABPTV010000008.1:125875-145875 GCF_902460535.1 Campylobacter concisus | reverse complement strand
GCCCAATAATAAAAAACCTAAATAGAAGGGTAAAAAACCAAGGATACTACTACAGCCTTGATAGCATAAACTCTGCTTATATAGCAAATATTCTTGATGGCTTATATGAAGCAAGAAATGAGAGCATAAGTAAATTTAAAAAAGAGGCCAAAGATAAAAACGTAAAAGCCTCAGCTCTAGTAATGGCAAATAATATAGACCTAGACGCCAAAGGCAACATAAGCCTAGCTGGCAGCGTAGTGGCTGATAGTCTAAATTTAAATGCGGATAAAAAGATAAAGCTAAAAGGCGCAGAACTATCAACCAGTAGAGATGCTAACATTGCGGCCAATGATATAGAGATAGATAGCTCTGATCTAAAATCTAAAAATTTAAGCTTAAATGCAAAGAATAATATAAATTTAGATCAAAGCAAATCTCAGTTTAGCAAAGTCTCTAACCTAGAAGCTACAAACGATATAAATTTACAAGCTGGCAATGATATAAAAGTCTCTGGCTCAAATTTAGATGCGAGTGGTGATATAATTTTAAACTCAGGTAATAATATAGAGATAAAAGCAGATGAGTTTAGCTACACACACCATGTAAGCTCTAAAGGGATGAAATTTGATGAGAGCGTAAAAAGAGTAAGCTCTGCAAATTTAAACGCAAATAGTGATATAAATTTAAATGCTAAAAATACTCTTTTAGTTTCATCAACTCATCTAAATGCACTAAAAGATATAAATTTAAACGCTAGTGACATCATACTAGCAGCACAGTCAAACACTAGCGAAGCAACTGCTATAAATAGCTCTAAGTCGCTCCTTTCTAAAAAACAAACCATAAATAGCGCCATAAGCTCAGAGGTAGTAAGCACTAGCCTAAAATCAGGCAATAATATAAATTTAAACTCAGCTAACGATATCTATCTAGTATCATCTAAGCTAAAATCAGACAAAGATATAAATTTAAACTCAAACAACAATATCCTCTTTGAAAATGGCTACAACGTAGAGGCAAGCTCTCATACTTCTAAAAAGAGCAAAATATCTTTAAATCCAAACGCCTTTTATAAGAGTAGCTTTGATCTTGTTGCAAATGGCAGTAAAAAGGCAGTTTATAGTACTATAGACTCAGGAAGCGATATAAATTTAAATGCCAAAGGTGCTCTTAGCCTAAAAGGCGCAAACCTAAATTCACAAAAAGATATAAATTTAAACGCAGAGCTTATAGCTATATCAAACACAAATGATGAAAGCTACCATAAAGAGGAGCATAAGAGTAGCAGAGTAGGTATCTTAAAGCCTAATGAAGTGCTAAAAGATATCGTTGTCGATCTAAAAAGAAAGCTAAACCCTCTAAAAGAAGCAAAAGATAAATTTAGCTCACTTAGCACACCTACATTTGTAATAGGAAAAACATCTACCAAATTTGAAAGCAACAGCCTAGAAGCTAAAGCCTCTAACATAAAAGCTGGCAATAATATAAATATCAATGCAAATAAAGATATAAACATAGTAGCTTCAAATGTGGACGCTAAAGAGAACTTAAATTTAAAGGCCAATGAAGCGATAGAAATTTCATCGACAAATAGCATCTCTAATGCCAAATCAGAATCTGTATCAAGAAAGATCCTTGGCAAACAAAGCGCGTCAGCAAGCTCAACAAATGAAGAAGTTGTTAGCTCAAATTTAAACGCCAAAAACGTAAACATAGCCTCAAGCCAAGATACTACACTTATAGGCTCAAATATCAGCGCAGATGAGAGCTTAGATATAAAAGCTGATAATCTAAATTTACTCCCAGCCTCATATAGCTTAGAGAGCTCATCTAAATTTAAAGACTCAGGCTTTGGCGATCTAATGAAATCAAATGGTGAAGAGAGTAGCTCAAACTATAACCTTGCTACAAGCACACTATTGGCAAAAGATATAAGCCTAAGCTCAAATACCATAAACGCTCTAGCATCTGTCATAGAGGCTACTAATGTAGATGTAAATACAAAGCTTTTAAATTTAGTCTCAGCAAAGAGCACATCTGTAAATACAACTCTAAGCAACAATGCAGGAGTTTTAACAGCTACTATAAAAACAAAAGGCAAGATAGAAGAGATAGAGATCCCAGCTATCATCAAGGTAAAAGATAAATTTACACTAAATGGTAAAGATATAACAGATAAACTAGACACTACAGCCTTTAAAGCTATAAACGACTCTTTAAACTCAGAGGAATTTAAAGAAGGAGTTATAAGAGAGCTAAGATCAAGCTCAAATACCCCAATAGATGAAGAGACGATAAATCAAGTAAAAGCAGTTCTAAATTCTAAAGAGTGGGAAGATAAGACAACTACTCTTAGTGGAATGGGAGCACTAATAATAACAGCCATCGTTACATTTTTAACAGCAGGAGCTGGAACCGCTGTAGCTGGAGCACTTGGAGCAGCTGCTGCTTCAACTACAAGCATGGCAATATCAGCTATGACAACAGCTGTCATAGCAAACTCAACAGTTCAGCTAACAAACAATCTCTTATCTCATGGCAAGGTTAAATTTGATACATCATCCCTAGCCAAATCAGCCATCAGTGCAGGGGTAGGCTCATATGTTAGTAGCTATATATCAAGCATAGATGCTCTAAGTAATACTAATATCATAAATACACCAACTTATACTTTCTCATATGCAGACCTACTAAGCTCTACATCAAACGCAGCAATAAACTCTGCCATCTATAAAACAAACTTTAAAGATGCACTACTATCAAATTTAATCTATAAAGCAACAGATAATGCTTACAAGGCAGTAGGAAGCTACTCAAGCAATGAAGCAAATATAAACTCTAACTCACTATTTAAAGAATCAGGTCTAGGCAAGATAGCTCTTCACTCAGCCGTAGGAGCACTATCAGCAAAGCTATCTCATGAAAACGTTGCAGCTGGTGCATTAAGTGGAGCTGTAAATGAAGCACTATCTTCTTTCTTATATAAAGATACATCAAATATGAGCACTAAAGAGCTAGAAGCTTATAACAACAAACGCCTACTAGCGTCTCAGCTAATAGGCATAATAGCTGGAGGTATAGCTAATGGTGATAAAGGAGCAAACACAGGATATAAGATAACTACAAGTGCAGATACTTATAATAGGCAGCTTCATCAAAGAGAGATAGACTTTATAAACTCTATGGCAGATGATTATGCTGCTAAAAACAATATCTCTAAAGAGCAGGCTGTTAAAATCTTATATACTGCTGCTAGTGTGCTAGTAGATAAAGGTTCATATAATGATTTTGCTTCAAAAGAGAAATTTGAAGTAAGAGATGAAAATGATGAAATAAGTGTAATAAACTACAATGAGAAATTTTATAAATTTAATCAAGGAGATATAAATAACGCTAAAGCATATTTGCTAGTAAATTCTAAAGAAAAATCTTTTAGAGATATATAAAGAGGAATTTACTAAACAAGATTACTTTACTGCTACAAAAGAGCAGTATAATAACAGCGGTTATACGCCTGATAAGAGTGTGGGGCCAGAGGATGGAATTATCGTTCTTGCCAGCGCCTATTTTTTCAAAAAGTGCATTTGGCCTTTTTAAAAATACTGCGCTAAAAAACCCATTAGAAAATATAAGTTATACAAAAAAGTTTTGACCCAAATGTCAAACAAAAGTGATTACTTTCATTCGTTTCCAACTGCAGTAGATGCTTTTGCTAAATATGGCAAAAAATCGGAAATTATCGGTAATGATGGGATTAAGAGAGTAAAGATTGAAATTCAAGGTAGCTACAAAAATCATGATAGAGTGTTTGAGTATATAATAGAGCCCGATAATACAGTTAATCATAGATTTTTTAAAATAAAGGAAAAATAGTATGAATTTAATAAATGATGTGATAAAAATAGAGGAATTCTTTTTTAGCAATATATGTGAAATTGCTTATGACTACGAAAATGCTATAAAGAAGATCGCGGTATTGAAAGCCAAGGAGCAAGTTATTGTCGGTGGCGATGTAATAAAGTATGATGGGCAAGCAGCTGAATATACTTATGACAATTGGAGCTTTAATTCTGAAGAATATACATATGATCTACATGAGTATTCTGCTAAAAAAGCAATTGATTACATAGAAAAATATCATAATATAGATAAAGACTGCTTTTATACTATATATACATCTGGTATGTTGTAAGAAATAATGTTGCTGAGTTTATCAATCATATACAGTAAAAGCAAGGATAAATAAGATGTTTAACCACATAGGTGGCTTTTTTATAGGATTTATGTGCTTGCTTTACTGTATCTCTATGCTAGCTAACAAAAATGTAAAAGTAGGTGAGAAATTTTTTAAATTTGATGATGCTGGTTATTTATACTTGCTACCAGCATTTGGATTTTTGCTGTTAAGCATTTATGGTTTTTGGATGGCTTTTAGAAAAGAGCCGCCAATCGTACAAAGGCTAGTTGGCATGTGGTGTCCTGACTGCATGAAATTTTATAATATAGTTGAAACTACATGTGAAAAGTGCGGACAAGAGCTACTAAAATGCTATAACACACACTATGAAACAAGGCCAAAACCAAAGACCGAGCTGCTGCTTAGATCAAAGCCTAGAAATAAAAAGATAAAATTTATAAAAATATTTATTGCTTTTATTATTAGCCTAGTATGGAGTAGTATTTATAACTTTTTTATAACTAAAATGCCTATTTGATCGTACTTTGGTACTATTTACAATTCATCTTTAAAGCAATATAATTCCACAATTAAAAATGTAACGGTGTGACAAAAATAAAAAGGAAAAAGTTATGTCAAATGAGATTGCAGTAGTAAAAAGTATATCTGGTGATGGAGCAAAAGCTATAAATAACTTGGGCGAGGCGAGGGAGCTTCATGAAAGCGATATAGTTTATAATGGCGAAAAGATAGTGACTGAAAGTGCCAACTCTAAAGTAAAGATTGTTGCCATTAATGGTAAAGAGGTTACATTGATAGGCAAGGATAGTTTAAATTTAGATCAAGAAACTCTTGGTTCTGAAAGCCCTGATACTAAAAAGATGACCAGTATAGACGATCTGCAAAAGGCGATTTTGAGCGGTAAAGATCTAAACGCGCTTGAGGAAACCGCAGCTGGTGGAAGTAATGGAGGTAATGCTGGTGGAGACGGAGTTAGCCTTGGTGAGGCTAAATTTTCTGAGGGCGGACACTACTCAAATATCAATGAAAATTTTAGAAATTTAAATGGCTCTGGCAGAAATTTTGAATCTCCAGTTGGCTCAGTTGATGGATATGCTGACAATATATCAGATACAGGTTTTACACAACTTATATCTAAACCAACTTTAAGTATAGTAGCTCAACAAGATATGAGCGAAGATGGAATCTATGATGTATCTACTGGATATAGCAGATATCTAACTTTTGATTTTTCATTAAATAAGGCATTAAATGTCTTGCCAACTACTTTGAGCTTAAAGTTTAGCGGCATAGATGGAAAAGATTATTATAAATCTATGAGCCAATATTCTATTGATGGTGGGAATAATTGGATATCACTCGGTAATAATCAAATATTCCTAAATGACCCAAATGATATCGCAAATTTAAAGGTTAGATATTATATTGCAGATGATTATGGACAAACATCAGGATATCAAAACGAAGGCGAAATGATTAAAGATTTGGGAGCAGGTATAGCGCCTGGCATTAATAATTTTGGAGACTACAAAAGAAATTTAACATTGAGTGTTACTAGTGATAATGATGAAATTTCAACCGTAAATGCAATTGGTGCGATAATAGATAATGATAATAACATCTTAATAGATCAAGATATAGATGGTGTAAATTTAGATACAGGCAGTGGTGACGATACAATAAAGATGACTTCAAAAGCTGTAAATTCGTATATAAAAGAGAGTGATTATGGTGATAATAAACTAATACTTGAAGGCGCAGGTTTAGATAATACGACAATAAGGGCAGGTCGAGATGATGAGGTTTTGATAAAAGATTCTGAGCTAAAAAACAACTCAACAATAAGCACAGGAGATGGTATTGATAGCGTTGCTATAGAAAATTCAAAACTTTTTAACAGTACTATAAACGTAGGTGATGGCTCATATGGCTCACTTGATAATACTGAAGTTATAAATATTAAAAATTCAGAGTTGGCAGATGCGTCAATAGCCGCCTCTAATACTAAGTTTGAGTTAAACATAGATAAAACATCGGTAGTAAAAGGTATAGACATTAGAAGTGGCAAAGGAGATGATCTTATAAATATCCATACTAGTATCTTAAAATCTGATACTCTTTATAACACGATTGTTACAGGAAATGGAAAAGATACTATAAATATAGATAGTGGTGCAACAATCGACGAAGTTATGATAGAAACACAACTAGGTGATGACACGATTAATATAAATGATGTGACTATTACTGGTGGCAGCATAAGCACAGATGGTCTTGAGAGTATAAGCCCAATAGATAAAGATACTTTTAACATAAATAATTCGACATTAAAAAATGGCGTAAGACTTTATGGCGGACTAGACACAGATACTTTTAATATAGAAAATATCACTGTGGATCAAAACGGGTATGGCGGTGACTCTTTTGCTATTGATGGTGGTAGAGGTAATGATATATTCAACATAAGAGGCACGATCGATGGTAAATTTAACGATGTTAGGGTAGGGTATTTATCTGAAGTTATCTCTGGAGGAGATGGTGATGATACTGTAAATTTTGAAAGCGGCTCGGTTGTGAACTACTCTAAAATTTATGGAGAATGGAGCGGCTATATCGGCAATGATATGTTTAATATAAAAAGTGGGGCCACTTTAAATAACTCGATGATATGTGGTATGGATGGCAATGACACGTTTAATATAAAAAGTGGTTCTACGTTAAATAATACGCAAATTTATGGCGATGGTTACAAAGATGAATGGAGGGGTGCAACTGGCAACGATATCGTAAATGTGGAAAAAGGTGCAGTTTTAAATAATGTCTCTATCGATGGTGGAAGCGGTGAAGATACGTTGATAGTTCGAGAAAACAACATCGACTTTTCAAAGGTTAAAAATTTTGAAAAATTATCTCTTGGCGGTGATGTGCAGAGTGATAACAGCATAGTGGATAGCGAGAGCGCAAATTTGAGACTAAGTGCTGCCGATGTTAAAGACATTTTGCGCGATACTGGAAAGATAGTATTAAAAATAGATGGCGATAGTAGTGATAGGCTTAAGCTTGATGGCTTTGATGAGCACTCAGCTGTAAGTGCTGGAGACTACACGAAGTATGCAAGCCTTGATGGTACCATAAGCATAGAGATCAAAGACGGAGTTGTTTCAAGTTTCTGATCTACTCTAACTCTCTAACTATCACCGACCATTCTTTTGCGAGCTTTTCAAGGCTAAATTTAGCATTTGCAGGGCTGGTTGATGGTAGTTTTATCACCTCGTTTTTTGTCGCTTTTATGATCTCATCTTCTAAGTATTTTTTGCAAATTTCATAAGCTTTGCCGCCATTTGCATAGACTTGTGTGATATTTGCGGTTTTAAAAATTGGCTTTAAATTTACAGGCACTATCTTGCTCATTTTTGCGTCGCTTGAGCCATCTATCTCGCATGATATCGCCGCGTCATATATCGCGATGTGATGAGAGAGTAGAAATTTTATCTTTTCATCCGTGCTTTCTGGCAGCGGAGAGTTTAAGACCCCAGCCAGCACTCGCCAAAAGCGGTTTTGCGGATTTGTATAATAAAAGCCAAATTTACGAGATATGACAGAGGGAAATGAGCCTAGGATCAAAATTTTAGAGTTTTTATCAAAGATTGGCTTAAAAGGGTGCGTTTGGCTCATATTTTTGCCTTTTAAATTTATGAATAATTTTAGATAATGATATATAAAATTTGCTTTAGAAGTTAAATTTAAGGAGCTGCAGTGCCTTGGCGCAAGATGATGTTTTTCGATAAGAGCTGGGTAAATGGCGATCTGGATGATGATGAGTTTGAAAAGAGGATAGAGGATTATAGCTCGTATATAAAGTCTTTTCGTGGTGAACTACACACGCTGGAGAGAATTTTTGTAGATCTAAATTTTAGTGATGCAAAGATAGTATCTTTTGCCTTTATGAAAAGCGGCGCTAGGGTTAAATTTTATATCGGAGACTTGCAAAATGGCTACTTCGAGCTAAGCGTCATTTTTAAAAATTTTCATATAGATGACAGCGCTCTTGGCGAGATCATAGCCAGTGAAGTGGCTTTTGTGGAGAATAAATTTTATTTTTCATATATTATGGGCGATCTTAAGGAACGCCATTTTGCCTTTGACGAGATATGCAGTATTAAATTTAAAAAGATTTCAAGCAAGATGTATTCTAGCTGCTAGAGTAAATTTTAGGTGCAAAAGCACCTAAAATTTAATTGATCTCATCGCTAAAGTCTGCTAGGCTTAGGCGTTTTAGCTGGCGGTAGCGTCTTTGCGCGTCGGCTTTGTTTTTAGCTAGTAGCTCGTCTGCGTGCTCAGGGTTGGTCTTTTTAAGTGAGTTGTAGCGAACTTCGTTTAGCAAAAACTCTTCATAAAGCGACCAGTCTGGCTCTTTTGAGGTGATTTTTAGAGGATTTTGTCCCTCTTTTAAAAGGCGCGGATCGTATAGATATGTCGGCCAATATCCGCATTTTGTGGCGAGCTCGCCTTGTCCGCCTGACTGTGATAAGCCGCCTTTGATGCCGTGAGCGATGCACGGAGAGTAGGCGATGATGAGGCTTGGGCCGTCATAGGCTTCAGCTGCTGCGATCGCTTTTATCACGTTTGCTTGGCTCGCGTTTGAGTTGATCTGCGCTACAAAAATATTGCCGTAAGTCATTGCGATGTAGCCAAGGTCCTTTTTCTGAGCTGGCTTGCCACTAGCCGTAAATTGCGCTATCGAGCCTGCGCGGCTTGATTTTGAGCTTTGGCCGCCAGTGTTTGAATAAACTTCGGTGTCAAGCACTAGCACGTTTACGTTTTCGCCGCTTGCTAGCACGTGGTCAAGTCCGCCAAATCCGATGTCATACGCCCAGCCGTCGCCGCCGATGATCCATTGCGACTTTTTAACGAGAAATTTCTTAAGCTCTAAAATTTCTTTAACGCCTGGCGCGCTTAAATTTTGCTCTAAGATAGGCAATAAATTTTTCGTGATCTCTTGCGTTTTAACGCCATCATTTTTGAAATTTATCCAGTCGTTGTAAAGCGCTGAAAGTGCGTTTGGCACGCTATCTATGTTGTTTCTCATTATATCTTCGATGCGGTGGCGCATGGTCTCCATCGCTACATTCATACCCATGCCAAACTCGGCGTTATCTTCAAATAGCGAGTTTGCCCACGCAACGCCCTTGCCTTCGTCATTTGTGGTGTACGGAGTAGATGGGGCTGAGCCACCATATATCGAGCTACAACCAGTCGCGTTTGCCACGATCATACGCTCGCCAAAGAGCCTTGTTATAAGCGTGATATACGGAGTTTCGCCGCATCCCGGGCAAGCGCCGTGGAATTCAAAGAGTGGCTTAGCAAAGCCAACGCCTTTAACGCTCTCTTTGTTCATGAGATCGTCTTTGTAAGCGACTTTTTTAAATAGATAATCAGCATTTTCTTGCTCGTTTTTGCCTAGCTCTTCTTCAAGCGGCACCATGACGAGCGATTTTTCTTTGCTTGGGCAGTTTTGCGCACATAGCTCGCAGCCGGTGCAGTCTAGCGGGCTTACTTGGATTTTATATTTTAGTCCCTTGACCTCTTTGCCTTTGGCTTCTAGGTTGTGCTCTTTTACGCCTTGTGGTGCTGCGCTAAGCTCGTTTTCGTCTATCAAAAATGGCCTGATGACAGCGTGTGGGCAGACAAATGCACACTGGTTGCACTGGATGCAGTTTTGCTCGATCCATTTTGGCACCATGACGCCAACGCCGCGCTTCTCATAAGCCGTCGTGCCAGCTTCGAAGTGGCCGTCCTCGTAGCCTATGAAGGCTGAGACTGGCAGGCTATCGCCCCTGGCCGCATTTATCGGTTTGACGACGTTTTCGATGAAGCTGTTGCCGATGTATTTTTCATCTTTTTGCTCATCATCTGCTAAATTTGCCCACGCAGGATCAATCGGCACCTTTATAAGGCCGTTTGCGCCAACGTCGATAGCGTTGTAGTTCATCTGCACGATTGCCTCGCCTTTTTTGGCGTAGGCTTTGTGAGCGTACTCTTTCATATATTTTTGCGCATCTTCAAATGGTATGATGTCAGCTAGCTTGAAAAATGCCGACTGCATAATGGTATTTGTGCGGTTTTTAAGGCCGATATCGTGCGCTAGTTTGGTTGCGTTTATGATGTAGAAATTTATATTTTTACTAGCTAAAATTTTCTTAACTTTATTTGGTAGCTTCGCTATGGTCTGCTCTGCGTCCCAGATAGAATTTAATAAAAATGTGCCGTTTTCTCTTATGCCGTCAATGACGTCGTAAATTTCAAGATATGCCGCGACCGAGCAGGCTACAAAGTGCGGGTTTGAGACGAGGTAGGTCGAGCGGATCGGCTTTTTGCCAAAGCGAAGGTGCGAGCGTGTGTAGCCGCCTGATTTTTTACTATCGTAGGCAAAATATGCCTGCGCGTAAAGGTCAGTTTTATCGCCGATGATCTTTATCGAGTTTTTGTTTGCGCCCACGGTGCCATCAGCGCCAAGGCCGTAAAATAAGCACTCTTTAACGCTCTCGTCGCTTAGTGAAATTTTCTCTCCAGTCGGTAGAGACGTAAAAGTTACGTCATCGACGATACCCACTGTAAAGCCATCTTTTGGCTCGTTTTGGTTTAAATTTTCAAACACAGCTAGCATCTGCGCAGGGTCGACGTCCTTTGAGCTTAGGCCATATCTGCCGCCAACTATGATCGGTGCGTCCTTTTGGCCGTAAAACGCTGCTTTTATATCAAGATATAGCGGCTCGCCAAGGCTGCCAGGCTCTTTTGTGCGGTCAAGAACGGCTATGCTTTTCACGCTCTTTGGCATCACGTCAAAGAGATACTTCGTGCTAAATGGGCGGTATAAATGCACCTTAATAATGCCCACCTTTTCGCCTTTTGCGTTTAGATAATCCACGACCTCTTCAAGAGTTTGCGTCACTGAGCCCATAGCCACGATGACGCGTGTCGCTTCCGGGTCGCCGTAGTAGTTAAACGGCTTGTAGTCACGGCCAGTGATCTTTGAAATTTCAGCTAGGTAGTTTGCCACGATATCAGGCACTGCGTCATAAAAGCGGTTGCTTAGCTCTCTTGTTTGAAAATATATATCGTCATTTTGCGCTGTGCCACGAGTTTTTGGGCTCTCTGGATTTAGTGCATTGTCTCTAAATTTCTGCAACGCTTCGCGGTCAAGTAGTCTGTCAAAGTGCGCGTAGTCAAGCACCTCGACCTTTTGAATTTCATGGCTCGTTCTAAAGCCGTCAAAGAAGTGTAAAAACGGCACTCTGCCCTTTATCGCTGCTAAGTGCGCCACGCCAGCGATATCCATCACCTCTTGCACTGAGCCGCTTGCTAGCATAGCAAAGCCGGTTTGGCGACAGGCATAGATGTCTTGGTGGTCGCCAAATATTGAAAGAGCCTGCGCTGCTAGAGAGCGAGCTGAGACGTGGATGACGCCAGGGAGGAGCTGGCCTGCTATTTTATACATATTTGGAATTTTTAAAAGTAGGCCTTGAGAAGCTGTGTAGGTCGTAGTTAGCGCGCCAACTTGTAGCGAACCATGCACCGTGCCAGCTGCGCCGCCTTCGCTTTGCATTTCGACCACTTTTACTGGCATACCAAATAAATTTTTCTTGCCCTGCGCTGCCCAAAGGTCAGTGTAGTCAGCCATAGGCGAGCTAGGAGTGATAGGGTAAATTCCAGCTACTTCGGTAAATGCGTATGACGCGTAAGCTGCGGCCTCGTTTCCGTCCATAGTTTTCATTATTTTTGACATATTTCCGCCTTAAAATTATCTTAAAAATGGCTTTATTATAAGGAAATAATCCAAAATTTGTCATTAATCTCTATCATTAAAAAATTAAAATTTATAAATAACTAAGATGTAAGTCAAATTTTAATATCGTAGAGGCAAAGTAAAAAGGATGAAATTTTGATAAATATTCATAAAATAGCCTATCTAAGGGTTATCGCGCTAGCTTTTGCAGCTTTTATATTTAATACAACTGAGTTCGTGCCAGTGCCGCTTTTAAGCGACATGGCGAAGGATTTTGGCATGAGTACGGCTGATACTGGGCTCATCATTACGATATATGCGTGGAGTGTGACGATACTCTCGCTACCATTTATGCTTTTAACTGCAAATTTAGAGAGAAGGTCACTGCTTTTAAAGGTTTTTATCATTTTTGTCGCTTCTCACGCACTTTGCGCGGTCGCTTGGAATTTCACGGTTTTAGTCATAGCTCGCGTGCTAATAGCCATCTCACACGCCATATTTTGGTCGATCACCGCCTCGCTTGCCGTCAGGGTCGCACCTATCAATAAAAGCTCGCAAGCTCTGGGACTTTTAGCACTTGGTACATCGATGGCGATGATACTTGGCTTGCCACTTGGCAGGATTTTAGGCGACGCCTTTGGCTGGCGTGTCACATTTGGGCTGATAGGGATATTTGCTGTGGGAGTTGGGGCTTGGCTATATAAAATTTTACCACTTTTGCCTAGCAAAAACTCAGGCTCGCTAAAGAGTTTGCCAGAGTTAGCAAGAAATGGCTTTTTGATGGTGGTATTTTTGCTAACTGCTATCGTTATCAGCGCACATTTTAGCACCTATAGCTACATCGAGCCATTTGCTAAAGATATTAGTGGCTTTGATGGTAAATTTATCACCATATTTTTGCTTTTGTTTGGCGTCGCTGGTATCGTAGCAAGCGTGCTTTTCTCTAAATTTTATAAGTTTATACCAAATGCCTTTTTGGCTCTTTCTATCACGCTCATTTTAGCCTGCTTGCTGGCACTAAATTTGATCGCTACAAATGAGACTTTTATGCTTGTTCTTGCCTTTATATGGGGGCTTGGCATAGCTGGGATAAATATGAGCTTTCAGATAAAGGTGCTAAATTTAGCCTCAAATGCCACGGACGCTGCGATGGCGATATACTCAGCCATTTACAATATCGGCATAGGAGCTGGCGCGCTCATCGGACATCAAACGATAGTTCATCTTGGCGAGCAAAATATCGGCAACGTTGGTAGCTTTTTTGCAGTGGCTGGGCTTGTTATCTTTCTCGTTGCGGTGGCTAAATTTAGGGCAAAAGAGCTCAAAAAGTAAATTAAATGAAAATTTTTATTTTAGTTTAATAAAAGCTTTTCTGCACTAGAATTTGGCCAGTTAAATTCGCTCAAAGGAGTATAAAATGGCTTTTGGGGGTATTATAATCGGTCTAGTGACTCTTTTTGTAGTGGGATATGCCATCATTAAAGGCAAATACGCGCCACTCGTTCTCTTTCTCTCTGGCGTTTTTATGCTGATCTGCTCGGTCATGCTTGGCACTGGGCACTTTATGCCAAAGCAGGCTGTGCCAACAGGAAATGAGTATTTTAACATCGTAGAATTTATACGCTACATGTTCTCAAACAGGCTTTCAAATCTTGGCCTTATCATCATGTTTATGGTCGGTTTTGCAAGCTATATGACGCACATCGGAGCAAACCATGCCTTCGTTGGTATCGCAACAAAGCGCTTTAAGATGATAAAAAACCCTTACATCATGGTCTTTGTCGCATTTTTGGTCGCAAAGCTCATCAGTATGGTTATCACCAGTGCTGTTGGGCTGGGCGTTTTGTGTCTTGCTCTGCTTGGGCCGGTGCTCATCTCGCTTGGGCTAAATAAACTAACAGTAGGCTCTATCTGCGCTATGTCTGGAGCCGTTTCGCTGGTGCTTCTTGGCGCTTCAACAGCAGCCGCTGCAAAGGCTACGCAGCTTAATATACTAGATTATGTATTTACATATAAAATTCCAGCCGGTCTGCCAACGACGCTAGTTATCGGCATCGCTCTAGTCTTTTGGAACAGATATCTGGATAAAAAAGAGGGTTGGGTTTGTAGTGAGCATGTGGGCGATGTTATGGAGTTTGAGGGGACAAAGGACGAGCTTAAAGAGGCGCCTAAAATTTACGCACTACTGCCCTTTTTGCCGATGATACTAGTCGTTGTATTCTCACGCTACGCTATCACTTCTATCAAGCTTGATATTTCAGCCATTATCATCATCTCAGTTGTCATTGCCATGATCTTTGAGGCAGTGAGATGTAAATTTAAATTTGACGTTATTGCTGATGGGTTCAAGGTCTTTTTTAACGCTATGGGCAAGAGTTTAAGCGGTGTTGTCGTTTTAATCATCGCAGCTGGCGTCTTTGCAGAGGGTTTTAAGGCTCTTGGTATGATAGATGCGATCATAAAACTCGCAAATACTCTAGGGCTTGCTGGCTTTGGCATGTCGGTGCTTTTTGTCGTTATCACAACGCTAGTTACCATCATCTCTGGCTCAAACGGAGCGAGCTTCTATCCGCTCATAGAGATGGTGCCACAAATCGCATCTAAACTAAATGTAAGCTCCGTCATGCTGGTACTTCCTATGCACCAAGCCTCAACGATCGCCCGTCCGATCTCGCCAGTATCAGGCGTAGTTATCGCCATAGCCGGCATGCTAAAGTGCAGCCCAATGGATATCGTAAAGCGCTGCAGTGTGCCTGCTATTTTGGGCCTAGTAAGTCATCATATTTTTGTATTTTTACTTTCGTTGTGAGGACGATATGAAGCGAGTTGTTTGGGACTTTAGCGATGCTTATGGAGACATTGATAGTACTAAATTTAAAGAGGCGTTTGAAAATTTAGAATCTCTTATCTTAGAGGCTAGAAATTTAGCTAGCAAAAAAGAAGGTCTAAATTTGGCTATAAATGCTTATGAGCTTGCTTTTGGCGAGCTAAATTCGCTTTTGGCGTTTTGCAGGTGCAAGGCGAGCGATGACGTAAAAGACGAGCGAGCAAGCGCTGCAGAGATCCCACTTTTGATGAGTGGGGTAAATTTAGAAAAGGCAAAACTAGCTATCTTTAATGCCATAAACAAGCTTGAGGGCTCAAATTTATTCTTTAAAAGTGGTGAGTTTAAAAAGATAAAGCCACTTTATGATGAGTATAAAAATAGCTATCAGCGTATGCTTGACGCAAAAAGTGGCGAAATTTATGATCAAATTTCACTTAGCAACTTTGTGCCGATTTATGGCATATTTAGGCACCTAAACAACCTCATATCAGTAAAAGCAGTAAATGGCTCTGGCGAAGAAAATGCGTATAGCTACGCAAAATGCGCTGGTGTTTTAAAAGGCTCGCCAGATCAAATTTTAAGAAAAAATGTCTTTTGCGGACTAAAAGAGCACTATGAAAAACATGCAAATTTATACGCAGACTTACTAAATATGCTAGCTGGCTTTAGGCTTAGTAAATTTAATGTTGCAAAAACCGACTTTTTAACGCCAAGTCTGGAGCAAAATAAGATCAGCAAAGATACGCTTGATGCGATGTTTGAGGCAGTTTGCATGAGGCTGGAGAAGATAAGAGAGTGCGTGAGTCTTAGGGCAAAGTACCTTCCAAACGGCGAAATTTACGCTTGTGACCTTTTGGCTCCATCACCATTTGCTAACAAGGATAAATTCTCCTACGAAGAGGCTGTAAATTTGATCCTTGCAGCACTTAGCAAGCTGGGTATTGAAGCTTGCGAATTTGTTAATATGATGTTAAAAAAAGGCTGGGTGGAGGCCGAGGTGCGTGATAATAAAGCGGCTGGGGCATTTTGCGTTTGGCTTGGTAAATTTAAGCAGCCACGACTTTTTTCAAGCTATACAGGTGCTCTATCTCACGTCATACAGCAGGCTCACGAGCTAGGCCACGCTTGGCACTACTGGCTCATGCGCGATATCTGCGCACTTCATCAAAAGCCGCCTATGAGCCTAGCTGAGTGCGCTAGTACATTTAATGAAGCCCTGCTTAGAAATCATCTTAGAAAAAGTAGCAGTGATGATAAATTTTGCTTTGATATCCTTTGGCAGGAGCTAAAGTCAGCGGCAAATTTCATGTTAAATATCGGCGTTAGATATGAGTTTGAGAGTGCATTTTTAAAAGCTAGACAAAACAGCGTTGTTAGCGCTAAAGAGATAGAAAATTTCATGCAAATGGCGTGGAATAAATTTTATGGCGAGACGACAAAAGATAGTGAGAGCATTTTGCCTTACTTTAAACTGCATTTTTACAAAACGGATCAATACATCTACAACTATCCTTATATGATCGGCTATTTGATATCGCAGTTTTTAATAAGCGAATTTGAAAATGATAGTGGTCAATTTCTTGCAAGATATAAGGCATTTTTGATGGATAGTGGGGTGATGAGCGTTGAAGATCTTTTGCAAAAACACTTCAAGAAAGATGCTAGAAATAGCGAATTTTGGCTTCAGTGCGTAGACCATGCTTTGTGCTACGCAGATGAGTTTAAGAAGCTAGAACGCAAAATCAATTTCTAAATTTAACCTCCCAAAACAACCAAAAACGTTACAAATTTCTACAAATAAGTGATAATAAATATCATAACTAAGAATAATTTTAGCTAAGCTTTTTTATAATCGTTATCAGAAAAACAAATAAAAATTAGGAGCTTGTTATGTCAGTTTTAGTTATAGGAGCAGATGAGATCACGCCTATTAAGGCGGTTTTGCATGATTTGGGAGCTGAAAAGATAGAGCACTGGGACGCTAGAAACGAAAACCGCGTAAATCGTAAGCCGATTCCACAAGATACTGAGTGCGTGGTGATGCTAACTAGCTTTTTAAATCACAACACGATGAAGACTATTAAAACTCAAGCAAAAAAGAGAAATATCCCTATCGTTTGTGCTAAAAGAAGCGTTAGTTGTGTATTTTGCGAGTATTGTAAGGTCTTTGGCCTAGATAAGGAATTTGGATGCAAAGAATAATCGATGAAGTTCTGGTTTTTATCAGATATTGGCGAAATAACTCCAAGTATTTTTGCAAAGCTTGACAAGCTTTCGCGTGCGAAAATTTTCATCGCACTTTATAATGTTGGCGTTGAAAGCGAGCTAAAGATCCCGCTTTCTTACGCTAAATTTCTAAATTTCAAAGATATTTTTGATGCTAGGATAAATTTCTTGCTGCGTGATAAATTTTTAAATTTCAAACCAGTTGATAGCTTTTGCATGCCTTCAAACATCATCATAAATGCTTATTTGAAAAATGACTTTAAAACGTTGAAATTTGTAGCAAAAGAGCCAAAGATGGCAGCTGCAAAGATGATAAAGATGCTTTATAAAAGCGGGGAATTTGAGTTTTTCATTGACGCAGCGCAGATGTTTTGCCAGTTTGTTTATGATAAAATACGCCTCCGCCATCAGGACAAAGAGGTCGTGCTAAATGGCGGCGTCATCTCGGTCAAAAAGGGTGGCAAAAATTTACTCAGCGTCATGCCAAGCTTTAAAAGGGTGAGCTTTGATGATATGAGAAATTTAAACGACGACATCGATGCAGCCGTTTGCGCGCTTGGTCGCGAGTGTGAGATGGTTTATATCGTTTGTCCTAGAAATGAGGAATTTAGGCGGCACGTTGAGGTTAGGCACTGCTTTGCAAGAGGGTGCATAAAGCTCGTGCCTTATACGATTATTAGTAAAATTTTTTAAAAAGGATAAAAATGATAGGTATAGTTTATGGAAGTAGCATGGGAAATACCGAAGATGCAGCAAAGCTTATAAGCGAGGGTTTGGGGCTTGAAAACGAGCTTTTAAACGTCTCTGACGTGGATGGGGCAAAGATAAATAGCTTTGATAAGCTCATCCTTGGCACATCGACTTGGGGCAGCGGTGATCTTCAAGATGACTGGGACGCGTTTGACTTTAAAGCGTTAAATTTAAGTGGCAAAACGGTCGCTGTTTTTGGCATGGGCGATAGCGAGAGCTACTCAGATGAGTACTGTAACGGCATGGCAAAGCTTTACGATGAGGTCGTAAAAGCTGGTGCAAAGGTAGTGGGCGAGGTTAGCACTGATGGTTATACATTTGATGGCTCTGATGCCGTAAGAAATGGTAAATTTGTAGGTCTAGCGCTTGATGCTGATAACCAAAGTGACAAAACTGAGGGTAGAATTTCAGCTTGGATCGAGCAGATAAAACCATATTTTGCATAACAAATTTAGCTAGATCTTCTAGCTAAATTTATATATCCATAGCCGAGATAAAGCTTTTTATCCTCTCATTTTGGCTGTTAAAAAACTCATCTACTAAGCCATCAAACGCGATCACACCTTTATCTAAAAACAAAATTCTATCAGCTATCTTTCTAGCAAAATTCATATTGTGAGTGACGATGATCATAGACTTTTTCTCTTTTGCAAGAGATAAGATGACCTTTAAAACTTCAGCCTCTAGCTCTGGATCTAGCGCACTTGTAGGCTCATCAAGTAGCAAAAAGTACGGATTTACAGCTAGTGCTCTAGCGATGGCTACACGCTGTGCTTGTCCGCCTGAGAGCCTGTTTGGATAGGTATCTTCTTTGTGGCTAAGCCCCACTTTGGCTAAAAGCTCTTTTGCCTCTTTTATAGCCTCGTTTTTATCCTTTTTTTGAACGTAGATTGGAGCTTCGGTGACATTTTGAAGCGCTGTTAGGTGCGGGAAGAGGTTGAAGCTTTGAAAGACCATGCCTGTTTTTTTGCGAATTTCTAAAAGCTCTTTTGAGCTAAGCTTCTCTTTAAAATTTACACTCCTATCATCTACCTCTAAAGTGCCACTTTGTGGGATCTCAAGTAAATTTATGCATCTAAGAAGCGTTGATTTGCCACAACCAGATGAGCCAACTACCACGGTCGTTTGCCCCTCTTTAAAGCTTGTATTTATGTTATCTAGCACCAAATGATCACCGTAAGATTTGCTTATATTTTTAAAATTTATAGCCATTAGACATACCTTGAGACAGCTTTTTCAAGCCTTGATTGAAGATAGGTTAAAAGTGTGCAAACCACTAGATAGATGAGTGCTGCTAGGATGTAGAGGATGAGTGGCTCAAAGGTTCTTGCTGCGATCCTTTGAGCGACCATAAACATATCTACCATCGTTATAGAAGCTGCTAGTGAAGTGTCTTTAACAAGGCCTATAAATGTATTTGAAAGCGGAGGGAGTGAGATCCTCACTGCTTGAGGCGCGATGATACGCTTTAAAATTTGATAGTGCGTCATGCCAAGCGATGTGGCCGCCTCCCACTGACCTTTTGGCACAGAAAGTATGGCAGCCCTTACAGATTCAGACGCATAAGCGCCCACGTTTAGGCTAAATGCGATAGTCGCCGCACTCCAAGTATCAAGCGTGACGCCGATGCTAGGAAGTCCGTAAAATACAATAAAAAGCTGCACAAGAAGCGGCGTGCCACGAAATATCCAAACATAGGTGGCAAATATAAATTTTAAAATTTTTATATTTGAAAGCCTCGCTACTGCTGTGATAATGGCGATGACAAGCCCTAGCGAAAACGAGAGCAAAGTAAGTGGGATCGTCACTTTTAAAAGTGCGATGATCATCGGTAGTGTCGAGCTTGAAACAAGCTCGATCACTCTATCTAAATTTTCCATTTTTGCCTTAACTATTCCTTATTTTTGAAGATATAAAAAAACATACATAAAATTATTATGAAAAATATAATTGGTAGATATATGTTGAAAACTTCTAGGTTACTCTCTGAACCAAATAGTGGCAATATACCTTTTGCTTTTTGTAAAAACTCAACACTTAATAAATTTAGATAATCATTCCAAACGCTTAGAAGTGCAATAAATTGAAATAAAGTTATAAATAAGAGTATTTTATTTTGTCTTTGCTCCATTTTGGAGCTTTTCTTGGTATAAATTCTTGCTAAATAATCTTTAAAATAGACAACATATTCGTTTGAAGTTTTGATCATATTTTCTATATTCCATTTTTCT
>NZ_CABPTV010000008.1:108821-125788 GCF_902460535.1 Campylobacter concisus | reverse complement strand
CTATTGCGTGGTAAATTTTACTATCGGCTTCAATAGAAAGTTTAAATTTTTGATTAAAAATATTTAGATTTTCTATTTTATTTATTATCGCATCGATTTTATCGCTGTATTCTGATATTTTTGATATAGAGTTATCTTTTAAAATATTGTCATTGTAAAACTCGAGTATTAAATTTATCTGTTTAGATAAATAAAACCAAAGGTATTGCATTTGAAATTGTATTGGTATGTATCTGTATTTATCTTTTTTATTTTGTAATATTATCGTATGAAAGCGACCATTAAAAAAGTATAAATTATCGTGTTTTGAGTTTGCTGATTTTATTTTTATAGGAGAACTATAGTTTTGATTTCTTTCAGCTAATGAATTTAAATTTAGTAAATAATTTGAGTATTTTTCAAACTCCTTATCATTTAAGTTTTCTAAGATGGCTACATTTGTTATATTGCCGCTATTATTTAGTATTTTAAGGCTATCTGCACTATCTTTTAAGTTAAAATTTACAGCTATAAAATTCATTGCCTCTTTGATTAAGCTATCTTGTAAATTAAAAATAATAGACGGTAGATACGAACTATCGGTTTCTTTAACAAAGATATTGCGAATACAATTATAAAAATCTAATTTGTCTTGTTCATGACTTGTGACATTTTCTATATTATTTAGCGGCAAAACAAAGTCAAGCTCATACACTATACAAAATTGAAATAGCCTGTAGTCAAACATTAAGTATGCTTGCAAGCCATTGTCATCTATAAAATCAGATATATTAAATTTGTCGTTGATATTAAAATGATCACTTTTCAGTTCTGCTTGTAAATCTTTATAATTTATAAGTTGGTTATCTAAAATTATAAATGAACTATATAGATTAAAAAGTTCATCCATAGTTTGTTTCCAACAAGGTGCTTTAATATTCTTATATTTTTTAAAATTTTCAATATTTATTTTTGTATCAAAGAGCTTTATTAGCGTTTGTGTATTGATTTCTATTGGTTGAATAATTGTGGTTTTAATATGTATCACAAAAACCCTTTTTCTTTATCGTCAAGGTACTCTTTTTTTAATGGTTCTTTGTTGTAGTCTATAACTATTTCATCATTTTTATTTATTTGTTTTATTGTTTCTATGCGAATTGGATTGTATTTTATCTCTACATTTGGCATACTTGAGTGATTTATATAGCTGTATTTTGTTCTAAATGCTCGTACAAGTAATGTTTTGTTGCTAAGTGCGTTCCACTCCATAAAAATATAGTTTTGATATTTCCCTAAATTTATACTCTTTGCTATTTCATCATAGTGATCCCAGCTCATTACTTGTCCATCTAAAAAGCAAAGTATTGTGCCACTATCTAAATTTTTATTAGCAAAAAGTCCAAATCCGTGAATTTTACTTTCAGCAATATATGTAAAATTTATATTATCTATTACGGTTTCATTTATAAAGTCTATGTCTTTTGTTACATCTGTATCTTTTTTGCTCAAAATTTATCCTAGTTATTTAAAAAGTAAAGCCAATAAAAATATTGGCTTTAAAATTATTTTGAAATATCTTTTCCAAAATATTTCATTGAAATTTCGCTTATCTTGCCCTCGGCTTTTAGCTCATTAAGCGCTTTGTTTATAGCTTCTAGTAGCTCGGTGTTGCCCTTTTTAAGAAGTGCAGCTGTTGGCATCGGCTCGTTGCTAGTGTATGCGATCTTTAGCGGTGCATTTGGGCGTTGTTTGATGTAGTCAAAAAATGTGACGTTGTCATTTATCGTATCATCAGCTCTTCTTGAGATGATAAGCTCTACGCCTTTGCTAAAGCCATCAGCCACGACCACTGTTGCGCCGTTTTTCTCAGCTATCGCTGCCCAGTTGCTAGTTGCAGAGTGCACGCTTTTTTTGCCCTTTAGATCAGCAAAACTTTTGATGTCGTTATTGTCTTTATGCACGACTATTACAGGATATGGCATGGTGTAAGGCACGCTCATGTCATACTTTTTCTTTCTATCTTCGTTTATACTAACTTGATTAAACACCACGTCAGCCTTGCCAGCGTCAAATGCTGCAAGCATCGCGTCCCATGGAGCTGTTAGAAACTCTATCTTTAAATTTAGCTTCTTTGCTACAGCTTTTGCGATATCTACGTCATATCCTACTAGCTCGCCCTTTTCGTCATAAAATGAGTAAGGTGAGTAAGTGCCTTCAGTTGCAACTATAAGCTCGCCTTTTTTGATAGTTGAAGCATTTAAATTTAAAGCTAAAAAAGCACCTGCGATAAAGCCAAAAACGGGCTTAAAATTCATTGATTCTCCTTATTTAGAAATGTCTTTGCCGAAGTATTTAAGCGAAATTTCGCTTAAAACTCCTTCTTTGCTAAGCTCATTTAGGGCATTATTTATCTTATTTAGTAGCTCTTTGTTACCTTTTTTAACAATCGCAGCCGTATACATCGGCTCATCGCCAGCTTCGATGATCTTTATAGGGGCGTTTGGATGTTGTTTGATGTAGTCATAAAACATCACCGCATCATCTATCGTATCATCAGCTCTTTTTGTGATGATCAAATTTATCTGATCGCTCAAACTATCGGCCACAATTAGCTTGGCGCCATATTTTTCAACGGTTGGTATCCACATGCTATTTACTGAATGCACGCTTCTTTTTCCTTTTAGATCAGCAAAGCTCTTGATGTCGTTATTGTCTTTATGCACGACGATGGCTGAGTAAGAGAGCATATATGGCACGCTGTAGTCATACTTTTTCTTTCGCTCATCGGTTATACTAACTTGGTTAAATACCACGTCAGCCTTGCCAGCATCAAATGCCGCAAGCATCGCATCCCATGAAGCTTCGATAAATTTTGGTTTTACGCCTAGTTTTTTAGCCACAGCTCTTGCTATCTCTACGTCATAGCCCATTAACTCATCTTTTTCATTGTGAAATGAAAATGGCGAATAAACACCCTCGGTCGCTATCCTTATGACACCATCTTTCTTGATCTGCTCGTAAGAATTTGCCGAGGCAGAATTTAAAGAGAACAAGCAGCCAACTACGAAGGTTACACCAAATTTAAAAGCACTAGAAAATTTCATACAAAACTCCTTATTAAGAAAAATAAAATCAATAACGGAATTTGCAAAAAAAGAAAATTTTTTAAGATTTATGCAAATGTCAGTCGCAACTGCGACCTATGTGATATTTTGGCGCTATTTTATCACAAAAATAAAAGGGCGGCGGCTCACTCCGCTAAAAGTGAGACCGCTAGAGCTTTAACGCCCTTAAAATCAACCTTACCGCTTGCAAGTGTTGGTATATCATCAACGATGAATATATAGCTTGGCATCATTATAGGAGCTAGGCTACTCTCTTTTAAAATTTGCTCGATATTTTCAGGCTCTGTGCCACTTTTTACTAAAAGTGCGATCGCTTCGCCCTTTTTACTATCTGGCACGTTTGCGCTGCTAAAAACAACATCGCTACCAAGCACCTTTGCAAGCTCTTCTTCAACGCTTCCAAGGCTTATCATCTCGCCACCAATTTTAGCAAATCTTGAGTATCTATCGACGATAAATACAAAGCCGTTTTCGTCTATGTGGCCTTTATCGCCAGTTTTATAGTATCTTACGCCGTCAATGTGCGTGATGACCTCGCTTGTTTTGGCTTCGTCGTTTAGATAGCCCTTCATCACCTGCGATCCGCCGATCACGATGAGTCCGTCGGTGCCAGTTTCTAGCTCTTCAAGCGTCTCTGGGTCGATTATTTTTATGACTGTGCCAGGTAGAGGCATGCCAACGCTGCCAGGTCTATTAAATGTAAGCTCTTTTAGGCTCTCTTTTTCTAGGATATTTGGCATATTTACAGCAGCTACTGGCGCCGTTTCGGTCGCGCCATATCCTTCATAAATTTCTATGCCAAATTTGAGCCTAAACTCGTCTTTTATCTCAGGTTTTAGCTTTTCAGCCCCAGCTACGACCATTCTGGCACTTTGAAACATCAGTGGATGAAGCTTTTTGTTTCTGGTGTAGAGCCTAAAGAACGTTGAGGTACCAAAGATGATGCTAGCGCTGTGTCTTGCGGCCATTTTGCCGATAGTCGCTCCGTCTGTTGGGTCAGGCACGCTTACCATTTTTATGCCCTCGCAAAGTGGCATAAGAGTGGTGACTGTTAGTCCAAATGAGTGAAATACTGGGAGCGAGTTTAAGATGACGTCATCTTTTTTGAAATTTAGAAGTTCGCTTATTTGCTTAATGTTTGCAAGTAAATTTTTATGGCTTAGCTCGATGCCTTTTGGCTCGCCCTCGCTACCGCTACTAAATAAAATGGTAGCTGTATCTTCTAAGCTCACACGCTTAAAATAGCAAAGCTTAATGAGCCAAGTTGGAGCAAAAAACGCAGTTAAAAGCGCTATAAATTTCTCTTTTTTTGAGACGCTAGCTGAGAGATCTTCAGCAAATTTAGCCTTGCCACTCATCGCATCTTTTAGATCAAAGCCCTTAAGTGCGAGCTTTTCAAGAAATTTACTAGATGTGATAACTGTGTTTATATTTGCCTTTTTTAAGGCGTGATTTAGCGAGGTCTCGTTTAGCGTGTAGTTTAAATTTACGCTCACTTTGCCCATCGCAAGAAGCGCCATATTGACGATAGCTGCGATGCTTGAGCTAGGTAGTAAGATGCCTATATTTTTCTCATCTTTTAGCTCTCGTTTGAAAATTTTGATAAAGACTAAAACAGCTGTTATAAATTTCAAATTACTTAAATTTAACCCAGTACTGTCGCTCACGCACTCTTTAAATTTATCCTCTTTTGCGTTATTTAGCCATTCGCTTGTTAGCGGTTTTTGCCTTGAGATGAAGCTCTCCCACGATGAAAAGCTAAGCTCAAGCACCTTTTGCTTCATCTTTGCAGCGTTTATAAATGTAGTTATTGGCTTGCCAAAGGCGACGATGATATCGCGTCTGCCGTTTTTAGAAGTGAGGTCTTTGTAAAATTTACTAGCTCTTGAAAAGCTAGATCCCCAAAGGCCACGAAGATAAAATGGCACGATGCAAATTTCTTCTAGATCTCTGATGATAAGCTCAAAGCCCTTTTTAAACTCATTTATCTGGCCGTTGTAGCTGATGTGTCCCTCTGGGAAAAGTGCGACCACTTCGCCATTTTTTAGGCACTCTCTAACTAGCTCGATCGACTCTTTGCTAGCTCCTGCGCCTATCGGGATCACTTTAAAAAATTTAAAAATTTGCTTTAGATACCATTTGTTATAGATCGTTCTATACATGACAAATCTTATGCCCCTTGGGCTTGCAGCTTGAAGTACGAGCCAGTCGATCCAGCTGATGTGATTGCCAAGAAGTAGTGCGCCGCCACTTTGCGGTAAATTTTGAAGTCCTTCAACAAAAAAGCGGTACTTTGTCTTTAAAAATGGCAGTAAAAGTAGCCTTGTAAAGAGATGTGGAAGCTGCAAAATGGCGTAAAAACTGCCGATTAGGCAAACAAGCGCTGTAAAGACAAAGAGCCCAGTGGTTGAAATTTCAAAATATACTAAGCCTATGCCAATGGCTAAAAATAGCAGCATTGAGACGTTTTGCAAGAAGTTGTTTGCTGCCATTATCTTGCCAGTGCTCTTTTGCGGGGCAAAGTACTGGATCATCGCATTTAGTGGCACTATGAAAATTCCGCCAAAAAAGCCAAATGCAAATGAGCTAAGGCTCACTACGCCGATATTTGAGCCAAAAGCGAAAAATAAAAGTGAGAAAAATATACCCATGGCGCCCATCGGTACGATACCAAGCTCGATGTGTAGCTTTGACATAGAGCCAGCCACGTATGAGCCAAATGCTATGCCTATGGCGCTTACTGCAAGGATTGCCTGCACCGCTAGCGAGCTATCGTCATTGAAAACCGCCTTGTAGTGAGCTGGGAAGGCCGCTATTATGATCTGAGAGATGCCCCAAAATATGCTAAGTCCAGCGATGCTTAGCCAGATATTTTTATCTGATCTTACCTCTTTTAAATTCTCTCTTAAGTAGCTAAGGCTGATGTATTTTTTGAGCTCAAATTCTCCGCTTTGTTCGTTTGTTTCGCTGATATAAGGTAGCTTGTAGGCAAAAAATGCTTCAAGTGCGCTAAATACGACTAAAAAGATGCCGATAGGATAGACGCTTTTTAAAATTTCTTCCGAGTTTTCGCCTTGGATGTATAAATTTTCAAATATAAATGAAAATAAAAATGAGCTAGCGAGTATTGCGACGATGGTGAGTGCTTGGATGACGCCGTTTGCTGTGCCAAGTCGCTCAGTGCCGACGAGAGCTTTGATGATGCCATATTTTGCAGGCGAGTAGATCGCACTTTGAGCAGCTAGTATGAGAGTGAGTGCAAATGCCACGCCAAAAGCGCCCAAAAGGTAGCTAATAAGCACCGCAACGCTGATAACAACGCCAAAGACGGCGCAAATTCTAATAACCTTTGTCTTTGCAAATTTGTCATTTATAAAGCTTGAAGGGGAGAATAAAAATATAAATGGAAGCAAGATCATCGCATTTATAACGGCTGTTAGGATGAAAAGCGTGTCGCCTGAGTAGGTCTTTAAAAGGACGTTTTGGATAGTTATTTTGTGTGCTAGATCGACACTTGCGTTTAAAAATGCGATCGCAAGATAGGGCAGGAAGCCAGTGACTTTTAGTAAATTCCTCATGAATAAAGCCTTATTTAGATTTAAAATTTTGTAAATCTAACAGCAAAATATTTAAAATATCATTAATAAAAAACTCTAGCCATAAATTTTGTGGCGAAATTTCTTTGAAAAAATTTAAATTTTATATGCTTTTTGATAAAATCCGCCTATCAAAAATAAGGAAAAATTTATCATGAATTATGAAATCATCATCGTTGGCGGCGGACATGCTGGCATTGAGGCAAGTCTTGTGGCTGCTAGAATGGGCAAAAAAACTCTACTCATCACTATCTTAGCCGAGCAAATAGGCGCTGCAAGCTGTAATCCAGCCATCGGAGGCCTTGCAAAAGGGCATCTTGTAAAAGAGATCGACGCGCTTGGTGGTCAAATGGGGCTTACAACTGACGCTGTTGGCATCCAGTTTCGCGTGCTAAATGAGAGCAAAGGCCCAGCAGTACGCGGTAGTCGTGCTCAGATCGATATGGATAGATACCGCGTTTATATGAGAAATTTGCTTTTAAACACTCCAAATTTAGAAATTTCTCAAGAGATCGCTACTGAAATTTTAAGCGAAAATGGTGAAATAAAGGGCGTTAAAACCCACCTAAATAACACATATAACGCAAAAAAAGTAATAATTACAACTGGCACATTTTTAAACGGGCTAATCCACGTTGGATTTAACAAACTTGAAGCTGGCCGTGTGGGCGAGCTAAGCGCAAAGGATCTAAGCTCTAGCCTAAGGGAGCTTGGGCTAAATTTAGGCAGGCTAAAGACCGGAACATGCCCAAGGATCGATGCAAAAACGATAAATTTTGAAATTTTAGAGAAGCAAGATGGCGATCAAGACCCAACGCCTTTTAGCTTTAGAACTAAAAATTTCTCCCCAACGCAGCTACCATGCTACATCGCCTATACAAATGAAACCACCCATGAGATAATCCGCTCAAATTTTGACAAAGCGCCGCTTTTTACAGGCCAGATCGAGGGTATCGGGCCAAGATATTGCCCTAGTATCGAGGATAAGATAAACCGCTTTGGCGACCGCGACAGACACCACCTTTTTGTCGAACCTCAGACCCTTGAAGCGACAGAGTACTACATAAATGGCTTTTCAACGAGTCTGCCTTATGAAGTGCAAGTGCAGATGCTCCGCTCAGTAAAAGGCTTTGAAAACGCCAAAATCGTAAGGCACGGATATGCTATCGAGTACGACTACGTCGAGCCAACACAGCTAAAACATAGCTTGGAGACTAAAAAAGTAAAAGGGCTATACTTGGCTGGGCAGATAAACGGCACAACTGGATATGAGGAGGCCGGCGCTCAGGGACTAATGGCTGGTATAAATGCAGCGCTTTCGCTAGATAACAAAGAGCCGCTTATCTTGCGCCGTGATGAGGCGTATATCGGCGTTTTGATAGACGACCTTGTGACAAAGGGGACAAAAGAGCCATATAGGATGTTTACGAGTAGGGCGGAGTATCGTTTGCTTTTGCGTGAGGAAAATGCCATTTTAAGGCTTGGCGGATATGGTCATGAGCTTGGGCTGCTTGATGATGAGACTTTTAACGAGATCAAAAATATAAGAAGAAATTTAAAAGAGGGGCTGGAGTTTTTAAACAGCACTCAGATCACGCCAAATAAGGCAAATTTAGAGCTTTTAGCTAGTCTTGATGAAGAGCCGATCAGCCAAAACGTGAGCCTTCAAAAGATCGTAGCTAGAAAGAGCTTTACGGCTGAAAAACTAAGAAAGCTTGATGAGAGATTTGCCACACTTGATGATGCGAGCATGGATCAAATTTTAACCGAGTGCAAATATCAGCACTACATCGGCGAGCAAAAAAATCAGATAGAAAAAATGAAAGATATGATGGATGTAAAAATCCCTGAAAATTTTGACTTTAGAAGCATAAGCGGCCTTAGTAACGAAGTGGTCGAAAAACTTGAAAAATTTGCCCCGCCAACGCTTTTTGCGGCGAGTGAAATTTCAGGTATCACGCCAGCAGCTATCGATATCTTACATATTTATATAAAGATGAGCGAGAAAAAGGCTTAAATTTAAGCCTTTTATAGTTTTAAAGTTTAACTAGCGTTTAAAATTTAAAACAAAGTCACTCGTTTTTAGTAGTTGCTATTTATAATTTTTTAAGTTTAATAAATTTTATTATTAAAATTTTCTATTTTACAAGCGATAAAATAGAAATTTTTTTTATCTTAACGTTTGGGCACTAGATCAAATTTCTCTTTTATAAGATGCTCGAAGTCGCGATATGCAGGCGTTTTTAGATAAATTTATTTCAAATTTTAGTGTAAAAAAAGCTTAAATTCACTTTATTTTTATAAACTATATTATGAGATTATAGTTTTTTAATTTTTTGAGAGTATAATCGTTTAAATTTTATTTATAGAAAGGAAATTAATGTCAGTAAAGCAAGAAAGACGAAGCTTTATCGGCCTTGCGTTTGGTGCAGTGGCAGCTGTTGGTGGCGCTATGTCACTAGTTGCCATGAAGAAGACCTGGGATCCGCTCCCTAGCGTAAAAGCTGCTGGTTTTACAACTGTCGATCTAAGCCCGATCAAAGATGGCGAGATGAGACAGGTTGAGTGGCGTAAAAAGCCTATCTTCATCCTCAAAAAAAGTCCAGATATGGCTAAAAACGACAAGAGAGATGTAGTCGTTGGAGATGCGAGATATGTAGTTCTTATCGGACTTTGCACACACTTAGGATGTATCCCTGAGTACAAGTCTAGCAAGCAAATTTTTGTCTGTGCCTGTCATGGCGGCGAATTTAACGTCGATGGCATACAGACATACGGACCTCCACCAAGACCGCTTGATATTCCACCATTTAAGATAGATGGAACCAAGCTAGTTCTAGGCGAAACAAGCCCAGAATATGAAAAATTAGTAGCTAAAGCTTAGGAGGTTAGCGATGTCTTTATCTCATAAATCAACTGGCGTTATTGACTGGCTTGACCAGCGCCTAGCTTTTACAAAACTGATGAAGGTTTTAGTTAGCGAATACTGGATCCCAAAAAATATAAATTTCCTTTGGGCGATGGGTGTCATCTTGACAACGCTTTTCTTGCTTTTGATCATCACTGGCTTTTTGCTTATGATGTATTACAAACCAGACATACATTTAGCCTTTGATAGCGTAAATTACACTATCATGCAAGAGGTCGAGTACGGCTGGCTTTGGCGTCATATCCACGCGATTTCAGCATCGACTATCTTTCTTATCATGTATATCCACTTGCTTACTGGACTTTACTATGGCTCATACAAAAGAGGCAGAGAGGTCATTTGGGTAAGTGGTATGGTGCTATTTATCTGCTTTTCAGCAGAGGCATTTAGCGGCTATATGCTTCCATGGGGTCAGATGAGCTACTGGGCGGCCACTGTTATCACTCAGCTCTTTGGTGGCGTGCCAGTTATCGGTGATGCTTTGGTTGAGTGGATTAGAGGCGATTACGCAGTTGGCGACTCGACACTTACGAGATTTTTCATGCTTCACGTATGCTTGCTACCACTTGTAACTATCGTTGTTTTGGTTATCCACTTCTACTCACTAAGAGTTCCACACGTAAATAACCTAACAAGCGAAGATATCGACTTTGACGTAGAGGCTGAGGTCTATCTACACGGCGACAGAGCAAAAGCTAAAGTTATACCATTTTGGCCAGGATTTTTGGCAAAAGACTTCATGTATGTATCATTTTTTATGATATTTGTTATGTATCTTGTTTGCTATCACTTTGGCTTTGCGATGGATCCTATCAACTTTGAACCAGCAAATCCGCTAAAAACTCCACCACACATCTACCCAGAGTGGTACTTCTTGTGGCAATATGAAATTTTACGTGGCTTCTTCTTTGATATAGCAGGAATTTCAGCTTACAACATCGGTCTTATCGCGTTTGCCTTTGCGGGCGTGGCATTTATGCTTATACCACTCTTTGATAGAAGCGACCTTGTAGCTCCAGCTCATAAAAGACCACTATTTTTCGTATGGTTTTGGGTGCTAGTTGCTGACCTTATCGTTTTATCTATATATGGCAAGCTTCCAACAGGCGGCATCAACGACTGGATAGGATTTTATGCGTCACTACTATTTTTAGTGCTATTTATAATCGCACTTCCAGTTATCACAATACTTGAAAGAAAGAGGGGCTAATCATGAAAGAGCTTAAAAATTTTGCCATCGTTGTTATCCTTTCAGGTATTTTATACTGGGGTATCGAGCCTTACGCTCACACAAAGCTTCATCCGCACACTGCAAATGCTGAGTATAACTTCTCAAAAGAAGATACTGACTATGCAAAGCACTTTTTAGAGCAGAAAAAAGAGGTGCTTGAGGCTGCAAAAGCTGGCGGCAACAAAGCTAGTATAGAAGCAGCTACAAAAGATGTCGAGACAGCACAAAAAATTCTTGATGACTACACAGCTTTTTGGGCTGATATAAACTCGATCGACCTTGCAAAAGGTGATGCTGCAAAAGGCGCTGAGACATTTGGCGCAGCTGGATGTACAGGATGCCACGGCATCGAAGCAGCTGGCACTCCAGCTAGTATGGATGCTGAGACAGCTAGCCAAAGCTTTGGCGTAGTACCACCAGATCTTAGCACAGCTGGTAAAATTTATGACGAGAGATTTTTGGCTGCACTCATCAAAAATCCAACTATGGCTGTAAAACTATCTCATAAATTTAACGACGAGCATCCTTATCCGATGACTGCATTTATGGGTGCTGGCGGCGATATAAACGCTGAGATCGCTGACATAGTTGCTTACCTTAAAAAGGTATCAGCTGACGCAGATGCAAAGAGCAAGATCACCGAAGAAAAGGTCTTTGCTGACGCATGTCAAAGATGCCACGATATGAAGTATGATAAAAAATATACTCTTGGCAACAAAGTAAGCCTCGCAGCTTATATGGGTTCAAACCCACCTGATCTATCTATGATGATCCGCTCAAAAGGTGCAGACTACTTGCATAAATTTATAAACGATACTCAAAAGATGCTTCCAGGCACTGCTATGCCTAGAGTTGGCTTAAACAAAGCCGCTGAAGATGACATAGTATCTTACATCCAAAAAGTAGGCGACAGTAAAAAGGCTGAGCGTGAGAGTACAGGCATTTACGTGATGATCTACTTCTTTATATTAGGAATTTTCGCTTGGCTTTGGAAACGCAAAGTCTGGAGCGAACTCCACTAAAATTTAAGAGCCTTTTTGGCTCTTAAATTCTCTCAAGTAAATTTACATATATAAATAGGTATGTGATTTTTTAAATTTATTCTTTTACAAATATAATCAAGCTGTCTTTTAAATTTTAAAACTTTCATTCACCCCTAAGAATTGACTACTAAAATTTAGCTTCGCTTAACGCTTAGCTCAAATTTTAGAGCCGAAATTACTCGTTCATGAAATTTTAAAATTTGATAGAAATTTCTTAGAAGCAAACCGCATACAATGCGCCAGCACCATTGCATGCACCTCTAACGTCGTCGGGGTTAGGGGATTGTTAAGGGGAGAGCTCTTTTGCTTCGCAGGCTCGCAACTGCAAGCAGACCGTAATTCAAGCCTCTTCCCTCTTAACAAAGAAACAAAACTTTAAATTTTTAAAAAACTATTCTGTAAATTTTAAAATCTTACTCGCCTTAGCAGACTGCTAAATTTAGGGCTCATAGCCACTCGCCACTAAATTTAGAGCCGTGATATGCTCGCTCATAAAATTTAAAATTTGCTCAAATTTAACAAAACCCCATGCAGTGCGCCGCCACATGCGCCTCTCTACCTAGCCTCTACCTTTGGCATCTGTAGCATAAAATTTCTAGCTTCTCTTAAAAGTACCGGTTTAAGTGCATCTGTTAAGGTTTTTGGATCGTAAATCCTCTCATACGAAAGCATCATAACCCCATCTTTTTTAAGTAAAAAGTGGATTATTTCTATATTTTTGCTCTTAGTTTCATCTTTTATAAGAGCTAAAATTTGATCATTTTCTTCGCTAAAAAGCACGTTTTTATCTTGCTTAAGAGCCTTTTTTAGCTCTTCTAGCTCGCTTTTTGTCTTGGCATCTTTGTCAAATTTTACCTTAAAAGCGGCAAAGTGCTCGTCCATGTTTTCATTTTTTAAAAAGTAAAAACTCTCATTTTTAATCACTTGCTTTTTATAAAATGTGCTGCCATCAAATTTAAAACTCTCAACTAAATTTAGCTCATCTGCCAAAGAAAAGACACCAAAAAATATCAAAATAAAAAGGCTAAATTTACGCATAAAATTTCACTCCAAATTTCTAAAAATAGCCGCCATTTTGCCCAAATTTTGCTTAGCTTAATCAAAAAATAACAAAGCTTTTTATACAATCAGGCATTTTTATTTTAAGGATCTTTTTGCAGTTACACCAAGCAAGCGAGCTTAGCATCCTTGTCGTTTTGGCATTTATCGTCTTTGCTTCGCCTTATATTTCTAAAATTTTACGCATCCCAGTCGCACCTGCTGAGATACTACTTGGAGCGGTTGCAGGCTACATCGGAGTCGTTGGCGACAACGAGATGTTTAAGCTCATCAGCGAAGTTGGCTTTTTCTTTTTGATGTTTCTAGCTGGCATGGAGATCGATCTTAGGATGCTCATAAACATCGACCGTAAAATTTTGCGCCTCGGGCTCATCTATCTAGCGCTCATCTACGCTCTAGCCACGGCCCTGACGCTAGGACTTGAGCTTAGCCTGCTTTACATCATCATCATCCCGATAATGGCCGTTGGTATGGTATTTACGCTATTTAAGGAGTATGGCAAGCAGCAAGAGTGGCTAAATTTAAGCATGCTAATAGCAACTATCGGCGAGCTTTTAAGCATCACGCTTCTAACATTTACCGCTGCTTACTTGCAGTTTGGAGCGAGTATAAATTTATGGCTAACGATAGGCTATTTGATCCTGTTTTTGGCTATTAGTGTGCTTAGTTTTAAAATTTTGGATGTGCTTTTTTGGTGGTATCCGGGGCTTAAAGTGGTGCTCATGCCACACTACGACAAGGACGAAAAGGACATCAGGCTTTGCATCGCGGTATTTTTCACGATGATAGCCTTGATGCTATATCTAAATTTAGAAGTCGCCTTTGGTGCGTTTATCGCAGGTATGTTTATCACGACATTTTTTGATCACAAAAAGGACTTGCCACACAAGCTTTCAAGCTTTGGATTTGGCTTTTTGGTGCCGATATTTTTCATCCACATAGGCTCGACTTTCAAGCTTTCAAGCTTAGGATCTAGCGAAGTGATAAAGGATGCTATTTTTATATTTTTAGCGATGCTTGGCACCAGAGTTGTATCTAGTTTGCTCTTTTTGGGCAAGCTTGGCTTTAGAGGGATATTTTTGTTTTCAGTTTCGCAGTCTATGCCGCTCACTCTTTTGATCGCAGTTGCTACTATCGCACACAAATCAGGCGAGATAAGTGACTATTCTTACTCATCTTTCATCCTAGCAAGCCTCGCACAAGCTATAATAGGAGCTATAATCATCAAAATTTTAATGCAATCAAAAAGCAAGGAGTAAAAATGTCATCAAATACAGCCACACTAATCGACAACCGAACTGGCAAGAGCTATGAATTTCCTATCCTAAAAGGCACTATGGGGCCAGACGTCATCGACATATCGACCTTCTTTAGCGACACTGGGATGTTTACCTTTGACAGAGGTTACACCTCAACTGCGATGTGCCGCTCAGCCATAACCTACATCGATGGCCTAAAGGGCGAGCTCATGTATAGGGGCTACGACATCGCCTACTTGGCTGAAAATAAGACATTTTTAGACGTTGCCTACCTGCTTTTAAACAAAGAGCTACCAACGAGCGAGCAATACAGGGGCTTTAAAGACGAGCTTAAAAAAAGAAGCTTCATACACGAGGGTATGATGAAGCT
Source organism: Campylobacter concisus (assembly GCF_902460535.1). Classification (GTDB taxonomy): domain Bacteria; phylum Campylobacterota; class Campylobacteria; order Campylobacterales; family Campylobacteraceae; genus Campylobacter_A; species Campylobacter_A concisus_AS. The sequence goes on along the minus strand of NZ_CABPTV010000008.1, from coordinate 111,197 downwards.
TTTTGACGCATTTCCAGACAAGGCGCACCCTATGGCGATCTTGCAGGCAGCAGTCTCAGCGCTAAGTGCCTTTTACTCAGACCACCTAAATATGGATAAGCCTGAAGAGTACCACGAGATGGCTATGCGTATCATCGCTAAGATCCCGACGATAGCGGCCTTTAGCTACCGATACTCACGTGGCCTTCCTATCATATATCCAAATTTAGATCGTGGCTTTACAGAAAATTTCCTCTACATGATGAGGGGCTATCCATACGAGCACGTCGATCTTAAGCCTATCGAGATAAAGGCACTTGATACGGTCTTTATGCTGCACGCTGATCACGAGCAAAATGCCTCAACGACTACTGTTAGGACTGTTGGCTCTACGCACGCGCACCCATACGCATGTATAAGCGCAGGTATCGGCGCACTTTGGGGCTGGGCTCATGGTGGGGCAAACGAGGGTGTCATCCGCCAGCTTGAAGAGATCGGCTCGGTCGCAAACGTCGATAAATACATCGCTAGAGCAAAGGATAAGAACGATCCATTTAGACTAATGGGCTTTGGTCACAGGGTCTATAAAAACTTCGACCCGCGCGCAAAGGTGCTTAAAAAGATGAGAGATCAGCTCATGGATGAGATCGGCATTAGCTCAGAGCTTATAAAGATCGCCAACCGCATTGAAGAGATCGCGCTAAATGACGACTACTTTGTAAGTAGAAATTTGTATCCAAATGTTGATTTTCACTCAGGGCTCATCCTAAAGGCGCTTGGCATACCAAATAATATGTTTGCCGTCATCTTCGTCATCGGCAGGACGCCAGGCTGGATCAGCCAGTGGATAGAGCTAAAAGAGCAAGACACTATAAAGATCGTCCGCCCAAGACAGCTCTACGTCGGAGAGGCAAACAGAACACCAAAATGAGCGAGCTTTTAAATTTAGCCATCAAGGCTGCCATCAGCGCTGGGGGTGAGATAATGAAAATTTACTCATCTAATGGCAAGGCGCTCAAAGTCTGCCTAAAAGATGACAGCTCGCCGTTAACTAGCGCTGATCTAGCGGCAAATGAGGTGATACTAAAAGAGCTAAGTAAAAGTGGGATAAAAATTTGCTCTGAAGAGAGCATCTTGCAAGATAGCGATAAAGATGAGTTTTGGCTAGTTGATCCGCTTGATGGCACAAAAGAATTTTTAGCTAGAAACGGAGAATTTTGCGTTTGCATAGCGCTTATAAAAGAGGCTAGGCCGGCGCTTGGCGTCATTTTTATACCAGTTGGCAAAGAGCTTTTTTACGCTGATGAAAACGGCGCTTTTAAAGAAATTTTAGGCGCTAATGATGAGGTCATAGCAAAGCAAAATCTAAATGAAAAAGCTAAAAACTTAAATAACTTCATCTTTTCAAGCAGAAGAGGCGAGACGAAGAGGGTCACGCTTATAAGAGATAGTTTAAATTTAGAGCAAAAATGCATCGGATCTGCCATTAAATTTTGCCGTTTAGCCGAGTTTGGCGGGATATATGTGAGATTTAGTCCAAGCTATCTTTGGGACAATGCCGCAGGTGAGGCTGTGGTGAAATTTAGCGGTGGCAAGGTCTTAAATGCTAGCGACAGATGTGCGCCAAGTTACAAGCTAGCGGATTTAAAAAGCCCATTTTACGTAGCTTTTGGCAAAAATACTTTGGGCTTAGAAGATGAAGTTTTTAAGCTTATAGAGCAGGGCAGATAAGGCTACTTGCACCTTATCTCGCCACTCATCTTTAAAAATGCGCTTTCGTTTTGCTCTAAAAATTTATTTGCCGCTTCCAAATCTTGAAATTTATCTTTTAGCCTGATTACTAAAGTGCCACATTTTAGCTCTCTAGCTCGCTCTAAACTAGCATCAAAGCTTTGAGTTAGATCATTTATGCTTTTTATCAAAAGATCGTTTTTGCCTAGCTCTTTTGCGCTAAATTTAGCGTGTCTCTCAGCCCTTACTACGCCAAAATAGTTTGCGACTTTAGCGTTACTTATGTAGATAAAAACCCCCTCACGCAAGTTACTACTAAACGCCACTGCATCATCTTGCTCAAGTATCTTTGCAAGCTCCTCTCCGCCGTAGTTTAGGCTGCTTTTAAGGTTTAAGTTTTTCACGCTTGGCTGGCTAGCGCAACCTGCTAGAAATATACAAAATATAAGAGCTAAAGTTCTTTTCATTTTAAATTTCCTCAAGCAAATAGAGCATGCTAGCTATCTTTATAGTGCCTGCCACATAGTTCAATATATTTGATACAACCTTGTTTCTTTTTATCTCCTTGCCATTTGTTTCAAAAAACTTGACATCATTTTCTTTTATAAATTTTAAAGCTTTGGCTACAATATCTTCTAAGTTATTTTTACCATCTAGTAGTAAAAA
>NZ_CABPTV010000008.1:94662-108626 GCF_902460535.1 Campylobacter concisus | reverse complement strand
GTCCGTCTTATCTTTATGTTTTAAAAAATACTTAACATAATTTATCAAATTTGGGTTTAGCCTTGAATACCCTGGCCTATACTCTATATCTTTTAGATTATCTTTTAACATCATCACATTGCCTGAATTTGTTAATATTCTTATAAACGAAGCATAAACTGTAAGCTTATCTTCTGGTAAAATTTCTAAAATTTGAGAGAGATTTATGCTGGCTGGAAACATCTTGTTAAAGACTTCACAAAGCCAAGATATATCTTGTGGCATGATATGAAATCTATCATACCATCCATCATCTCTTTTTATAAAATCCGCCACAATGTGAAGTTTATTTATATCGCTTGGACCTATCTGCTTTGCCTTAACAACATCAAAAGTATTTTTATGAACGATTAGGCTCTGCCTAAAAAGCCTCATATTTAAAATATCCAAAAACTGCTCACTTTGTACACGATCTGCAAAATGCACATTTTTAAAGTCATCCACAAGAGCATTTCCAAAATCAGGCACAAAGACATCTTTCATATCGATGTCACAAAGATAAGCTAAGTCAAATTTATCTATTTTTTCGCAAAAGTCTTTAAAATAAAATGGATCATTTATATCTTCCAAAAACTCATGTGCTACGTAGAAGTCATCTTTACTAAGAATATCATCTATCCAATTAATAAGCGACTTAACTGGCATAACTTTTTCAAATTCTTCATTATCTTTTTTTAGCAAGACCTCCTTATAAACCAAAAGCGCCTCTCTTGCGGCCTTTAGCCTCTCTTCTGTACTATCCTTATCTTTTGCAGCAAGTAGCATGATATCTCTTATAATATCCTTTACTTTCCAGCCTGGATAGACATTGTAAGAGATAAACGCCACGCCGTTTTGGCTTAAATTTTCTCTTACAGCTCTTAGTATCGCATCTTTTACAAAGTCAGGCACCCAACTAAAGACGCCGTGAGCTATGATGTAGTCAAATTTCTCATCGCTTTTAAACTCGCAGATATCGCCATGTATCAGCTCTAGATTATCTAGTCCTATCTCCTTAACGATCTCTTGCCCGCGCCTTATCTGCTCACCGCTAAGATCGATGCCGACCACTCTTGCATTTTTATTATTTACAGCAAATGGGATCAAATTTCCACCAAAACTGCACCCTATCTCCAAAACTTTTGCGTTTTTGCAAGGCGGTGGATTGATGCCAAGAAGTGTGGCGCAAGCTTCTAGTTTATAAGGCGAGCTTTGCGCAAATGCTGCTGATTTGTAAGTTAGTTCGTCATAAGACTTTTCGATCTTGCTATTTTGGCTCATTTTACCCTCCTAGTACTCTTTATTTTGCAATTTTTCAAGCATATTTTTAGCGTCGTTTTCAGGCTCATCAACGATATATGCGCGCCTTATATTGCCACCTTTTATGATAAGCGTTTGACGAAAGTAAAATTTATGCCCATTTGAAGCTGCAAATACCGGAAGCTCAAGAGCGCGCTCTAGCATAAACTCGCTATCATTTAAAAACATCACGCCAGTTGCAGTCTCTTCTTCAAATTTCTTTTGAGCCGCGATATCTTGGGAGCCAATAGCTACTACCATAAAGCCAAGATCGTTAAATTCTTTAAGAAGTTTTTTGTAGTTTATCGCTTGCTTGGTGCAGCCTTTCATGCCCGCAGTATTTTGTAGCTGTTCGCTTAAAAGCTCAAAATCCTCGCCTATCTTTGGGTAGATAAAAACCACGCAGTCATGGCTCCTTGCAAAGGCAGAAAAGTCAAATTCTTTACCGTCTAAAGTCCTTAGATAGATGCTTGTAGGCACTTTTATCATCTTTCATCCTTTAAATTTTTTTCTATTATATATCCTTAAGCTTTTTTTGAATTTAAGAGGTAAACGACAAAAAGAACAAAAAAGCTGATGACGAGCATCAAAAGGGCATAGATGTGAGCCTTGGTATAGTCAAGCATCTCAACCGCCTCAAATATCGCGATACTAGCGACCTTGCTTTCTCCAGCCACGCTGCCACCTATCATCAAAACCACACCAAATTCGCCCATCGTATGAGCAAAACTAACAACGATCGCGGTTAGTAAGTTTGATTTGATACTTGGCAAGATCACTCTAAAAATGGTCGTAAGCTTGCTTTTTCCAAGGCTGTAGCTCGCCTCAAAAAGGCTCTTTTTTAGGCTATTTAGCCCAGCATAAATGGGCCCAAACATAAATGGCAGCGAGTAGATACAGCTTGCCACAACAAGGCCAGTGAAGTTAAAAACTAGCCTCACGCCAAAGAGCTCTTCGATAAATTTACCAAATGCCGAGTATGGCGAGAGAAAAATGAGCAGATAAAAGCCAAGAACGCTTGGCGGCAGCACCAAAGGCAACGAGATGATGGACTCTAAAAATGCCTTGCCAAAAAATTTCTTTTGCGACATAAAATAAGCTAGCGCTACGCAGAAGAAAAATAGGATAAATGTCGTGATAAAAGAGAGTTTTAGTGAGAGCCAAAATGGCTCGTAGTCGATAGATAGTAGCTCGCTCATCATGCTTTTACCAAATTTACGCCAAAGGCTTTTGTACTAACTATGGCGGTGTCGCCAGCTCTTAGCCCCAGAGCCTCTGCGCTACTTAGCACGACCTCGCAAATTTGGCGGTTTATTAGCACGCTTGCTACAAAAATGGCGTCGCGCTTTTTGATCTCCAAAACCTTAGCGTTAAATGCAAATTTCTGCGATCCTGCACTTTTTAAAAATATCTCACTCGCACTGCCAGACCTTGAAATTTTGCCATTTTCAAGGACAAAAACCTTGCTGCAAAGCTTGTAAATTTCAGCTATGTCGTGGCTTACCAAAACAACGCTCATCTTAAACTCATCGTGAAGCGCTAGCAAATAGTCTTGCAGCTTCTCGCGCATAGCGTTATCTAGAGCACTTAGTGGCTCATCAAGCAGTAAAATTTCAGGCTTTCTCATCACCGCACGTGCAAGTGCCACACGCTGCTTTTGACCGCCTGAGAGCTCGCCTATCTTGGCGTTTTTTAGGCTTTTTAGCTCGCAAATTTCAAGCAGCTTATTTGCTAAATTTTCATCGTTTTTTGCAAAGAGTAAATTTTTAAAGACGTTCATATTTTCAAAAAGGGCGTAGTCTTGAAACAAAAAGCCGATATTTCGCTTTTGCGGGGCTAAATTTGTCTTTTTATTAAAAAAGATCTTATCTCCTACCTTTATCATGCCACTTTGCGGGGCTTCAAAGCCAGCAATGAGCCTTAAAATCGTAGTTTTGCCTCCGCCACTTGCTCCATAAAGTGCGACAAACTCGCCACTTTCAAAGGCAAGCTCAGCCTCAAGCATAAATTTACCACCACCACCATTTAGCTCTTTTTTGCAAGAAATTTCTATCATTTTTAAGCGCTTATGTGGATACTTGTTGATTTAACGTAGGCAAAGAGCTGCTCGCCTATCACTAAATTTAGCTCTTTTAGAGCGTGATCTGAGATGATAGCCTCAAAGCAAAGCTGCCCACACTTTAGGCCAACTATGCTTAAAATTTCACCGCGAGTTATGTCAGTGACCTCGCATTTTAGTTCATTTTCAAGAGAGCTAGCTTGAAGCTTGACCTTTGATAAAACGACATCTGAGCTTTTGAAATTTAAGCTCACCTCATCATTTAGAGCAAATTTGCTAGCCTCATTTAAGGCCAGCATATATAAATTTGCTCCTAAATTTAAGCACTCAAGCTCAAAAAAACTGACGCCATCTTTGCTAAAAATTTGAACGATCTTTGCTCTTATCATTTAGCAGGGACGTTGTAGCCAAATTTCTTGAAAATTTCTCTTGCCTTTTCGCCTAGGACAAAGTCGTAAAATGCCTTCGCATCAGCGTTATTTTCAGCACGTTTTAAAAGCACGATGCCTTGATCGATCGGAGTGTAGAGCTCTTGAGGCACGAAGATGTAGTTAGTGCCCTCTTTGTATTTTGCCATTTTCTCGCTAAAAAGCGCGCTAGCAGCAATAAATCCAACATCTGAAGCGCTTAGTGCCTGAGAAAGTGTCTCAGAAATTTTTTGAGCATAGACGATGTTTTTCTCTACTTCATCATAAATTTTTGCATTTTTAAGAGCCTCGATGCTAGCCTTGCCGTAAGGTGCTGTTTCTGGATTTGCTACCGAGATCGCTTTTAGGCCGCGAACCACTTCTATGCCCTTTTTAAAATCCACATCTCTTATAGAAAAGATCGCCAAAGCGCCTTGTGCGTAAACTTTTGGAGCAGCCACTGCAAAGCCTGTGTCGTAGGCCTTTTGCGCAAAGCCCATATCAGCAGCCATAAAGATATCAGCTGGGGCCGAGTTTTGTATCTGCGTGACAAGGCCGCCGCTTGCGCCAAGAGTTAGATTGATCTTAGCGTCTGGATGAAGCTTGTTGAACTCTTTTATAAGCTCAGGAAACGCATAGGTCGTGTTTGCTGCGGCATAGACATTTACCTCTGCGCCAAGTGCGTTTATGGCAAGCAATGCTGCCACACATAAAAATTTAAAAACCTTTTTCATTTTATACTCCTATAATGATTTGAGATGATTTTACTATCGCTATTAGCGTGTCGCCAGCGCCTATTTGCATATCCATCGCGCTATCTTTTGTGATGATGGCAGTGAGCGTCTGCTCGTCGCTTAGCTTTAGCGTGATCTCAGCATTTACAGCGCCTATTTTTGCCTCGATGACCTCGCCCTTTAGCTGATTTTTAGTGCTTATTTTTAGATCAAGATCTTTTGCGAGAATGACAGAGGGCGCTTTAAAGATAAAAACTACCTTTTGACCCACTTTTAGGCCTAAATTTTTCTCGCTTTCAACTGTTATGGTGGCTTCAAGCGTGTTGCCATTGCTTAGTTTTGCAACTATTTCAGAATTTACAGCGCCTCTATTTATACTAACGATCTCGCATGAGAGCTGGTTTCTAGCGCTTAAATTCATGCTCATCCTTTGTAAATTTATGATATCAACATCTTCGAAATCAACCTTTTGGCAAATTTTTTGCAAAAAGTCCTTTTGTGTCTCAAGGATGGCGTCATAAATTTTTATCAGTTTTTTGGCATATGGGCTAAGCTCTGAGCCACTATTTTTCTTGTTGCCATCAGCCCTTACGATTAGCGGTTTACTACTTTTGTTATTTATGGTATCTAGGCAGTCCCAAGCGTTTTTATAAGATATGCCGACAACCTCAGCTGCTTTTGTGATACTTTTTGTCTCTTTTATCGCCTTAAGTAGCGCTATATGCTTTGCTAAAACCTGCGTATCTTCGCCTAGAAATAGCTCTAAATTTATATCTGCTTTCAAATTTTTAACCTCTAAATATATAATAATAATTTGCAAAGTATATCTAATTATATTAATACAAAAACTTAAAATTACAAATTTTCTTTAATTTCTTGTAAAGTTTCAAGAAGATAAAATCAAGCTGTATTTTATAAATAAATTTTAAGGTTTTGTGATGAAATTTTTGCTAGCTATCTTTTGTAGCCTGCTTTTAGCCTGTGCCAGCGCCGACATAAACGCGACTAATGGCAATGAAAAAGATGATTTTGATGTTGAGTTTGAAGCAAAGAAAGATGTATTTGATCCGCTTAGTGGCTACAACCGAGTGATGACAAATGTAAATGACTTTATCTACATAAACATGCTAACTCCAGTAGCAAAAGGCTATGCTTATGTCGTGCCAGCCACAGCTAGAACGATGGTTGCAAATTTCTTTGACAACCTCCTTTTTCCAGTGCGCTTTGTAAATAACTTGCTTCAGTTTAAATTTCAAAACGCTGGCGAAGAGACTTTGCGCTTTTTAGCAAATACGATAATTGGCTTTGGTGGGCTAACAGACGGGGCAAAATACTATGATCTAAAGGCTCACAACGAGGACTTTGGACAGACCCTTGGATACTGGGGGCTTGGAAGCGGCTTTCACATCGTTTGGCCACTTATCGGACCATCAAATTTAAGAGATACTGGCGGCTTGGTTGGAGACTATTTTGCCGATCCTATCAGCTACATTGATCCTATGCTTTTATCGGCTGGCATCAAGTCATATAGGGCGTTTAACAGCTTTTCACAAGATCCAACTGCTTATGAAAAACTAAGAAAAGACGCGATCGATCTATATCCATTTTTACGCGATGCTTACGAGCAAAGACGCGATAAACTTATCAAGGAGTAAGTATGAAAATTTTTAAAGCTTTTGCGGTGATTTTACTTTTAGCAACTAGCCTTTTTGCCCTCTCAAAAGAGCAGATAAAGCCTGAGATAGAGGCAAAGACAACAAAGGTGATTGAAATTTTAAAAAATACAAATTTAGACAACAATGCAAAGACAAAGGAGATTTTTGCTCTGCTTGATCCATTTTTTGACTACAAACAGATGGCAAAGATCAGCCTTGGCAAACGCTACAACAGCCTAAGTGCTGACGAGCAAGCTAAATTTGACGCTGCTTTTGAGCAAAAGCTAAAAAGCTCATATATCGACAAACTCTTAGGCTACAAAGACCAACAGATCCACATCACTGGAGAGAGTGAGCCTCAAAAAAATAGATACTGGCTCACATCTGAGCTTCTAAATGACGGCAAAAACTATGAATTTGTCTATAAATTTTACGATGCAAAAGAGCGTGGCTGGCTCATTTACGACCTTGATATCGTTGGTGTTAGCATCATTCAAACTTATAGAAGTCAGTTTGGCGACGTGCTAAACAATGGCGATTTTAATACGCTTTTACAAAAACTAAACGAAGCGGTTTTGCCTGATCAAAACAAAACTAATCCTTAATGCGACAAATTTTTAAATTTATCATTGCCAAAAACAAGCTTGTTATCTCGCTTGTGCTAGTTCTAAGCGTAGTTTTTGGCTACCTTAGCACAAAGCTTAGCATCGACGCCTCAGCCGAGACCTTGCTACTTGAGCATGACCCTGACCTAAAGGCGTATAGGCAGATCGCCAGCCGCTACGACTCGCCAGGGCTTTTGGTGGTCGCTTTTACCCCAAAAGATGATCTCTTTTCACCTAAAAATTTAGAGCTTATTAAAAATTTAAGCGACGAGCTAGCCAAAAACGATATGGTTAGCAGTATCACTTCTATACTAAACGTGCCGCTTCTAAATAGCGTAAAAGGCGGCGTGACAGGCATCTTAGAGCATACGCCAACGCTAAGCGATAAAGATATAAATATTTCAAAAGCAAAGCTTGAGTTTGCAAAAAGTCCCATTTATAGTGGAAATTTGATAAGCAAAGATCTAAAAACTACGGCGATCGCGCTAAATTTAAAGCAAGATGATAAATTTAACGAGCTTTTAAATGAGCGAAATTTACTTAGCCAAAAAGAGTCAAACGGCACTATCACGCAGGCGGAGAAGCTTAAATTTCAAGCGCTCGTGGCTGAGTTTAAAGCTTACCGAGATGAGCTTAGAAAGAGTGATCACAAAAACCTTGAAGCCATAAAGGCAGCTATCGCTAAATTTAACGCAAATGACGAGCTATTTTTGGGCGGTGCAAATATGATCGCTGATGATATGATAGGCTTTATAAAGAGCGATCTTTTGGTTTATGGCCTAAGCGTTTTAGCGCTTCTTAGTTTTAGTTTGTGGCTATTTTTTAGACAGCTAAGATGGATCATCTTGCCGATGTTTATCTGCGCAGTGAGTGCCATTTTTACGACTGGAATTTTTGGTATGTTTGGCTGGGAAGTGACGGTCATTAGCTCAAACTATATCGCACTTCAGCTCATCATCACCATCTCAACAGTCATCCACCTAGTCGTTAGCTACCGAGAATTTTACGCAAGGCATCCAAAATACAGCCAAAATCAGCTCATCTATCTGACACTTCGTGACAAATTTTCTCCATCTTTTTGGGCGATATTTACAACGGTTATTGGCTTTAGCTCATTAATGAGTGCCGATATAAAGCCAGTTATCATGCTTGGCATTATGATGAGTGCGGGCATTAGCGTTTCACTCGTACTTGCCTTTTTGCTATTTGGCGCGGTAAATGTAAATTTAAAGAAGCTTGCCCCTGTTAGGACATTTGAAAACAGCTTTAAATTTACAAAATACTGCGCAAATTTAGCCCTAAACTCAAGAAAGATCATCTACGCAGTTTGCGTGCTAGTCGTCTGTTTTGGCGTCTATGGCATAAGCAAGATAAAGGTTGAAAATAGCTTCATTGGCTACTTTAAAGAGAGCACACAGATCCGCCAGGGCATGCAGATTATCGACACAAAGCTTGGTGGCACGATCCCAGTTGATGTGATAGTGAAATTTAAAGAGAGCGAGCCAAAGCAAGAGAGTGGCGAAGAAAAAGACGACTTTGAAAGTGAGTTTGAAAACGACGCAAAGAGCGCGAAATACTGGTTTAACAGCTACCACACAAGGATCGCTGAGAAGATCCACGACCATTTGGCGCAGCAAAAATTTGTAGGCAACGTAAGCTCGCTTGCAACGCTCATAAAGGCGATAAAAGAGTTAAATAACGGCGTTAGTGATGATTTTTTGCTAGCAGCGATGTATGAGAAGCTACCACTTGAGTATAAAAACATCTTGCTAAGTCCTTACGTGAACGTCGAAAACGACGAGCTTAGATTTAGTTTAAGGATCATCGATAGTGACTCTGAGCTTAGGCGAAATGAGTTTTTAAAAGAGCTTAAAGCTGGGCTTGCCAAACTTACTAAAAATGACAACGTGAGCATAGAAGTTGCCGGTATGATGGTGCTTTATAACAATATGCTTCAAAATTTACTTAGCTCGCAGGTTGATACATTTGGACTAACGGTTGCGATACTTTTTGTCATATTTTGCTTTGTTTTTAGAAGTATCAAGCTAGCAACCATCGCGATAGTCTCAAATTTGATCCCGCTTTGCACGCTCTTTGGCGTGATGGGATTTTTTGGCATACCGCTTGATGTGATGAGCATTACGATAGCGGCCATTAGTATAGGTATCGGCGTTGATGATATCATCCACTACATCCACCGCTTCAAAGAGGAGCTGCTTACAAAGGACGTTTTTGAGAGCATTAAGGCTGCGCACGCGAGCATAGGATACGCGATGTATTACACCTCATTTACCATTTTCCTTGGCTTTAGCGTGATGATAACGAGCAACTTTATACCAACTATTTATTTTGGCTTGCTAACCGATCTTGTTATGGTCTTTATGCTGCTTGGTGCGCTCATCATCTTGCCAAGTTTGATAGCTAGTTTTGTGAAAAAGCGCGAGGTATAAATTTATTTGATAACTTTGATAAATGAATAGACATCAGCCACGCCATCAATGTGCTTAGCGTACCAAATGGCGTGCTTTTCTTGCTCGATGCTATCTACCACGCCGCTAAAAACAACGTCACAGCCAACGATGCTAACACGCACATTTGTGCCCTCAACGACACTATCTTTAAAGAGATTTTGCTTTAAATTTGCAAGAATGCTCAGGCTATCGCACGGATACTCGCTCTTTTTTACCCTAAGATAGGTGTAAATTTTGCGCACTCCGTCTGTGCTTTTGGCAAGCTCAACTAGCTTACCTTCAAGCTCTTTGCTATCAACAAGCCCTATGAGATAGGCATCGCCATAAAAGACCTCTATCTCGATGTAGATGTTGCTAAGCCCTTTTGAAAATAAAATTTTGCTTTGTAGCTTGCTTTGGATAAATTTATCACGTGAGATCGAGTAGATGCCGCGTTTATCGCGAGAAATGGAGTATGCGTCATATACATTTAGTGGTGCTGTTGCTGGGGTGAGGACTGAGGAGCAAGAGCAAAAAAATAAGACCAAAAATGCAAAAACGCTAAATTTAGAAATCATAAATCCTTTTGTAATTTCAAAAAGTTTATAGAAAATGGGCTAAAATTTATCTAAATCTGCTAAAATAACACGCACGGAGGATAAAGTAATCTGGTGATGCTCACGGGCTTCAAACCCGATGACTGGGCGGTTGACCGTCTGGTGGGGAGTTCGATTCTCTCATCCTCTCGCCACTTTTACTTCTTTTAAATTTCTACTTTTTAAATGATTTTTTTGATTTTAAGGCGCAGTTAGCTAGTAAATTTTAAAAATAATGGTCGCAAATTTAAACCATGGTCTTTAAATTTAAAGTTTAAATTTTTATATCCAAAACGTGTGGCTCTTCGCTCTCTTCTTCGCTATCAAGCTCGTCCTTTAAGGCCTCTTCATCTTTAGCCTTTGCGTTTTGCTCTTCATTTTCAAACTCGCTCGCCTCTTCTTCGCTCTTTTGACGCTCGTGCTCTTTTTCAGGGTCTATTTTATATGACTCCTCCATCGGACGCACCTCTTTGATCTCCTCGTTTTGCTGCGTGGCAAGCTCAGATGCCATTAGCGCTTGCATGTCAAAGCGTGCTTGCTGGTTTGCATGCACCTGCGAGACGACTGGGGCGTTTTGGTTGATGAAGTTGCTGTTTCCTAAAGGTGTTACTGCCATTTTTAGCCTTTATTTATGATGATCGTTTTGTAGTTTGTGTAAGTGACGTTCGCGCCATTTTCACGCCTTAAATTTTCGCGTTTGGTGTAATCCACCTCATATCTGCCAGCCCCTTTTACGCTAAATTCCACGCAAAATTTAGCAGCCATTTCTAGCACGTCTTCTGGCACTTTGCTTTTGTTTGTTTTTATGATGACGTGAGCGCTTGGGGCGTCTTTTAGATGAAGCCAGATGTCGTCTTTTTTGGCGAGATCGAGCAAATTTATATTGCCTTTTTCATTTCTGCCAACTAAAATTTTAAACTCTCTAACGTAAAAAATTTCAGCATTTTCGCTCACATCTTTTATCTGGCGCTCTCTTTGTTTTGCCTTGTTTTTTGGGCTTAAAATTTCAAGCTCATAGGCACTATTTGCCTCTTTTAAAAGCGACTTTAGCCCTTCATAAAACTCGATCTTTTCACTTAAATTTCTCTTTTCTATCTCCACACCAAGGGCTTTTGCCCGAAGTTTCTTTGACCTTGCATAAAATTCATTTGCGCTATTTTTGGGTGTATCGCTAAGAGTTAGTTTTATCTCATTGCCGTTAAAATCTTTCAGGCAAATTTCTCTCTCATAGCCCTTAAAATTTGCTAAATTTGCAAGCAAGAGCGTGCCGTAGTTTGCAAACTCCTCGCTCTTTTTCATAAGCTCATCTTTATCTTCAAGCGAGTTTAAAGTTTCTCTCATACTATCTATCTTTTTTTGCACGCTTGCAAGCTTTGCCTCTTTTAGGCTAGCTATCCTTGCTTCATTTATCCTAGTGGCTTCACTTTTAAAAAATGCCTCAAAGTCCGTTATAGGCTCGCACGGCTTTTCTTTTATGGCGATGGCTGGCAGCTCAACTAAAACTTCGCCAGTTTCTATCTTGCGGTAGCTATTATCGATATGTCTTAGCGCCTCGATGATAACGTTATTTTCGTCAGTTATCACGGCGTTTGTAAAGCGGCCAGTAAATTCAAGATAGAGGATGAAATTTTCGCTTTTATATGAGCCACTTTGTATGCAGGTAAATTTTAAAATTCTATTGTCTTTTAGGCACTCGACGCTTTTTATGTGCGAGGCGTTAAAGCGTTTTTTTAGGACGTTGTCAAATGGTGCTTGATAAATTTTCGCCTCTTTTAGCTCATCATCTTTATAAATCGCTGAGTTTGACTTACTTAGATCAAAGATGATCTTTTCGCCGCTAAATTCGATAAGTATAGCCATGTCGCTTACGCGCTTTGCTTGGCTTATCTTTTTAAATTTTGACAGATAATCTGCTATTTGAACTAAATGTGCGTACTTCATGCGGGGATTATATCAGAAATGTTGCAAAAATGTTTTAACAAAAGGCCCTAGCTGGTTTGCTAGGACCAAAATCACTAAAATTTGTTTTTAGTGACCTCTTTTACGATCTGATCAGCTATCTCATCGACCTCGTTTGTGGCCTTGTTTGTTTGATTTGCCACTTCAAGATTTTCTTTTGTTAGATTATCGATGTCGGCAACTAGCGTGTTTATCTGAGCGATCGCTATGGTTTGCTCATTTATCGCCGCACTCATGTCGTCGATGTTTTGCGTTAGAATATTTGCATTTGCCTCGATCTCGCCAAGGCTTTTTTGAGTGCGCTCGGCTAAATTTCTAACCTCATCAGCCACAACCGCAAAGCCCCTGCCATGCTCTCCCGCACGTGCTGCTTCTATGGCAGCGTTAAGGGCTAGTAAATTTGTCTGATCGGCGATGTCGTGGATGATGGTGATGATATTTTTTATCTCTTCAGACTGCCTTTTGACATCATCAGATCTTGCATTTACCTGCCTCATAGAGGCGCTCATTTGCTCAACCGCAGCCGCACCCTCAGAGAGCGAGGTGGCACTCTTGTTTGCTTTAGTCGTTAGCTCCTGCATATAGCCTTTTAGCGCCTTTGCGCGGTCTTCTAGCAGTTTTGCGACATCTTCATTATTTTTTAGCATCTGCGCGATCTTATCACCAAGCGCGTCGATACCTTTTGCGATGACGCCCTCGTCGTTTATCCTAGCAGTAAAGTCATTTTTAAAGTAAATTTCTAGCGCTTTTAAGATATCGTGCTCATTTGAAGCGATATTTGTCTTTAGCGAGTCACGTAGATCGCTAAATGCCTCTTTTAGCTTTAGCAGAGCTTGGCTATTTGTCGTCGCTTCAAGCGTCGCTCTAAAGTCGCCACCTTTTATCTTGCTTACAAATTCTTGCGTTTTGGCTAAAAACTCGCGCTCGTTATTTAAATTTTCTTTTGTGCTTTCTATATTTTCGTTGATTATGCTGGCCATAACGCCTAGCTCGTCGCTTGTTTTTAGCTTGATAGGCTCAACGTTTGAAGTTTTGTTGTTTATAAATTTAAAGACTTCGATTAGCCCATTTTGTATCGTTAAAACCGGCCTTAAGAAGTATCTAACGACCACCATAATAGCGATGATGACTGAGATCAAAAACAGACTAAACATCAAAATTTGCTTATTTGAAGCACTTTGAATTTCAGCCACAAACTCATCAGCATCAGCCACTATGCAGACGTTCCAGCCAGTTAGCTTTTGGTTTTGGCAGTAGATGACGTTTCTCATGCCGTTATGGAAAAATAGCGAAACCTTGTCGCCCTCTATGCTCTTTTTCATATTTTCTTTGATAAGGCTTTTGTAGTTTTCATCTTCTTTTGTGATCAAATTTACATCAGGATGAACTATCGCTTTGCCGTTGTCATCGGCGATCATGATACTTGAAGTCTTAGTCGTTTTTATCTCTAAAAGCTCCTGGCTAAAGCTGTTTAAGAAGATATTTGCACCAATTACCGCTACAAGCTTATGGTTGCTATCAAAGATAGGAGCGTAGGCTGTGATGGTTAAATTCTTTGTCGTGACATCTACGTATGGCTCTGAAAATCCGGACTTGCCGCTGCTGCTAGCACCCTGAAACCAAGCTCTTGTGCGACCGTCAAAATTTGGTATCAAAAATGGCTGGTTGTTTTTTTAAAGATCAGTCTTGATGACGTTGCCGTTATCTGCATAGCCTACAAATAGCGCGTCAAATGGCGAAATGACAAACGCACCTTTTAGCGCCTCAGCTATATCGTCCCTGTTAGCGTAGAGCTTTTTATCTTCAAGCTCTTTTGCAAAGGTTTGCACCATGTGAAGTCTTGACTTTAAAAACTCATCGACAAAGTACATCGTCGATTTTAGCCCAGTTTTGCGCACATTGTTGTAGGACTGAATTTTTTCCGATTTGGAATTTGAGTAGTTTATGCTAAAAAATATGCCTATGCCTATTAGCATCCAAGCTGTCAGCAAAAAGGCTATCTTGTTAGACAAGCTAGAAAATAGTCTCTTCATCTTAAATCCTTTTAAAATTTTCGGCGTATTTTATAATAAAAGTTAAACAATATCTCTTAATTTTTATTTTTAAGAAAAAATAGCAAAAAGTAGCTAAATAACGCTTGTTATGATAAATTTTACTAAATTTTATTAATTTAGTTATCGAA
>NZ_CABPTV010000008.1:52928-94511 GCF_902460535.1 Campylobacter concisus | reverse complement strand
TAGTTGCTTAAATTATAATTTTAAAATATATAAAAAAGAAAATACTATCTTGTAAATCTTTTCTATCCAAATTTTTAGCATAAATTTTTTGTCAAATTTATAGTGATTTAAAGCGCTGGCTAAATATCTTTTTATACAAATTTCGTTAAAATCGCCTCAAAATTTAAAGGAAATTTATGAAACAAACCATCACCGAGAAAATATTTTCAGATCACGTTGGCAAAGAGGTAAGCGCAGGAGAAATCATCGAGAGCAAGATCGATATGATCATAGGTAACGACATCACGACACCTATTTCGATCAAGCAGTTTGAGCGAAGTGGCGCTAAAAAGCTAGCCAACCCAGACGGCTTTGCCATCGTGATGGACCACTACATCCCGACAAAGGACATCCTAAGCGCAAATCAAGCCAAAATTTCACGCGAATTTGCCTACAAACACGACCTTAAAAACTATTTTGACGAAAAAGATATGGGTATCGAGCATGCGCTTTTGCCTGAAAAAGGGCTAGTCATCCCAGGCGACGTTATCATCGGCGCAGATAGTCACACCTGTACGCACGGCGCTCTTGGAGCCTTTAGCACCGGCATGGGTAGTACCGACCTAGCTTATGCGATGATCACTGGCAAAAACTGGTTTAAAGTGCCTGAGAGTATCAAGGTCGTCTTTAAGGGCAAGCTTGATAAGCACGTCTATGGCAAGGATCTCATCCTCGAGATCATCCGCCAAATAGGCGTTGATGGCGCACTTTACAAGGCGCTTGAGTTTAGCGGCGAGGTGATAGACACTCTTAGCATGGATGATAGATTTTCAATGTGCAACATGGCGATCGAAGCTGGCACAAAGAGCGGTATCATCGCGGTTGATGAGATCACAAAAGAGTTTTTAAAAGATAAAAATTTACGTGATAAACCAAAATTTTTCTACTCAGACGAGGGCGCAAAATACGACAAACTTTTAGAGATCGATGTCACGAAACTTGATCCAGTCATCGCATATCCATTTTTGCCAAGCAACGGCAAGAGCGTAAGACAGGCGGTTAGCGACGATCTAGCTATCGATCAGGCATTTATCGGCTCATGCACAAATGGCCGTCTAAGCGACCTTCGTATCGCAGCGCAGATTCTAAAAGGCAAAAAAGTAGCTCGAAAAACAAGGCTCATCATCACTCCAGCGACGCAAAAGATCGCAAGAGCTGCTGAAAAAGAGGGGCTTATCGACATTTTCATCGAAGCAGGAGCGGTTGTGAGCAACCCAACTTGTGGTGCTTGTCTTGGCGGATATATGGGCATTTTAGGTGCAAATGAGCGCTGTATCTCAACGACAAATAGAAATTTCGTCGGTCGTATGGGCGATAGAACGAGTGAAATTTATCTGGCTAACTCGGCAGTTGTGGCGGCGAGCGCGATAGCAGGTAAAATCGCCGATCCAAGGGACTTATAGGCGTTAGCTTTTAAGGCAAAAGATTGTTATATAAGAAAAGTTTAAATTATTTTGCAAATTTACAAGAAAATTGATTTCCAAGATCGCAAGCTTTTTTGTTAAGTTCTTTTGCCTTTGACTTATCTTTTTCTATACCTAAACCTTTGTAGTACAATGAGGCTAGACGACCACAACCATATCCGTCTTCATCGTCACAAGCTTTTTGATACAATTCAAATGCTTTTGCATAGTTTTGTTCTCTAAAGAACATCTCTCCAAGACCAGCACAACCATTTGCATTACCACCGTCACAAGCTTTTTGATAAAGCTCCTTTGCTTTTTTAGCACTTTCAAATAGACTAAGAATTTTTAGATCACCTTTTGCGTATAAAAATGCTAGCTGATTGCAAGCCCATGCTCTATTTTGTCCGCATTCTTTATTAAGAATTTTCTCAGCCTTTTCATAGTCTTTATTTTTTAACGCAGCTTGAACTATATCATATTCATTAGCAAAACAAAAGCATGATGCAAACAACATCACAGAAAAAATCTTTTTCATCTTTGGTCCTTTAACTTATCTTCAATATTAGTTATAACTCTAAATTCAACCCTTTGTGAGTTTAAATAATTTTCTTTTAGCCCGCTTTTTGAGGTTAAATTTGAATTATCGTCAAGCGTTTTAGCCGATGCAAAACCTATAGCCCTAAAATGTTCCTTTAGAAAATTCCTTTTTTTTGAATGTCTTAATATGTACTCTAAAACAGACTGTGCTCTCTTGGAGGACAAAGCCATATTTTTAATATACGCATCATCTTCACTAACATCATTCCAAACTGAGCTTGTATGACCTTCTATGCGTATTTCATCTATATTACTTATAATATTTTTGTCTGTTATTATTTTATGTATCTTGGGAAAAAGTTATCTAAAATTTTTTCAAAATCTTTAGATAGATCAGCTTCGCCAGTTTTAAAAAGAATTTCTGGCCTATTAAATCTAATAGTTAAATCATCTCCAATGACCGCATTAAATTTCGATAAATCATCCTTAAATTCTTCTTTTAACATAGCTGTTAATTTTAATCTTAGGTCTTTATAATTTTTTGGTATAGCCTGGCTTTTGTCAAGTTTTTCTTTTAAATTTATAATATTTGAGTTTTCATTTACTTTCAACATATATAAAGAAAACAACAACAAAAATACAAGCATTAAAGCTGTCATTATGTCACTTAATGCTATCCAGTAACTATTCTTTCCAGTTTTTTTAAAGAGACCCATTTTATTTTTCGCTAATTTTTTTAAGCAACAATATGATTTCTTCTTGATTTTTTATAAGCTCAGCTATATCAAACTCTTCATTCTTATTTTCTTTATTCATAGCGCCAAAAAAGAAAATCTCAATTAGTTTTAAAAATATGGATCCAAAAATAGCAAAGATAGATATACTAAAAGCTGTTTTTATACCATTTATAAGCTTAGGAATACTATTTTCGACATCATTAGCATCAAAGTCAATTAAACCCAAAAATATGCCTAAAAAGGTAAAGCCTATACCTATGGTGATTAAAATATCTGAACTTTGACTATGTAGTCTTTTACTTTTTATCAAATTTGTTAAAAAAAAGATAAAAAAACAAGAATGATACCAACGCCGATAACAATATGAGTATTTGAGAATAGAGAATAAATAAAATTGCCCAAGATAAAGTCCTATGTTTTTGTTCCACATTTTAACACTGACATACTTAAACGATTTATAAATTTATTCTTTAAAACGCTGTTATAGTTGCTAAAAGTCCAAAGATTATACCTGGCAAGTTTGCAGCAGAAAGCGGATAGTCTTTTTTAGCTTTTAGCAAGCCGTAACTTGTCCAGATCGTGCAGTTTATCGCAGCCGCTAAGGGCTGGATAAAAGGCGTTTTATGGCCATCGAGGTTGCCCATTATTTGTGGGATGTATGAAAAGTACATAACAACCGATAAGCACGTGCCTATCCAACCTAAAATTTGTAAATTTCTTTCACTCATGTGATCTCCTTTAAAAGTAAGCCGTTATTTTCTAGCTTTATGATTAGCGTGGTAAAAAAATTAATTTTATCTGCTAAAAAGTAGCCCATTGTTTTGGCAAAAGCGCTCTTTTTTTGCAAATTTAAGGGCAAAGCTTTGCTAAGTGATAATAAATTTAAAACAAGATGAGTTAGAAAATTTGGTTATACTTTTGTAATTTTTTGAAATTTAAAAGGATAAAAGATGCAAACTTGCGTCATTTTAGCAGGTGGCAAGAGCTCGCGCATGGGTCAGGATAAGACCTTGTTGCCATTTGGGGGATTTGAAACACTCACGCACTATCAGGTTGCTAAATTTAGCAAAGTCTTTGATGAGGTTTTTGTAAGCTCTAAATTTGAGAAATTTAACCCGCCACTAAAGCTCATAAAAGATGAGAGCAGTGAGGATTATTCGCCGATGTTAGCGCTTTACTGCGTGCTAAAAAGCTTTGATCATAGCGTCTTTATCATCCCAGCTGATATGCCATTTTTTGACCCAAAAAGTCTTGGCGAGCTGGCTAAATTTAAAGATGAATTTGAGATGGTTGTGGCTGGCGATGATGAGCATATACACTCGCTTTGTGGCTTTTTTAGCCCAAGCTTAGCCCCACTTGCACATGAGCTTTATCTAAAAAATGAGCACAAAATCGGGCTTTTACGAAAAAACTGCAAGTGCAAGATAGTAAATTTTGAGGACAAAGAGCAGTTTTTTAACGTAAATTTCCCAGACGAGTACAAAATAGCAAATGAAAAGATGAAAAATGAGTAAATTTACATTGCTTTTAAGCCTTAGCCTTACATTTTTGATGGCAGGCAGGACGGATGACTTTAAAAGGGCGCAGGAGCTTGAGCAAAGTGGCGATATAAGGGCTGCGATGCAAATTTATAAAGAGCTAGCCAAAAGCTCTTTAGGCGAGCAAGAAGCGGTGCAAAATGCGCAAGCAAGCGAGCCAGCACCAAATGATGCGAAGCTAAAGCAGGCTGATCTTTTAAGGGATAAAAACGATAAAAATTTACAAAACGCACTTGGCATCGAGCTTTATAAATTTAACTACCTTTTGCCAGTAACTTACGCTAAAACTGTCCCAGATGATGGGCGAAAGAGCGTTGAGACAAAGTTTCAAATAAGCCTTGCAAAGCCGCTTTTTTACGATGTTTTTGGTCTTAGAGAGAGCCTTGTGGCAGCATATACGCAAACCTCTTGGTGGCAGATAACAAAAACTTCAGCGCCGTTTCGTGAGACAAACTATCAGCCTGAAATTTTCTTAAATTTCGCCTCTCCAAAATACCTAGAGCAAATAGGCGTGAAAAACCTAAAATTTGGACTCTTGCATGAGTCAAACGGACGAGATGGCACCAACTCAAGGAGCTGGAACAGAGCCTATGTGCAAAGTGACTTTGTCTATGGAAATTTAACCATCTCGCCAAGAGTTTGGAGCGTGATCGGCGAAAAGAACGACAATAAAGAAATTTTAAACTACATCGGACACGGAGATCTAAGGCTTAGTTACAAGCTAAATGACCAAATTTTTAGCCTAATGCTAAGAAATAACTTACATTTTGATAAAACAAATAAAGGTGCGGCAGAGCTTTCATATATGTTTCCGATATTTTCAAGCGGCGTTTATGGCTATTTGCAGTATTTTACAGGATATGGTGAGAGTTTGATTGACTATGATAGGCACACTGACAAGGTTGGTCTTGGCTTTGTTATTTTAAAATAGCCTTAAAAATTTAATCTTATAAAGTGGCTAAATTTGGGCAGATGAAGTAAATTTTAGATAAATAACGAAAAAAATTTAACTAATAGAAAAACTTAAAAATATTAGAAAAAATATAAGCAAATTTTGCTAAAATCACTAGCAAAATCTCACAATAAAGGAGTTTTCATGAGCGGTATAGCTTTGATTGTCTGTTTTGCTATAGCAATCATCCTTATGATCGTTATGATCTCAAAGTTCAAGGTGCATCCATTTTTGGCACTTATGAGTATATCTTTGGTGCTAGCAATAGTCGCAGGTATCGATCTATCCAAGATCCCAGCGATGATAGGCGTTGGTTTTAGTGGCACATTTAAGAGCATCGGCATCGTCATCATCTTTGGAACGATCATCGGTACAGTGCTTGAAAAAACGGGAGCTGCGCTAAAGCTAGCTGACATGGTCGTAAAGCTAGTCGGACAAAGACGCCCTGAGCTTGCCATGCTTATAATGGGCTGGGTTGTAGGCATCCCTGTATTTTGCGATAGCGGTTTTGTCGTATTAAATTCTATCCGCGAGGCACTTTATAAGAAAATTTCAGCAAGCCCAGTTGCTATGTCAGTAGCACTTAGCGGCGGTCTATACGCTTCTCACGTTTTCATCCCACCAACTCCTGGCCCGATAGCTGCTGCTGGCACACTTGGCCTTGGAGGGAATTTACTTCTTGTCATCATCATGGGTGCGGTAGTTTCAGTGCCTGTTTTGGTAGCTGTCTATTTCTTTTCAAAAAGTATCGCTAAAAGCGTAACTATCAGCGATAAAGAGGCTGACGCTACTATCACAGCGAGCTACGAGGAGCTTTTAAATAAATTTGGCAAATTACCTAGCGGATTTTTGAGCCTTGCTCCTATCATCATGCCTATCATTTTCATGGCGGTTGGCTCTGTGGTTGATGTTTTAGCAAAACAAGGCATGCTTGATAAAGCTGCGCTCTTGCCAAAGATATTTTTATTCTTAGGTAACCCTATCATTGCGCTTGCTATCGGCGTGATCTTTTGCGTATTTTTACTAGCTGAAGCTAAAAAGATGAGAGAATTTGACCATATAATAAACGAATCATTAAAGATCGCAGGTCCTATACTCTTTATCACCGCAGCTGGTGGCGTTTTGGGCAACGTCATCACCGAGGCTGGCTTTGTAAATTTCATAAGAGAAAATGCCTCAACTATAAAAGCGATAGGAATTTTCTTCCCATTTATCATCTCAGCTGTGTTAAAAACAGCTCAAGGAAGCTCGACTGTGGCTATCATCACGACAGCCTCTATCATGGGCGCATTTAGCGCTGACAACTCGCTCATGCACACACTTGGCTTTACAAGTGAAATTTCAGCTGCTCTTTGTGTCATGGCGATAGCATCTGGTGCGATGTGTGTATCTCACGCAAACGACAGCTACTTCTGGGTCGTGACAAACTTTAGTAAGATGACGGCAGATCAAGGATATCGCACACAAACAGCGATGACATTTATCATGGGCGTTGTTGGAATGATCAGCGTTTATATACTATCTTTGGTGCTTTTATGAGAATTTTGGTTGCGATTGATTCATTAAAAGGCTCGCTAAGCTCGCTTGAAGCGGGCCTTGCTATAAAAGAAGCCCTTGAAGACTTTTGCGACGTCGTCGTAAAGCCTGTTGCTGACGGCGGTGAGGGCAGTGTAGAGGCTATGGCTGATGCACTTGATGCTAAATTTATAGATACCATCGTCAAAAACCCACTTGGCACTGAAATTTTAGCTAGATATGCCCTAAAAGATGACCTTGCCATACTTGAGATGTCAAGCGCTTCTGGGCTTACTCTTATAAATCCTGATGAGAGAAATCCTATGAAAACTAGCACATTTGGCTTTGGCCAGATGATAAAAGATGCCATTAGTAAGGGTGCTAGGAAATTTATCATAGGTATTGGCGGAAGTGCGACAAATGATGCTGGCATAGGTATGCTAAGTGTTCTTGGGTTTAAATTTTATGATAAAAATGGCTCTTTACTTGAGGGCAAAGGTGAAGATCTAGCTCAAATTTGCGAATTTTCAGATGAGGGAGCGCTAAAAGAGCTAAAAGAGTGCGAATTTTTAATCGCCTGTGACGTGGATAATCCACTCTACGGACAAAAGGGAGCAGCCTACGTCTATGCACCACAAAAGGGCGCAAATGGTCGTATGGTAAAACAGCTTGATGACGGGCTAAAGCACTTTGCGGGGCTTGTAAAAGAGAAAAATGGCACTAAATTTCACACGCAAAAAGGCGCTGGAGCAGCTGGCGGACTTGGCTTTGCTTTTGTTGCATTTTTGGGCGCAAAGCTTAGGCCTGGTATCGAGATCATCACGCAGACAATAGCGCTTGAAGATGAGATCAAAAAGGCCGATCTTGTCATCACTGGCGAGGGTCGTATGGACTTTCAAAGCACCATGGGCAAGACCCCAACAGGCGTGGCAAAGCTAGCTAAGAGGCATCATAAGTCAGTCATCGCGCTTGCTGGAAGCGTGCAAAGGTGCGCCAAAGACTGCCATAAACACGGCATCGATGCGTATTTTTGCATACTAAATGAGCCAATGAGCCTTGAAGAAGCTATGCGAAAAGATAATGCCATTAGAAATTTAAAGATGACCGCCGAGCAAGTCATCCGCCTTTATATGCTAAACCGCAAAGCATAAATTAAAAAAGATAGAAGCTAAATTTCTATCTTTTTCTCTCTAAATTTAACTCCAAATTTTACTAACAAAGTGCTACAAAAATTCTCAAAATTTAATACATTTTGTAAAAGTAAAACCACTTAGAAGAAATGGCGAATTTAGCCTAAATGACTGGCTGGTTGGTACTTGCGCTAGACAAGCACTTCCTGCAAAGATAAGAAAGATAGGCTAGTTTGATGTAAATTTGGCGAGTAGAGAAAAATTTGCTTGCCAAATTTCATTTTCGTGAGAGCTTTTTGTCCGTTTGGCGTAAATTTATATGCAAAGTAAGTTTTTTAGGCCACTTGCAAGCTAAAAATTCTCACATATCTATAGAGTTTCATAGTTAAATTTGATGTTTTAAATTTATATGGGTTAAATTTAGTATAGCTAGTTTGCTCTATTATTGAGCGCTCTAGTTCGCTAGATCCTCAGCCACTTTGGCGGTGAGTTTTAGCTTGTCACTATCGAAGTGTGTGTAAATTATCGAGGTGTTTAGGCTGGCATGCCCAAGGGCTTCTTGCGCTAGTGTCAAGCTTTTTTGGTTACGACAAAGAGAAATTTAAAAATAGTAGGCTTAAATTTAAATATAAAATCTATAAAAGCTTAAGCACATATCCATTTTCGGCGGCTTCAAGCTTATATTTATGCATCTTATCAAGCTCTAAAACCACTCTGAAATACTTGTCATGCCAGCCGATTATGACGTTTTTAAAAGTATCGTTTTCAAGCTTTAAATTTCTAGTCTTAAAGCTTCTTGGAGGTTTTGCAAAGTCAAGCACGATCTTGTTTTTCTCGTAAGCAAAGTGCTTTAAATTTTTAGCTTTTGTGATGATATTTAGCTCTTTTTCATGTGCTAAAAAGCTCACAAATCCTAAGAATTTAACCTCTTTTTCACTGCTTTTTATCTCTTGAACAGGCTTTGAGGCTGGCTCGATCTTTACTTCGACTACCTTTTGTTCAGGCTTAGTAGGCTCTTTTACTTTTTTTGTGCCAAGGTCGATCACCACGACGTTTGGAGTTGGTACATCTGAGGTTTTATTTCTATCTTTATTTGAAATTTTAGTCTCATTTTTTTCTATTATCACTGGCGTGCTAACCTTTTGAGCTGGCATATCGGCCATCGTGACTGAGACGTCTAGTTTTTTAGCTGCGACTGGCTCTGGAGTCTTCATCTTCATAAGTGCAAATTCATCGTTCCAGTCGATAGTTTTGTTTATATCGGTTAGTCTTTTTTCTTTTATGCTGCCGTCATTTGCTCTATATCTTATGGTGACATCAAGCAGAAGCATCGCATCGCTTGGAAATTTAAACGAGAGC
Organism: Campylobacter concisus; assembly: GCF_902460535.1. Classification (GTDB taxonomy): domain Bacteria; phylum Campylobacterota; class Campylobacteria; order Campylobacterales; family Campylobacteraceae; genus Campylobacter_A; species Campylobacter_A concisus_AS. The sequence goes on along the minus strand of NZ_CABPTV010000008.1, from coordinate 85,298 downwards.
GAGTTGAAGCTGTCATATTTTTCTACGACATTTGTCGTCATAACGCTTGTGTTTAGCTCGCTAATAGGCATAAATGGGTTTTCTCTAGCACATAAGCTCGCTGTAAATATAGATAAAACTAACCAAATTTTCTTCATCGTTCCTACTTTTTATTAGAGTCTGGCTCAAGGCCTTGTAGTTCAAAATAATCTTTTTGCAGACGTGCATTCATTTTTTTTAAAATTTCCACATCTTCGCTAAGCCTCTCTTTTTTGCTCTGAAGGCTTAGCATCACGTCAAGTGAGCGTTTGCCAAACATCATGTTGCCCACGTAAAAGGCAAACATAGCCACGCAAATGGTGGCTATGACGTAGTGTAATGTCGGCCGAACAAATTTTATGATTTTATGAAATATGCCATCTTCTTTGCCATATTCATCTAAAATTTCGCTCAAATATTATCCCCTAAAAACTCACCCGCCTCAAGCTCAATCTCAAGCAAGCGGTTGTATTTCGCGTTGCGCTCGCTTCTTGAAGTAGCACCCGTCTTTATCTCGCCAGTGTTTAGTGCGACTGCAAAGTCAGCGATAAACGCATCTTCGCTCTCGCCGCTTCTGTGGCTCATTATGCAGCGGTAGCCGTTTCTTTGAGCAAGGCGGACAGTCTGCATAGTTTGCGTGACTGAGCCTATTTGATTTGGCTTGATTAGGATCGCATTTGCGATATTTTTCTCAATGCCTTCTCGTAAAATTTTCTCATTTGTAACAAAAAGGTCGTCGCCAACTAGCTGCACCTTGCTACCAAGCCTTTTTGTAAGCTCAGCCCAGCCGCTCCAGTCATCCTCGCTAAGGCCATCTTCGATAGAGAATATCGGGTATTTTTCACAAAGTTTTTCGTAGTAGCTAATGAGCTCGTCGCTGCTAAATTTCTTGCCTTCAAGCTCGTATTTGCCGTCTTTATAAAGCTCGCTTGAAGCGACGTCAAGGGCAAGTTTTATCTGGCTGCCTAGCTCATATCCAGCCTCTTTTACAGCTTGTGAGATGAGCTTTAGTGGCTCTTCGTTGTCTTTTAAATTTGGAGCAAAGCCGCCTTCATCGCCGACAGCCGTGCTGTGACCAGCTGCGTTTAGGATAGATTTTAGCTTGTGGTAAATTTCAGTTGCAGCTCTTAGTGCCTCGCTAAATGTGCTAAAGCCAAATGGCATGATCATAAATTCTTGAAAATCAACGCTGTTGTTTGCGTGCGCGCCGCCATTTATGATGTTAAACATCGGCACTGGCAAGATGCTAGCGTTTGCACCGCCAAGGTAGCGATAAAGCGGGATATTTAGGCTCTTTGCGGCTGCGCGAGCTACCGCCATAGATACGCCAAGGACTGCGTTTGCGCCTAAATTTGAGTAGTTGTGCGTGCCATCAAGCTCAAGCATCTCCGCATCGACTGCTTTTTGGTTGTAGGCATCAAGTCCTATCACTGCTTCTGCGATCTTTTCATTTACGTTTGAAACAGCCTTTAAAACGCCTTTGCCAGCATATCTCTCGTCTTTGTCGCGAAGCTCGAGCGCCTCGCGCTTACCAGTGCTTGCGCCGCTTGGTACGATCGCGCTTGCCTCAGTTCCGTCGCTTAGTCTAACTGTCGCACGAACTGTTGGGTTGCCTCTGCTGTCTAAAACCTCGTGAGCTTCTACATCTTCAATAAATACCATTATTCATCTCCTACTTCGTTTGTGTCGTCGTCTTCGTCTTTTGCGCCGCTGCTTATTAGGTGGTCTATACCCATTGAGCCTTTTATCGCCGCTACTATCTCATCAGAAATTTCTGGGTGCTCTTTTAGGTAGGCTTTGGCGTTTTCTCTGCCTTGACCTAGTTTTTCGGCCTTGTAGCTAAACCACGCGCCTGATTTGTCGATGATGTCGAGCTTTACGCCATAGTCGATTATCTCGCCCTCTTTGCTCACACCCTCGCCAAACATGATGTCAAATTCAGCCACTTTAAATGGAGGCGCGACCTTGTTTTTAACGACTTTTGCTTTTGTGCGGTTGCCGATAGGCTCGTCGTTTTGTTTAAGTGTGGCTATCTTTCTTACATCAATCCTTACAGACGAGTAAAATTTAAGCGCATTACCGCCAGTTGTAGTCTCTGGCGTGCCATATCCCATCATGCCGATCTTCATACGAATTTGGTTGATGAAGATAACAGTTGTCTTCATCTTGCTTAAAATTCCAGTTAGCTTTCTAAGCGCCTGACTCATTAGTCTTGCTTGCAGGCCAACGTGCTGATCGCCCATATCGCCGTCTATCTCGCTCTTTGGTGTAAGAGCAGCGACGCTATCAACTACGATAAGATCGATCGCACCGCTTCTTGCAAGCGTCTCAACGATCTCAAGTGCCTGCTCGCCAAAGTCTGGCTGAGAGACGTAGAGGTTGTCGGTATTTACGCCTAAATTTGAAGCGTATTTTACGTCTAGTGCGTGCTCTGCATCGACAAATGCACAAATTCCACCAGCTTTTTGCGCTTCAGCGATGATGTGAAGTGTGAGCGTGGTCTTACCAGAGCTCTCTGGTCCGTATATCTCGATGATCCTGCCTTTTGGAACGCCGCCTATGCCAAGAGCCAGATCAAGCCCTAGCGAGCCAGTCGGTATCGACTCGATAGCCTCAACCTCTTTGTCGCCAAGTCTTAAAAGCGTGCCTTTGCCAAAAGCTTTATCGATCTGCTTTAGTGCAAGCTCAAGCGCCTTTTTCTTGTCCGCTTCGCTCTCTGGGATAGCTATCTTTTTGTCACTATCTTTTTCTTTTGCCATTTTTTACCTTATAGTTGAAATTTGGCTTGATTTTATCTAAAAAGAGATGAATTTTACTTGATTTACTCGCAAATTATAATATTTTCGCCAAGCAGTGCAGCGCTATCAATAAGAGCAAAAAGCTGCTCTTTTTCAAACAAAAATCCATAAATTTGATCTTCGTTTTTTAGTATCGCAAGCTTAAGCGGCTCTATAAGCGAGCTTGCGCAAAGGTTTAAAAAAGCTTCATCGATACTGTTTTGTGAAATTTGGGGTTTGATTTTGAAATTTTCATCTTTTATAAAAGAGATAAATTCCTCTTGCGAGGTAGATTTATTAAATTTAAAAATTAATTTTTCTTTTAAGGCCTCAGCCAAAATTTCATCAAATTTAACTAGGTCGATGTGATCTTTTACACCTAAAATTTTGGCAAAATTTAGCAAGTTTTTATCATAATCAGCCACATTTTTCTCATGCTCGCTTTGTGCCTTTTTAGCCCTATAAATGGCGTAAAATCCGATAGCTATAAACAAAAGTGAAAGGGTAAAAACTTCGCTTAAAAACTCACTCATCATCATCCTTATAAAATGCAAACTTCAGTCTTAAGCTCTACGCCAAATTTCTCTAAAACTCTAGCTCTAGCCAAATTTATAAGGCTAGTGGCGTCCTCAAAGCTTGCGTGGTTAAAATTTATCAAAAAATTTGCGTGCTCTTCGCTAAATTTCGCTCCGCCGATAGCGTATCCCTTTAGTCCAACTGCCTCCAGCAACGCCCCTGCAAAGTGCCCTTCAGGATTTACAAAGCAGCTGCCAAAGCTAGCGCCTTTTGGTTGATTTGCTCTTTTTGCGCTTATGGCTTCAGATATGCTCGCGTCAAAGCCGCTTTGAAGCTTAAATTTAGCCCCCAAAATGGCCTCATCTATGCCGCTATGGCGGTATCTAAAGTTTATCTCATCTTTGCTCACCCAGCCACGAACCAGACGCACATGCGTGAGGTTGTCACTTATGCTAAATTTAAGTAGTCCAGCGTTCATTTTTATAAGTCCGCCAAGCGTGCCAGGGATATTTTTTAAAAACTCAAGGTTTGCGATGTTATTTTGCTTGCAGAAGTTATAAATTTTAGCTGATTTTGTCGCAGCACCTATTTCAAGGCAAATTTTTTCATCACAAATTTCTAAATTTATATAGTCAAAGCTCTTGCCAAGCATCGCCATTTTTGGGGGATTTGGCGAGATAAGAAGGTTGTTGCCCCCGCCTATCATCACAGCGCCTAAAAAGTGAGGCGAGCTTAGATCTTCAAGGCTATCAACCTCGAAAATTTCATGCACGCCGCCTATCCTAACCGAGGTAAATTTAGAAAAATCAACAAGCCTCGTCACTGGATAAATTCCGGTATAAAATCAAGCATGCGAGTGGTAAATTCAACCATCATCGAGATCATCCAAGGCATCAAAAATATGATGACAACGACAACTAGCAAAATTTTTGGCACGAAGCTTAGCGTGGTTTCGTTTATCTGCGTGGTCGCTTGAAAAATGGAGATGATAAGACCTGCTATTAAGCCGCTTAGCAGCATCGGAAGGCTGATGTAAAGGGCGATCTTAAAGGTTTCAACTCCAAGTGAGACAAGCGTACTTTGCATCAGCTAAACCTTGCTTCGTTGTATTCAGTTGGGATTAGGTAGTCGTTTACGTCGATAGCTTTTTCAAAAAAGCCTTTGTCGTAGCCTATTTGATAGAGCTTATTTAGCGCTTTTAGCTGAGTTTCGTTCATGCTGATGGACTCGTCATTTGCATATAAATTTAGATACGCTTTAAGCTCGTCTTTGCCAACTCTTATTAAATTTCGCTCCATTAGCATGTGAGATAAAAATGGCTTGTGCGAAGTGGCGATCCTAACGGCCTCGCTAAGCACTCTCTCACACTCGATGGCGTCAGTTATCGGCAGACTTCGTCTAAGCGCCATGCCACCAAGTGGTAGCGGTAAATTTTCGCCGTTTAGCTCGCTCCAAATGTCCCAAATTTCACGCTCGACGCAGAGCTTGTCTGAGAAATTTAAGATACTTTCATGTATGAGCACGCCAGCATCGACTTCGCCGCTAAACACGGCATTTTCGATCTCTAAGAAATTTTTATAAACGATCCTTGCCTCTGGGTAGGCTATGCGAAAGAGCAGGGCGTTTGTCGTGTTTTTGCCAGATAACGCGACCTTGAAATTTCGCTTTAGCTGCTTATCTTTTAGCTTGATAAGCTTTGGACCATATCCGTTGCCAAAGCTCACGGCACAGCGCAAAAGCGCAAATTCATCGCAAATTTTAGGATAGAGAGCAAAGCTGATCGCTGTGGCCTCATAAGTGCCTTTTAGTGCCTCTTCGTTTAGCGTTTCTATATCAAGCGCCTTTGATGTGAAGGCTAAATTTTTACTGCCAACCCAGCCAAATTTGACCGCGGCATACATGAAAATATCGTCAGCATCCGGCGAGTGAGCGACGTTTATGGTTTTTAGATTGTGCAAAGATGATCCTTTTTTTGATTACGCCATTTTAATGAAATTTATTTAAAATAAAGTTTTAAGGGCGGTTTTGAAACGATTTTACCAGCTTTGCCTCTTTGAAATTTAGCACGTATTTCACGTCTATGGCGTCTTTGGCACCTTTTCTTCGAGCTTGGAGCGTCGAGTAAAATGGATGCTTAAGTTCAAGCATCTTAAGTAGTTTTTGATCGCTATCTTCTTTTTTTATATTTTCAACGATTATTGTCGTTATAAATTTGCCCTCAAACTCGTAAAATGGCCAGACAATCACGCCTGCATCGCTTGTTTTAAAGTCCGTAATTTTAGACTTTTTAGGGATATTTAGCATGGAGATGATCTTTTTGCATGAGCTCTCTAAGTTTTGCACGGAGATCACCTTTACAAGCAGGTCTTTTTTGATCCCGATGCCATTTTGACTAAAGCGATAAACTCCGTCCTCAAGGATACCAACTTTTTCAAAGGCGTTAGCGTAGTTTGCGGCGGTGCAAGCGGTCAGTAAAAGCGAGAGAATCGTTAAAATTTTTATAAATTTCATCTTCTCTCCTAAAATTTAACTCTCTTTAGCCTATCTGAAGCGAAATTTTTTCTGCCAAATTTAGCCTCACTTTTGCCGTTTAGCTCGACTAGATCGCCTGTAAAGCCACAAATGTCATTTTTAACAAGATAGCTTCCCACACCGTAAATATCAACTGGGGTGTTAAATTTCTCAAATTCGCTCATTTTTTGCGGATTAAAACCTGAGCTAACGACGATCTTAACGTGCTTAAAGCCAACTTTATCAAGCGCCTCTCTTAGGGCAAATATAAGCTCCTTGCAAACGCCGTGTGGGTCAAATTTACTCGTATCTTTGCCTTCAAAATACTTATCAATCAAATTTTTACTAGTATCCACTCTAACTGCGCCAAGCCTATCTTTTAGGGCATTTGCAGCCTTTAAGGCGTCTGTTATCACGTCGTTGTTGTAATCAACCAAGGCCGTGATCTGCTCGTTTTCAAAGGTTCTAGCGTAAATTTGGCAAGCCTTCACCACGTCTCCGCCGCACATTTGAATGAGCGCGTGAGGCATGGTGCCACCACCTTTTAGCCCTGTAAGCTCGCCCTGAGCGTCTGTGGCGACCTTTTTTATACCGCCGATAAATGAAGCATATCCGTCGCCTGGCTGCGTGCAGATGTCATCTTGCCTGTCTGCCATGCTAAAGACGTCCTTACCATTTGCCGCTCTTATCACGTCTCTGGAGCTTGTCGCCACACAGCTTCTTCTAGTAAGCGTCGCGTCGATCACGTTTTCTAAAAAGCCGAAATTTTCATACTTGCCGCTTATCTTTAAAACTGGCTCGTTTGCGTTTATGATATCGCCGTCATCAAGTGCGTAAATTTCAAGCTCGCTTGGATTTTTGGCAAATTTATTGATGATAGCTAAAACCTCGTCGATACCGCAAAGCACGATATCATCACGCCTTTGGAAAAACTGCATTGTTACGTGCTGATCTGGCAGGTTTTGCTTAATTATCTCATTTACTTTTAGAAAGTATTTCGCCGTAAAGTATCCCTCGCCAATCCTAGGATCTAGCCTAAAAGTCTTATCTGTTAGCCTCTCTATCTTGCCTTGCATCTTTAGCTCAAGTTCGTTCATGTCTATCCTTTTGTTTTTGCGAGATTATACCATTTTAGCGAAATTTGGCGCAGGTAAAAGGGCTAGTGAATTTATGCAAAAAGCAAAATTTAGAGGGCGAGCTAAAGGATAAAATTTTAGCAGTTGCTGGCGTAACACAGGTCGTTACCTATATATTAAGCGGCGAAGTTGATGTTGGCTTTATCAATCAAACTGAGCTAAACGCGCACAAGGATCAATTTGGTAGTTTTGTCTTGATAGATAAAGCGCTTTATGCATCAGCAAATATCGTGACTACAGCCTTTCCTAGTGCTCTCACGCGGGCTTGGCGAGGTTAGTATAACGCTCGTTTTAGGCGGTAATATCATAGACAAAACAGACACCATCTCACTTGCTATCTATAACGCAGTATATGACGGCAGAAGTTATCAGGCACTCGCTTTAAGTCTTGTTTTGGTTATGCTTAGTTTTGTTTTGTTTTGGGTTATAAATTTGCTAGAAAAAAGTAGGATTTAGCACAAAATTTATGCTAGCTAAAAATTAAATTTATTTAAATTTCGCTACAATTAGGGGCTTATATAAAAATTTAGGAGAATTTTCTATGAAAAAAGAAGATATAAAAGAGCTTATCGAATTTTTTAATGGTATGGAGATGAATCATATCAAGATAAAAAGTGGTGATTTTGAGGTCGAGGTAGAGAAATTTGCTGATTATTGCGCGCCTGCGAAGCCGGTAGCACAAGCAGCAGCTCCAGCGCCAACACCTGTAAATGTTGTCGTTAGCTCAGAGGTAAAACCAGCTGCAAATTCGCCAAAAGATAGCATAAAATCTCCTATGGTAGGTACTTTCTACGCTGCTCCAAGCCCAGGCGCTGCTCCATTTGTAAAAGCAGGTCAAAGAGTGAGAAAAGGCGATGTAGTAGGCATCATCGAAGCTATGAAGATCATGAACGAGATCGAGGCTGAGTTTGACTGCCAGATCACTGAGATGCTAGTCTCTGACGGACAGCCAGTTGAGTTTGGATTGCCGTTATTTGGCGTGGAGAAAAATTAATGGAATTAAAAAGAATTTTAATCGCAAACCGCGGCGAGATCGCTCTTCGTGCTTTGCGAACGATAAAGGAGATGGGTAAAGAAGCCGTTGTAGTTTATTCAACCGCTGACAAAGACGCACTTTACGTAAAATACGCCGACGTGGCCATTTGCATCGGTAAAGAGCGCTCAAGTGACAGCTACCTAAACATCCCAGCTATCATAAGCGCAGCTGAGATCAGCGAAGCAGACGCTATCTTCCCAGGTTATGGCTTTTTAAGTGAAAATCAAAATTTTGTTGAAATTTGCTCACACCACAAGATCAAATTTATTGGACCAAGCGTTGCTGCGATGGCTTTGATGAGTGACAAGAGCAAGGCAAAACAGGTCATGCAAAGAGCTGGCGTGCCAGTTATCCCTGGCTCAGACGGCGCTGTGGCTGACACAAAAGCTGCAAAAGAGCTAGCTAAAAAGATCGGCTATCCTGTCATACTAAAAGCTGCTGCAGGCGGCGGCGGACGCGGTATGCGCGTGGTTGAAAAAGAGGCTGATTTAGAAAAAGCATTTTGGTCGGCTGAGAGCGAGGCGATGAGTGCATTTGGCGATGGCACGATGTATATGGAAAAATATATCTTAAACCCACGCCACATCGAGGTTCAAATCATCGGTGATAGCCACGGCAATGTGCTTCACATAGGTGAGCGCGACTGCTCTATGCAGCGCCGTCACCAAAAGCTTATCGAAGAGAGCCCAGCCATCTTGCTTGATGAAAAAACAAGAGAGAGGCTACATGAAACTGCCATAAAAGCGGCAAAAGCGATCGGCTACGAGGGAGCTGGTACATTTGAGTTTTTGGTTGATAAAAATTTAGACTTTTACTTCATCGAGATGAACACAAGGCTTCAAGTCGAGCACACAGTAAGCGAAATGGTAAGTGGGCTTGATATCATCGAGCTTATGATAAAAGTGGCTGAGGGTGAAAAGCTACCGTCACAAAAAAGCATCGAGCTAAAAGGTCATGCGATCGAGTGCAGGATCACAGCTGAGGATCCAAACACCTTTACTCCGTGCCCTGGCAAGATCACAAAATATGTCTGCCCAGGCGGCCGCAATGTGAGAATGGATAGTCACATCTATCAAGACTACTCTATACCGCCCTATTATGACAGTATGATCGGAAAGCTCGTAGTTTGGGACACAGATAGAAATAGAGCCATTCACAAGATGAAAGTAGCTCTTGATCAGCTCATAATAAGCGGCATAAAAACAACAAAAGATTTTCACATCGCCATGATGGAAAACAGAGACTTTTTAAGCAACAACTACGATACAAACTATCTTTCAAGACATTAAAACTAAATTTTAAACCATTGCCTTTTGGCTTTGGTTTAAAATTTCTTATTTTATATATAAGCCAAATTTTTAGGTATTAAACTTTTTAAATTTAAGAGAAATTTAGCTAGATTGTAACTACAAAATGCAATAAATACTAAAAATTTATCTAAATTTATTAGTAGCAACTAAGTTTTGTGATATTCATACCATTTTTAAAATATGGCGGATAGGGCATAGTTACGGTAAATGGCACCGCTTTTTGCTTTGGTAAATTTTGAGCTACATCAAATTTGTATGCAACAGTGTTTGGTCTCTCGTCCTCATCGCCTCCAAAAACCCATGAAAAAAATGAGAGCCCGCTTGGTTTAAATAGCGCTTCGCCACCAAGATCGTTTTTATTTAGCGGCTGATTAATAAGCTTAATTGTAAGAGTGCATTTGCTAATGGTAAATTTGCCGACATTTCTTACTTGACCTCGAAAGACGATGCTTTCATTTCTTAACACTCGCTCGCTCTTTACGCCCTCGACTATGCCTTTTTTGGTGTATTTGTCAAGAACTAGCATCAAAAAAATGGCAAGCGTGGTTGAGACCAAAATGTTTGTAAAAAGTAGCGATAAAAATAGCTTTCGCTCAGCTCTAAGTGAGAGCACAAGAAACAAGATAGAAAGTAGTGCGATCGCGAAAAGCACGATGATATGAACGATCGTAAAGTAGGCTGAACTCATCAAAAACACTCCGCTTTTTTGGTGATATTGTAGTCAATGAAGGCAAAGTCATTGACAAATTCTCTTATCTGCTTGCTCTGCTTTGGCAAAAGCGCTTTATTTAAAATGATACGTTTTTTAGCAAAAGGGTTTAGTGAATTTAGAAAATTTCTCGTGCTTTGCGTTGAACCAAGGTAGAAGCCAAGCTCGATTTTGCAAATGTTTAATGTGTAGTTTGAGTTATTTGTGATGTTAAAATCAACCATCAACGCATCGACATATTGAAGCTGCTTTGTTTTTATTTTGCTTATGCTAACAGGTCTTAGGCTTTCATTTATATATTTGTTTGCGTAGTAGTTGCCTGCAAAAAGTCCCAAAAAACCAGCTAGGATAAATAAAAATCCTATCTGCCACCATGATTTTATCGCAACAAAAATTCCTAAAAGCACGATAAATATAAAGGCTAAAAACACCCAACCATAGGCTAGAAAGTCGATAAGTTTGGCGTTTTGAAGTATGAAAAGTATGTTGTGCTTGATGCTATTTAACATCTCGCGATCTTTTTTCTTCGATGCCACTCATGCCAAAACGTCTTGCAAGCTCGTTTTTGACGGCATCTGGATGTATGTTGTGGGCTGAAAGTGCGACAAGCGCGTGAAAGCAAAGATCAGCTGCTTCATAGATGAGGTCATTTTTTGCCTTTTGCTCATCTTGTTTTGTCTGCTTGGCAAAACTAAGCTCTTTTGCCGCCATGACAAGCTCTGTAGCCTCTTCGCCAACTTTTTTTAGAATTTGGTTTTCACCCTTTTTAAAAAGACTTGCCACGTATGATGTTTGCGGATCTGCATTTAGTTTTCTATCTTCTATAACGTGATAAAGCTCGTCAATGATGCCGTAACTTGGCTTTTTAACCTCACCTTTTTCATCAGAAATTTCTAAATTTTCTAAATTTATCTCGTTAAAAAAGCAAGACCTTGCCCCAGTGTGACAAGCAGTGCCTCCCTTTTGAACGACTTTTAAAAGCAAGGTGTCGTTGTCGCAGTCTAAAAATACAGCCTTGATCTCTTGCGTGTTGCCACTCTCTTCGCCTTTTTTCCAAATTCTATTTTTAGTGCGTGAAAAGTAGTGAGCGTAGCGGCTAGATAGAGTTAAATTTAGTGCTTCTTCGTTCATATAAGCAAGCATCAAAACCTCGTTTGTAGTGTGATCGCAAACCACCACCGGGAGCAATCCACCAACCTTTTGCCAGTCTATACTTTTTGCTATGCTATTCATTTTTACCTTTCGCTAACCGAGCTAGCTTTTGCCCTATCCTTTGCATCTAGCCAGATATTTGGCACAGCTCCACCAGGTGTTAAGAAAATTTTGGCATCTTTGTTCTCTTTTAGAGCGTCATTAAATCTATTTTGTGTCTCGATCTGCTTTAAATTTAACAAATTCTGATCAACACTTTTTGCGATCTCTTTGTTTGCATACGCAGTCGCATCAGCCTCGATCTTGATGGCATCAGCCTTACCCTTTGCCTCGATGATAGCAGCTTTTGCACTACCTTCTGCAAGGGCAGCTTGTTTTAGAGCCTCTTGATTTGCTCGCTCAACCTCGTATTTTGTCCTCTCAGCCTCTTGTTTAGCGATCTGGACGCGCTCGATCTGCTCTTTTACCTTCGAAGGCAAGATGATCTCACGAAGCTGCACAGTTAGCAGCTCGACTGGCTTGTTTGGCTGAGAGTCGATGTCTTTTCTTATGCCCTCATCGATCTGCCTAGCAAGGTCGTTTCTTTTAGTTGGTAGCTCTTCGGCTGTGTATTTACCAGCGATGCTGCGAACCACGTCACGCACGACAGGATCAACGATCTTGCTCTCCCAGCTAAGACCCCAAGATGCGATAGTTTGTGGTGCATTTTCTGGATTTAGGCGGTACTGCACGGTGATATCGATGCTAACTGGTAAATTTCTAGCGTCCAAAACCGAGATCGAGTTTTTGCGTAAAATTCCAGCTCCCTGATAAGACTTTTGCAAGCTCTCGCCCATGTCCTCGCCTGAAGTGTAGTTGATGATCCTAACTCTAGTATCAACTACAATGATATTTTGGATAAATGGCAAAAAGAAGTGAAATCCTGGTTGCAAAGGATTTGGCTCATATTTACCCGCTGTGGCTTTGATGCCGACCTCGCCTGAGTGTATCACTTTAAATGGCTGAGTGATAGCAAGGATCGCGATAATGGCAATTATGATGTAGGCTAGCGCACCAAATTTGCCAAAGCCACTTGGTATATTTGGCATTTTAAAATCCTTTTTAAAAGGTGGCTCTTTGTCATTATTTTGACCTGAGCCTCTGTTGTCATTACCTGGCTTTTTTTTGTTGAAATAATCATTTAAATCAGCGGGCATTTCATTCCTTTAAATCTTAAATATATGTTAAAAATGATTCGTATTTTTTGTTTAGACCATAAACTACGTCAAAGTAAGCTTTTTGTAGTCTCTTTGTCACTTCGCCCCTAGCACCGTTGCCGATGATGCGGTTATCTATGCTATTTATCGGTGTTACTTCAGCTGCAGTGCCAGTAAAAAACGCCTCGTCAGCTGTGTATGCCTGATCTCTTGTGATGCGCTCTCTTCTTACTTCGATATCAAGGTCATGAGCAAGTCTTATGACTGTATCTTGAGTGATGCTAAGTAGGCTGTTGTCATTTGGTGGAGTGATCAATGCGCCATTTTCAACGATGAAGAAGCACTCGCCTGGGCCCTCAGCTACAAAGCCCTCGCTATCAAGAAGTAGCGCCTCGTCGTATCCAGCCTCTTTTGCTTCGTAGTTTGCCATTTGCGAGCTTAGGTAGTTTGAGCTAGCTTTTGCTCTGTTCATTTGAGCAGCAGGAGCTAGTTTAGCAAAGCTTGAAATTTTAACCCTGATGCCTTTTTCTAGGCCCTCATCGCCAAGGTAAGCACCCCATTCCCATGAAGCGATAGCGGTTTGAACCGGTGCTTTTGTGTGCGCTACGCCCATTACGCCGTATCCTAAAAAGATAAGTGGGCGGATATAGACATTGCCGTTATATTTATTTGCGCGAAGTAGCTCGATCTGCGCTTTTTCAAGCTCTTCTTCAGTGTAAGGCACGTTTAAAACGGTCATTTTTGCTGATCTTAAAAGTCTTTTTGTGTGGTCTTTGAGTCTAAAAATAGCTAGACCTTTTTTTGTTTTATAAGCTCTTGTGCCCTCAAATACAGCATTAGCGTAGTGTAAAGAGTGAGTTAGAACGTGTACCTTTGCATCGTCCCATTTTACTAGTTTTCCATCCATCCAGATGAATTCTGAAGCGTTCATAATTAAACCTTTCTTTTTTAGAAATTTGATCCGAGTTTATCTAAAATTGCTTTAAATTTACATTTCTAAGCCCAAAATGTCCGTAAATTTTAGGCTAAAGTTACTTATCTAAAAGCTCTTTTATTGTCTTTGCCATCTCATCGATCGACGATGCTGCGCTTAAATTTATCAGATACTTTCCGCTTACCACAAAGGCTGGCACGCCGCTGATGCTTGCTACATCATAAGAGGCAAACCACTCGTTTAAAAGCTCTTTTGCACGATCTGAGCTTAGCGCTTTTTCATACTCGTATTTACTCACGTGAGCTGCGTTTAGCGCTAGATCGATAAATCTTTGCTTATCTTTGCCGTCATTAAAGTCATCTTTTTCATCGTGCCTTGCTTTGTAGATCGCAAATTTAGCTTGCTTAAATTTAGACTCATCGCTTAGCAGATCAGTCCCATTTGCCTCATCTATCGATATAAGAGCGGCGAAAATTTTACTTGTAGTCTCGCCAAGCTTGCCTTTGGTGCTTAGGTGATATGGGATAAATTTGACCCCATCAAGCTTTGCCATCAGCTTTCTTGTGATAGTTCGGTCAAATTTATAGCAGTGAGGGCAGTCGTAGCTAAAGACCTTAACGACTGAGTTTTTAGGCACATTAAGTGGTTTTGCTAGAGTTTGATACTCAACGCCTTCAGTCAGTGCTGATAAATTTAGCGCAAAAAACGCACTTAAAATTAGCATTTTTATAAGCTTCATCTTTGCTCCTTACTTCACAAGATCAGCTAGCACTTTTGCGGCGTGGTCTTTGGCTTTTACACTTTTGTAAATTTTAGCTATCTTGCCGTCTTTACCGATCACAAAGGTGCTTCTAACGATGCCAAGATACTCTTTGCCGTAGTTTTTCTTGACCTGCCAAACGCCATAAAGCTTTGAAATTTCTTTATCCTCGTCGCTTAAGAGGATATGCTTTAAATTTTGCTTGGCGATAAAGCCCGCATGCGACTTCACGCTATCTGGGCTAACGCCGATGATAACGGTGTCATTTTTGATGAACTGATCGTAGTTTGCGCTAAATTCGCAAGCCTCAGTCGTGCAGCCTGGAGTGTTGTCCTTTGGGTAGAAGTAAAGCACTACGTTTTTGCCTATAAAGTCCTTTAGCGCAACCTTTACGCCGTCTTGATTTAGCGCTTCAAACTCTGGCGCCTTGTCTCCAACCTCAAGTGTTATCTTTCTTTCCATGTCTACTTTGCTAAATTCGCTCATTTTATCCCCTTTCTCTTATCTTCTACGCTCTCGCCTGCTACGCCGATATTGCCAGCATCGTGAGTTTCTAAAAATATCATAACCGCCTCTTTTTTCTTGCCAAGCACCCTCACAAGCGTCTCGGTTACTTCTTTAAAAACTTGATCTTTCTGCTCTTTTGTAGGCTCTGGGCCTGCTATTTTGATATTAACATAAGGCATTTTTGCTCCTTTTTTAAGATGCAAAATATTAGCCAAAATGAGTGAAATTTCAGATTAAAGCCGTTATTTAAGAATTTGGCATTAAAATAAGCAAACTTCCAAAAGGAGCGAAAAATGGATTATAACAGGCAAAATAAGGGCTTTGTTTGCTTTATGTATGGCTTTGGACGAAGCAGGGCGGTTTATGCAGTTTTAATGATACTAATGGCACTTTTAGCTGGCTTTTTAACATTTAGCTCAAGTGCTCAAGCTGACGTTTCAAATTTACAAATAGCCCTTGGCATCATACTTTGCGGCCTTTTGCTGATCATTGTAAATCCTAAAATTTTCATCATCAAGCTAATTGGCTACTTAATCGCTTTAGCTGGCGTCATGATCGCCCTTCACAACGCAAATTTGCTCGGAGCTGATTTTAATTTATATTTTTACGCAAGCCTCGTTTTTGGCGCATTTATGATGCTTATGCTTCTTAGCTGGTTTGTCTATAATGCAAGAAGCAGCGAAATAAATGAAATTTAGTTCGCAACTCCCATTAGCACGCTTGTGTAGGTGTTTTGCTTAGGCTCTGAGCTTGTTGCATCGTTTGTATCTATGCGGCTAGCCTCAAGCCCAGCTTTTATAAGCGCCTCTTTTACCGCATTTGCACGCTCATTTGCAAGCTCTACTAGCTTTGCTTTATCGACTTCGATGCCCTTTAGCGCCTCTTCTCTTAAGGCTTTTTCGCTTCTATCTTTTAAATTTGGCACAAGCTCATTTAAAACCGCGATGTAGTCTTTGCCGCTTGAAGCGATGATTTGATTGATCTTTTGATCTAGTTTTTTGTTTTTATAAAAGCTCTCATCGAGTTTTGAGTATGTTGGCGTTATGCTAAGCTTCATTTTAGGTTTTGAGCCAGTTAGCTTTATGAAATCAGTTATTTTGGGCGCTTCTGAGCTTATAAGCTCGCTACTTCCTGCAAGAAAATCAATAGAGCTAAGATCTTTGCTGCCAAGTCCTAGGGCGTTGCCTAAAAATCTAAATGGAGCTAGCGTGATGTCGGCAAAGAGCTTTTTCACTGCAGCCCAGATGACGCCGCCATATTTAAAGTCAGGATCGTCTAAATTTCCCTCAACTGGCAGGTCGATGTTTATTTGATTATTTTGGTCGCTAAGTATCGAGATAGCAAGTGAAAGTGGTAAATTTACAGCATCTTTTGACTCAACCTTCTCTCCAAGTGTAAGCGAGTCAAAATTTATAAAATTTGAGCCATTTAGTTTTGAGTCGGTGACGCTATAGTTTAGGTTTAAATTTAGCTTTCCTTTTTTGATCTTATAGCCCACAAACTGCCCGCTATATGGCGTTATGTCGGTTAGATCGATATCTTTAAAGTCAAGCTTTATATCGGTATTTTGCTTTAGCTCAAACGGAAAGAGTTTTGCAGTGATCTGCGCAAAGCCATTTTTGCCAACCACACCTTGAAACTCGCCTGAGCTTGGGCGCTTTTTATCGATGTCGGTGAGCTTGCCATTTAGCTTTGAGATCGTTGTGGCAAATGGCATAAATAGCGATGCGTCCGAGAAATCAACCTCGCCATTTTTTAGAGAGAAATTTTTCACGCTAAATTTTAGCTCGTCCTCTTTTTTGCTAGCTACTTTTTTGCTCTCAGGTTTTGCCTCAGTTTTGGCCTTATTTTTATCCTCTTTTACGATCTGAGATAGGTTAAATTTACGCTCTTTGCTTAGATGAGCCTTGATAAATGGTGAATTTAAGCTCACTCCGCTTATAGTAAGGTCGTTTTTGGCAAATGAAATTTTTTCAAGATCAAGGCTTTTAAAGGCGACCAGTTTTTCAGCTTTTTTGCCATTTAGCCTTATATCTTTGATGCTAACTTTTGCGTCTGCTTTGATATCTTTTGCGTAGTGAAGCTGCGCATCTGCGCTCATCTGTCCGCTAGCTAGATCGGCCTCTAAAAAGGACTTTGCATAGGCAAAATACTTTGGTAAATTTGTATCATTTAGCTTGATCTTCGCGCTTACGTCAAGTGGCTCGATCTTTATCTTCGAATCAACATCCAAATTTAGCTTTTGCGAGCTTTTCATCGCCACTTTTGCGTCAAATGGCTTGCTAAAATCGCTACTTAAATTTGCTACTTTTACAAAAAGATTATCAAATTTATGAGCGATCTTCTCGCCTTCAAAAAGATGCGTCAAAGCGATATCTGCGTTATTTATACTTATATTTTTTACATCAAATTTAAACTCATTTTCTTTGCTTTTTGAAGCGCTTTTATTTTCAGTCTTTTTCTCTACTTTTTTAGTGTGTTTTGCCGCCTTTGTAGCTTTTGCGCTCTGCTCGCCAAATCCTAGCTCACTTACAGCGCTTAGACCATTGTCGTTTAGTTCTGAAGTAAATTTAGGCTTATTAACATCGACACTAGCGATATTTAGAGCCATTTTTAAAAGATCAAAGCTTATGCTCTTTATCGCCACGTCAGCGACGCTTGCTATATCTTTATTTTTTGCTTTAAGCTCTATGTTTTTTACGTTTAGCTCATCAAGGCTCGCAAGGCTCTTGTTGCCATCCATTGTAAAGCTTGTATTTGTCACGCCAGCGCTTACTATGTTTGCACTTGCACTTTTGCTAAGTGGCGCGTTGATGCCATTTAGTGCTATTTTTTCAAGCGTTAGGGCGGTTTTGTTATTTACTAAATTTAGATTTAAATTTGAAGCATTTATATCTTTTAAATTTGCTAAATTTCTATCTGCTTCATCTATTTTTAAAGCGTTTGCACCTACGCTTTTTAGCTTGGCTGTGGCGTTTAGTTCGCTTTTTTCATTTAAATTTGCAAGCAGCGAGATCTCATTTAAATTTAGTGATTTTACGCTCGCAGCGATAGCACTTTTAAAAGAGATGTCATTTAAATTTACAGCGCTTAAATTTAGCTCAGCCTCCGTTTTATCCGCTATCTTACTATCAAGATCAAATTTTGGAAGCTCAAGCTCGCCAAGGCTAAGCTCATTTGCGCCTTCATCAAGGCTTAGTCCTTTTACATTTAAAAAGCCATCTTTTAAATTTATCTTAGTTGCGTTCTCATCGGCTTTTAAAGCGTAGTTTATCTTTAGGTTTATAATGGCATTTTTGAGATTTAACGTGTCATTGTCGATAAAGCTTATCGCAACTGGCTTTATGCTAAAGTCCTTCACAGTGACGCTGCCGTCTATTTTTACAGGATTTAGCTTGATGTCGCCTTTTAGATCGATCTTATGTGCAAGGCTTGAGTTTGAGTCAAAAGTATGGTTGCCAGCGCTATTTTTCTTCGTATTTAGCGAGCTAAGCTCGTAGTTTATATCATCAAAGCTTACGTTAAATGGCTTTGTTAAATTTTGATCACTATACGAAAATGAGCCTTTGATGATCTTGGCGTTATTTAGCGCGAAATTTATCGAGCTAGTGCTGTTATCTTCGCTAGTTGCGTTATCGTCGCTTATAAAATTGCTAAAGTTAAAATTTGCCTTTTTATCTCTTGCGATCTTTACTTTTGGCTCATCTAGCCTAAAAATGTCTATCTCAACTAGCTTTTTAAAGATAGAAAATGGCTTTAGTTTAAGGTCGATCTGCTTCGTGCTAAAAAGCGGCGAAGTGGTATTTAGCTCGGCATTTGTAGCGTTTAGCTCAAAGGTAAAGGGATTAAATTTAGCATCACTTACAAAAAGCGTTGCGTTGTAGTCTTTTAGGTACTTTGGCGCGATATTTTTGATAGCATAAGGCAGACCAAAAAAGCCAAGTAGCGTGTAGATAAGCAAAAGTGAAACTACGCAGATGCCAGTGATCAGAGCTATTTTTTTCTTTTTATCCATTGTGAAATTTACCTTTTTGTCAGCTAAAATAAGCCCTGATTTTACTTTAAAAAAGGTTAAAAGATAGTTAGAAATTTCAAATTTTCTATACATTGAATTTACATTTATCTTAATAATACTTTTATGCATTTCGTATTACCATTCGTCAAATATTTTTTAAACAAAGGAGCGAGTGATGAAGAGGTTTTTGGTTTTATTGTTTTTGTTATTTTCTACCTTTGCTTATGCAAATGAAAATGCCGTTGTGGTCGCTATCGAGGAGCAAACACCTCGCATAAATCCACTCTACGACGAGGATCACGATCCTACGCTTTCGCTGGTTTTCTCTGGTCTTACTAGCCACGATGAAAATAGCCACGTGGTGCCAGAGCTTGCGAAGTCTTGGCAGGTGAGTGAAGATGGGCTGGAGTATGTTTTTGAGCTAAGAGATGATGTTTTTTGGCATGACGGGGTGAAATTTAGCGCAAAGGACGTTAAATTTACCATCGAAGCGGCTCAAGATAAGAAGCTAAACGCGCCTGCTATCTCAAACTACGAGGTGGTAAAAAGCGTTGAAATTTTGGGCGATTATAAAGTTAAGATCACGCTTGGCGAGCCTTTTCCGCCATTTCTTGACGCACTTAGCTTTGGCGTTTTGCCTGAGCACATTTTAAAGGGCAAAGATATCGCAACTGACAAATTTAATGACGCCCCTATCGGCACTGGCGCATACAAGCTTGTAAAATGGAAAAAAGATGAGAGCTTGGAATTTGCGGCAAATGAGAAATTTTATAAAGGCGAGCCAAAGATAAAAAAGGTATTTTTTAAAATAGTTGGCGATGAAAATTTAAGACTTGTGGGCCTAAAAAGCGGTGAGATCGACGTTGCGCTCATCTCTCCAACTGGTGTAAATTTCATAAAAAATGATAAGAAATTAAGCTTGCTTAAGTTTAAAAGTGCGGATTATAGGGCTTTGATGTTTAACCTTGAAGATCCTATCTTTCAAGATAAAAATGTAAGGATAGCCCTAAACTACGCCGTAAATAAAGATGAGATCGTTAAAAGCTTATTTCACGGATATGCAAGCGTAGCGAATAATCCGATAGAAAAAAGCTTTGCAAATGACAGCGAGTTTAAATTTAGCTACGATCCGCAAAAGGCAAAAGAGCTACTTGAAAAGAGCGGCTTTAAGAAAAACAAGGCTGGTTTTTTTGAAAAGGACGGCAAGGAGCTTGGCTTTGACATCTACGCCTTTAATAACGACATCTTAAGGGTTAATCTAGCCAAAATTTTAAGCAGCGAGTTTGAGAAATTTGGCGTAAAAGCCAAAGCCTATGCAAAGCCAAAAACAGCCTTTGATCTAAGCAAAGTAGATAGCTTTGTAATCGGCTGGGGAAGCCCGTTTGATCCAGACTTTCATACATATAGAATTTTTGGCGGATTTGCCGATGTGAGCGTAAATGAAAATGGCTGGAACTTTAGCCACTACAAGGACGCAAACGTCGATAGCGCTTTAAAAAACGCAAGATATACAAAGGACGTGGAGCTTAGGAAAAAATACTACAAAGAATTTCTAAAAGCGCTTCATGAAAACCCACCTTACATTTTTATAGCCTATCTTGACTATCCGCTCGTCTTTAACAGCAAAATTTCAGGCATCAAGACGCAAATTTTGGGACATCACGGGGCTGGATTTTTATGGAATATAAGAGAGTGGCAAGTAAAATAGTGGATAAAAACTTTGTTTAGAGCCATTTTAAAAACAGCGATCTCAAGCCTTGGATTGCTGTTTTTTATCTCATTTTTTCTATTTTTACTCATATACTTTTTGCCAGGGAATGTCACTGACGCGATGTTTTCAAGAAGTGAGGCGATAAATTTAGCCATAAAAGAGCAAATTTTAGAAAATTTGGGGCTAAAAGATAACTTTTTTGTGCAGTATTTTAGGTGGCTTGGTGGCTTTGTTACGGGCGACTTTGGCACTAGTTTTGTAAGTGGGGCAAGTGTGTCGCTACTCATTAAAGAGCGGCTTTTAAACTCGCTCATTTTATTTTTTGCTTCGTTTTTTCTGATAGCTCTTTTGTCTTTTTTCTTAGGGCTTTTAAGCGCCATTTATAAGAATAAATTTGCCGATATCTTTATAAATTTTAGCTCCTTTTTGCTGGCTTCACTGCCACATTTTTACATCGCACTTGTGCTAATAGCGATCTTTAGCGTCTATCTAAACGTACTACCAAGCTCTGGGGCAAACGAGCTAGGATCTAGCGGCGTTGGGGTGAAATTTATCATCTTGCCAACGCTTGCCATCATCTTGCCACACCTTGGAGCAAACGTAAAATTTGTGCGTGACAGGCTAAATCAAAGCCTAAACGCCGACTTTATCCAAACGGCTCACGCTAGAGGTTTGGGGCGCGGCAAAATTTATCTCTTTGCCATAAAGCACGCAAGCACCGATATAGTCTATTATTTCGCCACTCTTGTGGCTGGCGTTTTTGCTGGCTCATACGTCATTGAGAGCATTTTTTCATTTCCTGGCATTGGCAAGCTTAGCCTTGATGCGGTCATCGCCAAAGACTATCCAGTCGCACTTGCGACCATTTTGCTAACGGCTGTTTTTGTCGTTTTGGCAAATTTGCTAGCTAAAATTTTTGCCATCTTGACAAATAAGAGAAATTTATGAGAAAAGTCATATTTTTCCTAGCTTGTTTTGTATTTTTAGCGCTTGTCACATTTGCCTTTGTCGCGCCATTTTTTTCTAAATTTGAGCCAAATTTCACTGACTTTATGGCGGTAAATTTAGCTCCAAACGGCGAACACATCTTTGGCACTGACATCCTAGGCAGGGATAATCTCATAAGAGTGGCCTACGCGCTTAAAAACTCGCTTCTTATCTTGCTTTTAGCTGGCTTTTTAACGACGCTTTTCTCGCTCATCTACGCATATTTTGGCACGAGCAAGAGCAGAGTTTGCGAGAGCCTTTTTGATAAGGGGCTTGATGCTTTTTTAAGCATACCAAACATCGTTTTTATCATGCTTTTTAGCTCATTTAGTAGCGGTGATCTGCTTATAACCTCTTTTATCATCGCCATTTGCTCGTTTATGCAGGGTGCAAAAGTTTTTATACAAAATTTAAGACTTAATAAAAAGTGCGACTACGCCGAGCAAGCCGTGATAAATGGTGCTAGTAAATTTAGTCTTGTCTGCTTTGAAATTTTGCCAAATTTAAAGCATCTAATAGTTAGTATCTTTGGCATAAATGCGATAAACGCGGTCGTCATGGAGGCCACGCTTGGCTTTTTTGGCGTGGGAAGTGACGCTAATAAAATAAGCCTTGGCATCATGCTAAACGAGAGCAAAGAAGCGCTTTTTCTTGGCTCTTGGTGGATGGTGCTTTTCCCTGGTGTGACGCTCTTTTTGCTCATCCTTGCAACCTCGATCATCACGTCAAATTCAAAAAATGGCAATATAAAAATATGATAGAGATTAAAAATTTAAACGTTTTTTATAAGGATAAGAAGCTTTTGAGCGAGCTTGATTTTGACATGAGCGAGGGTAAATTTATAGGTATTATAGGCGCTAGCGGCAGCGGCAAATCGCTCTTTGCAAAGAGCCTAATAAGGCTTTTTGATGATCATTTTAGAGTGAGGGCGGATAAATTTAGCATTTACAAAAAAGATATCTTAAAACTTAGTCAAAATGAGCTAAAAGAGCACCGACGAAAGGTCGCCGCACTTGTTTTTCAAAACTCTATTGCTAGCCTTCATCCGCTCTTAAACGTGGGCGATCACTTTAACGCCTATCTTGATGGCGACAAAAGGGCAAATAAAGAGCTTGCATTTACTTATTTTAGGGAGTTTGGGCTAGATAATGCAAATCTCATCTGGCACAAATACTCATACGAGCTAAGTGGCGGTGAGGCGAGCCGTGTGCAGATCGCTCTTGCGCTTTGCCTGAAGCCAAAAATTTTAGTCTGCGACGAGATAACAAGCGGTCTTGATAGCATTAGCGGTAGCCACGTGGCGGGCATCTTAGAGAGCTTAAAGGGCAAGATGAGCGTCATCTTTATCTCGCACGATGAGGCGCTAACGAACTATCTTAGTGATGAAATTTGGCAGATGAGAGATGGACGGCTAAATTTAAAGGAAAATGCGTGAAAATAAGGCTCAAAAACGTCTCAAAAAGTTTAAGTTTTAAGGAGCATTTTAACGCTAGAGCTGAAGTGCTGCACCTTTTAGAGGGGATAAATTTCGAGCTTGATGATGGCGAAAATTTAGCCATTTTGGGGCAAAGTGGCAGTGGTAAAAGCACGCTTGCAAAGCTCATATCATTTAGTGAGCCAAAAAGTGGGGGCAAAATTTATATAAACAGTGAAGAGATCACGGGCAAAAATGAGCTCAAAAAAGATATCAGATATATCTTGCAAAATCAAAAACAAGCCCTAAATCCAGCGCTAAAAGTAAAAACAGCCATCGCTCATGTGAGGTCATATCTTAAGCTTAGCTTTAGCGAAAATGAGCTTAAAGAGCTTCTGACAAATTTAAATTTAAAAGATGAAATTTTAGGCAAATATCCATCACAGCTAAGTGGCGGAGAGGCGACAAGGGTCGGGATACTGCTAGCGCTTCTTTCAAAACCAAAAATCCTAATCTGCGACGAGATAACAAGCGGACTTGACAACGAAACGAAGCGAAAGATCATAAATTTGCTTTTAAGCCTAGATGAAAAGATCAGCATAATTTTCATCACGCACGATATCATAAGCGCGATGAAGATAGCGCAAAAGGTGCTAATAATCGAATCTGGCAAGCAAGTGGCGTGGGGTAAATTTGATGATCTTGCAAGCCAAAATGTCTTTAAAAAATACCTCGATGCAGCTAAATTTTATGAGGGCAAACTTTGATATAATGCAAGCAAAAAAGGTCAAATTTGCTAGTTCATATCTGCTGCTCGGTCGATAGTCACTACTTTTTACAGCACCTACGAAAAGACTTCCCAAACGAGCGAATAGTAGGCTATTTTTACGATCCAAACATACATCCATATAGTGAATTTTTACTGCGTTTTGAGGACGTGAAGCGAAGCTGCGAGAAGCTAGGCATCAAGCTAATCTGCGGCCAGTACGACTACGAAGCGTGGCTTGGTGGCACAAAGGAGCTTGAAGACGAGCCAGAAAAGGGCAAAAGGTGCGAGTACTGCTTTGATTTTCGTATGAAAGACTCTGCTAAAAAGGCGATAGAGCTTGGACTTAGTAAGATCACGACAACGCTTTTGATGAGCCCAAAAAAGGACTTTACTCAGCTTAAAAAGGCGCTCGATGAGGCGGTGGCTGGCTCAAATTTAGAAGCGGTTGCGGTTGATTATAGAAAAAATGGTGGCACAAGCGAGCAGTTTATCCTCGCTAAAAAAGACAAACTCTATCACCAAAACTACTGCGGCTGTGTCTTTGCGCTAAAAAAACAGCGCGACTCGCAAAATTTGCCCCAAAGTGAGCTTATGAGCGAGGTTCGCGCAAGGGTGCTTTATGGCAGCATAGAAGCGAGGCTTGAGCTTTACAAAAAGGTGCGCGAGTGCGAAGCGAGAGGAGAGAAATTTCACCTTTTTAGAAGAAGGTTTTTAAACTACAGACTTTTGCGTGCTAGTGTTAAATTTAATGGAGTTGTGGTGCCAAGCTACTTTGTGCTCTACTCTGGCTTTAAAAGAGAGAATTTAAAGCTTAATGTGGAGCGTGACTGTGAAATGGACGACGAGCTAAAAGAGGGCGTAGTTTTTATGAGTATAGAGCGCTTTAATAAATTTACAAATAGCAAATTTAAAAGCGTTGATGAGCTTTGCAAAAGACCGCTTGAACTTGGCGCTGAGATGAAATTTCGCCGTGATATAAGCGGGGAGTTTTCGCAAAATCCTATCATCATCCTAGACGAGGTCAAAAAGGGCAGCTACGAAATTTACGCAAAGGCTCTTTTTTACAACGACAGCGAAGAAATTTTGGTTTTAGAGGGCTAAATTTAGACCTATTAAGGCTAAATTTCAGAGATTTTAAAAGAGGCTAATAATTTTTTTCTTAGTATAAATTTGTTACAATCTGCCAAAATTTACATTACTAAGGCTAAAACGTGATAGACGTCGTAGAAATTCAAAAAATTCTCCCACATAGATTTCCATTTTTGCTTATCGATAGAGTTGTCGAGCTAGAGCCTGCGAAAAACATCGTCGCTTATAAAAATGTAACCATTGGCGAGCCGATATTTCAGGGGCACTTCCCAGGTCATCCGATCTATCCTGGTGTGATGATAATAGAAGGCATGGCGCAAGCTGGCGGCGTGCTAGCGTTTAAGAGTATGAGTGACGAGCACCAAGCTGGCATCGAGAACAAAGTGGTCTATTTTATGAGCATAGACGGAGCGAAATTTCGCCATCCAGTCCGCCCTGGAGATAGGCTAGAGTATAGATTAAACGTGCTAAAGCACAAGGGGAATATTTGGGTGCTTGAGGGTAAAGCATACGTCGATGATGTGCTATGCGCCGAGGCTGAACTTAAAGCGATGATAGTCGATAAATAGGCTTTTGCTTAAGAAAAAGAGAAATAATGAAAAATATCCACCAAACAGCTGTTATAGAAGATGGAGCGATAATAGGAGATGACGCAAATATCGAGGCCTACGCCTTTGTAAGTAAAGATGCGGTCCTTGGCAACAACGTCACGATAAAACAAGGCGCAAGGGTACTTGGCAAGACGAGGATCGGCGATAACTCTCGTGTATTTAGCTACGCGATCGTGGGCGATATCCCGCAAGATATCAGCTATAAAGACGAGGTCGATACTGGCGTCATCATCGGCGAGCACGCAACTATACGTGAGTTTTGCACGATAAACTCAGGCACGCACAAGGGCGATGGTATAACAAGGATCGGCGATAACGCCTTTATCATGGCATATTCTCACATCGCACACGACTGCATAATAGGCAGCAACATCATTTTGGCAAATAACGCAACTCTAGCGGGCCATGTTGAGCTTGGCGACTACGCAGTTGTGGGCGGTCTTACGCCTATTCATCAGTTTGTTAGAGTTGGGGAAAGCTGCATGGTCGCAGGCGCAAGCGCGCTAAGCCAAGATGTAGTGCCATTTTGCCTAGCTGAGGGCAACAGAGCCTATATAAGAAGCTTAAATTTAGTTGGCATTAGGCGTAGATTTGACAAAGAGCAGGTTGAAGAGCTTGTTCGCGCTTATAAATTTTTGTTTAATCAAGGCATCAGCCTAAAAGATCAAGCAAATGAGCTGATCACAAAAACCAGCGACGAAAATGTTAAAAAAATGTGTAAATTTATATTAGAAACGACAAGAGGAATTCCGCTTGCAAAAGGAAGAGATTAATGGCTAGAAAGTGTAATTTTTGTGGCGAGGCTGAGTCTGCTGAGAGAAGGTTATTAGCAGATATCGAAGGAAACGCCTATATATGCGAGTACTGTATAGCAGCAGCATATGATATGATACATGGTGATACGAGTGTAGAAGAGAGTAAAAACGATGAGGCAATAGAGTATCAAAAGCTCACACCAAAGGAGCTAAAAGCGGTACTTGACAACTACGTGATCGGTCAAGATAGGGCTAAAAAGGTCTTTAGCGTCGGCGTATATAACCACTATAAGAGAATTTTTAAACAAAGCGACATCAAAGACGACACTGAAATTTCAAAGTCAAACATCTTGCTTGTTGGTCCAACTGGAAGTGGCAAGACGTTGATGGCTCAGACTTTGGCGAGATTTCTTGATGTGCCTATCGCGATTTGTGATGCGACAAGCCTAACTGAGGCTGGATATGTCGGCGAAGACGTTGAAAATATCCTTACAAGGCTCTTACAAGCTGCAAATGGCGACGTGAAAAAGGCGGAACAGGGCATTGTATTTGTTGATGAGATCGATAAGATCGCTAGAATGAGCGAAAATAGAAGCATCACAAGAGATGTCTCAGGCGAGGGCGTGCAACAAGCACTTTTAAAGATCATCGAAGGAAGTGTTGTAAATATCCCACCAAAAGGCGGCAGAAAGCATCCAAATCAAGACTTCATCCAGATAGATACGACAAATATTTTATTTGTTTGTGGCGGTGCATTTGACGGACTTCTTGATATTATCGAGCGCAGGGTTGGCAAAAATGTACTTGGATTTAACCAAGAAAAACGTGGCAAAAATGAAAAAGAAAATTTACTAAGCCTGCTTGAGCCAGACGATCTTGTAAAATACGGCCTCATCCCAGAGCTCATCGGCAGACTTCACGTGGTGGCTACATTAAATGAGATAACAAAAGAGGATATGGTTAAAATTTTGACCGAGCCAAAAAATGCGATATTAAAACAATATCAAAAGCTTTGTGCGATCGATGGCGCTGCGCTTAAATTTGATGATGAAGCGCTTGAAGAGATAGCGAGCCTTGCTATCGAGCGCAAGACTGGAGCAAGAGGGCTTAGAAGCATAATGGAAGAGCTCATGACAGATATAATGTATGATCTGCCAGAGCTAAAAGACTACGATATCGTGATCTCAAAAGAGACGGTAAAAGATAAGGCAAAGCCGATTTTGGTAAAGCACAATAAATTAACAGCGTAAAGGAAATAGATGTTTTTAGATCAGGTTATAGGTTTTTTCTCAAGTGATATGGGTATAGATTTAGGTACGGCAAATACTTTGGTTTTGGTAAAAGATAAGGGAATAATCATAAATGAACCATCGGTTGTTGCAGTAAGACGTGAAAAATATGGAAAACAAAAAATTCTAGCAGTCGGCCATGCTGCAAAAGAGATGGTGGGAAAAACTCCTGGCGACATCGAGGCGATAAGACCGATGAGAGATGGTGTTATCGCAGACTTTGACATGACAGAGAGGATGATACGCTACTTTATAGAAAAGACTCATAGAAGGAAAAATTTCTTACGCCCAAGGATCATCATCTCAGTTCCATACGGACTTACTCAGGTTGAAAGAAAGGCTGTTAGAGAGAGCGCATTAAGTGCCGGAGCTAGAGAGGTATTTTTGATAGAAGAGCCTATGGCAGCAGCTATTGGTGCAAATTTACCAGTTCGCGAGCCACAAGGCAACCTTGTAGTTGATATCGGCGGTGGTACGACTGAGATCGGCGTCGTCTCGCTTGGCGGTTTAGTTATCTCAAAGTCTATCCGCACAGCTGGCGATAAGATAGATAGCAGCATAGTTAATTACATAAAAGAAAAATACAACTTACTAATAGGTGAGAGAACAGGCGAGGAGATAAAGATCGCTGTGGGCTCTGCTGTGCAGCTTGAAAAAGAGCTAAGCGTAGTGGTAAAAGGACGTGACCAAGTGAGCGGTCTTTTAAGCAGGGTTGAGCTAACAAGCGAGGATGTGAGAGAGGCGATGAGAGAGCCGCTAAAAGAGATCGCAGATGCGCTAAAAACTGTGCTTGAGATGATGCCGCCTGATCTTGCTGGCGATATCGTCGAGACTGGTATCGTGCTAACTGGCGGTGGAGCGCTCATTAGAGGGCTTGACAAGTTCTTGTCTGATATCGTTAAACTTCCAGTATTTGTAGCTGATGAGCCGCTTCTTGCTGTTGCTAGAGGCACAGGCAAGGCACTTCAAGAGATCGGACTTTTACAACAGCTAACAAATGAAGAGTAAGATTGTTCTTTTTGTTTTTATAGCGTTGCTTGCTGGCGCCTCGATGTTTAAGGGCGAAATTTTAAGCAACATTTCTATCAAATTTAGCAACTACGCTATAAATTCATACGACAATTTTGCCAAAAGCGTGAAAGATTATATAAATGAATATTTTAGGCAGGCTAGCGAGATAGAAAAACTAAGAGCGCAAAACAAAGAGCTAGAGCGCTCAGCCACGCTTTTATCTACTTTTGCAAACGAGCTAAATCAAATTTTAAAAGATAAAAACTCAACTGCCTACGCCCCAGCTGTAAAGCTAGTAAAAGGGCTTAGTTACGTGCATATCGGGGATTATAGTAAAATTTGGATAAGCGAGTTTGAAGGATACGACCCAAATAAAATTTACGGTCTCATATATCAAGGAAGCAGCGCTGGCATCGTCATCGCAAAAGACGGCAAGCCGCTAGCTTACTTGCAAAATGACCCAAAAAGTATATTTGCAGTCTATATAGGAAATGAGAAAATTCCAGGCGTCGCGCATGGAAATCAAGGCCAAATAATGGTTAAATTTATCCCACAATGGCTCAGCCCAAAAGAGGGCGACGAGGTCTTTACGAGCGGGCTTGACGGGATATTTTTTAGTGGGGTGCCAGTAGGGCGCGTGAGTAAAATTTTAAAAGAGAGCTCCTATCAAAGCGTGATAGTAGAGCCCTATGCAAAGCTAAACATACCAAACTACCTATACGTTGTAACAAAGGAAAAATGATGCCAAAAAGAACAGATATAAATACCATTTTACTAATCGGCTCAGGCCCTATCGTCATCGGTCAAGCCTGCGAATTTGACTACTCAGGTACGCAAGCGGCCAAGACGCTAAAAGAGCTTGGATACCGCGTAGTGCTTATCAACTCAAACCCAGCCACCATCATGACTGACCCAAATTTCGCCGACGCAACGTATATAGAGCCTATCACAAAAGATAGCATTTTAAAGATCATCGAAAAAGAAAAAATTGACGCTATCTTGCCAACGATGGGCGGTCAAGTAGCGCTAAATGCCGCCATGGAGGTCTTTGAGAGCGGCCTTTTAAAGGATGTCAAATTCCTTGGTGCAAACCCAGAGGCGATAAAAAAGGGCGAAGATAGACAAATTTTTAAAGCGACCATGCAAAAGATCGGCATGGACCTGCCTGAGAGTAGATATGCCTACAACATGGACGACGCGCTAAATGCGGCAAACGAGATAGGCTTTCCGCTCATCATAAGAGCTAGCTACACGCTTGGTGGCGCAGGAAGCGGCGTGGCATATAATATGGACGAATTTAAAGAGCTAGCCAACACCGGCCTTGACGCAAGTCCGATACATGAAATTTTGATAGAAGAGAGCTTGCTTGGCTGGAAAGAGTATGAGATGGAGGTCATCAGAGATAGAAATGACAACTGTATCATCGTCTGCTCGATTGAAAATTTCGACCCAATGGGCGTGCATACAGGCGATAGCATCACAGTCGCACCAGCACTCACACTCACAGATAAAGAGTATCAGGCGATGCGTGACGCTAGCTTTGCCATACTTCGCGAGATAGGCGTTGATACTGGCGGTAGCAACGTGCAGTTTGCCATAGACCCAAAAACGGGCCGCATGATCGTTATCGAGATGAACCCACGCGTTAGCCGAAGCTCAGCACTAGCAAGTAAGGCTACTGGCTATCCGATCGCAAAGGTCGCGACACTACTTGCAGTTGGTTTTAGTCTTGATGAGATCAAAAACGACATAACTGGCACGCCTGCTAGCTTTGAGCCGGTGATTGATTATATCGTGACAAAGATCCCACGCTTTACATTTGAGAAATTCCCAGGATCAAACCCATATCTAGGTACTGCGATGAAGTCAGTTGGCGAGGTCATGGCGATAGGTAGGACATTTAAAGAGAGCATCCAAAAGGCGCTTTGTAGCCTAGAGCGCGATCTTTGCGGATTTAATAGCCTTAGCCTAGAGAAAAATGCTTTGATTTATGGCATCAGAAATGCAAATGAGAGAAGAATTTTATATCTAGCGCAAGCCTTTAGAGATGGCTTTAGTGTGGCTGAGGTGCATGAGTTTAGCAAGATCGATCCTTGGTTTTTGGAGCAAATTTATGAGATAGTTAAATTTGAAGATAAGATCGACATGGATATCTTAAACAACGAAGAGCTACTGCGAGAGGCCAAAAGCATGGGCTTTTCAGACAAGATGATAGCTGTGCTTATAAATGAAAAAGACGATCTTGAGCTTAGTCAAAATGATATCTATTTTGCTAGACAAAAGCTTGGCATCGAGCTTGAATACAACGAGGTAGATACTTGCGCGGGCGAATTTAAGGCACTAACGCCGTATCTTTACTCAACCACAAATAACACTAAATTTCCTAAAAAAGAGCCTGTAAAAGACGCTAAAAAGGTGATGATAATAGGCGGCGGTCCAAACAGGATCGGTCAGGGCATAGAGTTTGACTACTGCTGCGTGCATGCAAGCTACGCCCTAAGAGACCTTGGCATAAAAACGATAATGTATAACTGCAACCCAGAAACCGTCTCAACCGACTACGACACGAGCGATATTTTGTATTTTGAGCCGATCGATTTTGAGCACGTTAGATCAGTCATCGAGCGCGAAATGCCAGACGGCGTGATCGTGCATTTTGGAGGTCAAACTCCGCTTAAATTTGCAAAACGCCTAAGCGTGATCGGCGCTAAGATCATCGGCACAACCGCAAGAGTGATCGACGTGGCCGAGGATAGAAAGAAATTTAGCGAATTTATAAATAAAATAGGCGTCCTTCAGCCTAAAAATGACACCGCCATTAGCCTAGAAGAAGCCTTGCAAAAGGCCGCGACTATCGGCTATCCAGTGCTCGTTCGCCCAAGCTACGTTCTAGGCGGCAGAGCGATGAGAAGGGTGCATAACGAGAGCGAGCTAAAAGAGTATATGAGTGAAGCGGTAAAGGTTAGCAACCACTCGCCAGTGCTACTTGATAAATTTTTACAAGATGCAAAAGAACTTGACGTGGACGCGATATGTGACGGCAAAGAGGTCTATATAGGCGCTATAATGGAGCATATCGAGGAGGCTGGCATTCACTCTGGCGACTCAGCTTGCATATTGCCACCGATGAGTTTAAGCGATGAGATGATAAAAAAAGTGGAGAAGCAAACCAGAGATATCGCGCTAAATTTAGGCGTTGTCGGCCTTATGAATATCCAGTTTGCTATCTATGAAAATGAGCTTTATATGATCGAGGTAAATCCTCGCGCGAGCAGGACCGTGCCGTTTGTGAGTAAGGCCACTGGCGTGCCTATGGCAAAGGTGGCGACAAGAGTTATGTGGCAGGGAAATTTACGTGAGGCGCTTAAATTTTATGATGATTACAAGGTCGTTTACGAAGATGGCGACATCTTAAAACCTCGCATAAGCTCGCATGTTAGCGTAAAAGAGTGCGTGTTGCCGTTTAACAAGCTAAGTGGTGCCGATCTCATCCTTGGCCCTGAGATGAAGAGCACGGGCGAGGTCATGGGTATCAGCCACGACTTTGCAAGCTCATTTGCAAAGAGCCAGATCGCTGCGAGCAACACTTTGCCAAGCAAGGGCAGGGTATTTTTAACGCTAGCTGACGCTGATAAATCTTACGCACCAGACCTTGCAAGAGATCTCATAGCGCTTGGTTTTAGCATTGTCGCAACTGGTGGAACGCATAAAATTTTAAGCGAAGCTGGCGTGGAGGCTGAGTTTGTCTATAAGATAAGCGAGGGCAGGCCAAACGTCGAAGATAGGCTTAAAAACGGCGATATAGCGCTTGTTATAAATACAAGCGATACAAAATCAAGCGTGGATGACGGCAAAAAGATACGCCAAAATGTACTTAGATTTAAAATTCCATATTTTACAACGATCCGCGCAGCACTTGCAGCTGCCAAGTCTCTAAGCACAGTTCAAACTGGCAAAGCACTTGAAGTAAAAAGCTTGCAAGAGTATCTAAGCGAGAGATAATAAATTTAGTGGCAGTTTTGGCTGCCACTAGCTAAATTTCACTCTGATTTTTAGCTATTTTTTAAAGCGTCAGCCACCTTTAGAGCGCTTGCAAAGGCAAAATGCAAGTTATATCCGCCAAGCATACCGGTGATATCTAAGACTTCACCTATAAA
>NZ_CABPTV010000008.1:0-52526 GCF_902460535.1 Campylobacter concisus | reverse complement strand
GATACTTTTTTCATAATCACTAAATTCATAATAAGCCCTATCTTTTAAGCCAAAATTTCTTAAAAACTCCAGTACAAATCTCTTTGGCAAAGGCAAAACCGAGCTAAGCTGCTTTTTGCCATTTACTAAATTTTTCTCACTAAATTTAGGCAAAAAATTTATGCAAATTCGCCCCTTTTGCCAAAAGAGTGAGGCATTTAGTATCGCTGGACCGCTTATGCCTCTGTGCGTAAAAAGCAGGTCGCCGCTAAATTTATACAACAAGAGCAGGAGTAAAATATGGGAGATGTGTGAACGAGTAGTTAAATTTGTCAGTTAAATTTAGTTTTTTAGGCTAGCGTTAAATCAAATTTACTGCATATTTATGCTTCCAGCTGGAGCGGGCATATCGCCCTTTTCATCTACAAATGGAGGCCCTTTTTGAAGTAGCGCAGTCACTTCAGAGGCAACCTTTGGATCCATTTTTGCCATTATAGTTGAGATCTTTTTGGCATCAAGGGCATAAAGTATGGTGGCTGCGTTTGATCTTGGCATTTGTGAGAGCACTTCGGCTGCTGCGCCATCTTTCATTTTGGCGTAGGATTCATTGACTTTATCGGTAGTCATCGTGCGAAGCTCTTTTAAAATTTTCTCATTTTTAGCGACTACTTCGTCGATCTCTTTGCGTTTTTGCTCGATCACTTTCATCGTCGCATTTAGATCAGCCTCTTTTTTGGCGAGCTTTTTATTATTTTCTTCATAAGCTGCAGCCGAGCTTGCTCGAAAGACCTCTAGAGCTTGGCGCTGCTCGTCGATGACCTCAAGCTCCTTTGAAATTTCCTCTTTTCTAGCTTCAAAGATCTGAGTGCAATCAACCGGCACTTCAAAGCAAAATGCAAAATTTATAACCATAAAAAAGAATAAAACAGCTCTCATCACGCCTCGCTTTTGGCTGCAAATTTCATAACCGCAAACTCATCAAGAGCCAGCGCTTCAGCCTTTTGTATGCGTTTTATCTCTTTTTTAAATTCTTCTTTTTCTAGATATTTCATCTTTTCATACTCTAAATTTGCATTTTTATATTTGTGCTCGTAGTGCAAGACCTCTTTTTTTGCCATCTCTAAGCTCTCTTTACACGCGTTTAGCTCGGCTCTTGCTATATTTATAAGCTCTAAATTTTCTCTTAGCTCACCTATGTTGCCACTTTTTGGTAGGATAAACTCGTTGAGCTTGGCTCTTAAGAGTGCTATTTTTTCTTCGGCACTTCTTACGTTTAGCCTAGCAACGACGAGCTTAGCCTCTACCTTATCCATCTCCTGCTTTTTGACGCGGACGACGGAGGTAAATTTACTTTTCATCTAATGATCGTATCGCTTCTTTCAGGGCTTGTTGAGATATAGCCAACCTTCACGCCAGTTAGCTCCTCGATACGCTCGATATATGCTCTTGCGTTTGCTGGCAGGTCTTCATATCGGCTGATGCCTTTTACGCTGTCCCAGCCCGCAAGCTCCTCGTAAATAGGCGTTGCATTTTCAAGATCTGTTGGCACATAGTCGATAGTTTCGCCGTTATATTGATATGCTTTGCAAATTTTTACAACCTCAAAGCCATCAAGCACGTCAAGCTTCATAAGCGCATAAGTATCGACGCCATCAAGCCTTGAAGCGTATTTTACGCTTACTGCGTCAAACCAACCACAACGTCTGCGGCGACCTGTTGTTGTACCAAATTCTTTACCTATCTCGCACATCTTATCGCCATT
The DNA here is from genome assembly GCF_902460535.1 of Campylobacter concisus. Classification (GTDB taxonomy): domain Bacteria; phylum Campylobacterota; class Campylobacteria; order Campylobacterales; family Campylobacteraceae; genus Campylobacter_A; species Campylobacter_A concisus_AS. Next base: position 50,785 of record NZ_CABPTV010000008.1, on the reverse strand, counting down.
TGTGCCTTTGTCTTCAGTTGGGAAAGGTCCGTGGCCTACGCGAGTTGTATATGCTTTGATGACGCCTATGACCTTGCCTATCTCTTTTGGATTTAGTCCAAGGCCTGTGCAAGCACCAGCACTTATGGTATTTGAGCTAGTTACATAAGGATATGTGCCGTGATCGATGTCTAAAAGTGTGCCCTGAGCGCCTTCAAGTAGGACTTTTTTATCTTCATCAAGCGCTTTCCAAACTAAATTTGTAGTGTTTGCGATAAATGGAGCAAGCACCTCTTTATATCTTTTTAGCTCTTCAAGTAGCTCATTTTCTTCAGGTATCTTTACGCCAAGAGCGTCAAATACGCATTTATTTGTTTCAAAGTCATGCATCAAAGCATCGCATAAGCGCTCTGGCTCAAGTAGCTCGCCAACTCTGTGGCCGCTTCTACTTATCTTGTCTGCATATGTTGGTCCAATGCCTTTGCCAGTCGTTCCGATCGCTTTTTCGCCTTTTAAGCGCTCTTTTGCTTGATCGACTTGGCTGTGGTAGCTTAAATTTAAGTGCGCTTTGTCACTTATATAAAGTCTGCCCTCTAAGTTGTCAAATTGCGCCATCTCAGTGATGAGCACCTCTGGAGAGACAACGACGCCGTTGCCGATGATATTTATGATATTTTTGTGCAAAATTCCGCTTGGGACAAGGTGGAGCGCGTATCTTACGCCATCGACCCAGATCGTATGACCAGCGTTGTGGCCACCTTGAGAGCGACAAATCATGTCATAGTTTAGTCCTAGCATATCAACTATCTTGCCTTTGCCCTCATCACCCCATTGAACACCAACTACTAAATCAGCCTTTCTCATTCTTACTTCCTTAAATTAATTTTTTCTTCTATTAATGCATCTGTATATACAGCGAACCCGCTGCTTGAAATCCCGTCTATTTCATAGTTTCCGCCACTTGCTAAGATGGCGTTGTCTTTTAAAAATCTAAAAAATAAACTATCATAATATCTCATTTTTGAGTAATATAGCGGAACTATTCTTAAATTTTTATATTCTAGTGATTTGGCTACACTTTGTAAATTTCTTAGCGCCTCTTTTAGCTTATCAGGGACTAAACTTACTATCTCATCAAGCTCTCTAGCATCCTTTAAAAGGGCTAGTTTGCTAAGCCACGGCACGTTTTGGGCTAAGATCTTTTCTAGCCATGAATTTTCAAAAATTTCTATCTCTAAGTTTAAAATTTCGCAAATTATCTTTGGGATTTGCATATTGCTAAGCTGCAAACAAGCGCCGATCTCAAGCTCGCTAAAGAGCTTTGCTACGATATTTATACTTTTTAAAATGTCGTTTTCGACGATAAGCTCAGCGCCTATTTGATAAATTTCTTGGCTTGGGTAGCGAAAGACTGGCTGGATGTAAAACCATCTCCTTGGCTCATTTGCTTTAAGCTTTCTAAGCACGATCCTAACGGTATCAACCGTGCTATCAGCCCTTAAGCTTATCTCGTGGTTTAGACTGTCGCTAAAGCGAAGAAGGTTTGTCGCATCCACGCTTAGATGTTGATGATACGAAAAAAACGGCGTTACGATCTCGCTAAAACCTTCATCTTCTAAAATTTCACTCGCTTTTTGCTCGATTTTTCTCTTTAGTTTTGCACTTTTTGCAAAGTAAAGTTTGCTTCCGTTTGGGATCTCGTGTTCATAAACATTTACATCACTCAACTCTTATCTCCTTACTAAAACCTAAATTTATATCGCACTCTTTGATGATGGACATGGCTAGATTATAGAGTTCGCCGCTGTCACTACTGCTTGCTAGTTTGCTTAAATTTATGGAAATTTCTTGATTAAATTTACCTATATTTTTTATCTCATCTTCTATTTTTTGCTTTAGGCTTTGTGCTAGTTTGTCATCTTGATTTAAATTTGCTATCACTTCATTTGAAAGCTCTTTTAGCACGACTAAGCCTTTAAAAAGCTCGAAATTTTCGCTATTTTTATAGTCTTTTATGTGTAGATATGGCCTTTCAAATTTAAACAAAGCAGCATCTTTTGCCAAAAGCGCTAATGAGAAAATGTTGCCTTGAAATTTATCAAAACCAAGACCAAGTAAAAACTCAAGCGTTCTTTTGTCATCGATATTTTTTATAGTCGCATTTAGTCCAAATTTATCAGCCACAAACCTTATCATATTTATGCTCTCAAGCGCCTCTTTTGAGCTAAAGATATGCTTGCAAAATTTATTATCTATGTTAAAGCGGTTTGTCTTTAGCATACCAAGAGCTTCGATCGAGCTTGAGTATGAGGCAAAATCATCAAGCGAGAAGTGTATGCCAAGCTCTTTATATTTTCTCACATAAATTTCTAAAACTTCTAAATTTGTAGCTGTTGCAGCGTCGATAACATCGATGATAAGCCCAGTTGGATCAAGGCTTTTATCCTCGTCAAATATCGCTTTAAATTTATGCCAAAACTCCTGCGTAAAGAGCTTTTTAACGCTTAAATTTACGCGAACCTTTGCGCTTATGCCATTTTCTAGCCACATTTTTCTAGCTAAAAGCGCCTCTTTTATCGTAAATAAAGCGATATTGCTAGATGCACTACTTGTCCTTATAAGTGGTAAAAAGTCGCTTGGATAGATGATCTCGCCATCTTTTCTCCATCTAATAAGCGCTTCAAAACTTAAAGTCTCGCCCGTGCTAAAGCTGATCTCTGGTTGAAATTCTAAAAACATCTCTCCAGCGTCAAGCGCTTTTAAAATTTTTGAGCCATCTTCGTATTGGCTCTTAAAATAGACATCTTTTTTCGCATCAAATGTATAGCTTCTGTTTTTGCCACTTATCTTGGCTTGATACATCGCCCAGTCGGCTCTTTGTAGCACATCATCAGCCCCAAGCTCACTATCAGCCAAGGCTATGCCTATGCTAGCGCTTGCTTTTAGTTTTAGCTCGTCTATCTTTACTTCATCCGAAGCTAGCCTTAGCATATTTTGCGCTATCTCATAGACTTCGCCTAAATTTTCGTAGTTTATGACGCCTACAAACTCATCTCCGCCTATCCTTGCAAAGATATTTTTGCCATTAAACATAGCGCCTATCTTTTCAGAGATAGCTACTAAAAATTTATCGCCTATTTGGTGACCGAAGTTGTCGTTTATGCCCTTAAAATCATCAATATCAAGGTAGATGACGGCTATTTTTTGTTCATTTTTTTGTATGAGAGAATTTAGCTTGTTGTAGAGTAAAAATCTATTTGGTAGCTTTGTGAGCGGATCGTGATATGCGATAAATTCTAGATATTTTTCATTTTGAGCTTCGTTATTTGCAAGCATTGCGAGCATGATGTAGCCAGTTCTTTTCTCGCTCGCATCGATAAGTGGTAAAATTTCTATGACTTCAAGCTTGCTCTTATTTTTATTATTTTCACTCCAAACCTTGCCACTCCATGAGCCACCTTGGTTTATAGTCTCTATGATCTGGTATTTTATATCGCTTAAGCCTTGCTTTATAAAGGTGATATCTTTTAGATATACGCTATCTTTTGAGCCCGCACTTTCAAAAAATGCGTCATTTGCGTCAATAACCCTCATCTCTTCATCAAGCAAGATGACCTCTTCTTTGCTAAATGAGAAAATTTTTGCAAGCAGGTCTTGGCAGACAAAGAAGCTATCTTCTAGGCTAAGGTCTCTTAACGTGCCTTTTATCAAGCTTACTTCGCCAAATTCGTCGTATTCAAGCGCTTTTGCCCTTAGTCTAAAGTGTAAAATTTCTTTATCTATGCTGTAAAGCTTGATATCTTTGATGTATGTTTGAGCATCTCTTAAGCTCTCAAAAAAGCTATAAAAACTATCAAACTCATCGACAAAGACCGACTTTGCTTGCTCGAAATTTAGAGTGCTTTGCGTGCCAAGAATTTTACTCAGCTCGTCTGAGATGTTAAGCATATCGCTTCTTTTATCCCAAGTAAAGACATTTGCCTCACTCGCCCAAAGCAGTGCCTTGCTCTCTTTGCTTTGCTTTTCAAATCTCTCTTGAAGCTTTAGCATATCGCTAAGATCGGTAAATGAGTAGATGACCTTTTGCCCTTCTGCATCGATAAATTTAGCCTTTATCTTAAATGGAATTTTCTTGCCGTAAGCGTTTGTCATATTTGCTATGAAATTTAGCTCTTCATTTTTAAAGCTTGCTTGTAAAAAGGCCTTTTTACTTGCTAGCACGGCAGCTTTAAAGCTATCAAAGTCCTCGCTTGCGATGATATCTTCTAAATTTATGAGACCTTGGCTTTGGACGTTAAAAATTTTCTCGACATTGTTTGTGCTTTGGATGATCAAAAATGGCTCTTGTGCCGAAGCGATGGCGATGACATTTGGTGATAAAAAGACGTAGCTTTTGATGATATCATCATTTCTTTGCGTCATCTTTTCTTGAGTGATATCTTTTATGAGTATGAAATTTAGCCTTGTGTTTTCTAGTTCAAAGCTACTTTGGGTTGCTAAAACGTCGATTATCTCGCCATTTTTACGCCTTAGCTTAGCTTCATAAGATAGATTATTATTGATAGCGTTTTCTCTATCTTCTGCTAAATTTTTAGACTCATCTTCAAGTAGCTCTTTGATATTTAGATCTGCTACGTCATCTTTTTTGTAGCCTAGATTTTCTAAAAGAGCGTTGCTAATGTCCGTGATGACGCCAGTATAAGCGTCATAGACCACGATCTTTAAAAAGCTCTTTTCAAAGACATAGCCAAATCTACTCTCGTAGCTTTGTGCCGTCTCGTAAGCTTTATCTCTATCTTCGTAGAGTTTTTTGATGCTGTTATTTAGTGAGATAAATTCTTTTATGTCAAATTCTTCATCAGCCAGCCTACTTTTATCTGCCGCAAAAAGAGCGATCCTAGTAAATGGAGAGAGAATTTTATCTTTTATATATGAGTTATCACGTAGCCAAAGTATGCTAAATGTGACAAAACACAAGAACGAAAGCACGACTAGAACTAGCTGGATAAAGATCTGTGCTTGTCTGCTAGAGCCTGTTATGACAAATAGCTTTTGCTCTTCTAGGTAGCTGATCTTGTAAAAATTCATATCTTTTAGTATAAAAATGATCTTGTCAGCTTTAAACTCGCCACCTTGCGAGATGTATTTGTTAAAGTCCTCTTTTATAAATTTCCTATAAAACTCATCTCTTGAGAGATTGCCATCTTTATCGACCAAAAAGACGTATGCGGCAAGGTTTTTATTGTAGCCTGTATCGACCCTATTTTTTAAAAGGTTTGGATTTAGCTGAACGAGAATTTTATTGCCATTTTTTAGCCCGTAAGCTATGTAGATATCTTTAAAGCGTCTATTTTTATAAAATCTATCAGAGAGCCTAAACTCGCCTGCTTTGATATCTGAAAACCACGAGATATCGTAGTTGTGTAGCTCAAAAGCACCCTCAAATTTACGCTCATAAAGCAAGGAGTTATCTTTTGCTATCACGTAAAAAGCGGTGTAGAATTTACTTACAACAGTATCTTCATAAAATGGCTCTACGCCGTTTGCTATGAGTCTTGCCTTTGTGGTGATATTGTCTTTTACCTCTACAAATGTACTCACGATATTGTTTCTAGTGATTAAATTTAGCGTTGAAATTTCATATTTTATATCGTTTATGCCATCAAATATGACAAAAAGTGCAAGAAAGATGAAGGCAAAAAGAAGTAGTGCTATCTTTACATAGAACCTCTTAAAAATCTGCAAAACTGGTTTAGCGCTATTTTTTTGCATTAAATTTAAGCCTCGCTTTTTAAAACTAGCCATGATTTTAACGCAAATTTACTTTTTTTAGCTTATAAAATGCCTTTTTGTTTAAATTTAAAGAGATCACAGGGCGTTTTGCCCCGTGACTTAGTAGATCCAAGTAACTACTTCAGCTCTTTGTCTGCGTAGTTTTTCAGGTTGTGGATTTAGGCGGTAGCCAAATGGCACTACGATAGCCACTCTTTTTTCGCTCTCATCAAGCCCTAAAATTTCATTTAAAGCGTGTCTGTCAAAGCCTTCTATCGGGCAGCTATCTATGCCAAGACTAGCGGCTGCGTTCATCATATTTGTTGCAGCTATCATGCACTGCTCGTGCGACCACTGAAATGTTAGCTCGTCGTCATTTTTGAAATTTGATAGCAAAAAGTCGTGATAAAATTTCTGCCTCGCAGCGATAGCTTCAGGGTCTTTATCAGCCCTTCTAGCGATCATTTTATCAACGTAGTTGCTGCCAAATTTTATCTCTTTGATCTTAGCTAAGATGACAACCAAATGCGAGCAAGAGGTGATTTGCACTTGGTTCCACGAAACAGCTTTTATCTTCTCTCTAAGCTCTTTGTTTTGCACGACCAAAAAGTCCCACTGCTCAAGCCCAGTTGAGCTTGGGCTTAGCCTGCCAGCCTCCAAGATAAAGTCAAATTCGCCAGCGCCTATCTTTTTGCTCTCATCAAAAATTTTGCAAGCGTGACGAAATTTTAAAATTTCAAGATAGTTCATCATATCTCCTTTGTTAAATTTCTTGACATTATAAAGCGACTAGGTAAATTAAAAGAAATTTAGCCAGACTTTAGCTGGCCTTAAAATAGGCTAAATTTAGCCTAGAGTTAGTTTAAAAATATATCAAACTCGCCTTTTTGTATCGCCTCTGCGATGATGGCTGAGTGCTCATAGCCAACCTCTCTTAGGCGCTTTAGAGCTAAATTTGCCTCATTTTCGCTAACGGCTAGCAAAAGTCCTCCAGAAGTTTGCGCGTCATATAGCAAGATATCAGCCTCTTTGCTCACAAAATGCTTTGCAAATTCGCGGTTTTTGTAGCTTCCCTCTGGGATGATGCCCATATCGGCAAATTCTTTCGCGCTTGCGATCACTGGCACATCTTTTTCAAAGACATTAAAGCTGATCTTGTCGTTTAACATCTCGCTTAAATGCCCTAAAAATCCAAATCCAGTCACATCGGTTGCCGCATAAACTTTGATGCCACTTAGTGCTTTTAGAGCGTAGAAATTTAGCTGAGCCATGATGCCAGCGACCTCATTTATCTGCTTCATGCTTAGTAGATCAGCCTTGATCGCTGTGCTTAAGATGCCGCTGCCAAGAGGCTTTGTGAGGATCAAAACATTACCAACTTCTGCTGTGTTGTTTGCCCAGAAATTTTTAGGATATACCTTGCCCGTCGCGCTTAGCCCATAATACATCTGCTGCGTCTCTATCGTGTGTCCGCCAACGATGACGCCGCCGCACTCTCTTACTTTATCGGCTCCACCTTGCAAAATTTCGCCTAAAATTTCAGGTGCAAGGTTGCAGCTATCAAAGCCCACGATATTTAGGGCGTTTATCACCTCGCCACCCATTGCAAAGACGTCACTTAGGCTATTTGCAGCAGCGATCTGACCATAGATAAATGGGTCATTGACTACTGGCGTGATAAAGTCAAGCGTCTGAACGAGCGCAAGATCGTCTGAGAGCTTAAAAACGCTCGCGTCCTCGTTTGAGCCGATGCTTGAGAGCAGGTTTGGATGAGATAAATTTAAACTACTAATCGTTTTGTGAAGACCCGACGGGTCAAGCTTAGCAGCTCAACCAGCGGCTTTAACGAACTGCGTAAGCTTTTTGTCGTGATAGATCATAGTTTGATTTGCTCGTGAGTTGAGAGTATGTCGATGATCTCATAAGCGTTTGAAATTTCGCCAACTGCAAGATCGCTTACTAGTTTATAAGCCTCCAAGCAGCTTCCGCAGCTTAAAATTTGAACGCCAGCAGCTTCAAGATCTTTAAGCGGTTTAAAGCTTGGATGTGAGCGGTTTGTCGTCATCTTAACGGCGTTATTTACGCAGATGATTATCTTTGGTTTTTTCTCTACTTGAAGAAGTGCGCCTAGGAATTTTGATAGTAAATTTATACCAACTTCGCCGCTACCTGCGCGCTCTTCGTTTAGATAGAGCACTTTTTCATTTTTTGGTGTTATGTCGCAGACAAATTCGTCAAAATTTGTAAGCTCAAGTGCGCTTTTGCCTTTGATGGCTAGAATTTTAGTCTCATTGCCGTTGCTTTCTAGGCTAAATTCTATATTTTGATTTTTCAAAAATCTTGAGATATTTTCTTTGGGAGCTAGAGCATTTACGATGATCTCTAGGCTCTCTCCTTCATTTAAACCCTCAAGTGCGTTTTTAGTCATGATGACTGGTTTTGGGCACTCTAAATTTCTACAATCAATTGTTCTTGTCATTGTTTTTCCTTTGTGATTAGTATTTCAAACCTTGAAACTGATTTTGGATTATAGCTAAAAAATATTAATTTTTTAAAAGGATTTGTGATGTGAAATTTGCTATAAAAGAGAGTTTGACCCTGCGTAAGTCGCAAGGTCAAGGTTAATTATTTTAAATTTGTATATGATTTTTCGTAGTCAGATACTGGGATCTTGTTTTCTTTAACAAGCTCTTGATACCAGTAGTGGTGAAGCACATAGACCTCTTCTTCTTCTTTGTATCCAGTGATCATCGACCAGATAGCGCCATGTATAGCGATCGCAGCCATATAGATATGAACTAAGAAAAATACTGCACAGACGATGCCAAGGCAGTTGTGGATAACTACGCTATATCTTAAAAGATCGATTTGTTGGATACCAAACCAACTAGCAACTGCTGGCTCTTTAAAATCCATAAAGTACATGATAGCACCAGTGATGATCATCACGATACCACCAGGGATAGCGATCCAGTACCATGCTTTTTGTCCTGCGTTAAATTTACCAGCTGGGACTGGTCTTTTCTTCTTTGATAGATAACCACCAACTATCATCATCCATCTGATGTCGTATACTGCTGGGAGCATTCTTTTTGTCCAGCTAAAGAGCATCGGTAGCACAGAAATAGCAAATATAATAGTCGCTATATCGTGCAAGTATCTACAGAAACGCACAAATGTGCCACCACCTAGCTCTGCGCCCCACATGATGATGATACCAGTTGGCACCAAGATGATCCAAGAGATCGCAGCTAAACCGTGAGCTATACGTATAAATACTGAAAAAGCAAGTACTTTTTTGCCCTCGTGACTAAAGTGTTTTGGTCCGATGATCAAGAAGTGTAGCACGAACGCGCCGATAACAGCTAAAATGATAGAAAGTGCAGCTATCGCGAAGTAATCGTTGCCTTGTATAAAAGTAAATATCGGGCCCCAGCCATGCTCATAAGGCTTGATATTTTCTATCCTCTGTGCTGCCCAAATGGTGCTGTCATATTGATTGACGCCAGTTGGTCCCTCAATGGCCATTGCCGCAACAGACAATGTAAAAAGTAGAGTAAGAATTCTCGTCATTTTATTCCTTTATTTGCTAAAGCTTAAATGATTTAAGCTTTGGTTAAATATGCTAAAATCACACAGCTATGCCGTTTTGCGGCTATTATATCAGAGCTAATCACAAGCAAACCTTAGCAAAAAAGATTACTAAAAATTTTATAAAAAACATTTAAGTTTTGTTAATTTTGATAAACGCTGATATAAATTTTGAGCAGTAAAAATCTCAATTTTTACCTAAAAACGTGGTTAAACTCAAATTCGGAAATGGTACTAGATAAATTTGAATATTTTTATCAAAAAGCTAATGCTTTATAAATTTAGCTTTTTAGCTCAAAATACCTTATTAAATTTATATTTTCTAAAAATTGAATTAAAATATCAAAAGCATTTTAGATCTCTATTAAAAGGCGAAGCAATGGACATTTACGCTCTTATCTTTGATGATTACGAGACGCTTGATCTCATGGGGCCAGTGGAGTTTTTAGTAAGGGTGCCTGAGATGAAGATAAGCTACGTCTCGTTTGATGGCGGGATGAAAAGAAGCAAGCAAGGCTTTCTTATAAAAACAAAAAAGCTTGGCAAGATGCCAAAAGAGAGCGTTTTACTACTCCCTGGAGGTCAGGGCACAAGGGTGCTTGTAAATGATAGTGAGTTTATCTTAAGGCTTAAAGAGTGCGTTTTGGCATCTCAAATTTGCCTAAGTGTATGCACGGGCTCGGCGCTCATCGCTCGCACTGGAGAGCTTGACGGCTTAAAGGCTACCTCAAATAAAAGATCGCTTGAGTGGGTAAAAAGTTGCGGCAAGGCTGTAAAATGGCAAGAGCGCGCTAGGTGGGTGAGGGCAGGTAAATTTTACACAGCTTCAGGCGTCGCTGCTGGCATGGATATGGCGCTTGGTTTTATCAGCGATCATTTTGGCAAGGAGCTAGCCCAAAATATCGCAAACGAGACTGAATACAACTGGCAAAAAAGCTCAAAGATAGATAAATTTGCCAAAATTTATGGGTATTAAATTTTAAAATTCTAGATAAAGTCAGAAAATTACTAAATTTAGCGATCAAATTTCGATTTTAAATTTAAAAAGATAGCAAGCAAAATATCTTTAGCAAGAAGCGTCAAGATAAAATTTGTAGAGAATAAATTTAAATCAATTTGCAGCTTGCAGTCTAAATACAAATTCGCCAAATTCGGCGAGTTTAAATTTTAAAATAAAAATATCTCTGCCAAAAATACCGTCAAGATAAATTTTAAATTTAGGCAGTTCAAAGCCATTTTGGCAAAATTTGCAAGCCAGATAAATTTGACCTAAATTTAAAAAGCCAAATTTACCTTCAAAAATAGATTTTGACCTAGTTTCTGCGCCTATACTCTTCGTAGTCTAGCTCGCGGATCATTTTAACCTCGCCATTTTCTTTTAAAAGAAGAAGATCAGGCAGTTTTATGCCGTTAAATGTCGTATTTTTCACGATCGTGTAGTGGATTTGATCTTCAAAGATGACTCGGTCGCCAATTTTTAGCTCGCTATCAAATTTATACTCCGCATCGCCCGCCTCAAGCCCCACGATATCGCCAGCTAGGCAGGTATTGCCGCCAAATCTATAAGCAAATTTGCCATTTTCACTCTCGCCCCTAACGGCTGGTCGGTAAGGCATGAGCACGGTATCTGGCATGTGCGCCTCGGCTGAGGTGTCAAGGATGGCGATATCTTTCTCGTTATGCACGATGTCAAGCACGCTACTTATCAAAAAGCCAGTCTGCCAGCCCACAGCCTCGCCAGGCTCCAGATAGACCTCTACGCCGTACTTTTCGCGGAAGCGCCTGATGATCTTTATAAGCAACTCCACGTCGTAATCAGCCCTCGTGATGTGGTGGCCGCCGCCCATATTTATCCACTTCATCTTTGGTATAAACTCGCCAAATTTCTCCTCAAACGCCTCTAGCACGACCTGCAAGCTGCTCGCACTCTCCTCACAAAGTGCGTGAAAATGAAGCCCACTAATGCCATCAAGAAGCTCTGGCTTAAAATTTGCCCTTGTAATGCCAAGCCTGCTAAATTTACCGCATGGATTGTAGCTATCAGTTGGCGCAAGTGAGACCTCAGGATTGACCCGCAGGCCGCAGATGACGCCATTTTGCAGGGCTTTGTTTTTAAACTTTTGCCACTGCGCAAAAGAGTTAAAGGTGATGTGCTTTGAAATTTTTAAAATTTCATCAAAGTCCTCATCTTTAAAGGCTGGACTATACGTGTGGATCTCGCCTTTTAGGTACTCGCTAGCAAATTTAGCCTCGTGAAGCCCACTGCAAGTCGCTCCATCAAGATATGAGCCCACCATATCCATCACTCCGCTAAATGCAAAACCCTTAAGAGCTACTAAAATTTTAGCTCCACTTTGCTCTTTTACATACTTTAAAAGCTCCAAATTTTTACGTACTTTGGCCTCTTCGCAGACGTAGGCTGGGGTTTTTATGCTTTTTAAAATTTTGTCCATTTGCTTTCTCTTTTGTAAATTTTCAAATAAGTATATCTAAATTTATTTTTAAGTAAAATCAGCAAAAATTTCAAAGGATAAAATGTGGTAGAGATCGAATTTCTTGGGCCTATCGGGCTTGAGAGTATAAAAGTAGAAGCAAAAAATTTAGGCGAGGTAAAAGCAGCTTTAAGCGAGAAAGAAGAGCTTAAAAAGTGGCTAAATATCTGCGCTGTGGCTGTAAATGACGAGATCGTGAGCGATATAAATTTCGCTCTTAAATCAGGCGATAAAATTTCTATCTTGCCACCAGTTTGTGGAGGCTAAAATGCAAATTTATAATGGAAGCTTGGACGTTCAAAGCATTACAAATGAGTGGTATGATAGGTTTAAGGATAAAAACTGCGGCGCGCTCATCACTTTTGTAGGCATAGTAAGAGAAGAGGGCGGGATTTCGGCGCTTAGCTTTGATATCTATGAGCCGATCCTTAAAAAATGGCTAGATGCTTGGCAGGAGCGAGCCAAAAAAGAAAATGCCTACGTGCTTTTTGCTCACTCAAAAGGCGATGTGCCCGTGCATACAAGCTCTTATGTAGCAGGTGTAGTAAGCCCTCAAAGAAAGGTCGCGCTAAGGCTTATAAACGAGTTTGTCGAGGACTTTAAGGCAAATGCGCCGATCTGGAAATATGACGTGATAAATGGCGAGAGAATTTACGCCAAAGAGCGCAGCCAAGCGATAAATGGCGCCGGACTTTTGGCATAAAAGGGCAAAAATGATAACCAAAGAGAGTAAAAAAGATGTTTTTTGGGCGCTAGCCTTTGGGCTTGGGCTCTTTGTCTTTAGTATTGTTGGCTACTTTTATCTTGATCTTGGCAAGCCCTCTCTTTTTGGTGTCATTGTTGGCGCCGTTTCAGCCTTTTTTTGCGTGAGAAAAATTTTGCAAAACAACTTTTTTGAGATAGATGATGATGGATTTGTCATCACAAAAGGCTCAAAAAATATCAAATTTTTCTTCAAAGATATCGACGAGATCGCCATTAAAAGCTTTGGCGATAAGAAAAAGGTCGATGCGCTAAGTGTTAAATTTAGAAAAAATCGCCTAGATAGAGATGCGTGTTTTGGACTAGTTCAGGCACTTGGCGATGATATGATCGTTATTTTTGACAGATATGAGCTCTCACAATTTACACTCTCAAAAGAGCTTCGAGATAGGCTGGCTAAATTTAAAGATAGGGCTTAGTTAGGTAAAAAATAATTATTTTTTTACCCTTTGCCTAATTTATAATTTAAATTTTTATATAATAATTATCAAAATATATAGCAAAATTTTACATTATTTTTTGCCTTATTATGTTATTTTTACCTGCTGATTAATTCTGTATTCAATAATTTTTTATAAAAATATATGATGATTTATATCAATATCTTATAAGAGTTTTTTATTTATAATTTCGATAAGAAAAATCATAATTGTATTTTAAAAGGAGTTTTTATGAGGCAAGTTTTAAGCCTAATAGTTTTTTCGTCACTGCTTTTAGCAAATGAAGCAAATTTGGACACTATAAAGCCTGTTAAAGAATTTGCGCCACCGCCAATTATAACGCCAAATGTTGCGCAAAGTGCCTTTGTGGAAAATCAATTTGACCGCACCCAAAGAAGCGAATATCCATTTGTGACAAATTTACTTGATAGCTCAGCGGATATGTTTCATATCTCAGCTGGAATGTATGGCAAAAGCTTTTACAACTCATCGCTTTTTAAATATCGTGGCACAAATTTTTATACCATTTTAAACGCAAATTTCACCAAGGCAAATAGCTATAAAGACGGAAGTGGCAAAAAATGGAACTATGGTTACAATAGACAAGGTCAAAGCGCTATTTTAGGTTTTGTGCCAAATGAGCTTAGTGAGCTTAGACTTACCTTTTTAAGGGATAATATCGATAAAGACAAGCAGCCAGAACACGCGATGGATGCCTTTAAAACGACAAGAAAAGTTGGCAAACTAAATATCAGGCTGGGCGAAGAAGACCTTTCAAATACGCTAAATCTTGAGCTTGCTGCAAAAAAGATTGAGCGAAAAGCTGATAATTTTCATCTAAGAGATACTGCGCCAAATGTAAAAGTTGAGATAAAAAGAGATGTGCTTGAGACAAATTTAAAATATGATGTTAATTTTGCAAGCTTTCATAATCAAATAGGTGCTGGCTTTGAAAAAGATAAACATGATGGCAAAAGATATATAAAGCAAGGCAGTAACTGGGTATTTAACGGATACAGGTTTGCTGATATCAAAAGCGATAAATTTATGCTTTTTGACACACTTGCTTATAAATTTAATGAAGCAAACGAAGCTTCTCTTGCCTTAAAATATGAAGAGCAAAGAAGTAAGCTTAACGGGCTTGATACTAAATATTTCGCACTAAATCCAGCCATTAGCACCACTCGCGGACTGCTTCGTCAAATTTATGGTGAAGACGTAAGTGATAAGATCAAAAAAGATGCTTTTAGCGCAAGTTTAAAATATAAATTTACACCAAACGACAAGGATAGCTATTTTGCAAAACTTGAGAGCCTATCTCGCTTGCCAAGCAATATGGAGCGTTTTAATACACTTTATGGTGCGGGCGATAATGGCTGGATCGCAAATCCAAATTTAGAGCCAGAAAGGCACAATAGAGCGGTTCTTGGCTTTAAATTTGGTAGCCAGTTTTATAAAGAATACCTAAATTCTTTGCAAAACAAAGATGCTTTTAGCTTTAGCGGGCATTTCATCGCTGATAGTGTAAAAAATTTGATCATTTTTGATAGACGTCACTCAAAAGCTACCATGCCACTAAATAAAAATGCTGTCATCTCAAGAAATGTTGATGCAACGCTTTATAGTGTAAATTTCAATACAGAATATAGCTTTGCAAGGCACTTTGGATTAAAAAGCTCACTTTACTATAACTACGGACAAAACAAAACAGATGGCAGACCGCTTTATCAAATAAGGCCTTTTGAGGCAAATTTTGCATTTGACTACAAAGACTATGCAAGCTTTGGTAGCTACAACCTAGGCACTGCACTAAGGCTAGTTTCAAAGCAAACTAGAGGCGATTTTAGCAAGCAAAATGGTCTAGGTATCGACAAAAAAGAGGCAGCAAAAGGATTTGGCTTGCTCGATCTTTATGGTGGCGTAGAGTTTAAAAACAAAGTTGGCATAAGATTTGGCGTAGCAAATTTATTTGACAAAGATTATGCAGAATTTATCAGCGGTGATCACGTAGCAGCACTTGATCCAGTAGTCGTTCATGCCCCTGGCAGAACATTTTTTATTAGCTTTCATAGCAGTTTTTAAAGGAGAAAAAGATGTTAGATAGAAGAAAATTTTTAGGACTTAGCACGGCTTTAGGCGTTAGCGCTTTTGCACCAAATTTATTTGCAAAAGAGAGCTTTAATATGTGGGGCGCACCAGCGATCCCAAGTGTCATAATGGCAGTTGCTGCACTGCAAGGCGAGTTAAATAAAACTTATGATGTGAACCTAAATATCTGGAAAACACCAGATCAGCTTCGTGCAGGCGTAGCTAGTGGGGATATTAAAGTCACGATGTCACCATCAAATGTCGCTGCAAATTTAAGAAATCAAGGGCTTGATTTTGCGATGTTAAATTTACTGACTCTTGGCGTGATGAACGCTATGGTTAAGGACGAAAAGATCAAAAATTTAGAAGATTTTGTAGGCAAAAAGCTAGTCATGCCATTTCGTGGTGACATGCCTGATCTTGTCCTAAGGGCACTTTGCAAGAAGCGAGGCATAGACGCTAGCAAGATAGATATCACCTATACAGCAACACCGCCTGAAGCTCTACTTTTATTTTTACAAAAAGATTTTGATATTTTATTAGTCCCGCAACCTCTTGGCGAAGCGACTATTTTGCGTGGTAAAAAAGCAGGCATTAGCGTACATTACTCAGTTGATTTTCCAAAAATTTGGGGCGAGAGCTTTAATACAAAACCGATAATCCCAATGGCTGGCATTATCGTAGAAAGAGGCTTTTATGAGAAGAGCTTAAATCTATTTGATACGCTTCATAGCGATCTTAAGAACGCACTTTCATGGATACTTGAGAATAAGCAAAGCGCAGCAAAGATAGGTTCAAGCTACTTACCAGCTCCAGAAGTGGCACTTGCAAATGCTTTTGATAAGGCAAATCTAACAGTGACAAAAGCAAATGAACTACAAAGTGAAATTATGGCATTTTTTGAAGAAATTTATCAGTTCAATCCAAAATTTCTAGGTGGTAAGATGCCAGATAAAGGTCTATTTTTATGATACTAATCGACGGCGTCAAAAAAGATCGCTCAGCCTTTTTAAAAATGATTGACTATTTTTGGGGCGGATTTAGCGGATTTGCCGTAGTTTTTTTGATACTGGCTATTTGGCAAGTGGGAAGCGAGTTTAGCTCCCCACTCCTACTCCCTTCGCCAAAAGATGTATTTTTTAAAGTCTGTGAAATCATAAAGGACTACAAAAATAGCGAGATAAATATAACGCTTTGCAGATCACTAGTTGGGGTTAGCACGGCAACATTTTTTGGTATATTTTTAGGGCTAATAGCAGGTAGCTTTAAAAGCTTTGCGGCCTTTTTTAGACCTGTCATTACCTTGCTTTTATCGATGCCACCAATTATTTGGATAGTGCTTGCTATTTTTTGGTTTGGATTTGGAAATTTTAGCACCATTTTTACTATCTTTATAACCGTTTTGCCACTCACTTTTGCAAGCTCGGCAGTTGCTATGAGTAGTGTAGATGAGGAGCTAAAAGAGATGTTTGATGCCTATCATTTAGGCTTTTTAAAAAAGATAAAACACCTCTACATTCCGCATCTTACGAGCTATATCATAAGCTCTGTTAGTGTAGCTGTTGCAATGGGTGTAAAAATAGTCATAATGGCCGAACTCTTGGGTGCAAATAACGGCATGGGAGCAAAGATAGCAAATGCAAGGGCGATGCTTGAAACAACTGAAGTGATGGCGTATGTTCTTTTAAGCATCGCTCTTATCATGCTTTTTGAATACCTCATCATTGAGCCTTTAAAAATAGCCCTGATGCCTTGGAGAAGATGATGCTTGAGCTTAGAAATGTAGAGTATGAAATTTTAAGAGATAAGGTCGTAAGAAATTTTAATTTAAAGGTAGAAAAAGGCGAGGTGGTGACGCTTTTTGGGCCTTCAGGATGTGGAAAAACTACCATTTTGCGGCTTATTAGCGGACTAAATGAGCCTAGAAAAGGGGAAATTTTTAATAAATTTAAAAAAATGACATATTTTTTTCAAGAAAATCGTCTGCTTACATGGAAAAATGCTCTTGAAAATGTGCTTTTAGTTATGGATAAACCTGATCAAAACAGCGTTTTAAAGCTCTTTGCTAAGGTTGGTCTTAGTCAAAAAGACGCACTAAAATATCCAAATGAACTAAGCGGCGGTATGCGCCAAAGGGTTGCTTTCGTGCGGGCGATCGTGACAAAACCTGACCTTCTTTTAATGGATGAGCCATTTTCTGGGCTTGACTATGATATGAAAGAAATTTTGATCGATATCGTTAGCCAAAGAGTGAGCGAGGGTATGAGCATAATACTCGTCACGCACGACAGAATGGAGGCTATAAAGATGTCAAATAGAATTTATTTTCTCGCAAATAAGGGTGCGGTCATACAAAAAGAGCTTATTTTAGACGAGGCTTTTAAAGACCGTGATTTTACATTTATCAGCAAAACAATAGATGAAAATTTTAAAGGGCAAATTTATTATGATTAACAACTTTTTTACCTATCCTATGAGGATATTTTTTCTTACCAGTGCCGCCTGTGCTGTGCTGGGGGCTGCTATATTTTTTACACCAACTGATTTTGTGAGTTTGCATAAATTTATATTTTTGCACCTTTTTCTAGCACTTGCTTATGCTGGTTTTTTACTCACTGGACTAACCGACTGGACGAATTTTAGCTCCTCGCTAAAAGCCCACGCTTATATTTTATTTTCACTCTTTGCAACTAGTTTTATAGCAGCACTTTTTAGCTTATTTTTAGCACATTTTTTTATTACACTTTTTTGGGCATATCTAGTGATGCTTTGCCTGTATATGATCTGGCGAGATAAAAATCTTGATCAATTTGGTGTGCTAGGATTTTTGTTTGGCATTTTAGGTTTTGAAATCTACTATCTAATAAGTGACAACGAAAAATTTTTAAATTTGCAAATTTATCTTCATATCATCGCTATCTTGCTTATTTCGTATCGCGTTAGCGTTGTACTTGGCAAAGAAGCGCTAAAGCGAGAAAAAGATATGGATGAGGCTATCTTTGTGCCAAATTTTATCTATAAAAATATCGCTATTTGCATGACTTGTGCGTTTTTGCTTTTTAATATATTTTTTGAAAAAAGCATCGGCACCTACTATGCAGCCATTGCTTGCGGATGTGCGGTGCTTGCAAAGCTTAAAGAGTGGCATTATAAGCAACTTTTGAGGCATAATTTTGTGATTTACTATTACTTTATGCAGATATTTTTAGCAGTTGGTTTTTTAGGTATCGGAGCAAGTGGACTTTTAAACCTAGGTCTTGAAGTAAATTTTATGCACTTAATAGCCGTAAATGCCGTTATTTTTAGTGTTATGCTTATTTTTAATATCGCTGGACTTCGTCACAGCGGACAAGAGCTTGAGTTTTTACGCCTTAGTAAAGTTGCTTTTATTTTAGTTATTTTAGCTGGCATTAGTAGAGGCATTTTGGCTTATTTTTGGAGTGGATTTTATATTCATTTACCGGCCACTTTGATAGCACTTGCTTTTGTCTTTTGGCTCATAAATTTTTATGCAATTTTTAGAGATAATGAATTCTCTGAGGACCCTGAGTGATATTAGTTTGTATAACTTTCTAGTTTTTCGTGGTCAATGATGAGAAATTCGTGCGGTGTGATCTTTCTGATGATGTCGTCTTTGATAAGCTCATTAAAGGCTGTTGAGGCGCTTTGGCGCTTGAGACCGACAAAGCTTGAGAGCACCTTTAGAGAAAATGGCAAAAATACATATCGGTAGCCATTTTGTTTTAGATCTTGTTCATTTGCAAGCTCGATTAAGAAATTTGCAATCCTGCCCTTTGCGTCTTCAAAAAGTATCGACTTTGTGATCTGGCGCTGCACGATGATGGTGTTTAGCGTGGTTGTTAAAATCTCGCTTGCAGCTTTTGGATTGTGTAAAATTTCGCCGATATTATCTAGTCTAATGACGTAAATTTGGGCATCTTCGAGCACTTCAAATGCGCAGTTGTCATCAAGTATGGCGATGTTGTTTTTTTCTAAATGATAAAGGATAAATTCCTCGCCATCTTCAAAAAATGAGAGCTTTGCTGAGCCGTTTTTTAGGATAATTATCTCGATATCTTCGGTGTAGATCGTGCTTGTTTTTGGCAGCTCTTTAAACTCAAATTTCTCCAGCTCATCTTGTGTTAAGATATCTAAAATATGCGTTTGTAAAAGCCCTAAGCGTGATTTTTTCATCTTTCTCCCAAAAAAGTGTAAGGGCAGATTTTACTTTATAAAGCATTTAAATAAGTTGAAATTTCTCTTTTTTGGTGTTACTTTTTTTCAAATCTTTTTTAAAATAGTGATAAATTCGGGGGGTTTGGCTGCATAAATTGCAACCAAATTTTAAAATCCATGAAGCTCTTTTATCTTCTCATCTATCGGTTTTTTGTGCCCGTCTTTTGTCACACTAACATAGGTCGCGGTGGCGCTTGTGACGTGTATAGTCTCTCTAAAACCGCCGTCATTTAGCCTAAGTGCAGTCACTTCTATCTGCGTTGTTATCGATGTTTTGCCAACTGCGATGATCTTTGCATAGCAGCTTAGCACGTCGCCAACAAAGACTGGTTGTTTAAAGATGATCTCTTTCATCGAAATCGTCACAACTCGCTCGGGAGAAATTTCTCTTGCCGCCTGAGCACCTGCAAGGTCTATCTGACTCATTATCCAGCCGCCAAAGATATTGCCAGCTGAGTTTGTATCTTTTGGTAGCATCACTTGCTTGATGCGTGGCTCGCCAAAGTCCTTTAAAATATCCATTTTTTGCCTTTTAGATTTTAAATTTTTGGTAAATTGTAGCAAATTTTAATGGCTTTATGCTAAAATCCTGCAACTTTAAGGGATGAAAAGATGAATGATTTTAAAAGACTAAACGAACTTACAAAAGAGCAAAAATCCAAACTAAATGCTATTTATAAAAATTTAGATGACAAGATCATAACTGATGCTCTGAAGATTTGTGCCCTTGATGGCACGCCGAGCCAAAAACTAGCCCTTGCTAGAAGGATAGTTGATCTTAAAGTAGACCCACTTCAAAATGAGCTAAAAAAGCTAAATTTAGGCGAGGACGAGCAAAAGCGCGTGCTAAATTTGATCTACGGCTACGTTAGAAATTTATATGAAAATCTGCATGCCGAGCTTATAAAAAAGGCACGTGATGAGCAAATTTTAGACCCATTTTTTCAAGCCTTTGTTGAGGCTATGCACGAGCTTGGACTTAGTCTAAATGCATGGCAAATTTCATGGCAAGAAAAGATAATAGATACCACGAATAAAGAGTTTGAAGCTAAATTTAAAGATTTAGGCGAGGCAAATGAGTTTATCACTAAAAACGGCTTATTTCAGTGTGATAGTAACGGCGTAAGGGCTGATAGAACGTATGGCGCAGTTTGCAAAGAGGGCGAGAAATTTAGCTTTTTGCCTTATGCGCTTGCCTTTAAAGATGAGGTAAAAGAGCTTAAAAAAGTTTTTATAAAAAATCTTGAAATTTTAAGAAATTTGGATCAAAATGACGAGCAAAAATCCTACGTAAAATACCTTGAAAAGCTGCAAAACGCTTTTTGCGAAGAGGACAATGCAAAGGTGATAAACGCTTGGCAAGAGGCTGAGATAGCGTGGATGGATGTAAAAGGAGCGCTTCAGCCAGGCCATCCGCTGGAGTACTACGAGGATGCCTACACGCACGCAGTCGCACTTGAGTGGGACATCAGGCTGGTCGATAGCGAGGGCATTGATGAGCTTAAATTTAAAGAAAAAGTGACAAAAACTTACGAAAGCGTTTGTAAAAAGATCAAATTTGATAACGCCGCAACAAACAAGGCAGTTAGCGAAAATATCGCTAGAACGCAGCTTTATATAAGCGTGCCGATGATCTACTATGGGGCAGAGCTAAACGGGCTTTTTAGCGCTCAGGTTGTGCCAAATGATGAGAGCGTGAGCGCAAAATGCGGCAAGAAAATTTTTGCCTTTGTAAATCACGTCTATGAGGGTGCAAAGGCAAAGCCTTTTATGAAGCTTGGGGCCGAAATTTTTAGCAAGGAATTTTTGGATTTTGGTAGGGAAATTTTATTTTTAAAGCCAAAAATTTGGAAAAAAGTATATGAAATTTCAACGATCGGCCATGAATTTGGGCACATACTTTTTATCGGACTTGATACTGAGATGAGTATGAATAAAAGTGGCGTCTTTAAATTTATAGAAGAGTATAAGGCGACGACTGGCGGGCTAGTAAATTTCTTCTTGCATGAAGAGGCGGAGTATAAAATGGCCGTCTTTCATGAGCTGATAGCCCGTGCGGTTGGGCTTATGGCGTGGCGAAAGGTCGATGAGGTGAGGGCTTATTACTGCGAGGGGCTTATACATCTTAGCCTGCTTTTTAGGGATGGGGTGCTTAAATTTGACGGCAAGCTAAGCGTGGATATGAGCGAGCAAGCCTACGCTAAATTTAAAGAAATTTGCTTGCAAAACTATTACGAGCTAGCGCAAACATATGCTAAAAAAGATGATGCGAGCGTGTTTTTGGAGAAATTTTGCCAAAAAGATGAGCTAAGCTATCTGCCAAAAGATGAAGAGTGCAAGAAATTTGTTGAGCATTTTTACGCTAGATACGAGGCTATCGGCAACGACGTCGATGATAGCGGCGAGTGGCAAAGGTGGCAAAAGCTAGCCCAGGAAGCGGAGAAGAGCCGTGCTTGATAGGATAACAAATTTTCACAACGGCTCTTTTTTATTTATATTTGCCCTGATTATTGCTTATTTTTCTGCTATTTATCTAGGAGATCAGTTACTTTTAAGTGGCGCTTCTATTGCTGTGGATGCGGCAATAGCTATCTTCTTTTTTATTGCATTGAAAAGAGCTGGGGTTTTAAATTCGTATTGGATATATGCTCTTCTTGCTCTTGGATTTTGGGTAGCGGCTGATGTGTTGCTGATGTTTTACGATAGATTAAATTTTGTTAGTAAAAATGTCTCTAGTAGAACATTTATGCAAATTTTATTTTTAGTTCCGTTTTTGATGTTTTTTATATCTTTTGTTGGACTTTTTACTAGTAGTCTTAAAAAAGTTTCATGGCAGCAATTAATTGCTGATGCTTTAGTTATTATTTTTATCGTTTCAAGCTTTCTTTGGTTCTCTGTCTTTCATATGAGCTTTAATATAGCTTTTGATAAAAAATATTTACTAAATCTTGCATATATATCCATAGATACGCTTTTGCTTTGTGCGGTTTTTACCACTTTCTTTTTATTGAGATCAAGGAAAAGGCATAGAGGCTTATTTTTGTATCTACTAGCCATTTTGTTTATATGCGGTTGCGATGCATATTACTCAATTAGACCTTATTTTGGTCTTGATGGTGCAGATATTCATTATGAGAGTTTATTTAAAATCGCATTTTTTATTATATTTTTAGCAAGCCTACATTTGATAGAAAATGAAGCAAATATTAAAATAAGATTATTTAGGCGAGATTCCCAAAGAGTTCTATTGGAAAAAAACGCATTTTTGTTTATTCTTTGTTGTATTACATTAGGCGCTACAAAGACCGATCAGATATATTCATCGTGGATTGTATTTTTGCTTATGACCTTACTAATATACTCTGCGATAACTTACAACATATCTTATTCGCAAAGGATAAAAAGACTATCCCTTGAAGAAAAAACAATAATAAAAAAACTAGATATAGAGATCCAAGATAGCTTAAAAGAACTTGAAGAGAAAAACGAGCGCTTAAGGCAGCTTAGCGAATTTGACTCACTCACTGGGCTTTTAAATAGACAGTCATTTTTAAGCAAACTATCAGAGATGATAAAGACCAAAGCGCTTGGCGAAAAGATAGATATTTATTGCATCGACATCAACCACTTTAAGGCTATAAATGACTCATACGGCCACTACGTGGGTGATGAGGTGCTTTTGAAATTTTCTAAAAATATAAAAGCGATCTTGCCAGAGGGCGCTATCGTCTCAAGGTTTGGCGGCGATGACTTTATGGTAGTTTTAAAGCAAAAAAATGAGGGGCATTATAGAGAATTTTTATACTATCTGCTAAACATCATAGCCGAGCAAATCTCAGTTGGCGACTATAAGATAGCTCTTGGAGCAAAGGTTGGCGTTAGCTCAACGCAAACAAGTGAAATTTTAGCTGATGATCTTATCATGCAAGCTGGAGCGGCACTTGATGCAGCAAAAAGAGATGTTAATACAAAATATGTCTTTTACGATGATATAAAAGAGATCATTCAGGAGAAAAACTACATAGAAATTTTGCTAAATTCTATGAATTTTGATGAGGAATTTAGCCTAAATTTCCAGCCGCAGTATCTGCTAAATGGTAAAAAGATAATAGGCGCTGAGGCTCTTATAAGATGGAACTCTCCGGTAAAAGGCTTTGTAAGTCCAGCTAAATTTATCCCAGTAGCCGAGCAAAGCTCAATTATAAATACAATAGGAATATGGGTGGCAAAAGAGGCCATAAGGCAGATGAGCTACTGGAACAAAAAGTATGGCATCAGCCTAAAAGTTGGCATCAATATCTCGCCAAAACAGGTTGATAATGTAAATTTTGCATCGGACATCTTTGGCTATGTTGAAGAATTTGACATGGATCCAAAGTGTGTCGATATCGAGCTTACAGAGGCAAGCCTCGTCAATGCCGAAGAGATAATGCAAACAGTCTTAAAGAAATTTTCAGATAAGGGCATGAGCATCTCTATCGATGACTTTGGCACTGGCTTTTCATCGATGAACTACATCAAAAAGTATCCACTAGATAGGCTAAAGATCGCAAAAGAACTAGTTGATAACATCGCTATAAACGAGATCGATAGAGACGTTGTAAAAAGCGTTATAACTCTAGCTAAAAATATCGAGCTAAAGACGATCGCTGAGGGTGTTGAAGATGAAACTCAGCTTGAAATTTTAAGAGAGCTAGGCTGCGATGAGATACAAGGTTATTTATGGGGTAAGCCGATGAACGCTAAAGACTTTGAAGAGCTCATAAGAAGCACATTGGACTAATGTAAATTTAAATTTTAGAGTTAGATTTGATTGATATTTAAATGCCTAAAACTTCTGTCTAAAAAACAGAAGTTTTTCACAGGTTTTTCACGAGGTTAATAACTTTTTAAGAAAATTTTTTATGAATTTGTATGGGTTTTTAGCTCATAACGCTTTTGTAGTCTAAATTTTCAAAAAGTAGTAGCTCTTTTTTGCTATCTTTTATGAGTGTTTTTACTAGCTCTGAGGTTTCTTTATTTTTTGGCAAGACAAGATGGATTTTTTCATTTATAAAGATGACAAAGATATTTTTAAGCTCGTAAATTTCACTTACATCTTTTATGTCAAAAATTTCATTTTCTTTTGGCTCATTTTCATAAAATGCCAAATTTTTCTCATTTACTTCAAAGATCATCTCTTTTTTAAAGTCTGAAATTTCTAAGCTTTTTAGCGCCGCTCTTCGTCTATTTTTTAAAAAAATTGGATAAAAAATGATCCAAAAGATAGCAAAAATGGTGCCAATAATAGTAAAAATTTTGGTTTTTAAGAGCATATCAGCGATAAATCCAGCTATAATGGCCTCCGTAAAAATCATAAAAACATTTATAAAATACTGTTTTCTAGCCTTTTTTGAGAAAAATAGATTAAATGCTTGGTAGTCTATTAAATTTTCTCCAGATAAGACGATATTACATTTCATAATTAACCTTAAAGAAAAATTTGCAAAATTATAACTAAAAATAAGGTTTGAAATAGAATAAACAATGGAGAGAAACATTTTTTTTACGTCAAATTCGTCACTTATCCTAAGACAAAAACAAATTTTCTATGCCGTTATAGCTCTTTTTATATTTTCTCAGTTTGCCGGCATTTTAAACTATAAAATTTTTGAAAATTTGTTGATATTTTTGGGCTTTGTTTTTGTGGTTCTTGGCATCTATATCTCTATGAACAGATCGAAGCTTAAAGTCATCCACTGGCTTGCTGTATGCTTTGGAGTCTTTATCTGGGCTATTATTGACGCCATTAGAAGCGTCAATGAAGACTTTTTTTTAAGAAGTAAAGAGCAAATTTCTTATCTTGATTTTTTTGATCTGCTCCCTATGTTTTTGCTTTTGGTTGCTGTTGGCATATTTTTTATTAATAAGATTAAGGCACTTCCAAAAAGAAAATGGAAACAGATTTTATCCGATAGTTTTAACGTTTTTTTATTAGTTTGCATTCTTACTTATTGTATGGTTGGGGATATTGGCTATCTTAAAGAATTTATACTTTCAAAAAATATAAACAACATCGTTTTTAGTCTTGCTTTTTTTATAAATTTACTAATTTTATTTATAACGCTTAGTGAAATTTTTACAAGCACTACTTTTGGACTTAAATATAGTGGCTTTTATTTCATTGTGGGAAGCGTGATTTTTACACTACTAAATTTATATGTTTTTTATAATGGTTTTTTATTTAATGACTTTAAAGTTAGATTTCATTCGCTGTATCTTGTTCCTTTTATTATTTTAATGGTTGGAAGTTTTTATCTAAAAGGTAAAAACAAAGATATAAATATGGAAAATGTTGGTATTGGTTTTGTGTCAAGACTAATACCAATGACTTCAGCTTGTTTGCTTTTGATAAAAGGAGACATAGATGCCACATCTGATCTGATAGCGTTGATTATTATTGTTATTGGTGCTATTTTGGGCTATTATTGTAGGGCTTCTAATGAAAGTGATGAAGCATATGAGGCCGAACGTCTTTTACATGATATAAAAAATAAAGAAAAGCGTAATAAGATGGTTGAGCTAGAGATCATGAATTTAAGCTTAGAAAATGTATCTGAAAAGGACTATCTCACATCTTTTGATAATAGAGACTCTTTACTAAATAAGCTAGATGAGATGTGTAAAGCCATAGAAGAAGAACAAGAGATTGTAGTTTATTATATAAATATAAGCCGTTTTAAAAATATAAACACATCCTATGGTCACGGAATCGGCGATAAAATTTTAAAAATAGTGGCAAAGCGCATACGTGAAGCGTGTAATAGACAAGAATTTATAGCGAGGATAGGTGCTGACGAGTTTATCGTGCTTTCAAATATGGAAGAAAATAGCCACACTAAGCGTATGAAATTTGGCTTGGAGCTACGAGAGACGATAGAAAAGTCTATGCAAGTAGATAAATATCACTTTTATCTTAAAAGTATCATAGGAATTTATGTTGTAAATAGAAAAAATATCACTGAACCTAGAGATATCATCAAAAGAGCTGATATGGCGATGTATTATGCCAAGAATAATCCAGCTTTAAACCCTATGGTTTATAATAAAGATATAGATAGGGAAACATATAGAAATTCAGCTATCGAAATAGCTCTTAAAGGAGCAAATTTGCAAGAGGACTTTGAAATCTACTTTCAGCCTATTGTTGATATGGAAAATCAAAAGATATCTTGTGCAGAAGCACTTTTGAGATGGCATTCAAAAGAATTTGGCTTAAAAGAGGCTGGCGAGTTTATGGAGATAGCTAGTTTAAATAGTGAAATTTTAAACGAAATTTGCACTCTTGCTGTCCTAAAATCAATAGAACAAGTCGTATCGTGGAGACAAAAGGGTATAAAGATACCAAAGATAAGTATAAATGTAGATCAGATACAAAGCACATCTGAAAAATTTGTAAGTGCCTTTATACTTGCTTTAAATTCACATCATTTAAATCCAAAGCAGTTTGAACTCGAATTTAGTGAAAGTATATGGCAAAACGACCAAGAGACGCTTGATAAAATTTTCTCACTTTTAGAGAAAAATAGCATAGATGTTTGTATAGATGACTTTGGATCTGGATATACGTCATTTGTCTATATCAGAAAGTATAAGATCGACCGCATAAAGATAGCAAATGACTTTGTCGCTCAGTCAGTGATCAACAAAAAAGATATGCAAATAGTCGCTGCTATCATAAATATAGCAAAATCAATGAAGCTAAAAGTGACAGCAAAAGGCGTGGAAAGCCACGAGATAAAAGAGCTTTTAAAAGAGCTTAATTGTAATGAAATGCAAGGATATTTCTTATCTCGTCCGATGAGTGCGGAGGAGTTTGAGAATTCTTTAAGGCAGAATTCTCACATGGTGGCTGATATTTAAATTTCAGCCTTTATCTCTTCGTTTGATTTTACGACCATGCCTGAGCCATGTATCACGCTTGGGATACAGCTTGTGCAGATATCGACCTCTTCACCGTTTTTGTGAGCGTGGATGAAAACTGCATTTTTATCATCGCTGCTTTTTAGTCCGCAAACGTTGCAAACTACTAGATCTTTCTCTCTCATCTTTTCTCCTTTGAAATTTTGGGTGATTTTACATCTTGTAAGCTTGCATTAAGATGATTTGGGTCAAGCTTGTCGCTTAAGCATTAATTGTTTTTTGTTATAATCATTTAAAATTTAAAAGGTTTAAAAATGGATGAAAGAACTATTGTTTTAGAGATGTTAAAGATGCAACAAAGCCTAAATGACGAGACAAACGGGCTTGGTTGGGAAAATGGCTATACAAATAAAAATAAACTCATAAGCTGGAGGCGCTGCATATATATGGAGTGCGCTGAGCTCATTGACAGCTTTGCGTGGAAGCACTGGAAGAGCATAGATGCCAAGACTGATGAACAAAATTTACGCATCGAGGTTGTCGATATCTGGCACTTTATAATGAGCCTAGCGCTACAAATTTACAAGGCAAAGCAGCTTGGCGATGTTGAGACTTTGGCTGATGATATCTGCCAGTCAAGCGGCTTTAGTGACTATTGCAAAGAGCCATTAAAGGTCGAAGATGAGAGCATTTATGAGATCATGAACGACGTTGAGATGCTTATACATGAGTGCAGCGGCTTTGACTATGATATCTTTGATATCTTTAAAATTTATTTCTCAATGTCTTTAAAATGTGGCGTAAATTTATACTCGCTTTATGAGTGCTACATCGCTAAAAACGTTCTAAATCGCTTTCGCCAAAATAACGGCTACAAAGAGGGAAGTTATAAGAAAATTTGGAACGGACGTGAAGATAACGAAGTGATGAGCGAAATTTTATCAAATGGCGTTAGTAAGATAGATGAAATTTACGCCGCACTTGAGCGTGAGTATAAAAAGGTAAAATGATAAATCTTCTTCGCCTTGGCTTTAAAGACTTTTTCACAGCCAAATTTATAACGCTATCTATATTGCCGCTTTTTCTTAGCATTTGTAGCCTTGCGTGGCTTACGATCTGGGGAGGCGGCGAGATATTTGACCTTTTAAGCGATGGCGCTAAAAACGAAAATTTCGCCTTTTTGGAGACAAACTCGACGCTATCTTTTATAGCTATTAAAATTTTAAGTTTTAGCGCTACAAAGTGGATAGTTAGCATACTTTTTTACGTTCTAAGCACCTTTTTAACGATCATCATTAGCATCGTGATCGCCCTAATCGTAGCTGGCTTTTTAACGCCAGTCGTGGCTAAAGAGATAAACAAAAGGCACTACAACTACGTGCTTAAAAGCGAGGCTAGCACGGCTAGAGTGCTAAAGGTGATGATGGTTGAGATCATGAAATTTCTTGGGATCTTGCTCGTTTGCCTGCCACTTTTGTTTGTGCCGTTTGTAAATTTTTTCATCATAAACGTGCCGTTTTTTTACATCTACTACAAACTTTTACTCATAGATGTTGGCTCAAACACACTTGATAGCGATAAATTTGAGCTTGCCCTGCTTGAAGGTGGCGGGGTTAAATTTATTGCTTTTACACTTTTATTTTATCTCATCTCGCTTGTGCCGCTTGTGGGATTATTTTTTCAGCTTTATTTCGTGATAGTCTTGTCGCACCTCTTTTATCAAAGAGAGGCGCTTATAAAAATTTAGAGCCAAGAGGCCCTAAATTTAAGCGTAGTAAGATACTTTTTTGCTCTCATCAAGCAAGGTATCAAATAACCTTTTTGTCGCACTTAGTAGATTTTTATTTGCGTCATTTTTAGCTAAAAGTTCGTCAAACATCTTTAACATATTGTCATTTATGAAATTTTTGTGATCCAGATCTTTTGCGTCAGGTAGCATCTGCTTGATCTTGTTTGAAAGCTCGCTTATGCTTTGGCTGCTACCTGCGATCTTATCGCCCTCTTTGACATTTTTCATAAACTCATCAACCTGTGGGCGAATTTGCTTCATCGCTTCTTCGATCTCTTTCATATCCTGCTCGTCTATGCCGTTGCCTTTATAGGCAAACTCGTAGCCGTATTCGTGCGTTAGAGTTAGGCTTCTTTGGCTTGAAGTGCCATTTTTCTGGCTTGAAAACTCTAAATTTTTGTTGTCATACATCGAAAAGCTTATCTCGTCGCCTGAGCTAGTCTTCATCGAAAAGCTCATGTTGTTGTAGCTTCCTTGAGAGTAAAAATTTGTTTGCATTTTTAAATCCTTTTGAGGCTAAATCGGCAAATTTTTAATTTCATAAAGCAAAATTTTGTAAAATGCGTCAAAAAAGGACGGGCGATGTGTTGTTTTGGGACTAGGATCTTTTTGCTGATGCTTATCACTGTTTTAAGCTTCGTTTTTGCTAAGCTTTGCCCAGTTTTGCCAGTCGTTGGCTACTACTTGATACTTGCAAATTTGCTCTCAATTTTAATGTTTTCACTATTTTTTAAAGGGCTTTTGCCAAGCTTCGTAAAAGTAAATGCGATCCACTACTTTTCGCTCATTGGCGGCTTTTTGGGAGCATTTTTAACAATGCTCATTTTTAAAAGGGTTGCAAAAGATAAATTTACTTTAATAGAGCTCATTATTTTTACGCTTTGGGTGCTGATAATCGCCATAGTCATCTTTAAATTTCAAACCATTCTTGACATTTTTAGGGGAATTTAGATGGATGAGAGGATAGTTAAATTTCTAAAAAAGATGCACCTTGCAAGTGTCTGCGCCATTGATGATGATGGACAGCCTTACGCTTTTAGCGCATTTTACGCCTTTGATGAGGTAAATTTTTGCCTTTTGCTAGCTAGCTCTGATGAGAGCTCACATATCAAATTTTTAAAAAACTCAAAGCTCATTGCTGGCACCATCGCTCTTGATACAAAGATCGTTGGCAAGATAGAGGGTGTACAGTTTCAAGGGGTGATGAGAGAGGCTAGTGCAAGCGAGCGAGAAATTTACTTTAAAAGATTCTTTTATGCAAAAGCGATGGATCCAAAAATTTGGTCTATAAGCCTTGAAAAGGTTAAATTTACGAGCAACACTCTAGGCTTTGGCAAGAAAATTTTTTGGCAAAAATATAAGATCCAAACAGACCTATAATCCAAAAAAGTGAGTGCCATTTAAGCACTCACTTGCCTCACATAACTTTAAATTTACATCATTTTTTAAGCCTTATTTTACTAATATCACCCCTTTTAAAGGAGAAAAAATGAAAAATTTAATAGCCATAGTTGTGGTCATAGCAGCACTTGTCTTTGGCGCTTTCAAATACGCAAATTCATTTGTAGTGCTTGATGAAAACACCAACGAGAAGTGGTCGCAGGTGCTAAATCAATACAAAAGAAGAGCCGATCTCGTGCCAAATTTAGTTGAAACTGTAAAAGGCTACGCAGCTCACGAGCAAAAGGTCTTTGGAGATGTGGCAAATGCAAGAAGCAAGAGCATGCAAGTAAGCATCGACGCAAGCAGCCTTAGCGACGAGGCGAAGATAAAAGAATTTATGGCGGCTCAAGGTCAGCTAGGCTCAGCTCTAAGCAGGCTGATGGCAGTTAGTGAGAGCTACCCAGAGCTAAAAGCAAACCAAAATTTCCTCTCACTCCAAAGCCAGCTTGAAGGCACAGAAAACCGCATAAGCGTAGCAAGACGCGACTACATCGAGGCTGTAAAAGAGTACAACGTAGCTCTTAGAAGCTTTCCAGGTAAATTTATAGTAGGCATTTTCTACCCAGAGATGAAGCCAAAACAAGGCATCGAGGTTAGCAGCGAAGATATGAAAAATCCAAAAGTTTCGTTTGAGAAATAATGAAAAAAATCATTAGCCTTCTTCTCTTTGCGCTTTGTTTTTGTTTTGCTCTAAATTTCAATGAGCAGATCAATGATGAGGCTCATATCTTTTCACAAAATGAAAGAGATGAGCTTTTAAGCTTAGTGCAAAATTTCGAGCAAAACAGCACCACGCAAATCGCCATAGTGACTTTAAATTCGCTTGAAAATAAGAGTATCGAAGAGCTATCGCTAGAAATAGCTAGAGGCTACAAACTAGGTCAAAAAAAAGATAGCAACGGCGTGCTTTTGGTGGTAGCTCCAAATGAGAAAAAGGTCCGCATTGAGGTTGGATACGGACTTGAAGGGGTGCTAACTGACGCCATCTCAAGCCAGATCATAAATAGCGTGATGATACCTCAGTTTAAAAACGGCAATATGAGTGAAGGCGTGAAAGAGGGCGTTTTAGCGATCATAAAAGTGGCTAGCGGTGAGGAATTTAGTAACAAAACTAGCCTTAGCGACTTGCCTTTTGGCGTGTTTGCCTTTTTTGCTGGCATGCTCTCTTGTTTTGCCTCTGTGATCTTTGGCAAATTTTTTATGCGAACTGGCTTTAGCACGTGCTTTGCTGGACTTGTATCAACCGCACTTGAGCAGGGATTTGGCGTGCAAAACTACCTTATCATCTTTGGCGTTTTTGCCTTTATATTTGCGGTATTTTTTCTAATATTAAAAGACGTTTTTAAGAGAAATAGCCAAGGTGGCTCTTTGCCAATGGGCTTTAGACGAGGTGGTTCAGACTCAAATGGCGGCGGTCGCTCAAGCGGCAGAGGAGGCGGCTTTAGTGGCGGCGGCGGTGGTTTTGGCGGAGGCGGAGCTAGCGGCAGCTGGTGAAATTTGCCTGCTTTAGAAGTAAATTTATTATGTTTTGCAAATTTTAAAATTCCATTCACCCCTAAGAATTGACTACTAAAATTTGGCTTCACTCATCGCTTAGCTCAAATTTTAGAGCCAAAATTACTCGCTCACGAAATTTTAAAATTTGCCATTTTTCTTTGTAGAACAAAGGATCATTTTGTGTATTTTTTACTCGCCATTTGCATATAAAAGCTAAATTTCTTAAAATATGCCAAAAAATTAGGAGCAAAAATGCTATCAGGCGAGCTACTTAAAAGCCATTTTGCTAAATTTGATCTAGTGGAAATGCTTAGTTGGTTTTTAGAGCAAAGTCATTTTGACAAAGAAAAATTGAAAGCACTCAGGCGAGATGGCTTTAAAAGCTTAGATAAGAGCCAAAGAGAGGAGCTTCTTAAAATAGCAGGTTTTAAGGCGTATCTTGACGCGAAATTTCAGGACTTTTTGCGTGAGCTGATGCAAAGCAAGATCTTCGTTGTAAGCGGCGTGGAGTATAAATTTGGCGAGCTTGAAATTTACACTTGCTTTGATGCAAACACCTACAAAAGATCGTGCGAGGCGGGCGAAATTTACTTTCACAACTTTGGTTTTGACATCTCTTTTAAGAGTGAGCCAGCGCTTTATGGTGGCATCTTGGTAAGAAGTTTAAAGCCATTAAAAGAGCAAAATTTCATCTTTGGGCCAAGAAAATGCGCCCTTCACATTTTAAATGCAAAAGTTCAAAATTTAAACTTTGATCTAAAAGAGGCAGATTTTAGAGAGGATGAGGTCGCTTTTACGCCAAGGATTAGATCGTTTAAAGATGAGAGAGAGCTTCAAAATGACGCTTTAAGGGTGGTTAGTGGTGAGTTTAGTAAGGCGCTTAAAAGTGCAAAAGAGTATAAAAAAAGAGTTGAAAATGCCTATAAAAAGGGGTGAAATTTATCTTTTTATCGGCTTTGATGCTGAGAAATTTAGCCCAAAGCGTTTTGGCTAGCTCGGGGCTTTGGTTTTATTTTATAACGGCTAGTTTGCCGGTACCGGCGTTTTTATTTACCTCGTTTTGGACGTTTGAGGCTTCTAGGAGCTCAAATTTATATGGAGGCTCAAATGGCGGCTTAGTTAGCTTTTCACAAACGCTGCCTTTTTTTGAAAGGTCTATGTTGCCGCTTTCAAAAATGGTTCCTTTGTTACACTTGTAGCTTATTTTGACGCCATTTGTAAAGTAGTTGTTTTGAGCGTATATTAGCGAGCAAAACGCACGCCAACAGCGTATTTTTGGTCATAAAAGCCATCTTTTGAGTCGTAAAAGTTGTTATAGACGTGCACCTTTGAATTGCGTGCCATAGGTAGGCGTTGCGCGCAGTTGTCAAAAATGTTGTGAGCGAGAGTTATAGTCCTAGTTTCGCTGCTACCGTCATAGTCTCTTGAGTCTATTAGCATCGTTTTGTCGTGGTTTCCAAAGATCTTGTGCGAGATCGTGATAGCTGCACTATCTTTCACACAGTTCCGTCGTAGGTCTGCCACTTGGTAAGCTCTTTGTCTGCTAAATTTACATGGCTAAGCTCCACTGTGTCCTTAAAATGGCAGTGATCTATCCAGATGTTTTTGCTTGAATCTATGCTCACACCGTCATATTGCGCGTTAAAGCCGTCATTTTTTTGTATATCTGGAAATGGATCAAAAGCATCTAGGGTATTCATGTTGCGGATAGCGATATTTTGGACATTTTTTAGTAAAAATGAGCCACCTTTTATGCCTGAGTTTTCGCCTAAGCCGATTACCTTGGTATTGCTAGCTACCGGCACTACGATGAGTTTTTTCCACTCATTGGCTAAATTTTTGCGAAGCTCTGCTAGCTTTGGATCTTGCGATCCATCTAAAATGCACGGCATGAAGCGCCGTAAGTCTGCATAAACTTGGGTATAAGAGCTAAACTCACCACTGCTAATATCACTCCAGCCCCAAGCTCTTGCCATTTTGCGGGATCTTGCCTTCGCTAAGGTCTATGAGCCCATCTATATAGATGACGTAACCACCCATTTGAGCATATTTTACGAGCTCTTGCTTGTCTTTTACGATGACTTCTTTACTCTCTTTACCGGCATATCCGCCAAAATTTGCTCCTCGCCAATGCTAGCGTAGCCAAAAGGTAAGTCGCTTACTTTTATCTCGCCCACCTGTGCCTCAGTGCCAAATGCAAATAACGCACTAATGGCGAGTAGAAGTATCTTTTTTAAACATTTTTAACCACCTAAATTTGGCTTTTAAGATCACCTCCACGTTTTTGGCCGGTTAAATTTAGTGCTATTTTTAGAAAGATAAAATTTAAGCAAAAAATATCTCGCTTTTTAGACGAAGCAAACATAGATAGGCGCTTAGCACGCTTTGCTCTCTAACGTAGTTGCGCTCCCCTTTTAAAAGAAGCCTCTCAACCTCGATATTGCCGTTTCTATCGCCAGCTGCGACATATACCGTGCCAACTGGCTTGCTAGCTGTGCCACCACCTGGTCCTGCTATGCCACTTATAGCAAGCGCAAAGTCCGCATTTGTCGTGCTTAGCGTGCCTTTTACCATCGCTTTTACGCAAGGCTCGCTCACGGCTCCGTAACTATCTAAAATTTCATCCTCAACGCCCAGCCACTCGTGCTTTATGTGATTTGCATAAGTTACTAACGAGCCATCAAAGCTAGCTGAGATGCCGCCATATCTTGCAAATTTAGCCGCTGCAAGCCCAGCCGTGCAAGACTCGGCAAATGAAATTTTAAGCCCCTTTTGCATGAGCTTTTTTGCTACAAATTTGATCACATCTTTTTGTGGGATAAATTTTTGCGAAAATAGCGTTTTTACCCCTTGTAAAAAGCTCTCGATCTGGCCAAATTTGTTGCTTTTTGCCCTTACTAGTATCAAATTTGGCAGGATCTGCGCAATGGTTATATCGACCTCATAAGTTTTAGCAAGTGGCAGCATAAGGATCCTCGCGCTATCTGCGTCGATGTCTATTAGATGAAAGTAGCTAAAATCAGGCTCGTACTCGACTAAAAACTCACCTAGCTCTTCATTTGGATTAGCTTTTATGAGATTTATCTGAGCGTTATTTAGGCTGGCTAGAAAGCTATTTTTTGAGTAGTCTAAGCTATCTTTAAGCGCAAGTGTCGTGCTATCTTTTAGCTCGAGCGAGCCCCCTGTTAGCGTCGCTACGATCTTTGCGGCGATGGCAAAATTTTCATCCGAGCCAAAAATGCTTACAAAGTCGTAATCTTTTGATAAATTTTCGATGATAAAAGGTAGCTCTTTGCTATTTTTTGGAGCAAAACTGACCACTCCAAGCTCGCCAAAATGATCCTCGTAACTTTGAAAAATGTAGTTTAGAAATTCTCTATTTATCTCAAGATCTTCGCCTATTATCAAGATACTTTGTCTCATTTTTAAGCTCCTTTTTTTGCCTCATTATACTATTTTTCAGTGTGATTTAACCAGCACAGGTGTAAAATTAGCAAATTTTAAAATCAAGGTAAAAAATGGACTACAAAGAGACACTTTTACTCCCAGAGACAAATTTCCCGATGCGCGGAAATCTCCCACAAAATGAACCACAAAGACTAAAATCATGGTACGAAGAGCGCAAGGTTTATGAAAAAATGAAGAAAAATCGCCAAAATGCGGTTAAAAACTTCAACATCCACGACGGCCCTCCGTATGCAAACGGACACCTACACATCGGCCACGCGTTAAATAAAATTTTAAAAGATATCATCACAAAAACGCACTATTTTTACGGCGAAAACGTCCGCTACGTGCCAGGCTGGGACTGCCACGGCTTGCCTATCGAGCAGCAAGTCGAAGTAAAGCTTGGCGATAAGAAAAAAGAGCTTAGCAAGGTCGAGATCAGAGAACTTTGCAGGCAGCACGCGAGAGAATTTATAGACATTCAGCAAAATGAATTTAAAAGCCTTGGCATCATCGGCGACTTTGAAAATCCATATATGACGATGAAATTTGAGTTTGAGGCTGACATCTACAAAGCACTTTGCGAGATCGCTAAAAAAGGGCTTTTAGTTGAAAGAAGCAAGCCAGTTTATTGGAGCTGGGCGGCTAGATCGGCGCTAGCTGAAGCTGAGGTCGAGTACGAGGAGAAAGAGGACTACTCTATTTACGTAGCATTTGAGCTTGATGGCGACGCATTAGAAAAGCTTGGCGTAAAAGAGGCGAGCGCTGTCATCTGGACAACTACGCCTTGGACACTTCCAGCAAATCAAGCCATAAGCCTAAAACCAGATGAAATTTATGTGCTAACGGCTGAAAATTTGATATTTGCAAAGCCACTACTTGAAAGCGTTGTGCAAAGCGGTCTAAGCAAAGGCGAGATCAAAAAAGAGTTTAAATCAAGCCTACTTGAAAACACTCACGCGATAAATCCACTAAACGGCAGAAAGTCTAAATTTTTACTGGGCGATCACGTCATGATGGATGGAGGTACTGGACTTGTTCATACAGCTCCAGGACACGGCGAGGACGATTACTACGTCTGTTTGAAATATGGCTTTAGTGAAATTTTGATGCCAGTTGATGACGGTGGCTGCTACGATGAGAGCATAAAACATCACGGACTATTTAGAAGTGACGTGGTAGATGAGTTTGTCGGTATGCACATCTTTAAAGCAAATGAGAAAATTTTAGAGCTGCTTGGCAAAAGCTTACTTAGCGTATCTAAATTTAGGCACTCTTATCCATTTTGCTGGAGGACGCATAAGCCTGTCATTTATAGAGCCACAAAGCAGTGGTTTATCGCTATGGACGAGGCTAAACTAGGCGGCAAAACGCTTAGACAAACAGCGCTAAAAGAGCTTGAAAAGGTTAAATTTTACCCAAGCGTTGGCATAAAAAGAATAGGCTCTATGATAGAAAATCGCCCAGACTGGTGCATCTCTCGTCAGCGTGACTGGGGCGTGCCTATCGCGTTTTTCAGAGATAAAGCGACAAAAGAAGTTATATTTGATAGTGAAATTTTAGACCACATCGTGGCTATCTTTAAAGAAAAAGGCGCTGATGCGTGGTGGGCGCTAAGTATAGATGAGCTTTTACCAAAGGGCACAAAATACAAGGCTGAAAATTTAGAAAAAGTGATGGACATCCTTGATGTTTGGTTTGATAGCGGCTCGACGTGGCATGCGGTCTTGCAAAGCGACAACTACGATGCTGGCAAATACCCTGCAAGCATGTATCTTGAGGGCTCAGATCAGCACCGCGGCTGGTTTCAAAGCTCGCTTCTAGTAAGCACAGCTATAAATTCTCACGCACCTTACGAGAGCATCCTAACTCACGGCTTTACTGTCGATGCCAAGGGCGAGAAGATGAGTAAAAGTAAGGGCAACGTCATCGCCCCACAAGACGTGGCTAAGACTCACGGCGTGGAAATTTTACGCCTTTGGGTTGGCATGAGTGATTATTCAAGTGACCTAAAAATAAGCGAAGATATATTAAAACAAATAAGCGAGCAATACCGCAAAATCCGCAACACGATCCGCTTTTTACTAGCAAACGTAAATGATCTTGAGAGCCTAAATACAGAGTTTAACATCCTTGATAAATGGATATTAGCACGCGCTAAAAAGGTCTTTGACGAGGCGAGCGCTTGCTTTAGAAACTACGACTTTTCAAAGGGCTTTAACATCCTTTTAAATTTCCTATCAGCCGATCTTAGTGGCGTATATCTTGACGTTTGTAAAGATAGACTTTACTGCGACGCAAAGGACGCCCCAAGAAGAAGATCAGCGCAAAGCGCGATGGCTATCATCACAAAGGCACTTTTGCCACTCATCGCTCCAACGCTTACTTACACCGTTGATGAGGTGATGGACTACGCTCCAAAGATCATCAAAGGCGATGCAAAAGACGCGTTTGACCTAGTCTATGAGCCAATCAAATTTGATCTTAGCTTTGAAGATGAGCTGCTTTTTGCCAGCAGGGAGAAATTTAACGAGATCGTGGATGTTCTTAAAAAGGACAAAAAGATAAAATCAACTCTAGAGCTAAGCCTAGAGACCACAAACCACAACATCACAAACTACGACGAGCGCGAAGTGGCCGATCTTTACATGGTAAGCTCGGTTAAAGCTTATGATGATAGCGAACCACTAGCTGAGTTTGAGCTTGAGGGTGATAAATTTAAGATCATAGCAAGCAACCTTCACAAATGCCCAAGATGCTGGAAATTTAACGCCAGTAAAGAAGACGCGCTATGTTCAAGATGTGAAGAGGTCATAAGTGCTAAGTGAGCCAGTAAGCGCAACTATCATAATAGCAACGATCGCTGCAGTGGTCGTTGTTAGCTTGTTTGGCATATTTTTGGTTAATAAATTTAAAGGATAAAAATAGTGGTAACTTTAAAAGAAGCTTTGAAATTTTCAGCTGAAGAGATAAAAAATTTAAGAGCCGAGCTTGAGGCGAAGATCATAAAAGAAAAAGAGCTTGGCGCTTATGTCGAGCAGCTAGCAAATTTAGAGATCGCAAAACTAGGCGAGGGCGTGCCTATCGCTATAAAAGACAACATCCAAGTAAAAGGCTGGAGTGTCACGTGCGCTTCTAAAATTTTACAAGGCTACGTAGCGCCTTACAACGCAACCGTTATCGAGAAGCTACTTAGCAAAAATTTAGCTCCATTTGGCCGCACAAATATGGACGAATTTGCGATGGGAAGCACGACTGAGAGCTCATTTTACGGCAAAACACTAAACCCACTAAATCACGCTCACGTCCCAGGTGGCAGTAGCGGCGGCTCAGCAGCAGCAGTCGCAGCTGGTCTTGCAGTCGCAGCACTTGGTAGCGATACTGGTGGCTCGATCCGCCAGCCAGCGGCATTTTGCGGATGCGTGGGACTTAAGCCAACTTATGGCAGAGTGAGCAGATATGGCCTTGGCGCCTACTCAAGCAGCCTTGATCAGATAGGACCTATCGCTCAAAACGTTGAAGACGCAGCCATTTTATATGACGCGATCGCTGGACACGACCCAAAAGATAGCACGAGCGCAGATGTGCCGTTTGTTAGCATTAGCGACAAGATAGATGGTAACAAAAAACTAAAAATTTGTGTCATCAAAAACTACGTAGAAAACGCAAGTGAGCAGACAAAAGTCGCTTTAAATTTAACCATAGAAAAGCTAAAATCACACGGACACAGCGTAACTTACACAAATTTTGAAGACTCAAAATATGACGTCGCTGCCTACTACATCATCGCAACCGCAGAGGCAAGCGCAAATTTAAGCCGCTACGATGGCGTGAGATATGGCAGACGCGCAGATGCTAGAAATTTAAAAGAACTATATGTAAATTCGCGCTCAGAGGGCTTTGGCGAAGAGGTAAAAAGAAGAATTTTACTTGGTACATTTGTGCTAAGTAGCGGATACTACGACGCTTACTACATCAAAGCGCAAAAAGCAAGAGCGCATATAAAAGCTCAATATGAGAAAATTTTAGAAGAAAATGATCTCATCTTTATGCCAGTTGCTCCAAGTACAGCTTATAAATTTGGAGCACATAGCGATCCGCTTCAAGCCTATCTAAGCGATATCTACACGATCAGCGTAAATTTAGCAGGCCTACCAGCTATCTCTGTGCCAGTTGGCAAAGATGATCAAAATTTGAACGTGAGCGCCCAGCTCATCGCAAAAGCGTGGGACGAACAGACCTTGATAAATGGTGCTAAGAGCCTAGAAAATTTAATAAAAGGATAAAATATGAAGATAGTAAAGAGAGCTTTAACATTTGAGGATGTGCTTCTTGTGCCGCAATACTCTGAAATTTTGCCAAAGCAAGTTGATGTAAAAACCAGGATCAGCAAAAACGTTACGTTAAATATCCCGATCGTCTCTGCTGCGATGGATACGGTGACTGAGCATAGAACTGCTATCATGATGGCAAGGCTCGGCGGTATCGGTGTTATCCACAAAAATATGGACGTCGAAAGCCAAGCAAAAGAGGTCAAACGCGTTAAAAAAAGCGAAAGTGGCGTCATCATCGATCCTATCTTTATAAATCCAGAAGCGACCGTGGCTGAAGCTCTAAGCCTTATGTCAGATCTTCATATTTCAGGCGTTCCAGTCATCGACAAAGACCGCAAACTAATAGGAATTTTAACAAACCGCGATTTGAGATTTGAGACAAATATGAGCACTTTGGTAAAAGACCGCATGACAAAAGCACCGCTTATCACTGCACCAAAGGGCTGCACGCTTGATGATGCGGAGAAAATTTTCTCTCAAAACAGGGTTGAGAAGCTACCTATAGTCGATAAAGACGGCAGACTTGACGGACTTATCACCATAAAAGATCTAAAAAAACGCAAAGAGTATCCAAACGCAAACAAAGATAGCTACGGCAGACTTCGCGTGGCTGCGGCTATTGGCGTGGGTCAGATAGAGCGCGCTAAAGCGCTAGTTGATGCTGGCGTAGATGTCATCGTCATCGACTCAGCTCACGGCCACTCAAAGGGTATCATCGACACTTTAAAAGAGGTAAAAGCAAATTTTAAAGTTGATGTCGTAGCTGGCAATATCGCAAATCCAGCAGCCGTAAAAGACCTAGCAGAAGCAGGAGCGGACGGCATAAAAGTGGGCATCGGACCAGGATCTATTTGTACTACAAGGATCGTTGCTGGCGTTGGTGTGCCTCAAATTTCAGCCATTGACGACTGCGCAAGCGAAGCAGCAAAATACGGCATCCCAGTTATAGCTGATGGTGGTTTAAAATATTCAGGCGACGTGGCAAAAGCCCTTGCAGCAGGGGCAGCGTGCGTTATGGCAGGAAGCTTGCTAGCAGGTTGTGAGGAGAGCCCAGGCGAGCTTATAACATTCCAAGGTCGCCAGTATAAAGTATATCGTGGCATGGGCTCAATAGGCGCTATGACAAAGGGCAGCTCAGACCGCTACTTCCAAGAGGGCACCGCTCAAGACAAGCTTGTGCCTGAAGGTATCGAGGGTCGTGTGCCATTTGCTGGCAGTATAAAAGATGTGATACATCAGCTAATAGGCGGCCTAAGAAGTGCTATGGGCTATGTTGGCGCAAAAGATATCCCAACTCTTCAAGAAAGAGCCGAATTTGTCGAGATAACAAGCGCAGGACTAAAAGAGAGCCACGTCCACGACGTAGTTATCACTCACGAGGCACCAAACTATAAAGTTAATTAGTGTTAGACCTGCAAACTAGAACTATTAAATTTAACGAGCCACTCTATCTTGAGAGTGGCCGTATGCTATCAAATTTCAAGCTTATTTACGAGACTTACGGCACGCTAAATGCTGATAAAAGCAATGTTATCGTGATCTGTCACGCCCTAACTGGCTCACACCACGCTGCTGGCACATACGCAGGCGATGAGAAAGCTGGCTGGTGGGACGGGCTAATAGGCAGCAAAAAGGCGGTCGATACCGATAAATTTTACGTCATCTGCGTAAATATCCTAGGCTCGTGCTTTGGCTCGACCTCGCCCTTAAGCGTGGATAGAAGTAGCGGCAAAGAGTATAGGCTAAATTTCCCAGTCCTTGCCATAAGCGACGTGGTAAAGTCGCAGATGAGGCTATTTAGCGAGCTTGGTATTAAAAGGGCAAGAGCCGTGATAGGTGGCAGTCTTGGCGGTATGCAGGCACTTTGCTACGCTATCGAATTTCCAGAATTTGCACAAGATATCGTCATGCTTGCAAGCACCTACCAAACCAAACCCTGGGCGATAGCGTTTAATAAAATCGCGATCGAAGCCATTTTAAACGATGAAAATTTCAAAAACGGCGAATATGACGTGGAATTTATAAGAAAAAATGGGCTAAAAGGCATGGCTTACGGCAGGATGGCAGGTCATATCAGCTTTTTAAGCCCTGATAGCATGGATAAAAAATTTGGACGAAACTACGTAGAAACTGACGGCCTTTACGATCTTTTTGGGCATTTTCAGGTCGATCGCTACATGGAGTATAACGGCTACAACTTCCCAAAGAGGTTTGACCCGCTAAGCTACCTATATATCGTAAAGATGATGAATATCTTTGACTGTACAAGGCACTATGACAACCTAAAAGACGCCCTAGCGCCGATCAAAGCAAATTTGCACCTTATCGCATTTAAAGGTGATCTACTCTTTCCGCCAAGCTGCATGAGAGAAATTTATGACGCACTTTGCGAGATGGGGCGGGAGGCAAAAACAAATTTTGTTGAGATAGATAGCAACTACGGCCATGACGCCTTTTTGGTCGAGATAGAAAAATTTGATGGATATATAAAAAATATATTAAAAGGATAGAAAATGGAGCAAAAAGAGCAAAGTTTTGAAGAGAAATTAGCCCTAGCTGATAAAATTTTAAACGATCTAAACAAAGATGATGTGAGCTTAGAAAAGAGCATAAAGCTGCATGAGCAGGGCAAAAAGCTCTTAAACGAGGCAAGAGAAATTTTAGAAAACGCAAAACTTAGCATAAAGCAGGTGGATGATGAGTAAAATTTGCGCCCTTCAGCTACCAACGCAGCCTTTAAGCGAGGCGAGGCTTGATTATTACCTTAAAATTTGCGCGGACGAAAACGCAAGGCTGGTTGTGCTTGGCGAATACGTGCTAAATAGCTTCTTTAAAGAGCTTACTAGCATGCCAAAAAGCCTCATAAAAGAGCAGAGCGAGCGCAAAAAAGAGGCGCTCTTTGCGATGGCAAAAAAGTATGATCTAAACATCATCGCACCTATCATAAATTTAAAAGGCAAGGAGATATTTAAGAGCCTAGCTAAATTTAGCCAAACGCAAGTAAAGCTATATGACCAGCAGATCCTCATGCCTTACGCGCACTGGAACGAGGCAAAATTTTTTAGCAACGCAAGCGAGGAGCTAAATTTACCTATCTTTACCTACGATAAATTTAAGGTTGGCGTCATGTTTGGCTTCGAGGCACATTTTGACATGTGCTGGGCCTATATGAGCGCTAAAAAGGTCGATATCGTGCTTGTGCCAACGGCTTGCACGTTTTTCTCGCAGGCGCGCTGGGAGGAGCTTTTAAAGGTTAGAGCCTTTACTAACAACCTCTATGTGCTTCGCGTAAATCGCGTGGGAAGCCACAAGAGTGAGGACGAGCAGTGGAGTTTTTACGGCGACTCTATGCTTATTAGCCCATTTGGCGAGGTTAAGAACAGACTTGGCAAAAATGAAGAGATGATGATAGATGAGCTTAGCAAAAAGGAGCTTAGCGAGGCTAGAAGCACCTGGGGCTTTATGCAGATAGAGGCTAAATTTAAAAGATGAAGCGTTGCGTCTGGGCTGAAAAGAGCGAGTTTAGCAGGAGCTATCACGACTTTGAGTGGGGCAGAGCGGTCAAAGATGATAAGAAATTCTTTGAAATGCTCATTTTAGAGGGCTTTCAAGCAGGTCTTAGCTGGGACTACGTGCTACGAAAAAGAGCTGGGCTTACTCAAATTTTAGATGGCTTTGACGTAAAAAAGATCGCACTTTATGATGAAAAGAAGCTTCAAAGCCTTTTAAGCGATGATAGAGCGATCAAAAACCGCCTTAAAATTTACTCTCTGCCAAAAAATGCCAAAGCTTTTTTAGAGCTTTGTGCCGAGTTTGGCTCGTTTTATAGCTACATCTATAAATTTACAAATGGCAAGCGCGTGATAAATGACATAAAAAGCGCTAAGGACATGCCAGCAAGCAGTGAGCTCTCAAAGCGCATCTCAAAAGATATGAAAAAGCGTGGCTTTAAATTTGTAGGCGCTGTGATCATCTACTCGTTTTTACAAGGCGTTGGCGTCATCGATGATCACGAAAATGAGTGCTTTTGTAAAGGTAAAATTTAATGAAACGAAGTGAAGTTGAAAAATATATAAAAGAGAAATTTGATATTTTAGGGGAGCAATTTTTCCCAAAATATCCAAAATTTAGTGTCTTTCGTCACAAGAAAAACAAAAAGTGGTTTGCGCTGCTTTTAGATATAAGCGCTAGCAAGCTTGGCCTTAAAAGTGACGAGATGATAGATGTTTTAAACCTAAAATGCAGCCCTGATCTAGCCATGGTGCTAGTTGATGAGAGGCAAATTTTTAAAGCATATCATATGAATAAAAAGCACTGGATAAGTGTAAATTTAAACTCAAAAATCCCACAAAAAACAGTTTTTGACCTGATAGATGAAAGCTTTGAGCTAAGCAAATAAAGGCCATTTTTCAGCCTTAGATTTTAAGTTAATTGTCAAGAACGTTTAACAATTTCTTTCAAAATGTGGTGTATCAAGAAAAGAAGTAAAATTGCCACCCCAACGATTAAGACTATTTAGGCTCTCCCAATAATTGCCTATTTCTTGTAAATCTTGTTTAGATTGAAGCCATACACCATTTTTAAAAATATGAAGATCAATAGCACAACGTTTTAAATGATTTGATTGCATCGTCTTGCTTTTGCCAGTATTATAGTATATTTCTTGTTGGGCTTGTGTCCTTTCAAGCTCGCCACCCCTAATAGAATAGCCGTTGATATGAAGATAGTTCAAAAGCTTTTCAACGTCACGCATGAACGCTTCTTGATTTTCGCCAAGTGTCATATTTTTACTCCTTTTCAAGCTTTTTATTGATAGCTCTATCAATTATTGAATTTATCCACTCAGTGCCACGCCAAGAAACGAAACCACTAAGAGCAAGAGAAACCTTAAAAGTATTTAAAAAATAAAA
The DNA here is from genome assembly GCF_902460535.1 of Campylobacter concisus. Lineage (GTDB taxonomy): Bacteria > Campylobacterota > Campylobacteria > Campylobacterales > Campylobacteraceae > Campylobacter_A > Campylobacter_A concisus_AS. The sequence goes on along the minus strand of NZ_CABPTV010000008.1, from coordinate 6,103 downwards.
AAATATCTCATAGCTTATCCAGCAAAGAAACATAGAGCTAAGGGAACTTAAAAGGAAGGAAAGAATTTTATACTTTGCCTTTTTATAATCAACGTGATCAAAATTTAAGATAGAAGCGATAAAGCCTATAATAAAAACAACGATCAAATAATCATCATCTTTATTAAAATTATCCATTTATACATCCTTTTAATAAATTTTCTATCTGAATATAATAAATTATAAGCCCCTTTAAACTATCTGGATCAGCTGGATTAAACAAAGGCTTTTTAGGAAGTTTTACGTCACACTTTATAGGGATATAAACCTTTTGAATAGTAGCTTGCGGAGCTTTAGCAGAACAGCCAACAAATAACACAATATAAGAAAAAAAGATAAAAAAGTAAATATTATTTCTTATAGTAGTCATTGTTAAACTCCAAAAGCAAATTATCATAAAATTTTAACTTTTCGCAATAATCACTATTGTTAGGTAATTTAATTTCGCCAAAGCGCTTATTTAATTCTTGACTTAACGAGCTATTATTTAAAGAAAGTTTTTCACTATCGATTTTTAATTGCTCGATTTTAGAATTTTGGTTATCAATAATTAAAAAAGCGTTTTGAGTATTAAGCTTTTCAATAGCTAGATCAGCTTTTAATTTAGTTGCTTCAGTTTCAAGATTGTTAATGCTACTTCTAAGAAAAAATATATATAAGACTAGAATTGAATAAGCGAAAATATGAATAATTAGCCCCCTACTAAGTAGAGAGCTAAGATTTAAAAGAGAAAACATTATTTAACAGTTCTTGCACTTATGATATAAATATCATCGAATTTAACGCCGTTAAATGTTTTACCAGCAAGAGCCGTTTTTACTTGAGCTTCATCGATGCTAGGTTTTGAATAAAAGCTAAATGTAGCCTTATGACCTGCTTGACTTTTGCCAGTAATAGTGTATTCAATAACGCTAGGCTCATTTGAATTACCTGCTTCACTACCACGAAAAAAAACAACATAAGTTCCCTCAAGAGCATTATCACAAAAAGTTTTAGCTTCAGCACCACCACAAGGTAAAGCAAAATTATAAGTTCTTCCGTTAATTGTATTTTTAATTAAAACCTTATCAGCCATTTTTTTACTCCTTATAGCCTATCAAATTTCAAAGTAACGTAATCGCATTTAGTAATATCATCAAAACTAGCATTAAGATTATTTTTAAAATCTGCTACAAAATTTTGATACATGTAGCTTTGCTTAACGTGTGGAATAGTTATCATAGTTGAAACCCTACCTGTTGGAGTTTTTGCACCAACGATAACACTTTTACGATTTAATGGATTTGGAGTAACACTCACCGCCGTTCCACCTTCACTATGAATCGCAAATTCCTCGAGCTTACCAGCAAGCAAAGGAACAAGAGCTTCTTCATCACTACCAGCTGAAAAAGTTAAGTTCTTCGAATAAAGACCATCAATAGTTTGTTTTAACATCTTTTTATATCCTTTCTCGTCATTTAGACTTTTTTTGATTTGTTTTTTTGTTAAAACGTTTTAAACAAGAGAATATTAAACAAAAAAGAAAAAGTTAAATAATTAAGAATATATTAAGCGGACGCTTCAGCGACGCTCAAACCGCTAGCGGTTTTCGTCCGCGATATGTTTGCGTGGCGTTAGCTAGCTAAAAAACACTATAAATTTTAATTTCTTTCAAGCCATTAGCAGAAAACTAACGCCACAACGCAAACGAAAATCAAATAAGCAGGGGGAAGGATCGGTAAAGGGTAAAGACAAAAAGAGAAAAACAGACTTAAGGGGAAGAAAGGAAGAACACGGCACACACCGCAGAGCGGTGGTGATGCCGTGTTTGAATAGAAGACAGAAACGAGAATAAGATTATCTTAGTAAGGTGCAAGCTGGGCGGTTATACTGATTATAACGTTTAGTCTTTTGCAAAGAACCATTAGGATTATAAAATTTAGCTATAAGAGTAGCTTTAGAGAATAAAAAAGCTCTTAAAAAATCTACCGAACAAAACTGCTTATCAAGATAAGTTTCGGCTTCACGTAAAGCATTAGTATCATTAAATAAAACATATTCGACAACACAATTATCATTATCTAATACAGGCGGATAGCCATTGCAAGCAATAGTTTCGAGAAGAAAATAATTTTTACAAAGAGCAAAAGCGGCATCAGAAGAACTGGCGTTCATAAAAGCCTTTTTAAAATAATCAAAGTAAGAAGTTGAAAAAGCTAAACTTACAAATAAACATAAAATAAAGATATTCTTAAGCATAAATATTCTTTCATAAACATTTTTTTTTGAGATAAGTAATTATAAAAATATATTATTAATTTTTACTTATCCATAAATAGAGAGCAAGAAACTCCTTTAACAGCTAAGCCGCCAACTTCAAGATGTGTTTTAATAAGCGTAGATAATTCATTTTCGTTTTTAGTTTTCTTAACATTATGAAGTAAAATTTGCTTACACATACGATTTTTATTAGAAACAAAAGCTTTAAACTGCTTGTTGTAATTGAAGTCATCAGGTGGAAAATTTGTTTTTTGAGTTTCAAACTCAACCTTATAAATATACTTGATTTCAGCAGTGGAAACGGCGGTTAAAAAAGCTATCAAATCAGGAACGCTTTTAGCTTCAAGCGTAGATGTAATTACTCTATTACCTTGCTGTTGAGTTATTTTATATATTGGCATAATATTCCCTATTGTAATAATAATCTTGTTTTTTCACATAAAATAAATAACAATAATCAGAAAAATTAGAAAAATTAGGAACACAGTTTAACAAACGATTATAAGAATTAATAGCACGATTTTTTAAGCGATGATAAGCAACATCAAACGATAAAGGCTCATATACTTTACAAAATCGTATAAAAGCAGAAAGAGTATTGGTGATAGGAACAAATGTTTTAGGAACAAGAAAAAAGACATAATCATCAACCAGAATACCTGGATTAAAATTATTAAAAACACCTGAAAATTCAGCTACAGTAGGAAATTCAAACATAAATTTATCATTATCATTAAAAGTAAAAAAAGCACCTTTAATAAAATCTTCAAATTTTATATCTTTAGGATCAGGCGCTAAATCTGGATAATCATAATTAAAAGGATAGTCAGCATAAGTAGCAGGCTTTAGGGGGTAAGAAGGATCATTGCAAAAACGACCATAATAAGTATAAAAATTACAATTAAATAAATGAAAATCAATGTGAAAAGTTCCCATTTGATAATTAGCAACTTTACTATTAAACATTAATTCACAATATGAACTATTAGTTAAATCATCAATAGAGAATTCAGAATACCCAGCAGAATGGATTATAGGCAAAAAATATTCTTTTTTCTTACAACAATGACAAAGTAAAGATACCATTATTCTTTACCTACAAGATCTTGACAAAGAATTTTTAGAAGTCGGTTTGTTTCTTCAAGAGAACCAATATCTTTTTTCTCTTCAGGTTTATTAACGATGTGATCATTTAAAATTTTCTCAATACGAGCAAGAATAGCCCCCAAAGTATCAAATTTTTCCATTTCTTTAGCAAATGCACTTTCACAATCAAGAGCCACGATTTTTATCCTTTCCGTTAAAATAACCTAAGCCATTCATCATAGTTATAAACATCTCGCTAAGACCCAAAACATTACCACTATCATCAGTAACAAACATAAAATCAGCAACATGATTTAAAGCATCAATATCGATCTTGTCACTTCCAGTTATACGCCTTAGAACTTCTTTATCTTGCGGAGTAAAACGAGAGCTAAAAAGTTTAAAAAGCAAAGTTTGATTTATATTATCAACCTTAGCCTTTGCATATTGAAATTCTTGATTTTTAGTTTCTAAAATGTGCTGACGTTGCCCAACAATAATATTTGCGTTTTGTAAAGCAGAGCTATTAGAGTTATTAGTATTAATAATTTGATTACCACAATTAACAAGAACTTGAGCAACACCAACACGATCAGAAAAATTGCCAGTTAAAAAGCCAATCATACGATTAAGTTTTGCTCCTTTAATCTTTCCAAGCTTATTTTTAGCATACCGACCAAGCGGAGAGAGTAAAGCGATAACACCAGCATAAACAATAGACATTATTTTGCTAACTACATTTTCTTGAATTTGGATATATTTCATTAAAGCAGCGCTAAACATAATCGTAATACCGCTATTAATAGCGTCTTTTAAAATGCCATCGTCCATACCACTATTTTTTAAACGTTTCAAAACTTGATCGTAAGCAACATTATAAGTAAGGTCTTCAAACATCTCATCAATACCAAGTTTTAAAATTCTACCTGCTTCAGATTGTTTCTCAGCCATTATTTAACATCCTTAAGTAAAGTTTTACTAGGCAATTCAGTATCAAAAAGATCTTTAAAATTTGGCATAGGCAAATCAAAAAGATCAAGAGCTTCATTATCTAGCTCAAAATTATTTTCATCGGTATAAGTGCGAGCTTGAACAGCTTGACGAGATAGAGCTATCTCACGTGGCGAAGCCTTTGCGATAGTATTGCCGTCAAGGTCTTTAATAGTAACAGCCGTTTTATCATACTCGGCTTTTTCTTTATAAATTTCAAGTGTTTTAGTAGAGTTTTCACTAAGTTTTTTTTGATTTTCAGCATAAGAAGCTGGCAAAGAAATTTCAACAGGATGATTGATAGATAAAGAAGCATCAAGAGTATTTCTAACTTTAACATCAGCATTTAGCTTAACACCAGACAAACCATCACGCATAGCTTGCGAATAATCCTTTGTGCTATCAACAAGCTTAGCAGAGTTTTCAGCGACTTTAATTAAATTTTGATTATAAATTTTTTGATTTTCACCAATAGTTGATATATATTTAGAAATTTCGCTATTAATATTTGCTTGAGATTTTAGAACTTCTTTGAAATTTACATCAGCAGAAACAGCCGAACCACTGCCAGCATTTGTATTTGTATGATTTTCAGCCTTAGAAGAGACCAAATCATTTTCAAAAATACGATCACCATTTATAGGGTTATAAAGCTTGTCAGTATATGGATCAACCCAATAACCAGTTTTTGGATCAACCCTAACACGTCCTTTAACAGTAAAAGGCTGATTATACAAATTTTCACGTCTAACGATTGCTTCTTGATTTGCTTCAGCCTTGCTCTTATCATTTGTATCTACATTTTTATTTTCTTCTGCTGACTGAGAAGCAGGCAAAGAAGAAGAAAGCAAGCCATAGCAAAGAATTTGTAAAATTTGATTTTGATTAGCGAGGATATTAAGTAAATTTGTATTAGGCAAAAAATTACCTAACTTAGAAGCATCAGCAGGAGCAGGCTTCTCACTTTCAGTTTTAACAGATGAAACAACTTCACTATTTTTAGTAACGATATTACCTAAAACTTCATCTGAAGAACTACTATTTTGCAACTGCTTTTCAACATATTTACTAACACCAAAAAGAGCAAGACCAGCTACAACACCACCAGCGGCAGCAGTGGCATCAGCTGGACTAATTGTTATAGGCTTAAAATCATTTGAGTTTTTTTGATCAGGCCAATAATTAGAATTAATACGAGCTGGCATTATAAATCCTTAATTAAAAATTCAAAAAGCACTAGTAAGATGAAAAAGACCAGTTTTAAAATCAACTCCATCTTCTTTTTTATATTTCATAATTTCATCAATATGAAGAATATTATTAACTTGACTAAAAATACAACTAAGTAAAACAGCCTCTTTATACTGCTTTTCATCATCCAAATTTGCACTATCAAGCAAAGACGCAGGACAAAAAATACGTTTTAAAAAGACCTTATTTAACTTTAAAAGAGAAAAATCAATACCCCAGAGCTCATAAAAAACAACTACCTTAAAAGAACTCAAATGAAGAAAGTAAGCATTATTTACAAGAAATAAATTTAAAAAACCACTAACAGCAACAGGAGATCCACAAGGCAATGTAGAAAAAGGAATGCAATCATTGTTTAAATTAAGAGGTAAAGATCTAGAAGTTTCATTAATATTTATAAAAAAAGATTGTTTTATGTTATCAAGCTTCTTTTTTAAATCAGAAGAAACACTATCATATTCTATTTTAGGATAAAGAC
>NZ_CABPTV010000007.1:63787-119703 GCF_902460535.1 Campylobacter concisus | reverse complement strand
ATCATAAATTTTAAAAATTATGCTCTAAAATCCGCTTTTTTGTGCTATTTAGCTTAAATTTCATAAGCATCCCTAAAAATAATGCTTTATAGATAATAATTTTTATCATATACTAAAATAAATTTTTACTATAAAAAATATCTATAAATAACCTAAAATAAGGCAAATAAAACTAAATTTAATCAATTATAAATATATCAAAGCCTTTATATAAAACTTAAATAAAATAATTAATCTTAAAACTATAAACTTTTAATGAAATTTGTCGATTTAAAATAAATTTGAAAATATCACAAAGGGATAAAATGCATATCGTAGCCTTAAAAATAGCCATCGTTAAACAAATAGTAGGCGAAGTTGTTGCTATTTCACCAGATGGAAGCGTAAGAGTGCTTCACAAAGGCGACGAAATATTTTTGGGCGATATTATAAAAACAGCTATCAATGCCAAAGTAAGGATAGTTTTTGATGATGGCGAGGTTGCGAACATCGGCTTTAACTCTACTTTTAGGACAACAAATGTCTTTGCCGAGCAAAACGGCGAGCTTGTCATCCCTGGCTTACAAAAAGATGAAAAAGATGCAAAACACGAAGATAGCGAACATAAGAGCAACGTTCACCACGGCGGATCAAATTTATCTAGTCAAGCATCGCTAAATAATGCAGGCTTTAGCAAAAGCGGTCACTATACAAACATCTTTGATAACGTAAAGCACGCACTACGTGAGATCATAAATTCTGAAAAGTTTTTTAACGCTCCAGTCTCATCTGTAAAAGGTGCTCCAGCACAAGCTACAAAACCAAGTGTGCCATTTATCGACAATGTCCCTAAATTTTTCCTAGATGCCGACACAAACAAAGATGGTCTTTTGGACAAAAATGAAATTTTAGCTTCACCTGAAACTACAAAAAGAGGGAATAAATTTTACACTCCTGTGGTTGTCACTTTGCCACCAGCTGCTAAAGATGGCGATATCATCAAGATAAAAAGCGGCTCACAAACTCTAAAAATACAAGATCGATCTTACAAGTAGCAAACTCGTTCAAGTAGATGATAACGGATCGCCAGTGCCAGCGCCTACCTCAACCCCAACAGCACCTACTTTTAACTTAGTGCCACTTACTAATGGCAAAGCAAATATCCCAGATGTCGAGATCCCAAATGGCAAGCCTATAGATATCGCTGTAAATTTAGTTGATAAAAACGGACACGAAAGTGGTTCAAATTTAAAGGTTGAGACAAATGACGTCCCACCAGCATCAAAAGTAAGCGCGACACTTAGCATAGACAAAAATAGCGACGGCGTGATAGACGCTACCGAAATGGGCGTAGGAGAGGACTCTGTAAAAACTGACGTGAAATTTCTAGTGCCTGACGATATGAAAAGTGGTGATAAGATCAAGTCTATAGTCACAGACGCAAACGGCGACACGGTTACTAAAATTTACACCATAAACAAAGCAAACAACACTGCCACCGACGAAGCTGGCAATGTCTATCCACTAAAACCAAATGGCAAAGGCGCTATGGAATTTGACGTGCCAAATGGTGCCACTATCACGCCAGGCACTGAGATCAAAACTCAGTTTATAGACCGCTTTGGCAACGAAGGCGTGATCAAGCAAAAGCCAAACACCATAAGCAACAAAGCCGAAGCGACACTAAGCGCTGATACCAATAACGATGGCGTTATAAGCAAGTCCGAGCTAAAAAATAGCGAATCAAGCGTAGATATCCATCTACCAAACACTATGAAGCCAGGCGAGAGCGTAAAAGTCACCATAGATACAGGCAGTGGCACACCAACGCCAAAAGAATTTATCCTAAGTCCTGATAAAAAAAGCGTATATGACGCACATGATCCAAGCCATACACCTATATCTATCCAAAATGGTAAATTTGTAGTCCCAGGCGTAAAGATACCTATCAGCGAGGGCACAAATGCCACTATAAAAACTGAAATCACCAAAAACGATGGCACAGTAGAATCCAACGAAAACACCGCAGCTACCGACATCACACCACCTACAAGATCAGCCAAGATAGAATTTAGCAAAAACCTCCCAAACGTGGATGGCAAGAGCGACAACAAGCTTGATACATTTGAAAATGGCTACGGCAACGATAGCGACAAAACTGAAGTAACCATAAGTATCCCAACTCAAAGCAAACCAAACGAAAAGATAAGAGTAGCCATAACAAACCCAGATGGGAACACAGAAACAAAAGAATTTACTATCGGCAAAAATGGCAAGGTCATAGCACCTGATGGCAACGAGATAGACGCAAGCAGTGGGAAATTTAAGATCAACGTTCCTATCAAAAATGGAGCAAAAACTAGCATAGACACAACAGTTATCGACCAGTTTGGCAACGAAGGCGCAACTGACAGCCAGTTTATAGTATTTGACGACAAGCCAAAGGCTAAATTTATAAAAGATATAGATGGCGACGGCTTGATAGATGGCACAAACGGCGTCACCATCACAGGTTCAGATGTCCTAGCCTCGATCCCGAGCACAGCTAAAGTAGGCGACGAGCTAAAAGTCTCCGTGCTAAATCCAAATACAAACAAACAAGAGATAAAAACCTACATCATAAAAGAGGCAAAACCAGGCGAAACTCTCACCACATACGAGAAAAAGCCAGACCCAGACATCGAGTATGAAGCCAAGACCAAAACACTTACAGACGAATACATCAAAGTAGTAAATAAAGATGATCCAACAGATGTTCAGCTAGTAAATGGCAGTCGTTTCTTGCTCAAAGATGTGCCAGTAAATACCAGCAAGCCAACCCTTGTTGATATAGACCTTGTAAGAGATGGCACCAAAATTTTCACTGGCTCTTCTAGTGGTAGATTGTTTAAATTTGGCATTCTTGACTATGTAGATGACGTTAAGCTAGTTACCTCAGTAGATGGCGGAGTGAGCAACCCAGCCAAATACCTACTCGAAAAAGATTACGAGCACATCATCTCAACAAGTAAATTTGACGATACATTTAACGAGCGCATAAACTACAAGATCGCCCTTACAAACGACGAAAGTCCGATGATCAAATTTGGTATCGCGCAAAAAGATACTGACACAGCCACAGGTGGAGATGGTGGCAAGGTTCTTATAGAGGTAAAAGACCAAGCTGGCACCGTGAAAAGTAGTTTTTATGCAGATATAAAGGACAACATCGTAGTAGCTGACTTTGAAGCAGCTGGCGTAAAGCTAGATAGGACGCACCACATCATAGACGCCACATATGTAGATAAAAATGGTGTAGAAAAACGAAGTGAAAATTTAACCATCACAGTCGATCTTGATGCGACGCCAGATGGACTAAAAGAGCCAAGCTTTGGTGGCTCAAAGACTGGCTCAGGGCAAAGTTACAAAGTAACCTTTGGTGGCGAGGCAGATGCACCAAACAGAGCAGACGACAAGACATCTATAAAAGTAGATGTCGTCGATGTAAATAACTCATCTAAACAAATTTTGCCACTAACTGACCTAAAATATGAAGGCGAATTTCTAACTACACTAACCAGCGGTAGTAAAAATTTCATCGTAAAAAGACTAGATGACGCTGGCAATATGTCAGTCCAAACCGTCGCTATGATCTCAAATAGCGGTCTTGATGTGGATATGTATTTTTATAAATGGGATGACAAAGAATTTGCAAATAAATATAATCATGGCGCCAATATAATGCATATAAAACTTGGTTATGATAAATGGCATCTAATGAGAGAAGTAAGTGCTACAACAACTTTTTAATGAAATTTCATTTAAATCTGGCAAGAATTATCTAGATCCAGCTACAAAGCCAAAAAAAGGAGAGTTAAATCCAGAAGATATGGCAAGGGTCGGACACTCACCAAATGCAAAAGAGAAAGATTATACTGGCAAAACATATAACGTAAATCATACAGGAAACTATGTCTTGCGTGAAGCAGAACCAATAGGCACTGACCTTATAATGAAAATGAAAGGCTGGATATATATCGCAAAAGATGGCACTTACACTATAAGAGCTACTGATTATCAAAGCATGGTGCGCTTAGATATAGGAGACGGATCATTTGAGCATAAACCTTGGAACGCAAACAATGCAACAAATTTAAAAGTTGAGAAAGATTTTGTTTTGAATAAAGGTTTTTATAAACTAAGTGCAACCTATGTAGATGACAATAATGATGTTGATTTAAATATAGCCATAAAAGAGAAAGCAAAGCCAGATAATGAGTATAAAACCTTAGGCTCTGCTGGCAGTGGCACGCATCTTTTTAGCGATAACTATGTAAAAGCACTAGAGCAAAATGGCTTTATAGATCATGAAGCCAATAAATTTCACAAGATACTCCAAAGAGATGGCAAATACTACGGAGATGATACAAATGACTTTAACAACATTGTGCAGTTAAAACATGACGCAACAGAGACCGTAGGAAGCAACCTAAACGATGCCTTTGTCTATAATGGCAAGCCAATGGATGGCAAAGGTGGCATAGATACACTTATCTTTGTAGATGATGTTGATCTTAGTAAAGTAGCCAACCTTGATAAAAATTTAGAAAGCTTTGAGCGCATACAGCTAGGCACAAGCGATCAAGCAGTCTCTATAGGACTAGACGCCAAAAGCGTGCTTGATATCATAGACTCAAGGGTCACAAAGATAACAGGCAAGGCTGGCACAGAAAATATCAACACAGTGCTAAAAATCTTTGGCGACAGCGATGACATAGTAGCCCTAAAAGGCAAAGGAACTATCTTTACACAAGCAACAGATAGTGAAGTAACGATGCTAAATTCAAAACATAGCGTTATCGGAGATGAGTACAACAAAGTAGCAGTTGATGCAAGTGGTCACGCGGTAAATCAAGTCTATAAAGGCGTATATGGTAGCGGAGCAAGCGCACAAACATTTTTTATCGAGATAGATAAAGATGTAAGTGTAGTAGATTTACATTAAATTTAATCTCATTAGGCTATAAATTTATAGCCTAATTTTAAAAATAAAGCATCTTTTAGATTTTTAAACTTAGTTTAAATATTTAAAATGTATAATCCAATTTCTTTTATCAACGTGGTTGGATAGCTCAGTCGGTAGAGCAGCAGACTGAAAATCTGCGTGTCGGCAGTTCGATTCTGCCTCTAACCACCATTTCTTTTTCATAAACTTTTTTCATGGACACGGACAGATGGGTGAGCGGCTGAAACCACACCCCTGCTAAGGGTGCAGCTCTTAATCGGGGCTCGAGGGTTCAAATCCCTCTCTGTCCGCCACCAACACAATGTTTTTCTTTCCAACTCCCCTAAATTTAGGTGTTTTAACTGCATTTATTAGCAGATATTTTTGTCCTAAATTTCAGACAAATCAGCTTTGTTACAGAAAATTTGCACTTTTGTTACAGAAACTAGGATCATTCTATGAGCTCTAGATTGATCACAAAGGTTCTCAACAGACCAAATTTCTACTTTTTTGATACTGCTCTTAAAGATGGTAAAAAGCTAACTGTTAAATTTTGCCTTTTCACAAAAGATATAGATGAGGCAGTAAGACTGGCAAATTCTATAAAAGCTGCAGCCAACGAAGCTCTTGCTAAAAAGATAACCACAACACATACCAACTCTAAAAACCTAAGAGTCTTAATAAATATCAAAATGCAAAATGAACGGCGCATTAAACAAAATGGCATATTTTTAGATGTTAGCGAATATAAAGAGCTGTCACAAGAGGTAATAGCTAAATTTTATAATCTAATAGCGCCAGAAGAAAAGCTTTAAAAAGAGCTCAAAACATTATTGGATGCATCTTTAAGTCCAAAAGAAGCCACACCGCTATCTTTTAAAGCAGTAGCTAAAAGATATGTGCAAACCGAGTGTTTAAAACTAAAATCCAGTGATAAGACAAAGGGCTATTATATTAAGGCTGGCAAGCTCTTAGATGAGTTTTTTAAAGGTCATCAAGGTAAAGAGTTTAGCTACAGCGATGCCGAAAACTTTCAAACAACTCTTGCAAACAAAAAACTCAACAAAAAGACCATCAACAACTACACATCTTACTCAAAAAGGCTCTTTGACTATGCCATAAAGATGGGCAAGCTCACGACCAATCCTTTTAAAATACTTACATCTTTTAAAATTTCAGCTGATGAGAAGTCGCCGAAAGATAACTTTAGTCTAGATGAATTAAAGATAGTTTTTGACACTCAAAGAAAAGATTTGAGAGATTATATGATGTTTGCACTTCATACGGGATTAAGACTAAATGAAATTTGGCAACTTGATAGCGACAATGTTGGTGAGCAGGATGGAATAAAATTTATAAATGTTAAGACTGCCAAGCAAAAAGGAGGCGTTAGCAAATATAGGCAAATTCCACTACATAAGAATATTGAGCATTTTGGTGACAATTCAAAAACAGCCAAAACTTTTGCCTTAGTAAGCTAAAAGAAAAACAATACCTATACTCTCACGCCAGCTAGTGATCACAGAATTTAAAAGTTAAAGCCAACAAAGCTTTTACACATACAAGCTTTAAAAGTCTAAGAGCCTTGATAGATGTAAAAAATAGATATAGCACTTCATAGTAATTTTAAAAAATAGCCCTTTCTTACTATGAAATTTCATCTAAAACAATAGGAAATTTTAGTTAATAAAAGTTGGTTTGCTATTAAAATTTGAATTAAAAATTCAAGGGCATTGCGCCCTTGAAATTATGATCTAACAGGTGAAAGATAAGGTTTTTCAGAGTGCATAGACATCTCGTTTTGTTGTCTAAATGCTATATACTCTTCTTCGCTTAATTTTTTTATGTTAGCTATAGTGATCTTAAGAGGTGTGATACCTGAGAGTGGGTCGTGGTCTTGTGCGTTTGCGAGCTCATTGCCGTCAGCCTCACTATAGTGGAAAGTCGTAAATATCGTACTCTCTCTAAGGTCAGGATTTACACGAAGCTTAGCTGCGATCCTGCCGCGTTTGTTCTCTACCATTGCATAGCAGCCATCTTCTAGCTCTCTTTCTCTTGCGATATCAGGGCTTACTTCGATTAGCGGACCTTCGATGCCAGCACCATACTCTAGCGGTGGGCACTCTCTAGTCATCGTTCCTGTATGGTAGTGATAAACTTTTCTACCTGTTGTAAATAAGCAAGGATAGACCTCATCTGGTACTTCGCTCATCGCACCTGAGCCTACTGGATAGCCATCAGGTATATGCATTTTGGCTTTAAATTCAGCCTCCATGCTTGCACGCTTATCTTTATCGTCAGCGTAAAGTACTGGAGCTAGGCGGAATTTACCATCAGGTAGCATTGATTTGTGATCAGTATAAAGATCAGGTGTGCCTGGGTGATCTTCATCAGGGCATGGCCAGCTGATGCCACCTAGTTTTTCAAGTCTATAGTAGCTGATACCGCCAAAGAATTTAGGCATTAGTTTTCTAAGCTCATCCCAAACCTCTTCTGCACTTAAGAAGTCAAATCCCTCAAGTCCCATAGCTTTTGCGATGTTACAAACTACTTTCCAGTCAGGTTCTACACCACCTACTGGCTCACTTGCTTTTCTGGTTCTTTGAACGCGGCGAGATGTGTTGATAAATGTTCCATCTTTCTCACCCCAACCAGCTGCAGGTAAGACGACATCGGCTTTTTGAGCACTTTCAGTAAAGAATAGATCTTGCACAATAAAGCAGTCTAGGTGGTGTGTAGCATGCACAAAGTGCTCTGTCCAAGGGTCACTCATAACAGGGTTTTCGCCATAAACGTAAAGCACTTTTAGCTCGCCGCTATCCATCTTATCAGGTGCGTATGTTAGTTTAAAGCCAGGCACTGGATTAAGCTCGAAGTGCCAAACTTTGCGAGCTTGCTCTTGTGCATAAGCGCTATTTACTGCACCTGCTGGGATGACGTTAGGAAGTGCTCCCATGTCGCATGCGCCTTGGACATTGTTTTGACCACGAAGTGGATTTACTCCAGCGCCTTTTTTACCTAAATTTCCTGTTAGGATCGCTAAATTTGAGAGTGAGAATACATTTGATGTGCCGTCGCTAAACTGAGTAATACCCATAGTGTAGCAAATAGCAGCACTGCCAGCTTTTGCATACATCCTAGCAGCCTCAGTGATAAGCTCTTTTTTGACGCCAGTCTCACGCTCAAATCTCTCAGGAGTGAAATCTTTTACCGCTTCTTTTAGGTACTCAAAACCCTCTGCATATTTTTCGATAAATTCTGTATCTTGTAAATTTTCAGAGATGATGACATTCATCATTGTGTTTAGTGTTTTGATATTTGAGCCAACTGGAATTTGCAAGAATATATCGGCTTTTTTAGCCATATCGGTGCGTTTTGGATCCACAACGATCATTTTTGCACCACGCTCTAAGCCTCTTTGCATCTGCATAGCGATGATCGGGTGGCATTCGCTTGTATTTGTGCCTATTAGTAGAAATACATCTGTGTCAGTCGCAAACTCAACAAGATCGTTTGTCATTGTTCCGTTTCCAAGGGTGCTGGCAAGACCTGCCACTGTTGGAGCGTGTCAAAGACGAGCGCAGTGATCTACGTTGTTACTTCCTAAAGCGCGAAAGAATTTTTGAAATACATAGTTGTCTTCGTTGTTTGAACGAGCTGAACTAAAGCCCATGATAGAGCTTGGACCATATTTTTCTACGCTATTTTTAAAAGTCTTTCCTAAAAATTCATAAACCTCTTCAAAACTTACCTCTTCAAGTTTGCCGTGTTTATTAAACTCACCGTTTAGTTTTCTCATCATTGGTTTTGTTAAACGTTTTGGAGAATTTACAAATTCCCAACCAAACATACCTTTTAAGCACAACTCACCGTCATTTACATGATGGTTGTCTGTTGGCTTCGCATCGACTATCCTACCGTTTTCTACGATAAGGTCTATGCCGCAACCAGTTCCGCAATACGGACAGGTTGTTTGAACAATCTTTTGCATAGATTTCCTTTCAAGTAATATTTCTAATAGTTCGGTTATTATATACCTTATAAAATAAAAGTAGTTTTAAAATTAATTATTTTATTTAAAAAAATTTTAAGTAATATGCAAAATTTGCATATTACTTTTACACTGAATTTACGGAGCTTTTTAACATTTTTTGTCTTATTTTAAATTTGGTTTTTAGCTTAAATGATTAAAAAATAAATTTAAAGATTATGAAAATTTATAAAAAATGGGCGATTGCTCGCCCATTGTATTAGTTTTTGCGTGTGTTTGCGTCTGGAGTGAAAAGTGGCTTGTCAAGAAGTTTAAAGTCGCCTATAAATTTCTGACCCTCTTCGCTTGTCGCCCATTTTATAAATTTCTCTGCATTCTCGATGTCAGTTTTAGGGCAGTGTTTTGGATTTACTGCGATTAGAGAGTAGAAGTTTTTAAGGTCGTTGTCGCCCTCATTGATGATGACCATCTCAGGATGACCTTTTTGATTTGCTTCATATTTAATGTAAGTACCGCGGTCAGTAAATGTGACGCCTTTTTGCTCAGCAGCAGCATTTATCGTAGCTAGCATGCCTTGACCTGTTTGCATATACCAGCTATCTTTTTCAGGGACTTCACCAGCGATCTTTTTCCAGATGCCTTTTTCTTTATTGTCTGTGCCTGATTTGTCGCCACGTGAGAAGAATTTGATACCATCTTTTTTGATAAGTTCAAAACTTTGTTTGATATCTTTACCTTTAAATTTATCAGCGATTGATTTATCAGCGATAACGACGAAGTCATTGTACATTACGGCATTTCTTTTTAAGCCAAAGCCTTTTTCTACAAATTCTTTCTCAACTTTTGGTGAGTGAACGAAAAGTATGTCAGCGTTGCAGTCTTCGCCAAGCTTTAGTGCAGCACCCGTACCAACAGCTGTCCATTTTATATCAACACCTGTTTTTGCCTTATAAGCTGGGTAGATCGCATCAAGCAAGCCAGTGTTATCTGTACTTGTTGTAGTCGCCATGATTAGTTCATTGTCAGCGCCAAACGCCAAAACTGCGGCTGCTAGTGAGCCTAAAATAATCTTTTTCATTTTTCTCCTTTAAAAAAAATTGTGATATTATAGCACATTTAAAATAATCTTAAGAAATATGCTAGGAAAGAATAATTGGATTTTTTACTTAATGGCTTTGCAGAAGCCTTTAATCTACTTTTAAACGGCAACCTTGAAACATATTCAGCCATCAAGGCTACTCTTTACACATCAAGCGTGTCGATACTTCTTGCCGTTCTTGTGGGCTTTCCGCTTGGTTTCATGCTTGGCTTTTATGACTTTAGGGGCCGAAAAATTTTGCGCCTTTTAAGTGACACGGCTCTTGCCATGCCAACAGTTGCGATCGGCCTTATCTTATACGCGTTTATCACTAGAAATGGCCCGCTTGGCAGCTTAAATTTACTCTTTACGCTAAAAGCAGTCATGCTGGGTCAGTTTGTGCTCGCCCTTCCTATCATCATCTCGCTTACTGCAAGCGTGGTTGAAAATATGGAGAAAAAGCACTATCTAACTATTCTAAATTTACGCCTTGCGCCGGCAAAGCTAGTTTGCTGTGTGCTTTACGAGCTGCGCTACGCTCTCATGGTCGTCATCGCCACTGCATACGGCAGGATCGTGGCTGAAGTGGGCGTTGCGATGATGATAGGTGGCAACATCAAGTACTTTACCAGAACGATCACCACAGCCGTTTCGCTTGAGACGAACAAGGGTGAATTTGCCATGGGTATAGCGCTTGCCATGGTTTTGATATTTATCGCATTTTTAGTAAATTTAGCGATCTTTGCGCTCAAAAAACTAGACAAATAGGAGCAAATTTTGATAAAGATAAGAAATTTACACCTAAGCTATGGCAAAAGCGAGATCCTAAATATCCCAAGCCTTGATATAAATACCAAAAAGATAACCGCTCTAATGGGTAGTAATGGCAGTGGAAAAAGCACGCTAATAAGAGTGCTCTCGCGTCTGCAAAGCCCAGATAGCGGCGAAATTTCACTTTGGGGTGAAAATAGGCCGAGCCTTGAAATGCTGCGCAAAATTTGCGTTTTGCTGCCTGAGCCTGCCCTTTTAAAAAGAAGCGTTAAAGAAAATTTCAAAGTCATCTTAAAAAGTAGAAATTTACTAAGCGAATTTGATGAGCGAATCAGCGAAGCACTAGCTCTCGTGGGACTTGATGAGAAATTTTTAGACAAGCGCCACTTTGAGCTAAGCTCTGGTCAGACGCAGCGCATCGCATTTGCACTTGCACTTTCTTTAAGGGTGCCATTTTATCTACTTGATGAGCCGACAAATAGCGTTGATATCGCCACTTCAAAGCTCTTTAGCAAGGCTATAAATTTGATGCACGAGAGATATGGCTGCGGCTTTGTCATCGCAAGTCACGACGAGAAGTGGCTTAGTATGCTAGCAAACGAGTGCGTGTTTTTACACAAAGGAAGGGTCTGCGAGTTTGAATACAAAAATATCTTTGAGATAGAGGGTGGCGTGCTAAGCTTTGGTGGTGGCGCACGGCTAAATTTGCCTTCAAATTTTAAAGGCAAAAGCAAGATCACGATCAATCCAAGCAAGATAAAAATTTCTAAAACAGGTGGAGAGGGTCAAATTTCAGGGGTTTTACACTCAGCCTCGCTTTACATGGGCGATGAAAAGCTTTTGAAGGTCAAAGTTGGCGACTTTTTGATCAAAATTTTTAGCCACGATGATGAAATTACAAAGATCGGAGAGCGAGTATTTTTAGAATTTGAAGATGGCTCGATGCTCGCTTTGGAGTAAAATTTACTCCCACTCTTTAAATTTAGCCCAAATTTAAAAATGGATATCAATAAACAGCTAAATTTTAATAATCCTGCTAAAAAATCATATCTTATATAACTCCCTAAAAATGGCGTTTTTAAATATGCAATTAAGGCATATTTAAGCTTTTTTTAACTTTTCTAATTTATTTTATTTTAAGCCACATTAATAAGGCAATTAATTGTATAGTTTCAGTGTCGTTAAAAAACTATTTAAGGAAAAAGGTGAGCACAAAAGAGGAATTTGCAGCTGGCAGAAAACTTTACTACGCTACTTTCTCTAAATTCTTCGTATTTAGTGAAGATGAAAAGAGATTTGACAGTCTTAGTAAAATGCTTGATCTCATAGAAGAATACAGCCTAAATGATGAAGTATCGCGAGCTGCTACTAATATAAAAAGTAAATTTGATGAAAAAAATCCAGAGAATTTGATCACCGAATTTGATGACATTTTTCACACTCCGCCAAGTCCGCTTCGAAATTCGCTCTCTTTTTACGATGAGGGTTATGAAGTGGGTCATGCTTGTGCTGATGTGCGTAAAATTTTGGCTAAGACAAACATCAGAAGAGATGAGAGTAAATTTAAAGAGAATGAAGATAATGTAGGCTTTGTCTTTACACTTATGAACGAGTTTATCGGTAAATTTGACGAGTGCGAAGAGGAGCTTTTTAAAAATATTATAAATCCAAACATTGATGAGTTTATAGAGAATTTATATGAGCATAAAAATAGTGAAATTTACAAGGATGTGGCCGTTTTGCTAAACGAATTTATCGCGTTTGAGCGCGTGGCACTAAACTCACCAAAACCAGTCAAGATAGACCACAAAAAGAGCGATGGTCTTTCAAGATCTGAAAGCATAAGAAGAGAAAAAAATAGGATAAGAAAACTAAGAACGGAGGGTACATATGCAAAATAGACGCGAATTTCTAAAAAAAGTCGGTCTAGTTGGCGCTGTGGCAGCAAGTGGTGCGGTAGCAGCAAATGCTAATGAAAATTTAAAATCAGGAAAGAGTAAAAAGACCGAAGTGCTTTATAAAAGAAGCAAAAACTGGGAACTTTACTACAAACAAGCAAAATAAAATTTGATAGAAACTTAAGAAAGGATGAAAATGTCTGAAGCTAGATTAAACACTACGCCAAACAACATCGGCCGTAGATCGTTTTTAAAAATGGCTGCATTAGCAAGTACTTGTGGAGCGGCCGGCTTTGCAGCAAGCAATGTCACAAGAGAAGCAACAGCTCAAGAGATGGCAAACCCATTTCCAGACTCAAAAATAGTAAAAACTGTCTGCACAGTTTGCTCTGTAGGATGCGGAGTGCTAGCAGAGGTAGAAAATGGTGCATGGGTACGTCAAGAAGTAGCACAAGATCACCCAGTAAGTGCTGGTGGTCACTGCTGTAAAGGTGCAGACGTTATCGATATGGTGCGCTCACACTGCCGTGTAAAATATCCGATGAAAAAAGTTGGCGGCAAGTGGCAACGCATCTCTATGACGCAAGCACTTGACGAGATCGGCGCAAAGCTAAAAGCTTACCGCGAGAAAAATCCAGAGCAAGTAATGTTTCTAGGATCAGCAAAAGATAGCAACGAGCAGAGCTACTATATCAGTAAATTCTCTGCGATGTTTGGGACAAACAACCTAGATCACCAAGCAAGAATTTGACATAGCGCAACAGTCGCCGGTGTGGCGAATACGTGGGGTTATGGAGCTATGACAAATCACCTTGGAGATATTCAAAACGCGAAGTCTATCTTTATAATCGGCGCAAATCCAGCGGTAAATCACCCAGTTGGCTTTAGGCACTTTTTAAAAGCAAAAGAGAATAATGGCGCAAAACTAATCGTTGTCGATCCAAGATACACAAGAACTGCGGCAAAGGCTGATTATTTCGCACAAATTCGCCCAGGCACAGACATACCATTTATGTATGGCATGATGAATCTCATCTTTGAAAATGGCTGGGAAGATAAGAAATTTATAGATGAGCGCACATACGGCATCGATGAGATCCGCAAAGAGGCTGCAAAATGGACACCAGAAGTCGTTGAAGATGTGACTGGAGTGCCAGCTGCAACGCTAAAAGAGATCACAGAAATTTATGCTAAAAACCGCCCTGGCTCAGTCGTTTGGGCGATGGGTCTAACTCAGCACACAATAGGCAGCTCAAATACTCGTATAGCTCCGATCTTGCAACTAGTTCTTGGCAACATGGGCGTAAGTGGCGGCGGATGCAACATCCTAAGAGGCCACGACAACGTTCAAGGCGCTAGCGACATGGCAAACGCACCTGATAGCTTGCCTGGATACTACGCTAAAAACGAAGGCACTTGGAAGTACTTCGCTAAGATGTGGAAAGTAGACTACGAGTGGCTACAAGGCAACTTTGTAAAACCAGAGTGGATGATGAAGCCTGGATTTACCCTAGCTCGCTGGTGGGCTGGTGTGCTTGATGGTAAAGATGGCAACGACGCTATTGAAAACGCAGGCGATAGCCTAAAAGCTCTTGTGGTTATAGGTAACGGCATAACATCTACTGCGCAACAAGCAAAGGTTCAAGAGGGTCTTGACGGACTTGAGCTTTTAGTGCTTATGGATCCATTTGTAAATGATGCTGGCGTTATCACTAATAAAAAAGATGGCGTTTATCTTCTCCCAGCAGCAACTCAATACGAAACTAGCGGCACAGTAGTAGCTACAAACAGAAGTGGTCAATGGAGAAGCCAAGTATGTAAGCCACTTTATGAGAGCATGCCAGATCATGAAGTTTTATTTGAACTAGCTAAACGCATAGGCTTCTATGATGAGCTAACTCGCACTATAAGGGACGCTGATGGCAAGATAGAGTGGCCAGAAGCTGCTACCCGCGAGATAGCAAATATCGTAAAAAGCATCGGACTTACAGGCTGGACACCTGAGCGCCTAAAACGTCACCAAGAGAACTGGGATAAATTTGATGAAAAAACACTTATGGGCAAAGAGGGCACTGACGTAGCTGGTGAGTATTACGGCTTGCCATGGCCTTGCTGGACGGAAAAACACCCTGGTAGTCCAAATTTATATGATATAAGCAAACCAGTAATGCAAGGTGGTATGGGATTTAGAAACCGCTTCGGCTTAGAGCATAACGGCGTTAATCAGCTTGCTGCAATGGGCTCTGCTCCAGAGCAAGGCGTGATAAATGGCGGATATCCTGAGATAACTAAGAAAAATATCGAAGAGGTTCTTGGCATAAAACTTACAGATGAAGAGCGTGAAAAAATGGGCGCTACATGGGCGACTGATGGCAGTGGCATAATCGCTGAAAAATGTATGCAAAAAGGCATAGCTCCATACGGCAACGCACGTGCTAGAGCGATAGTTTGGACATTTGTTGATCAGATCCCTCAGCATAGAGAGCCTATCCACTCACAGCGTCAAGATCTTGCGCAAAAATATCCAAGCTTTGAGGATAAACCAAATCACTACCGCGTCTATACGAAGTATAAGAGTTTGCAACAAAGCAAGGACTTCTCAAAAGAATTCCCTATCAACCTTATTACAGCTCGTCTCGTAAATTTCAGTGGTGCTGGTATGGAGACGCGTGCTAGTAAGTATCTATCACGCATTACGCCTGAGATGTTTGCCGACATCCACCCAGAGCTAGCGGCTAAACATGGCATTAAAAATTGGGATTTTGTTTGGGTTTATTCACCTGAGGGCACTAAGATCAAGGTTCGTGCAAGGATCGTGCCATCGGTCAAGCCTAATATGATCTTCTTGCCATTCCACTGGGCTGGATATATGCAAGGTGTTGATATGACTGGAAATTTCCCAGAAGGAACTTTGCCATTTGCGGTTGGTGAGAGTGCAAATACCGTAACAAACTATGGATATGATATAGTCACTCAAATTCCAGAAACAAAAGGCGGTCTTTGCCGCATAGAAAGGGCATAATATGAGCGCATTTAACGATAATAATAGACTTAAATTTTACTGCGACACAGATAGGTGCATTGATTGCAACGGTTGCGCGGTAGCGTGTGATGAAGCTCATGAGTTGCCTATCGGCGTTAGAAGACGCCGCGTCGTCACACTAAATGAAGGTGTGCCAGGTAAAGAAATTTCAACGTCAATAGCATGTATGCACTGCGAAGATGCACCTTGTTCGCTTGTTTGTCCGGTTGATTGTTTCTACATCAGAGCTGATGGCATCGTGCTTCACGATAAAGACATTTGTATAGGTTGTGGATACTGCTTATATGCTTGCCCATTTGGTGCACCGCAATTCCCTAAAGATGGTGCGTTTGGTGCAAGAGGCGTAATGGATAAATGCACCATGTGTGCAGGCGGTCCGCTACCAACTAATAGCGAAGAAGAGCGCGAAGTATATGGACAAGATAGAATTTCTGAGGGCAAAGTGCCAGTTTGTGCTGCGATGTGCTCTACAAAGGCTTTGTTGGTTGGCGAGTCAGATGTGATCGAAAAAATCTACAATGACAGAGTTGCTGCAAGAGGTTATGGCGAAAAAGACCTAAAACAAACTACTGTTTGGAAGATCGCTTACTACGCTGGCGACAGACTAAAACTAAAAGCGTAAATTTATAGGTGCTTTTTGCACCTATAAAATTTGTTATTTTCTCTAATTTTATACTTTAAGAAATATGCCTATTTTGCATATTAAATTTTAACTCTAATGGCGTTTATTTCGTATCAAAATGCGTTTAAGCTTTTTGCTTTGTTTAAGCAAGTTTTTACTACAATCCAAAATTAAATTTAGCTTTTTGGGCTATCATTTGTGAAAACTTCAAGGAGCAAGATGGAACCGATTTATAAAACGCAGATCATCAAATATAAAGGCGAGCAAAAAGCGCAGGTTGATGATATTTTGGTGCGTGAGATCAAGCTTGAAATTTACATAAATGACAAAAAATTTGGTGCCGTTATGGCAACGCCAACAGATCAAAAGGCGCTTGCTGTGGGCTATTTGATCAGCGAAAATGTCATCACAAAGCCAGAGGACATAACTGAAGTTAGGCTCTCAAACGACGAGCTAAGCGTCTATGTAAGTGCCAAAGTGAATGAAAAACGCCTAGAGCAGTTTGACGAAGAGAAGGTCATAATAAGTGGCTGCGGCAGAAGCTCAACGGCAAATATCGACCCACAGGCGATGGCGGCAAGAGCCGTAAAAAGCGAGGCTAAATTTAACAAAGATATGATCCTTGCGCAGATGAGGGAGTTTTACACGCAGTGCGAGCTTTATGAGATGACTGGCTGCGTGCATACTGCAAAGCTTTTTGTAAGCGAAGATAAATTTTACATAGGCGAGGATATCGCTCAGCACAATACGATCGACAAAGCCGTTGGCAAGGCCGTTTTAGACGGAGCTAACTTAGCAAATTCATTTTTGATGGTGAGTGGCAGGCTTAGTTCAGAGATGGTCGCAAAGGCCGTTATGCACGGCATCCCAGCGCTTATCTCAAGGACAGCACCAACTAGCCTTGGCGTGGTGATCGCTCGTAAATTTGAGCTCACGCTTTGCGGCTTTGCAAGGGGCGAAAATATCAACGTTTATAGCGGCGAAGAGAGAATTTATGAGTAAAAATTTAGAAGAGCTAATAAAACAAACGCTAAATAAAAGCGGCAAACTTGACTGCGGCACGGCTTTTAAGATCGCAAATAAGCTTGGCATAGAAGTCGGCGAAGTGAGCGACGAGGCAACCAGACTTGGCATCAAGATAGATAACTGCGAGCTTGGACAGTTTGGTGGCTTGGATAAAGACCGCGGTAAATTTACATTGTCACTAAAACTAAAAGAAGTGAGCGACGAAAAAGGTAGAGTTTTTTGCAAAGATGCAAGGGAGATGGCGGCGGCTAATGGCGGACTAAAGACCATGCGCTCGACGCTTAGAGACTACGGCTTTGACGTGAAGTACTGTCAGCTAGGCTGTTTTAAGGAAAAGAAAGGCAAAAAGATGAGAGTAAAGACAAAAACTTGGATAGAAAACGACGAGGGCGAGCTTATATTTGGCAAGGGTAAAACCGAAGTTTTAGACGTTATAGCCGAGGTTGGCTCGATATCAAAGGCAGCTGAAATTTTAGGTATGAACTATAAAAAATGCTGGTCGCATCTGCAAATTTTGCAAAAGAATTTAAAAGAAGATCTCTTTACGACCAAGCAAGGCGGCGGAGATAGCGCTGGCACTACGCTAAATGATAGAGCACACGAGCTTATAAACGCCTATAAACAGCTTCAAAACGACATTGAAGACTACGCAAATAAGCGTTTTAAAGAGCTATTTTTAAAACAAGATGAGAAGAAAAACGATAAAAAATAAACCAAATTTTTAAAAGGAGAAAACATGTATGTAAAACTAAACGACAGGACTTATCTAAACAAAGATAAGATCACTAGAATCAAGATCGATAGCGTTCAAGACGGCATTCGTATCCGTTTCTATGAGGGTGCAAACCAAGTTGCTAAGAGCCAAAGATTTGAGAGTGAAGCAAAAGCTAACGAGTGGTTAGAAAAAAACTTCTTAAACAAATAAACACGCGAGTGGGCGCCCCTGCCCGCTTGTAACCTCACTTTATACAAAATTTCACTATAATCGCGCTTTTAGCCAAAGGAAAAATCGTGCCAACCATAGATGAAGTAAGAAAAAATATCATTTTAAAAGATGGAATTTACTATTTTGACTACACGGCCTCAGGCCTTGCCTATGCGCCTATCGAAGATGAAATTTCAAAATTTTTAAAAACCTACGCAAACACTCACTCAGATAGCAGCTCGAGTGCTGTGCTAACGCAAAAACGCTACGAAAACGCAAGGGCTGAGCTAAAAGAGCTTTTGGGGCTTGATGAGAGCTTTTATCTAATAGCAACAGGTCAAGGCGCAACGGCTGCGATAAAGAAATTTCAGGAGATAATGGGAATTTATCTACCGCCAACCACAAGAGCCTTGATCGGCGAAGCAAATTTAAGAAGCGTAAATTTACCGCTCGTGCTTGTTGGCCCATATGAGCACCACTCAAATGAGATCAGCTTTCGCGAGGGACTTTGCGACTGCGAGCGCATCGGACTTGATGAAAACGGCGAGATAGACTACGTGATGCTTGAGAGGACGCTAAAACTAAACGCAAAAAGAAAGATCATCGCCTGCTTTAGCGCCGCCTCAAATGTCACAGGCGTGAAAACCGACTACAAGAGAATTTACTCGCTCGTTAAGAAATTTGGCGGAGTGGTGGCATTTGACTGCGCAGCAACCAGCTCGCATGAAATTTTAGATGCCGATTACTTTGACGCAGCCTTTTTTTCGCCTCACAAGCTACTTGGCGGAGTTGGTAGTTGTGGTCTTTTAGCGATCAAAAAAGAGCTTTATACAAGCGATATACCAAGCTTTGCAGGTGGCGGCACCATCGCTCTTGCTACGCCCTCAAAACACCTTTTTATAAAAAACGTCGAGCAGCTTGAAGAGGCTGGCACGCCATCTATCTTGGGGCTAGTGCGAGCAAGCCTAGCTTACAGCCTGCAAGCAAGTGTCGGAGTAGAAAATATCAAAGCTCGCGAAGATGAACTGGCAAATTTCTTTGAAAAAGAGCTTAGCAGTATCGAAGATATCACCATTTATGGCCCTAAAAATGCAGAAAAACTGCCTATTTTTTCATTTAATGTGCGAGACATTTCGCCATATGACTTTGCCGCAACACTTAGCAATAACTACGGCATACAAAGCCGCGCTGGCGTGATGTGCGCTGGGCCTTATGCTTTTGATCTGCTGGGGCTTAAAGAGAATAAGATCTTAGAGAAAAAGCCAGGTTTTGTAAGGGTGAGTATGCACTACACGCACACAAAAGAGGACGTGTTCTATCTCATAAATGCTATAAAATCATCGGTCAAAAAGCACCGCGAGCTTTGGGGCGAGGAAAAAGCGTTGTATGAGATGTTTGGCGGGAAAATTTAGGTTAAATTTTTTGAGTTAAATTTAATATGTTTTGGAGATTAAGCGCTTTATTTTTAAACACCAGCACAGATACAACTAGCTATATCATAATCACATTGAAATTTTAAACGCTTTGCTTTAAATAGTTTTCGCAAAATTAGCTCTATTTTTTTAAATTTAAACCAGCTTATCTATATCAAATTTAGTCGGTCTGAAATAAAAATTTAAAATTTATCATAGCAACCCAGAAACCTAACCGCAAAGCAAAGCATATCTGCCCTCTTTCAAATTTGGCTTATAAATTTAGTAGCGGATACAACTTTTTATTTACTCAAATTTAAATATGAAAGCCACACAAATTTAATATCTTATGTGGTTAAAATTTACTAGCTTCAAAGTAGATAAATTTAGGCGTTTTTAAATTTAAAAGATGAAATTTCAAATTTTTACTTTGAAATTTCATCTTTTATCTTTTGATAAAGCTCTAAAATTTCATCTTTTTTGATGATAAAACTATTTTTATTTGCGATCAGATAGGCTGAGCTTTGCATGATATCAACAGCCACTTTTAGCCCATTTTGCTTCATGGTTGAGCCAGTCTCGACCACATCTACGATCGCATCACTTAGCCCGACAAGCGGTGCTAACTCGATCGAGCCATAAAGCTTGATGATCTTGACGCCAACGGCAAGCTTGGCAAAATAGTTTCTCGTGATATTTGGCATTTTTGTAGCGATCTTTAGCTCAGACCTTGAAAAATCAAGCTCCTCTTCGTTTTTTATGCCGATGCAGACCTTGCACTTGCCTATTTGCAGATCAAGCAGCCTCACCACATTTGGCTTATGTTCTTCAAGCACGTCAAGCCCGACCACGCCGATATCTGCGGCACCCTCGGTGACGTATGTTGGTATATCTTGGTTGCGAACCATTAAAAATCTAAAATTTCCCTCTTCAAGGATGAGTTTTCTATCCTCAAACATAAAGCTAGAGCCAAAAATCTTTCTAAAAATTTCTAGTGTATCTTCCGCGATCCTGCCTTTTGGCAAGGCTACTGTTATCATTTTAAAATTTCCTTTTTCTCATCGATTATTTTTTGCATGGCACGAAAGATCAGCATCTTGTCGCAAATGGCATTTTTAAAAAATTTAGATAAAAAGTCGCCATCTCCGCCAGTAAAATATACTTTTTTGCTGCCTGCAAGCTTTGAAATGAGCGTGATAATTGGCTTTATGATGCCGTAACTCACAGCATCGCTCGTCTTTTGAGGCAACGCATCGATGTCGATTTGCGAATTTAGTGTCACATCAAGGCGTGGTGAGATGCTTTTATAGGCATTTAACATGGTTGAGATGCCTGGCAAGATGTAACCGCCAAGATGAAGTGAGTTTGCCATTATATCAACGGTGATAGCACTTCCAGCATCTACTATAACGCCATCATTTATCATATAACAACCCGCTTTTCTATCTACTCCAAGCCCCTGATAGATCGTGTCTATCTCAAAGTAAGACTCTAAATTTACAAACATTTCGTCGTTATCTATCATGCGCAAAATTTCTTCATTTACACAGATAAAATAGACCTTTTCGTCTGGTATGTAGTTTTTAAATTCGCTAGTTTTTACGTGAGTGATCTTGCCATTTTGCAAAAAAGAGGCGTTGGTGTTGCCGATATCACACAAAATCATAACAACTCCAGCCTTTTTCTTTGAAGTAGTTTAGGGACTTTGAGCAAATTTGTGAGTTGTAGAAAATTACTCGTTTTTTTATCTTGGTTTGAAATTTCTCTTCAAATTTAGTGCAAATTTCATTTATCTCGCCGGCTTCTTTAAGTAAAAGCCTACTCTTTGCATTTCTTAAAAAAACGATCTCGTAGAAATTTTTTGTATCGACACCAAAAAACGCCTCAAGCGAGCGTTTCTTGGTAAATTCGCTAAGGTCAAGCCTTTTTAGATCCCTTAGCAAGATCTTTTTAGCTTCAAAAAGCTCCCAAATTTTTTGGTTCATTGCCCTAGATTAACATACTCGTTATCGTAGTAAAATGCGCCATTTCCCATGAAGCTTTTATCTTTTATCTCGTCGCTAAATTCATAAATTTCAGCTCCGCTAAGATCTAAATTTGTCTTTATTACATAGCCTGTTTTTTCGATGACATAGAGCTTGTTGTTGATGATAGTAGCCGCTGAGAAGATAGCAAATTTGAAATTTACCTTATTTTGCTCTTTTAGCATGAGGTCTGTTCTTACGATCGTGCCATCTTTTTTAAAGATGTAAATTTCATCGTTATGAACTAGCACGTCTTTGATCTCACCGTCATAATAAACTGTCTGGCTTGGGTTGATGACGATTAGTTTTTTGGCTGTTGCTGCGATTAGGTTATCGCCCTCAACGCCTAAAAATATGATGTTATTAAAGAAATTTTCAGAGCTTACGACAACGTCGCGTAAAATTCTACCACTATCTTTTTGCACGATGTAAATTTTGCCATCTAGTGCTGGATAGACGATGAGTGAGCTCATGAAGTAAGGTGCCACAACTCTTGAATCAACCGCTGCGATGTCAGAAGAGCTATACTCCATTAGTGTCGTAGCTGTGTTGATGTCGATTAGGTAAATGTGGTTTGATGCGCTGATAGCCGCAAGTTGGTTTTGATCAAGCGAGGCTGCTACGATCGCAGTTGGAAATTTACCGCTATAAACGCTGTGACCGCTAGGATCAGTAACGTTTAGATCGCCATTTATGCTAGCTGAGATGACAAAGCCGTTGTTTTCATTTAAGAAGTTGAAATTTTCAGGCAAGGTAACGCTTTTATTTAGCCCATTTTTAGTGATGATGTTGCCATTATCAAGCGTTGCGCCGTTTGCATTTGCTGATTTGATGTAAGAAGGAAGATCTTTTGACAAAGATATCTCACCAGAAGTTTGCGCAGGCTCAAAATATTGTCTTTTTGTGCCGCATCCGCTTAGAACTAAAGCCATGGCAAAGGCCAAGAATAGTGTAAGTTTTTTCATTATTTTATTCCCTGATAGTGTTTTAAATTTTTAACTAAAGTTTGAAGTTGTGAGTCAAGTGCGATCTTGTCAAATTCCACATTTGCCTCTTTGATTTTATTTTGTTTTAAAAGCTCAAAACCTTTTAAAAGTGCGTTGTATTCGCTTAAAATTTGAGTATTTGCATCGACAGTTTGTGAAAGAATGATATCTTTTACAATCGGATTTACTTTTAAATTTACAAGCTCGCTAATGCCTTTTGTATCGTTTTTATCGAGCATTTGTCCAAGTGAGAAAAGCGCATACATGCTTGGCTCTTTCTCTTTTAAAACATTTAAAGCGTTTGCGTCATTTGGGTTTAAGATAAGCTTTGAATAGGCTAAATTTGCCTCCTCAACCCTGTTGTCGTTTAAAACCTTACTAGCGTAAAATCCGATGAGTGCGACGATAGCTGCCACGCATAGCACGATCAGCAAAGTTTTGTATTTCCTAAAAAAACGCTCTCCCTTGATCATACTCTCAAGAAACTGCTCTTGGGCGTCGATCTCTTTTTTTATCTCGGTTAAGTCTTCTTTTATAGCCAACGTTTTTCCTTGCTTTTGAAAAATTTTAATTTGCAGATTTTAGCATAATTAAATTAAAAGTAGCCCAAAATTAAAGCTTGAATGTGATATAATGCCTCAAAATCAATTAAAAGGTTGCTTGATAATGCAAATAGACGACACTCTTTTAAATAAACTAGAAAAACTATCAGCATTACAAATTAATGATGAAAAAAGAGAAGAGATCAAGAAGCAATTAAGTGAAATCGTATCTTTTGTCGATGTTTTAAACGAGCTTGATCTAAGCAGCGATGAGGCCGTAGTTAGCTCTATAAAAGGTGGCACTCCGTTAAGAGAAGATGAGCCGCATTTAAGTAACGTTGTCGATGAAATTTTAAAGCACGCCCCTTCACGCGAAGGACACTTTTTTGCTGTGCCAAAGATCATAGAGTAAAATATGGATCTAATCGAACAACTCCAAGCAAAAGGCCTAAGCGCCGTTCAAACACCAGAAAGTAGCCTATCAGGCGACATCCAAACGCTTCTAAAAACCGTTGTTTTTAACAAAGCCAGTGACCTTCACCTAGTCTCAAGGTCTGAGCCTCAAATAAGGATAGATGGTACTTTAAGGCCACTTGAATTTGGCGTGTTAAGCGGCAAAGATATAGAAAATTTATGCTACGCGCTTATCACAGACGCCCAAAAAAGCGAGCTTGAGAACAACAAAGAGCTAGACTTTGCCATAGAGCTTCCAAATATCGGACGCTTTCGTGGCAACTACTATTATACGATGAATGGCGATCTAGCCGCGGCTTTTCGTATCATACCTATCGATATACCTTCGCTTGATGAGCTAAATGCGCCACAAATTTTTAAATATATCATCAAACGTGAAAAGGGCCTTATCCTAGTCACTGGACCAACAGGTAGCGGTAAGTCAACGACGCTTGCAGCGATGCTTAATGAGATAAATTTAAACTATAGAAAGCACATCATCACCGTTGAGGACCCAGTTGAGTTTGTACATAACAACAAAAAAGCGCTATTTTCACATAGAAACATAGGCACTGACACGCACTCTTACTCAAAAGCGCTAAAATTTGCACTTCGTGAAGACCCAGATATCATACTTGTGGGCGAGATGAGAGACAAAGAGACAGTCTCTACAGCTATAGGGGCGGCTGAGACTGGACACCTAGTCTTTGGTACGCTTCACACAAACTCAGCCATACAAACTATAAATAGGATCGTTGATAGCTTCGATGGAAGTGAGCAGCTTCAAGTAAGAAATATGCTTAGCGTTTCGCTAACTGCCGTCATCTCACAAAGTCTGATACCAAAAATAGGCGGCGGAAGGTGCGCTGTACATGAAATTTTGATAAATAACATGGCGATATCAAACTTGATACGCGAAAACAAAGTGCATCAAATTTACTCTCAAATGCAGCTAAATCAGCAACAAACTGGCATGAGCACGCAGACTCAAGCCCTGATGAAAGCGCTAAAAGAGGGCATGATTACAAAAGAAAATGCGCTAGCCTACTCGACTAGCCAGCAAGAACTTCAAAATTTAATAGGAACTGTATGATGGATTTAGTAACTTGGTTTGACATTATCGTCATCGCCCTTGTCTTGATGCTGGGCGTAAAGGGCATAATAAATGGCCTCATAAAAGAGACTTTTGGGCTCATCGGACTTATCGGCGGTTTAGTTGTTGCTAGCAGGTTTTCAGATGTGGCTGAGGGTTTTATAAGTAAAAATATCTATAAATTTGAAAATGCTTCATTTTTACAATTTGTCGCATTTATCGGACTTTGGCTAGTTTTTTGGCTAGTTTGTCTGCTAGTTGGTAAATTTTTATCAAAGATAGTTTCAGTAAGTGGACTTGGCTTTTTAGACAGGCTTGGTGGATTTGTCATGGGAAGTGGCAAAATTTTCCTCACATTTTCTGCAGTTGTTGCCGTAATGTCAGGCACTTCGCTAAACAAAATGATCGAGCCATACTTTACAAATAGCAAAGTCTATCCGCTTTTACTTGAAACTGGCAGATGGATAACAAACGTCGATATGAAAAATATCAAAAATGAGCTAGATGAAATGGTAGCAAGACCAAAGGATACAAACAAAACTGACGCGTTTATATCAATGGATGCAAATGCGAGCACAAATACCGACACAAACGTCACCAAAGGGGAGTGAGATGATAGAAAATTTAGAATACGATGCCTTGCTTGAGAAATTTAAAAGAGTTCTTCGCGACAATGGTTTAAAATATACAAAACAACGTGAAATTTTGCTAAAAACACTTTATAACAACGACGAACACTTTACGCCAGAGAGGCTATATCTTTTTATAAAAGAGACCTACCCTGAGCTAAATATCGGCATCGCAACCGTTTATAGAACGCTAAATTTACTTGAAGAATCAGAGATGGTAACATCTATCAGCTTTGGTTCGCAAGGTAAGAAATTTGAGCTTGCCACAAAGCCACACCACGACCACATGATATGCAGAAAGTGCGGCCTTATCATAGAATTTGAAGATCCTATGATAGAAAAAAGGCAAATAAGCATTGCAAAAGAGCATGGCTTTAAACTAACTGGTCACATGATGCAGCTTTATGGAATTTGCGAAAAATGTTCAAAAAATAATATAAAGGGAAAGTAAGGTGATATTTGACAACCAACATGAAATTCAAAGATTAGAAAGCATAGATGAGCTTAGAAATTTAGGCATAAATCCATATCCACATTTTCTTAGAAGAGATATGAATATCTCTAAATTTAGACTTAAATTTAACTATATAAAAGATACAGAAGAGAAAAAAGCAGAGGGGCAGCTAGTAGGTCTTGCTGGAAGGATAAAGCTGATCCGTGACGCTGGTAAAGCGGTCTTTGCAAACATCGAAGACGAAAATGGAAATTTACAAATTTACTTTAGCAATAAGACGCTTGATCCAGAGTGGTTTAAAATCGTTAAGAAATATGTAGAAATAGGCGATATCGTCTATGTTAGAGGCTACGCTTTTATAACAAAAACTGGCGAATTTTCAATGCATGTAAATGAGCTTAGCTTAGCTACAAAATCAATAAGTCCGCTTCCTGAGAAGTACCACGGGCTAGTTGATGTTGAGACAAGATATCGCCAAAGATACCTTGATATGATAATGAACCCTGAAGTTAGGGCTGATTTTAAAAAGCGCTCGGTGATTATAAGCACGATTAGAAGATTTTTTGAAGAAAAGGGCTTTTTAGAGGTTGAAACTCCGATGCTTCACCCAATAGCTGGCGGCGCAAATGCAAAACCATTTGTGACATTTCACAACGCTCTTGGAGTTGAGAGATACCTAAGAATCGCTCCCGAGCTATATCTAAAACGTCTTGTAGTTGGTGGTTTTGAGGCTGTTTATGAGATGAATAGAAACTTCAGAAATGAGGGTATGGACCTAACCCACAACCCTGAATTTACAAGTATCGAGTTTTACTGGGCATATCACAACTACCACGATTTAATGGGCATCACAGAGGATCTATTTAATGTCATTTTAGAAAAACTTGGTATGGAGAAGGTGATAAATTTTGATGGTATGGAGATTGATTTTAGCAAGCCATTTAAACGCATAAGCTATAAAAAAGCCTTAGTTGAGATAGGCGGACTTGCTGAAGATGTGGTAAATGATAAGGATAAAATTTTAGCAAAACTAAGAGCTGACGGCTTTGAAGCAAACGAGAAGCTTGACCTTGGACACTTGCAGGCTGAACTCTTTGATAACTACGTAGAGAGTAAGCTAATACACCCAACTTTTGTCATCGACTATCCGATCTCTATTAGCCCACTTTCAAGAAGAAGCGACGCAAATCCTGATGTGGCAGAGAGATTTGAGCTATTTATCGCTGGTAGAGAGCTAGCGAATGGCTTTAACGAGCTAAATGATCCAATCGATCAATACAACCGCTTTAAAGCGCAGATCGACGCTAAAAACGCAGGCGATGACGAGGCTCACGAGATGGACGAGGACTATGTAAAAGCCCTAGGATACGGCATGCCACCAGTTGCAGGCGAAGGCATAGGCATCGACAGACTTGTTATGCTTTTAACAGATAAAAAATCAATACGCGACGTTGTCCTCTTCCCAGCGATGAGGCCACTAAAAACTGAGACAAAGGAGAACGAAAAATGAGTTTGCAAAGCTACGATAAAGATATTTACGACCTAGTAAATTTAGAGTTAAAACGCCAGTGTGATCACCTTGAGATGATCGCTAGCGAAAATTTCACATATACAGATGTTATGGAGGTGATGGGCTCAATCCTAACAAACAAATACGCCGAAGGCTATCCTGGAAAGAGATATTATGGTGGCTGCGAATTTGTCGATGAGATCGAGCAGATCGCTATCGATAGATGTAAAGAGCTTTTTGGATGTGAATTTGCAAACGTTCAACCAAACTCAGGCTCTCAGGCAAACCAAGGTGTTTACGGAGCTTTGCTTAACCCAGGCGATAAAATTTTAGGCATGGATCTAAGCCACGGCGGACACCTAACTCACGGCGCAAAGGTAAGCAGCTCTGGCAAGATGTATGAGAGCTTCTTTTATGGCGTAGAGCTTGATGGTCGCATAAACTACGATAGAGTTATGGATATCGCAAAGATAGTAAAACCAAAGATGATCGTTTGCGGCGCGAGCGCATACACAAGGGAGATCGAGTTTAAGAAATTTAGAGAGATAGCTGATGCAGTTGGTGCGATACTCTTTGCAGACGTAGCTCACATCGCTGGCCTTGTAGTGGCTGGTGAACATCAAAGTCCTTTCCCGCACTGCGACGTCGTAAGCTCAACTACGCACAAAACTCTAAGAGGCCCAAGAGGCGGTATCATCATGACAAACAACGAAGAGTACGCTAAAAAGATAAACTCTTCTATCTTCCCAGGCATCCAAGGTGGCCCACTAGTTCACGTCATAGCTGGCAAGGCAGTTGGCTTTAAACACAACCTTAGCCCTGAGTGGAAAATTTACGCTAAACAAGTAAAGGCAAATGCTAAAAAACTTGGCGAAGTTTTAATAAATAGAGGCTTTGATCTAGTAAGTGGCGGTACTGATAACCACCTGATATTAATGAGCTTCTTAAACCGCGATTTTAGCGGAAAAGACGCTGACATCGCACTAGGAAATGCTGGCATAACAGTAAACAAAAACACAGTTCCAGGTGAGACAAGAAGTCCGTTTATCACAAGCGGCATACGTGTAGGTAGCCCAGCTCTTACAGCACGCGGCATGAAAGAGGCTGAATTTGAGCTAATAGCAAACAAGATAGCCGACGTGCTAAGCGACATCAACAACACATCTTTACAAGAGAAGATCAAGGGCGAGCTAAAAGAGCTAGCTCATAAATTTATAATCTACGATAAAGCGACATTTTGATGCAAAGTATTGATACATCTCTTATAAAGATAATAACGACCCACTACTACATCAAACGTGACACGATCGTCAATAAGATAGAGTATAAGGGCAAAATTTTCTTTGATAAATTTGAAAAGATCAATGAACCACTAACTTATAGTGTCATGAAAGAGCATGAGGATGGCAAAGCTATAATCGCCCACTCGCTAATCAATGCAAGTGACAAGGTCGAAAACATAGTCTTTGACTACAACGGCAGAACTCCAGATAGGTTTTGGCATAGAGCGCAGCTTCTTTTAAGAGAAGAAGGCTTTATAAATTTCACAGCCTATGAGACTAAGACCCCAGGACATTTGCACCTTTATGTGCATAAAGGTCACACTACGCTAAATGAAGCTTGCACGCTTGCAAATATGCTAAGCGCAAAGCTTTCACAAAAGTTAGCCAAAGAGTGGAGAATGTTCCCAAATCAAGATATGCCAAAAGAATTTAACATCCTAACTTTGCCATATAACCTCTATCAAAAAGAGCGCGGAGCAAGTTGGTCAAAATATATGTAAGGAGAGATAATGGAAAACGAAGAGTTAAAAGATATACTTTTAGAAAAAGATGATGAGGCAAAGGGCGCAAAACTAAAGAAACTTCTTATGTTTATAGCAGCTCTTGTTATACTATTTTTAATCATCATCGTAGCCATGAAGCTTATAAACTCAGGCGACTCAACACAAGCACAAAACGAAGCTGACTCAAGACTAGTTCTGCCTCCAGTGCCAGCAGAGCAGCCAGTCGATACACAGGTGCCTGCACAAGATACAAATTCAGATGTTAAAAAAGGCGATACTCAGCTTTTCGAGCAAGTGCCTATCGTGCCTGAAAATAAGCAGCAAGATGATTTTGAAGATATGATCAAAAAGCTAAAAGATAAAGAAGGTGCAAAATCAGCTCCTAAAACTGAAGAGCCAAAAGAGGTAGTAAAAGCTGTCGAGCATCCAGCTGAAGCACCTAAAAAAGCTGAAACAAAAGTAGAAGCTCCAGCTAAAAAAGCTGAAACAAAAAACGAAGCTAAAGCAGAGAAAAAAACTGAAGCAAAGCCAGCCAAAACTGAGGCAAAAACCGAGAAGAAAGCTGAAACTAAAGCTGAGAAAAAACCTGAAACTAAGGTAGAAAAAAAAGCTGAAACTCCTGCAAAAGTAGAAAAAGTAGAGAAAAAAGCTGAAGCTCCAGCAAAAGCCGAGAGCGTCGCAAAAGGCTCTTATGTACAAGTATTTGCAACTAGCAAATTTAACCCAAATGCCGACTATATGAAAAAAATAGCAGCCAAAGGATATAGCTATAAGACTATAAAAGCTGGCGAGCTAACTAAAATTTTAGTTGGTCCATTTGATGAAAAAGGGCTACAAAAAGCTGTAAATGACATAAGAAAAGATGTTAATAAAGACGCTTTTGTCTTTAGAGCAAAATGAAAACCTTCGCAGTTTTTGGAGATCCGATAGCTCACTCGGTATCTCCAAGACTACACAACAAAGCCATTGCCGATCTAGCTCTTGATGCCCTATATACTAGGGTTTTGCTAAAAGATGGCAATGAGCTAATCAATAAATTTAGATCCCTAAAACTAAACGGCGCAAATGTCACACTCCCGCATAAAGAATTTGCTCTAAATTTAGCCGACGACGCCTCAGAAGCAGCACGTAAAATAGGCTCTGCAAACACTTTAGTGCTAAAAAATGAGAAAATTTATGCCTACAACACTGACGCACCTGGCTTTTTAAAAGCGATATCAAATTTTAAAGAGGCAAAAAGCGCCATCATCCTTGGAGCTGGAGGCACTGCAAACGCCATAGCCTACGCACTTAGATCACAAAACATAGATGTTTGCATACTAAATAGAAGCAAGGTAAGACTTGATAAATTTAAAGATCGCTACGAGTGCTTTAGCTGGGATGATTATAAAGAGCATAAATTTGATCTAGTGGTAAATTCGACCTCAGCAGGGCTAAAAGATGATCTTTTGCCAGCACCAAAAGAGATTTTAGATGGCATTTTAAAAAGCGCTAAATTTGCATTTGATGTGATATACGGCAAAGAGACGCCATTTTTAAAAGAGGTAAAAAGGCAAAATTTAGCATGCAAAGACGGAGCTGATATGCTCTTGTATCAAGCGGTTTTAGCGTTAAATTTATTTTACAATGGCAGCCTTGATGAGAAAAGGATAGAAATTTCTATGCGAGAGGCTTTGAGTTTATAAGGCTTGCAAGAGTGCATTAAACAAAATGGAAAAATCATCAAGCTTGATAAATAAGGCTCTAAAGCTTAGCGATATAAATTTCAACTCCTTTAGCCACTCTAAAAACTGGATAGGCTTTTTTGAGATAGAGGATGAATATTGGGCTTCTGGCGTAGATACTGCGCTAAAGCTTTTTGATAAATATTTTTATAAATTTAAAAATGAAACATTTGTCATAAGCGCCTTAAACTACGACGATACTAACTTGGGCGATGAAGCGCTTGAGGTAAAAACTTTGCACGATAAATTTAAAAAGCTAGGCATCTTACAAGAGCCAAATAAGCACTTTGATCTTGGTTTAAATAGTGAGATTTTGCTGCCTGCTATCTGCCTTAGGATAGATGCTTTGAGATTTGATGAGATCAAAGATCTGGCTAAACTACTCATGCTCTATACATACTCCTTAAATGAGTGGTGCTTTTTTATCTTTCCAAACCTAAATTTAGCGCTTTATCCGCATGATGAGAAGGGCTTTGGCTGCATAGGACTAAATGACGATATAAAAAATGGACTAAATTTTTTAGAGTTTTGTAAAAAAGAGAAAAATGCAAAGGTTGTTATAAAAGAGCAAATAAATTTTAAAATCAAACAAAACTAAAAAGCCTCCCTTGCCGAAGCAAAGGAGGAAAATTTTTATTTCTCAAACGCTTTTTGTAAGCTAAATGGAAACGCCTGATAGCCCATAGCATTTGTCATCTTTATCTCGATGCTAGGCTCTTTTGCGCCCCACTCAAACTCATCGATGTGCGGGCTAGGAAGTCCTACTGGGCGACCTTTTGCGATGTCAAACTGCATGCCAGCAACAGCTGAATATACCATCACGCTATCAAGGTCATCTTGATACTGCGTAAGGCTAGTAACTGAGCTATACCACTCTTTGCCGCGCTCTTTGCCGTACTCCCAGATCTGCTCAACGGTCTTTTTGTTCTCATCTATCTTATAAACGACCGCACGAGAGTACTTCATGCCAGCGATGGCTGGTTGCTCCATGCCCCTTGTATCGCCGTTGTCAAAGACACTTAGATAAATTTCGCCTTTTTTAGACTTACTATCTATCCTAAATGCTGTATGCTGCGTCCATTGCCAGTCAAAGCCACCTTTGTCGCTCTCGTATCCTGGGCATTTTGAGTACTCATCTTCGCAGACGATCTTGTTGCCTTTGCTATCGACTGGCTGAAGGAGCTTATCTTTAAATTTATCGCTCCAGCCCTTGTGAGCGCCCATGATCCATTTTAGCTGTTTGTCACGGCCGATCTTTATAACTGCGTCTTGATGGCGGCTTGAGATGATGATGCTATCGTCGCTTGGATCGTAATCCACACTATTTACGTGCGCCCAGTTACGTCCAGGACCAGCGCCAACTATGTCGCCCCATTTATCGTGTGTATCCATAGACTGAAGCTCATCAGAGCTTGCTGTGTGGCCTGCTTTTTTAGCGTCTATGTTTAAGCAAACTGCGCCTTGATCAAGTGTTTTTAGCACGATGTCGCGGTAAGGATCGAGGATTTCATATAGTCTAAAGTCATCAACTACGTTGCCGTCGCGGTCAAGTTCAACGATGACGTCGCGCACTGTTCTTACGTTTTTGCCATCAGCCCTTTTGTAGTCGGCATTTGCCACGCGCAAGAAGTAGTGTCCGTTTTGTGCTACGTCCATCGAGTGAGAGAAGTCGTTGTAGCTAGCTGGTAGCTCGCGGTTGAAAATTTCTCTACCCATAATGTCGTATTTTGCGTATCTTTGGCCATATCCCCAAGTCATCGCGCCGTCGTCATTTTGCTTAAAGCCCATCATAACGCCAGCGTGAAATGGCTGTTTTAGGTCGTAAATTTTACTTGGCTCAAGGTACCATCTAACCTCACCTTTTGTATCAAGGATGAAGTTATTTGGGCTGTAGTTCCACTCGATCGCACCGCCAGCTGGGTTGTTCCAAACGACCTTTGTGCCCTTGCCTGTTTTATTTACAAAGTTATTTACATAGTAGAGGCGGTTTGCAAATTTAGCGCTTGCTGGCTTAGTAACCTCGATCTTATCAAATAGCGCGCCCTTTTGATTTGGTGTGCCAGCGCTCTCTAGGTAGATAGCTGGGGCGTAAATTTTATAGCTCTCTTTTATATGCTCAGTCTTGCCCTTGTAGCTCTTGTCGTACTCAACTTCAATGGTGTTTTGATAGTCAGGGTACATACCAAAAACTGGGATGCCGCCATGTGTGCGAAGATGCTTGTCAGCCACTTTGTAGCTTATCACCTGACCGCCTTGCTTTGGCACGATGGTTACTTTTGCATTGCTTAGTGTGTAGCCGCCATTTTTGATAACTGCTGTAAGTGGGGCAGTATCGTATGGATTTACCACTACTTCGCCGATAGCTCCTGTTATAGCGTAGTCAAGTTTAGCCCCGCTTGGACCGCCTATCGCAAAAGCGCTAGAGCAAAGTATAGAGGCTAGTGCAACACAACTCAAAGTCTTTCTCATAACATCTCCTTTAAATAAATTTTATAAACTCTACTCATAAAGCTTATAAAATTTAGAAAAAGCCTTGGCAAAAACCAAGGCCTCAATCAGTAAAAGGAATAACAAAAATGATTTGCTTTGTATGTAATTGTAGTAAATCTTTATAACATAAATTTAACGCTAAGATTAATAATAGCTTAAAATTTAAAAATATATTTAAAATTTATTAAATAGCGTATTCAACCTCGTTATCTTCGCCATTTATGAGGTCAAAAATTTTAGCTTTTAACTCAAAATACTTTAGATCATGTACGCCAAAATTTGGATTGATTATCTCTTTTATGATCACGCCATCGTGCAAGATCACGATCTTATCAGCCAAAAATAACGCCTCATCGATATCGTGCGTGACAAAGATAGTGGTTTGCGTCTTTGACATCTGCTTTAAGCTTTTTTGTAAATTTGTCCTTGTTATTGGATCAAGTGCAGAAAATGGCTCGTCTAAAAACAGCACCTCAGGGCTTAAGCTAAGCGCCCTTGCTATAGCGACACGCTGCTTTTGGCCGCCACTTAGCGAGTGTGGGAAGAGCTCGGCCTTATGAGAAAGGCTAACAAGCTCTAGAGATTTACTAGCTCTCTTTTCTTGTTCAAATTTATCCTTTATACCAGAGCATTTTAGGGCAAATTTGATGTTATCTTTTGCGCTTAGCCATGGCATTAGTGAGTAGGTCTGAGTGATGATCTGGCGCGATTTGTCTAGTGAAATTTTCTTTGTATAAATTTTATTTTGCATCGAAATTTCACCGCTACTTAGCTCGCTCGTGCCACTTAGGATGTTTAAAAGTGTCGTCTTGCCAGAGCCACTGCCGCCAAGCAAAACGCAAAATTCATTCTGCTTTATCTCTAAATTTATCCCTTTTAAAATTTTAGCGTCCCCAAAAGATTTGGTTAAATTTTTTATCTTTATCATCGTCCAAGCCTCTCCCCTGCGTATCTTTCAATGAGCGAAAAGATGAAATTTATCACGATGCCTATCACGCCGATCACAAAAATCACCGCCATTACGCTATCTATCCTAAGCTGGTTTCTAGCGTCTATTATGAGATATCCTAGCCCGCTTTGCGCTCCCACCATCTCGCCAACTACTAAATTTATCCAAGCAAGGCTCGCTGCTAACTTTAGCCCTGAGATGATGCTAAAAAGACTTGCTGGCATGATGACGCCAGTGATTATTTGCATTTTGCTAGCTCCAAAGCCACGAGCCGCTAAAACAAGCTCATTTGGCACGCTTTTTACGGCATTTATAGTAAGAAGCAGCATAGGGAAAAATATCGCATAAGCGATGATGAAAATGGTCGGTTTATCGCCGATACCAAAGGCAAGGACTATCAAAGGTATCCACGCAATCGGCGAAATAGGACGCAAAAGTCCGATAAGTGGCTCAAATGCATTTGCAAATTTTGGAAAAAGTCCAAATATAAGTCCGACCAAAACCGCAACAAGCGAACCAATGGCAAGTCCTATGACGTATCTAATGAGTGAGTCAGTGACGCCAAGAAGCAGTTTGCCACTCCTTGCAAGCTCAAAAAATGCACCTACCACCTCTTTTACGCTTGGTACTAAGTCCCCACTAAAAGCTTGCCAGATAAGCAAAGCTAGGGCTAAAACGAGAATTTGAAAAAGGTATTTCATCTTTGCTCCAAGTATGAGTTTATCTCTAAATTTGCTAGTTTTTGATTGCCTAAATTTTTGCTGATTAGAAATTCTTTTAGCTCCTCTAACTCCTCTGTCCTTAGGCTTAGATCGTCGTAGCTTACGATCTCTTTATCAAGCACTAGCTTTAATAAATTTGCATTTTGACTTAAGATCTCATTGCCCAAAAGTGCGCTTTTTTCGTGATCTTTTGTGATAAAGCTTGCTGCTTTTCTAAAAGCATCTAAAAGCTCGTTAAAATAAGGCTTTAAGAGGATCTCTTCTTGAAAATTTAGTGTGCAGCAGATGTGGTTTGGCTTTATATCTTTTGAAAAGAGTAAATTTTTCGCCCTGCTTTTAAAATTTACCGCCATTTGCCCAAATGGCTCAGCCACGATATAAGCGTCTATTTGATGGCTAAGGAGCGCAAAAGGCATCTCAGGTGGCGCCATCTCAATGATATCTGCACTCATATTTTCACGCTTTAAGATCGTATCAAGTAAAAAATAGTGCATGCTAAATTTTGAAGGCACAGCGATCTTTTTGCCAGCAAGCTGCTTAAGACCGGCCACGTCGCTTCTAGCCACAAGGGCTGAGCCATTTTTGTGAGCTGATAGCACTGTCTTTATCTTTGCGCCATTTGCTCTTAGCATAAGACCTAGTGGAGCTAGCATAAAAGCCCCGTCAATCGCCCCTGCCCTAAGCGCCTCAGCTAGATCAACCCAGCTGGCAAATTTAATAGGCACTATCATGAAATTTTCACTTTTATAGAGCTTTGAAGCGATTATGCATAGATGATCACTTATCGGCACAAAGCCTATTTTTACGCCGATCTTTGGAGTGCTTGCTAGAGCTTTTTGGCTACTAAGAGCCAAGAAAGAGCCTAAAATTTGTAAAGCGTAACGCCTGGTCATAAATTTTCCTGAATTTTATTTTAAGTGTGTAATTATAGTAGCCAAAGCTAAAATTTACACTAAATTTATCCTAAATCAATCTCTGTGAAAATTTTTGATGATATAATCCAAGACTTATCCAAAAGATAAAATTTACTTGCATAAGGAGCAAAAATGCAAACAAACGACGAAATTTTAGGCATCAAGATCCAAAAATACGGACTTGATAAAGAGGCTAAGCCAAACGAAAAAGGCTTTTATGACTACAAAGACGAGGCAGAATTTACAGACTACTCAAATGCTATCTCACTTTATAAAAAAACCTTTCCAAATAAGCAAAAAGTAATCGAAGAGACACCTGATCCAGCCGTTAGCGAAATGCTCCTAAAAATGCAAGATATGGGGATCGAGACTGTTTTTGATAGATTTGACAAGCAAAAGCCACAATGCACATTTGGCATGGCTGGAATTTGCTGTAAGATCTGCTTTATGGGACCATGTAAGATAACATCAAAGGCAACTCGTGGCGTGTGCGGCGCTGATGCAGATGTCATCGTAGCTAGAAATTTACTCCGTCACGTAGCTGGCGGTGCTGCGGCTCACGGCGCAAGAGGCAGAGAAAACATGCTAGCTCTTAAAAACGCAGCAACTGGTAAGCTAAATATCCCAATAGAAGGCGAAGAGAAAGTGCGCGCAGTCGCAAAGGCTTTTGGACTTGATGAGAGCAAAAGCATAAACGAGCTTGCCTCGCAGATCGCTGATATCTTGCTTGAAGATCTATCTCGCACCTTGCCCCAAGAGCACAAAGCCATAAAGACCTTTGCTCCAAAAGAGCGCCAAGAGGTGTGGAAAAAGCTTGATATCTTGCCAATAGGCGTCTATCACGAGGTTACAGAGAGCCTTCACAGAACGAGCACAGGCACAGATGGCGACTGGCGAAATGTAATGAAGCAGTTTTTCCGAACAGGCCTAGCTTACGCTTGGTCAAGCACGCTTGGCACGTCTATTGCGATGGATTGTCTATTTGGCCTGCCAAAGCTAAATGACTCTAAGATAAATTTAGGCGCTATCAAAAAAGGCTACGTAAATATCGCACTTCACGGACACTCTCCACTTTTAGTAAGTGTCGTCGTTAAGCTTGGCAAGAGTGAGAAATTTCAAAATTTAGCTAAAGAAAAGGGTGCGTTAGGCATTCAGTTTTATGGTGTTTGCTGTAACGGACTTTCGGCTATGTATCGCTACGACGGCGTTATACCGCTTTCAAACGCAGTTGGCGCAGAGCTTGTTGTTGGCACAGGAGCGCTTGATCTTTGGCTAGCTGACGTGCAAGATGTCTATCCTACCGTTATGGAGGTAGCAAGGTGCTTTAAAACGACAGTCATCACTACAAGCGACTCTGCAAGGCTTCCTGGGGCTGAACACATCGGTTTTGATCATCATCACTCAAATATGAGTGAAATTCACGAGATCGCAGAGAAAATTTTATATAGAGCACTTGAGAGCCACGAAGCTAGAAAAGGCATACCAGTGCATATCCCGCAATACGAAGTCGAAGCTAAAATGGGCTTTTCACTAGAAAATGTAAATAAAATTTTTGGCTCAACGCAGGTTATCGCTGATGCGATAAAAGAGGGCAAGATACTTGGACTTGTAAATTTAGTCGGCTGCTCAAATCCACGCGTAGTTTATGAAAAAGCTGTCGTAAACGTAGCTAGAACGCTTCTAAAAAACAATGTCTTAATCATGACAAACGGCTGTGCCTCATTTCCACTACTAAAAACAGGACTTTGCAATGCAAATGCGCTTGAATACTGCGGCGATAGCTTGAGAGAATTTTTAGCCCCTTATAAGATCCCGCCGATCTGGCACATGGGCGAGTGCCTGGACAATGCTAGGGCTTCAGCTATGTTTAATGCGCTTAGTCAAAACTTAGACACTAATATCAAAGACCTGCCATACGCATTTTCAAGCCCTGAGTGGTCAAATGAAAAGGGCATAGATGCCGCACTTGGCTTTAGACTACTTGGAATTTCATCTTACCACTGCGTATTTGCCCCAGTTCAAGGCTCAAAAAATGTTGAAGAATTTATGGCAAATGGCACATTGCCGATCCTTGGCTCAAAAATGGTAGTAAATCTTGATCCTGTCGCACTTGCTGAAAATATCGTAGCTGACATGAAGGCAAAACGAGAAAAACTTGGCTGGAGAGCGTAAGATAAATTTACACACTCTAGCACTTTAGTCTGCTCCAAAAGCCATTTTGGCGGAGCAGATCTTAAATATGATGAAATTTGCCTCTAAAATGCTTTTGTGATTTTGTCAAAAATAAAGCAAAGTCTTATCTTAGAGGATTTTTTTTGCATCACAACTTTAAACATTTATATAAAACTCTAAATTCATCTAGTTTTGCGATACTGCCTCTCTTAAAAACCTATGCTCTTTAAAAAATTTGCGGAGTGATTTTTGCTCTTTTGGGCCTATTTTGTAGCTTATAAATTTAAGATACCACTTGATATCTTGCTCGCTTATACCGCGGCTTTTAGCGTACTTGGCCAAGATATAGTTTGGGATCTTTACATTTTTTTGTAAAAATTTTGCGACCAGCCTTTTGTAAAACGAGCCGTTTTTTACGTAAGAAAATCTACCAAAAACAAATGGCAAATTTGTCTTTTCGTGCCAAATTTTACCAAGGTCGTAAAAGCACTCTTTGCCATCGCTTAAATATGCCTTTAGCGCCCTATCGCCTATAATCACCTCGCCTTTTAGATGAAGTATATTTGCTAGGGCGTTTGAGCTAGCTGAAGCTGGGTCAAATTTCATAGCGGA
Organism: Campylobacter concisus; assembly: GCF_902460535.1. GTDB lineage: Bacteria > Campylobacterota > Campylobacteria > Campylobacterales > Campylobacteraceae > Campylobacter_A > Campylobacter_A concisus_AS. The sequence goes on along the minus strand of NZ_CABPTV010000007.1, from coordinate 80,914 downwards.
GTTTTTGCGTACAAGCACGCTTTTTACATCTTTTTTGGCAACTATTCCAAAATTTAGCTTCTTTAAATTTGCCTTTTTGCTTGCTATGCTTGAGATCACCGCAGCGTCGATCTTTCTAGCGTTTAGGGCTCTATTTAGCTTGCTTGGCACGCCCTTTTTAAACTCGATCGCCTTTTTTACCTGAGTTTTGAGTGGAGCTGATTTTAAAAATACGTGAAATGGGAGTAAATTTAGATAATCAATCTTTCCAAATATCATTTTTCATCTTTTATAAGCTCAAATTTAACCATCTCGTTTTCCGAACAAACGTCGTAAAATAGCGCTACCAAGCTCTCTTTTAGCCCTGCTTCTAAGGCATCTTCGTTTTTTAGCTTTATAAGCGTTGGCTCATTTATCTCACAAAGACAGTCAAAGAGCGCGTCTAAATTTCTGCCGTAGTACTCTGGCAGGTCAAATTTCTTTGCAAAATACTCATGCATCTTCTCTTTTTCAGCCATCTTTTTGGCATCTAAGATCACGATTTTCATTGCATCCTCTTCTCATAAAGCAGGTAAAAATGCTCGTAGTGATCGGGCGTGTAGTAGATAAGTCCGTCGTTTGAATATAAAATTCTCTCAGCACCACGTCTGCCGCCATTATAATTCACATCACACTCAAACCACTTTCTACCATCAGCCTCAGGCAGCCTCTTTTCTCGGTTTGAAAATCTATCTCCACCGATGCTTTTGCCGCCACTTACCTGCCATAAATTTCCGCTTTTTGCGTCCCAGCCAAGAGCCATTGCCTCTTTTTTGGTTATGAAATTCTTTGGTAGCTTGTTAAATTTATAGATATAAAGTGCGACCTCATCTTTTGAGGTGTATGAGCCGTTTTCTGCGAGGCTCTGGCTCTTTTGCCCCTCTTTGTTTAGCTGCTCAAGTAAAATTTGAGCGTTTTTGTTTGCCTCGCCGCCCTCTTTTGAAAAAAAGAAGGTGCCAATGATGATAGCTATTACAAAGGCAACTAAGGCTGGAAAAAGTCTTTTGTTCAAATTTTGCCCTTAAAGTGTGTTAAAAACTCTATCGCCAGCGTCACCAAGACCTGGAACGATATAGTTTTTCTCGTTTAATTTCTCGTCGATCGATGCCGTATAGACCTCGACGTCTGGGTAAATTTCGCTAAATCTCTTTAACCCCTCAGGTGCAGCGATGATAGAGATAAATTTGATCTCTTTAACGCCTTTTTCACGCAAGAATTTGACCGCATCTATCGCCGTGCCGCCAGTTGCAAACATAGGGTCGATGATGATCGCCATGCGCTCTTTTGCGTCTTTTGGAAGCTTTGCGTAGAAAAACTCAGCCTGCGCTGTCTCCTCGTTTCGCTGAAAGCCCAAAAAGCCAACACTCGCGTCTGGGATGATAGTAAAGACGCTATCAAGCATGCCAAGAGCAGCCCTTAAGATAGGGCATATCATCACCTTTGTAGTAAGCCTTTTTGCGTCTGCCAGCGCAACTGGGGTTTGGACTTTGACATCTTTTACCTTTAAATTTCTAGTCGCCTCAAAGATCATAAGATAGCTGATCTCATCAACTAACATGCGAAACTGAAAAGGTTGAGTGTTTTTATCACGTAAAATGGTTAATTTATGCTCGATCAATGGGTGTGAGATGAGCTTCACGTTTTGCATTTTTTGTCCTTAAATTTACTATTTTTACAAGGTTTATATTTTACAAAATGCCAAGAGAAGAATTTAGCCCAAATTTGGGCTAAATTTGATTAAAAACCTTTTGCAAGTTTGGCTTTGTAAGCCTCTACATCAAAATCTTTTACTCTCGCTACGCCATCTTCAACAGCAGCTTTTGCAACTGCTGGAGCGACCGCTGTTAGCACGCGCTTGTCAAATGGTTTTGGGATGATGTACTCTTTGCCAAATTTTAGCTCACTAACGCCACTTGCTTTTAAAACTTCAGCTGGCACTGGCTCTTTTGCAAGCTGTGCAAGCGCTCTAGCTGCAGCCATTTTCATATTTTCAGTGATCTTTTTAGCCCTAACATCAAGCGCGCCTCTAAAGATAAATGGAAAGCCCAAAACGTTATTTACTTGGTTAGGATAGTCGCTTCTGCCTGTGCCCATCATAACGTCATCTCTTACAGCTACGACGTCCTCTGGGAAAATTTCAGGCACTGGGTTTGCCAAAGCAAAGATGATAGGCTCTTTGTTCATTGATGCGACCATCTCTTTTGTCACAACGCCAGGCTTAGAAAGACCTAAAAACATATCAGCGCCTTTCATCGCATCAGCTAGTGTCCTATCCTCGGTCTCAAGCGCAAATTCAACCTTTTCTGGAGTTAGGTCTGTTCTTTTTGAGTGGATGACGCCTTTGCTATCTATCATCACGATGTGTTTTGCGCCAAGTGCTTTATACATCTTTGCGCAAGCGATGCCAGCTGCACCAGCGCCGCTAACTACGATCTTTATCTTAGATATATCTTTGCCAGAAATTTCCATCGCATTTATAATGCCAGCGCTTGTTATCATAGCTGTGCCGTGCTGATCGTCGTGCATTACAGGGATATCGACTGCTTCTTGAAGCTTTCTTTCTATCTCAAAGCACTTTGGAGCACGGATATCTTCTAAATTTATACCGCCAAATGTCGGAGCTAGAGCCTTGCAAATCTCAACGATCTTATCAGGATCATGCTCATCTAGCTCGATGTCAAAGGCATCAACGTTTGCAAATTTCTTAAATAGCACCGCCTTGCCCTCCATAACTGGCTTACCAGCGATAGCGCCGATGTCGCCAAGTCCAAGAACAGCCGTGCCATCAGTGATAACAGCTACTAAATTTGCTTTATTTGTATATTTATAAGCTAGTTCAGTGTCTGCATTTATCTCACGGCATGGCTCAGCAACGCCTGGTGTATAGGCCATTGAAAGGTCTCTTGAAGTCTCGCAAGGCGTCTTTACCCTGATCTCGATCTTACCGCCGATGTGGTAGTTTAGTGCCTCTTCTTTAGTTACATGTGTCATTTCTCTTCCTTTAATAAATTTTGTATTCTGTTTTTGATCTCGTTACTGCCTACTACTTCAAGCACTTCAAAGATACTTGGGCTCACGCTTGAGCCAGTTAGCGCTATCCTCAAGGCTTGAGCCAGGTCTTTTAGTTTTAAGCCATTTTGCTCCAAAAATTTATTAGTTAGCTCCTCGTAGCCCTTTGCGTCAAGGTCGCGGTCTAAAATTTGAGCAAATTTAGCCAAAATTTCTTTGCTATTTTCATTTATAAATTTAGCCCAAGCTTTCTCGTCATAGCTTTTTGGAGCGTTGATTATCGCATTTGCGCTGTTTGCCATCTCGATTAAGGTTTTTGACCTCTCACGGAGAGAATTTAGCAGTAGCTCACCCTTTACCAAAGCCTTAAAATCCACGCCAAACTCGAGCATATCGTGCGCTAGTCTCTCGTAAGGCAAGGTCTTGATGTAGTGAGAATTTAGCCAGTCAAGCTTTTGAGCGTTGTAGGTGCTTGAGCTTTTGTTGATATCGTTTGGATTGAAGTATTTAAGCATATCCTCGATAGTAAAAATCTCATCATCGCCGTGGCTCCAGCCAAGACGAACGAGAAAATTTAAGAGCGCTTCAGGCAAGTAGCCCATCTTTTTATACTCCATAACGTCAGTCGCGCCATGTCTTTTGCTAAGCTTTTTGCCGTCCTCGCCGTTTATCATCGCAACGTGGTAAAATTTAGGTGTTTTAAAGCCAAGCGCCTCGTAAAGAACGATCTGTTTTGGGGTATTTGAGAGGTGATCATCGCCACGAATAACGTCTGTTACGCCCATTAGTGCATCGTCTATCACAACTGTGAAGTTATATGTCGGTGTGCCGTCGCTTCTTGCGATGATGAAGTCGTCTAAGATATCTTCAACCTTAAATTTAACCTCGCCCTTGATGCCATCATGTATGACGATTTCGCCGCTAAGCGGAGCCTTTATACGGATGACTGGCTCGATGCCAGCTGGAGGTGTGCCTTTAAAATCTCTATATCTATTATCATATTTTGGGCGCTCTTTTCTAGCCTCTTGACTAGCTCTAAGCTCCTCAAGCTCCTCTTTGCTCATGTAGCATTTGTAGGCTTTGCCCTCATCAAGAAGCTTTTTAACATACTCTTTATATATGTCAAATCTCTTTGACTGATAGGTCACTTCGCCGTCGTGATCAAGCTTGCACCAAGCAAATGCCTCTTTTATGGCTTGCGTGGCTTCTTCTGAGTTTCGTTTTAAGTCAGTATCTTCGATGCGGAGCAGAAATTTTCCATTGTTAGCTCTTGCGTATAAATAATTATAAAGAGCTGTCCTAAGTCCGCCTATATGTAGGTATCCAGTAGGCGACGGAGCAAATCTAGTAACTATCATTTTGTGCCTTATTTTTATGTTATAATTGCCCAAAATTATATTTACTAAATACTTAAACAAAGGTTTCATTATGAAAAAATTGCTCTTTTTGGCTGCTGGCGTGTTAAGTGCCTTAAATTTATATTCAGCTCAGATGATAAACGGCATCGCAGCTATCGTGGAGAACGAGCCTATCACGCTTTACGAGGTTTATAGCTTGAAGGAACAGCTAAAGACAACAGAGCAGGACGCTTTAAATTTGCTTATCAGAGATAGGCTTGAAGATGCGCAGATAAAAAACTTAAATTTAAGCGTGACACCTTTTGAGCTAAACGACAGGATCGAGGCGATCGCAAAGCAAAATGGCATGACAAATTCGCAGTTTAGAAGCTCTATCCAAGCTCAAGGCATGGACTTTTTGGACTTTAAAAACAACTTAGAGCACAAGATGCTTCAAGAAAAGCTTTATAAAAGCATAGCTGCTGAGGCTGGCAAAAACATAAATGAGCAAAAAGCAAAGGCGTATTTTGACGCTAATCCAGACAAATTTAAGGTTTTTAGCACCGCTAGAGTCGTAGTTTATAGAGCAAAAGACCCTAATCTGCTTGAAGCTCAAAAGACAAGTCCGAAGCTACTAGACGGCGTGCAAACACAAGAGGTGAGTTTGGACTATCAAAGCATAGACCCAAGACTTGCTGCGATCATCTCAAGCACAAATAACGGCGACTACACACAGCCTTTGCAAGGACCTGATAGCTTTGATATGTTTTTAGTAAAAGAGAAGATCGGCTCATACACACCAAGCTTTGCTGATGTAAAAGATAACGTTATAAACGAGCTTTACCAAGGCGAGCAAGAAAAATTAATGAGTGATTACTTCGAAAAACTCCGCGCTAAAGCCAAAATTCAAATCCTAAGATAACTTCAAATTTAGCCACTTTGGTGGCTAAATTTCTCTAAAATTTAAATTTAAAATTTATAAGCAAAAACCTGCAAAAGCAGTCAAATTCAGTTAAACTTTTTTAGTGAAAAATCCAACGTAGATGGCATAAATAAAGCCTATCACTACGGCATACGGGGCATAAGGTGTGATGCCAGCTCCTGAGCTTGCTAAGATAAAGTTATGACTTATCGCAGCACCTGCGCCCATGCCTAAAACAAAATGAGCTGAGCTTCAAAGCCAAATTTGTATTGATTTAGCACTAAATTTGTGATGCTTACAAAAAGAACGATAGAGACTATGCCATAAAACATCGAGAAGTCACGCTCGAAAATTTTGCCGATAGCTCCCACTGAGCAAAATTTACTTCTTTGCATAAGTGCGCTATTTTCGCCAAGTTTTAGACCAAAGATAAGTGCTATCAAAAGTAAAATAGCAATAATTAGTGGCAAAAACCAGATAGCCTTTGCAGTGGTTTTGCTCTCAGGCAAAATGTAGCCATTTTTCTTAAAAACTTGTCCTACAAAGACACCAGCGATGGCGTTTAAATTTAACTATTTAATAACAAATGAGATTAGTAAAAATTTTCTATGAGGTCTTTAAAAACTTCATAAAGTTTATTTATTTCATCAATGCTAACTCGTTCATTTTTAGCGTGTATGCGGTCGTTTATGACGCCAAATTCTATCGCATCTACGCCAAATTCAGCAAAGTGCCTAGCATCGCTCGTGCCGCCCTTTGTGTTTAAAAGTGGTGCAACACCGGTGATCTTTGTGACAGATGCCATTAAATTTCTTACGATCTTGCTATCTTTGTTCGTTAAAAATCTCTTTGAGCTTTGCTTTATACTAAGCTCGTAACTAAGCCCATCTAAAACGCTTCTAAGATAGCTCTCAACGTCATTTGCGTCAGTTAAATTTGAGTTTCTAACGTTAAACATTATGCTAAGCTCGCTTGGCGTGACGTTGCAAACCTGCATGCCGCCACGAATGTCCGTCACCACGATCTTACTTGGGCTAAAAAACTCGCTCCCTCCGTCCATATCATGGTCAGCTATCTTGCTTAAAAGTGGAGCTATTAAATTTACTGGATTTACGCATTTTTCTGGGTATGCCACGTGGCCTTGAACGCCCTTTATCACGATCTTGCCATTTATCGAGCCACGTCTGCCGACCTTTATGCTATCACCAAATTTCTTATCACAAGTTGGCTCAGCCACGACGCAAAATTTGGGCAGATCCTCTATCTCACGCAGATATTCAAGTGCCAAAGGCGTGCCATAAGTGCCATCGCCCTCTTCGTCACTTGTTAAGATAAGACTTAGCTTGCCATCAAATTTAGCCTCTTTAGCAGCACAAACAAAGGCAGCCACGCCACTTTTCATATCCTGCGCACCCCTTGCGTAGATGTAGCCATCTTTTTCTAGCGGGGTAAATGGCTCGCTCTCCCAGCCATCTCCTGGAGGCACGACATCAACGTGTCCTGCAAAAGCTAGATGTTCGCCGTCTCCATAAATTTTAGAAAGTATGAGATTTTTTGTGCCGTTTTTTTCTATAAATTTAGCCTCAAAATCAGGCAAAAATTTAGCGATAAACTCCAAACTGCCTGCATCATCTGGCGTGATAGAACGAAATTTTAAAAGCTCTTTTAAAAAGCTAACTACCACTAAAACGCCTTTTTAGAAGGAATTCCCAAGTAAAATCCCTGGAATTCGTCGATGCCTATCTCCTTACAGACGTTAAAGATTTCTTTAGAATGAACATACTCTGCGATCGTTTTTATGCCAAGATCCTTTGCAAATGCCACGATCGCGCTTGCGATGGCGTATGAGTCTTTATTGATATCGATGTCTTTGATGATAGAGCCATCGATCTTCACGTAGTCTGGCTTGATCTTTATGATGTAAGAGAAATTTGAGTAGCCAGAGCCAAAGTCGTCGATCGCTATCATAGCGCCCATGCTCTTTGCTCGCTCGATAAAGACTGAGACGCGCTCAGCACTCTTTAGCTCCTCGTCTTCGACTATCTCAAAGACTATCCTGCCAGCGACATTGTGCTTGTTTAGTAAATTTAAAACCAGCGCAGAGACGTCGCCATCTATCATATCTCGGCTGCTTAAATTTATAGAAAGAACCAAATTTGGATCTTCAGTGAGGTGCTCAAAGCACTTTTTAATGAGCTGCTTTTCAAGGTCTGCGTAACGCTTGATACGCTTTGAGATATCCAAAAATACGCTTGGTGAGATGACGTCGTCGCGGTCTAAAATTCTTATTAAGCATTCATATTTTATAGGGATCTTCTTCTCGTCAAATATCGGCTGAAAATACGGCACAATGTTGTCGTTTATCGTAGCGTTTTGGATCAGCTTTGAGCGCTCGATCTGATTTGCGTATTCATCTTTTTGACTTAGCCCTTTAAAGTAGCAAACATAGTCTTTATCAAGCGTCTTAGCTGATTTTAGCGCGATGGTTGCCTTTCTTAAAGTCTGGTCACTATCAAGCGCAAAGCCTATGGTGTTGTGAATTTCTATATCATCGACCTCTACGCCATTTTCATCTTTTATACTAAGCATCCTGCCTTTAAAGATATCTAGTAAATTTTCAGCTAGCTCTTCGTATCTGTCGATAAAGTCGTTATTATCTTCGACCAAAGCAAATCTGTCCGCCTCGATACAATAAGCCTTCATATTCTCATTTTTTGCAAATTCTTTGATGAGATTTGCCATCTGTTTTAAGATCTGATCGCACACGTATTTGCCGTAGTAGTCGTTCATCTTGCCAAAATCATCGATATCCATAAGTATCACTTTTGGATATTTATACTCGCTCACATCTTTTATGAGTGCTGCCTTGTTAAAAAGCCCAGTCATCGGATCGATATATAGCTTCTCTTGTAGCTGGGCGATCTTAGTAGTGCTCTCTTCTTTTACTTTTAGATAGTCAAATTTGATGTTTAGATACTTAAATACAAACCAAAGACAGACCGCAAGCCCTAAAAATAGACCAATCGAGCTTAAGATCAAAGTGACAGTCATGTTTTTCATCAGCCACTGAAAATAAAATGGGTCGCTAGTGCCAGTTATCCTTTGATCGATATGCGCTTTAAAGCCTAAAATATAGTCATTTACGGCGACAAACATACATACTTTGGCGCTGTTTTCTGGCAAAATTTCAGCCTTGAAATAATCCTTTTGAAAATCATGCGAGTAGATGTCGCCACAGCTCTTGTCTTCGTAGTCTTTATTTACGAGGCTAGTTTCTGAAGACGCTTCTATCTTAAAGCCATTTTTACCATTTTCTTTTAGCAAAAAGACTTCGCCAAAAGCGTTATCGGTTATATAATTTTGAAAATCTATAATATTAAATTTACTTATATTTTTAAGATAATTTACATATTGAGATGTTAGATACTCGGTCTTTTTTTTGAGGCCAAAGTTGTTTGTAGAGAGTGCGTTGTTGTATTTATACGAATAGACGATTAAATTTTCAGTTAAGAAAAATGCAAAAAGCAAAACCACGACCAAAGTGACGGTTTTAACCATACTAAAGTGCTTTTTTTGCGATTCGTCACCTGGCATAAAGTTTAAACTTCCTTTCTTAAATTTAAATTTTTCTACTGGATTATATCCAAGCTAAATAAAAATTTTCTTTCATTTTTTAATTAAAAATTTAGCTCAAAGCTTAACGATCTTTGCACCGTATCCGCCTTGATTTGCCGGTGCATCGTGAAATTCTTTCACGCTTGGATGCTCTTTTAAGAAATTTTTAACAGCAAAGGCGAGCTTACCAGTGCCGATACCGTGAAATACGCTAACCTCGTCAAATCCCATAACAAGACTATCTGAGATAAATTTATCAAGCTTAGCTATCGCCTCGTCAGCTCTCATGCCGTGCAGATCAAGCGAGAGCGAGGCCGTTTTTGGCTTATCGACACTTAAACTTACGCCGCCTTTTTTAGGCAAGACTACCTCGTTGCCATTTTTTCTTAAAAGCTCAAGTGGTACACGCAAATTTATGCCATTTGACTCGATCATTGCGTCATTTTTAGAGATGCTTAAAACCGTGCCTTTTATATTTTCATATTTCACTCTATCGCCTACTTTTAGGCTCTCGCGCTCAGTTTTTTTAGGCTTAACGATGGCAGCTTTTTTTTCATTTGCCACGTTTAGCGCTCTTTGCTTGTCTTTAATGTCCTTGAAATTTATAACAGCTTTTGCCGCATTTATCGCGTCAAAATACTCTTTTTCTAGGCGCGAAATAGTCGCATTTAGCTTGATCTCATTTTTCTCTTTTAGCTCTTTTTGCTCCTCAAGCAAGCGCTCCAACCGCTCCTCTTTTGCCGTGACCTCTTTTATCCCCTCATCAAGCTTGGTTTGTAAATTTAGCGTCTTTGTGATGATCTCGTTTAAATTCTCTTTATCTTCGCCGTAAATTTTCTTTGCCTGCGCCACTAAATTTTGAGATATGCCATATCTTGCCGCCGTTTCAAAGGCATAAGACTTGCCGATCGTGCCCTTTAAAAACTCAAATTTAGGCCTTTGAGCCGCCTCGTCGTAAAGTGCCGCCACTAGCTCAACCTCTGGATTTTTAGCTAGCAACATCGCAAGGCGCTTGTGGTGGGTCGTGATGATCATTTTGATATCTTGAGTGATGAGACGCTCTATCATGACGCCATACAAGCTCGCAGCCTCCTCAAAGTCGGTGCCAAGCTCGATCTCGTCGATGCCGATGATGATCGATTTTTTAGTAAAAAGCCTTGCAAAATGCACCATCCTGCCAGCAAAGGTCGAGATGTCGTTTTTCACACTTTGCGGATCTTCTATGATCGCATCAAATTCTTTAAAAGAGCCGATGCTTGAGCGGTTTGCGTCGATACGCATAGGCAGCAGATATTTTGCAAGCAGCGTGGCTGAGATTATTGATTTTAAAAGCATCGACTTACCGCCAGCATTTACGCCGGTTATCAAAAGCACCTTTTTACTAAAATCCACACTCACGCTCTTTGGATTTTTTAGCGCTGGATGGGCAAATTTCTCAAGCTTTATAACGTGCGAGCTATTTGGCAAAACAAACTCATAATCACGTGATCTAGCCAAATTTACACGCGCTTGATATGCGTCAAACTGATCAAAAGCGTTATTTATAAATTTCAAAAAAAGTAGGCTCTTGCTCATCTGTAGGCTAAATTTCTTGCAGTGCTCAAAAACGATCTCCTCTTTTCTATCAAGCAGCTCACTTTGCTCCTTTTTTAGGCGCTCGGTGCTTGCAGGTGCGACATAGAAGTAGCCGCCTGAGCTTCTAGCGATCACGGTGCCTTTTAGGGCGTGATTAAAGCCGCCACGCACCAAAAGTGCCTCTTGCGCGTTGATGTAGTGCGTCTGAGTATCGACTAGATAGGGCGTGATGTGCTTTGAGTAGATGAGCTTTTTAAGCTCGGCGTCGATCTGGTGCTTTTTCTCGCTAAAAGCCTGCTTTATCGCATAAAATCTCTCATCCACGCTGTCGCTAAACTCGCCGTTTTCATCAAAGCTGTTTGCCATATGGCTCATCGCTTCAGGGATTTCAACCTTTGCGATCCACTCGCCAAGCCTACCTTCAAATTTTTGCTTTTTTAGATATGAAAAATACTTAATGATCTTTGCAAACTCGTAAATTTCGCTGATGTGAAGCACTGCTTGCTTGCTAAGTCTCATAAGCGCGTCATCAAGCTCTTTTATCTCCTCAGGTGCCTTAAAATCATACTTTGAAAGCTCGCTAATGTTTTCAAAATGGATTTTGCTGTCGCCTTGTAAAAATAGCGGTTTTTGCCTTGCTAAAAATGAGTTAAATTTATCCAGATACTCGCCAAGATCGAGCTTTAAAAATATCTCTTCAGTCATTGCTCACAACTTTTTATAGGCACGATGACGCCTGAGAGATCGCTAAATTCTCGTTTTGGTAAAAATGACGCCGTGCCAAATTCGTAGTTAAATTTCTCAGCGCTCACGTTGTATTCGCCACATTTTAGTGTTTTGCCCTGCTTAAAGTCAGTCACTAGCTTTGAGATGGCGTCCTCGTTTTTTGATAAATTCTCTTCGTAAAAATAGACACAAACAAGGATCGCTACAAGCACTGCGCTAACGAGCGCTTTAACGCCTTTGCTGATCTTTTCATCTTTTATCGCCCAGATTGCTCCAAAAAGTAGCATCACACCGGCGATTATTATCAAATTTCTTACCATTTCACGCCTTTATACTTTGCGATAAGCTCTTTGTAAAGCTCAGCATGAGGCTTGATCTTTTCTAAAATTTCAGCTCTAACCTCGCTGATATCTTGCTTTTCAACTAGCAAGCAAACGGCAAGATAAGGGGCATTTGGCAGCATATCTTTTATCTGGGCGCTACTTAGCTTTTGTGACCTTGCAAGCGCGATCAAGATATCTTTTTTGCCTAAATTTATAAGGCTTGAAATTTCTTCTTCGCTAAGCTCTTTTTCTTTTATCTCTTTTAAAATTTCATTTTCATCTTGAGGCTTAAAGTTGTTTAGATCCATTAATATCCGCCTCTTAGTTGCACGCTGATATCGCCCGCTCCAAAGCCAACTACGATGCCGTCACTTAGGCGGTTTTTCACACCAAATTCATCTGTAAATTCTATCCCCTCTTCAACCCTCTCGACCTTGTCTGTAAAGATTGGATTATACTCGCTAAATTCACTCTTCATATCAACTTCGATCGGATTTTCACCGGCTGCATAAACTGGCAAGATGACAAGCTCATCAACGCCTTTAAAGCACTCTTTAAAGCCAGGTAAATTTGTGCTAAGTCTTGTGTAGCGGTGTGGCTGAAATATCGCTGTGACGCTCTTTATGCCTAAAATTTTGGCGTATTCAAAGACTGATTTTAGTGTCGCTTTTATCTCGGTTGGATGGTGCGCGTAGTCGTCGATTAGGACGAAATTTTTGTTTGCGCTAAGTATGTCAAAACGCTTTTTGATACCTTTAAAATTTAATAAATTTTCTCTGATATCTTTAAGCGGCGTCTCGTGCATCGCAGCAAGAATAGCCAAAGATGCGTCTATAGCGATGTGCTCGCCCATGCCAAAGGCTTCAAATTTGCCTAAATTTTTAAGGTTAAAGCTGGTGTATGGCTGATAGTCTCTTACCACCATCGTAAGCTCGGTGATATCACTGCTTGGATAAAGTCTGATCGCATCAAGCTTAAGCGTGCTTAAAAACTCGTCCTCAGCGTTTATCACCCTAACTTTTGCGCGCTCCAAAAAGCCCTTGTAGGCTGCGTAAAATTTAGCTAGATCATAGTCGTAGTGCTCCATGTGCTCTGGCTCTGCGTTGGTGACGATGGCTAGATATGGGTTTGAGTTTAGAAAGCTTGAATCGCTCTCATCAGCCTCAAATACGACGTTGTCGCTTTTGGCATAGCGCATATTTGAGCCAAACTGCTTTGATATGGCGCCGATGATGACTGAGCCCTCAATAAGGCTTGCTAGCATCGCTGAAGTAGTACTCTTGCCGTGCGCGCCAGCAACTGCAAAGACGCACTTATCTTCAAGCACATAGGGCAAAATTTCTTTTCTTGAAAAGCACTTTATGCCCTTTCTTCTAGCCTCCACTAGCTCGATGTTGTCCTCTTTTATCGCGGCTGAATAGACCACGAAGTCTTGGTCTTTTATCGCCTCTTTGCAGTGCGGCGTGATGACCTCGATGCCTTCATTTTGAAGCTCAAGCGTCGTCTTGCTCTCTTTGATGTCGCTGCCGCTTATCTTGTGGCCTTTTTCGTGTAAAAATCTAGCGATGGCCGAGATACCAATGCCGCCTATGCCTATGAAATGGACTTTTTTGATCTCGTTGTTTAGCTCTTGCAAATTTTATCCTTAAGTTTTTCGTGATTTTAACAAAAACTACTAAATTTTGTATGATACTTCCATAAAATCAAAGAGAATTTACACATCTCGTTTCGTCTTTCTCTTTTGATTTTATAAAATTTTCCATAAGTCCCTGTTACTAAATTAAGCGGTTTTTTTTACGCTGTGCCTTAGATTTAGGGCTTATGGTTGATGTTTCGGTTAAAAATCTTAGTGTTTTAACACTGAATACAAGAAAGAAACATAACCTAAATTTTATTTCGGAGTATCAAAATGAAAAAAGCGTTTTTTTGCGGTGTTGATGTTTCTAAAGATAAAATCGACGTTTGTTTTTTAACTTCTATTGCAAGTGAAAAAGCTAAGTTTGAAACACTTCCTAACAATTATGATCTTATTAAAGTTTATTTCAATAGTTTTAAAAATGATGAAATTTTAGTTGTTTTTGAAGCAACTTCAAATTATCATTTATCACTTCAAAAAGCTCTATCTGATCTAAATATTAGATATAGCGTTACAAATCCATATAAGACTTCTTTGTTTTTAAAACATCTTAGTGCTATCAAAACTGATGTAAATGATAGCTATGGCTTGGCTGTTTATGCTCGGACTTTTAAAAGCGAAATTTTGCCTGATAAATATAACGCCGAATATTTACAAATCAAAAGCTATAATTCGACTTTAAATTTACTTCAAAAGCTTAATACTCAACTTAAAAATTTTAAACAATCTCAAAAAAATGTAAATAATAGCGTTGTTGATGAAGTCATTGAAAATCTTATAAAAGAGATCGCAAAGCTTCAATCTATGCTTCAAAAATTGGCTTTCGATCTTGTTAAAAAACTATTCCTGAAACCGAAGAAATTATTAAAAGTAATAAGGGTTTTGGTATTGACCTAGCTTTAAATTTATTCCCACAACTGCATTTTAATCGTGATAAGTCTGAAAAGCAGTTTGTTAGCTTTCTCGGTCTTAGCCCTAGAATTTTTCAAAGTGGTTCAAGCGTGTATAAAAGCCAAAAGATAAATAAAATGGGTAGTTCTAATATTCGACGTATTTTATTTATGTCTGCTTTGTGTGCCGTTCGCTTTAATGAGAAATTTAAAGCACGTTATGATCGTTTAATCGCTAATGGTAAAAAGAAAATGGTTGCTATTGTTGCTGTTATGTGCGCGATAGTTCGCTATTTAAAAAGCTTGTTTCCGTTTAACGCTGAGATAAAGGCTATTTAGTGCGAAAGATACATTACAAGCTTATTCTTTCAGTCCTTGAAATTTTATCAACTAAAACAACTTTAACAAGGGCTGATCTTTGCGATCATTTAAAGATTAGTAAGGCTTATCTTTCGCAAATCATCGGTAATAGATATTTAATAAAAAATCAAATTTTTTCAAAAAGGATAAACAATGGCAAAAAGCACAGCTCCATTAATGGATAGCACAAACGAAACACTTTATCGCGAAATTTACCAGTCGCTTAACCAGAGTGCTGATTATTTCGAGCAAAAGATAAAGGTTCTCAAGGTTAAGAAGATTGAAGGCAAACAAAAATTTGATAAGGATAATAATCCTGTTGTAAATGAGTTTGGCGAGTTTGAAAGGTGGGATGATAGTTATGTCGTTACTTTTGTGGCTTTAAATAGCGGTGGCGAGCATACAACAAGAATAACACAAGAGCAATACTTAGACTTAAAAGAAGATGAAGTATATATTGCTAGTGGCAAGATCGAGTATAGACTTTATAAGGATGCATATAATTCAACTCCAGTTGTAATTTTTAGCAAATTTGTTCCCGCCATTGATAGCTTTGTCACGGCAATGCTAAAAATGGAGAGTATTAAAAACGGCTCGAATGCTTGAAAAATAGGGGCTAAAACTTAGCCCCACGCCTAGACTATCAGCAAGGTTAGGCGGGACAAGCTAAGTTTTTCTTAAGGTTAAAGAAAATGATTTATAAAGACGATAGATTTAAAATACTTCACCAAGGTATCGACACTTTAGTTGTTGGGGTTAATTGCACCGATGAAAAATATTTTGATACTAAATTTTCGGCTTTTATTCGCAAGATAGCTATGCTTAAACAGCAGGCGCAAAATTTACGCACGTTTGGCGAAAAATATGTGCTTGATGATTTGGGTTTTGAATATGGTAATTTCAAAGTATCAAGTAAGGGTTTGGGGCAATATTTTGGTTATTTTGCAAATGATGATATATTTTGCACTATTTCGGACACAAAATTTAAGCCAAAAGGGCTATATCATTTAAAAATTCAGTTTAGAAGTGTGTTTTTGCTCAAATATGGGCATATTAGGGCTTATGAGTTTGTAAATAAATTTTTAAATGATATATTTGGGGTTAATTTTCGTGTAAGCGTGCTAAGGCTTGATCTAGCGACTGACGTAACTGGGATAAAATATACTCCACAAGATTTCTTAAAATTTAGAAGTTTAAAGAGAATTTCTAATTACTCCGATCAATATAAAAAAGATGATGATGATTTAATAATTGATGAAAATTCGGCGACTTTTAGCGATATCGCCGAAATAAATGTAAATAATTTTATGCGTTTTACTCGTTTTGAAGGTGTAAGTTTTGGTAAAAATCCGCACATGTTTAGGGTTTATGACAAAATTAAACAAGTTCAAAGCAAAAATATATCTACTCTAATTTTCACAAAGTGGGAGATTAACGGCTTTAATCCAAAAATCGATCTTTTTGTTTTCAGACACGAAGCAGAATTTGGACGTTTAGCGATAAAAAGATTACTTCCTATCAATGAAGAAAACGAGATAAGATATATTTTTAGCCATTTAGGGGCGTTCTGGTCGCAAGGGCTTAGTATTTGTAAATGGTATGATCTAACTGATGATGAAGTCAATCGCTTAACTGCTGGGGTTATTCAGTCTGAAAGTGTTCGTAAAATTTACCAAAGATGTGATCTTGATACTAATCGGCTTAAAATTTGGGATTTTATCTCTACTTGGGGCGATGATAAATTTAAAGCTCTTACTATGCATGATCTCATTCAGTCAAGAGATATTAAAAAAGCGACAATGGCTTTAAAGGCTTTTGTTAGTGCGGTTTATACAAATTTAGGTGTTAGTGGTGAGAATTTTTTATATGTATTTACCGAAACATTAAAAGACCTTGAAAAGGACGGCTTAACTCTCCACGAATATGGTTTATCAAAGCTTGCAGGCAATTTTTTAAAAAATGAAAAGACTATAAAAAATCAAAATTTAGATGTTGATAATCCGCTTTTTGATGTTTTTGCTACTTCTTTAAATGATTTTTTTGTTGCAATCTCTCAAATAAGAAATGATGATTATAAACGTCCTATTGAAACGGCTTTAAAGGTTATTCAATGAAGAAGTTAAATGCTTATGGTAGTTTAATAAGTGATCTTTTGCATGGTGGCGATGAAATTTATTGCATTGATGTTAAAAGCCCTTTTATTAAAAGGCTTTATGCTAAAAAGTTGGGCTTTGTTTGGGCTGACATTGTTGTTGGTAGTCGTCGATCTTTGTATTCTGCTTTTGATGAGTTAAACGAGCTTTTTAAACAGACAAATTTAAAAAAGCTTTTAGAAGATCACGGTTATTCGTTGCGAAATGGTCGCAAGTATATATTTGCTATTAAGCAATTTAAATTAGATTTATTTTAAATAAGGGGTTTTTGTTATGTTGCATTTAAAATTTGTTAATGAACTTAAATTACTTCGTTCTAATTCTGCTATCGGTGGGGATGTAATTCAATTTTCTTTTTCTCCAGATACTACTGATCCCTATTTTTATAAAACTAATGAACCTCAATTTTATCAAAACACCGATACTGATGCTTTGATGGTTAAAGATTTTTCTTTTCCTCTTTATAATGGTAATAATGAATTTTTTCTTTGCGATTGTATGCGTTTTTTTGGTTGTAATAACGTAAAAAGTCTTGATTATTTTGTGAGTGGTCTTTATCCTAA
>NZ_CABPTV010000007.1:39744-62982 GCF_902460535.1 Campylobacter concisus | reverse complement strand
AGCGGTAGTTCAGTTGGTTAGAATGCCGCCCTGTCACGGCGGAGGTCGCGGGTTCGAGCCCCGTCCGCTGCGCCATCTACTTTAAATTTTTCATATCTATTTTTATTTTTTGTCTTTTTAAATTTAATGCAAAGTTTTTATAAAAATATTCTATTAAATAATATGTAAAATAATACATAAAATATTGTCTTTAAAACAGATTGAATATATTTTCTCTATTAAAATTTTTTTACTTTTATAGCTAAAATAACGATGAGAGCCTAATTTGGCTCGCGTTTTTAAATAAAAATATTTAAATTTTTAAACCTACTTATCAAACTATACTTTTTTATTTAATGTAAATTTCAATTATCTTTCATATCGTCATTAATGAACTAAAATAGCAATTTGTCTTTGTCTAAGGCATATTTAAAAATTTAAAGTCAAAATTTGTTTTATCGCACAAACATACGTTTAAATTTTTATGTCTATATGATATAAATTTATCCTGCCAAATGGCTAATATCAACCTTAAAAGCTTAAATTTTGGTGTAAATTCTATTTTTTCTCAAAAGTGATTACCGACAAAGAAAAAATATTATTTTTATCTCTTAGTTATCAAAATATCAATATAATCGTAAAAATTTATAAAAGGATAATTATGGCACTTGAAAACGTATTAAGAGCGATTGAAGATATAAAAAATGGCAAAATGGTCGTCATGGTCGATGACGAGGACCGCGAAAATGAGGGCGATCTAGTCTTTTCAGCAGCTAGTAGCGACATGCAAAAGGTAAATTTCGCTATCACTCACGCAAAGGGCGTGCTCTGTCTTGCGATGGACGAGGCGAATGCAAAAAGGCTTGACCTGCCGCTAATGGTGGCTAAAAACACATCGAGCCACGAGACAGCTTTTACGGTTACGATCGACGCAAAAGACGCAACAACAGGCGTGAGCGCATATGAGCGCGATATGACGATCAGGCTTGCAGCAGAGGCCAGCTCAAAACCTGAGGACTTCGTGCGCCCAGGACACATCTTCCCACTTATCGCCAAAAATGGCGGCGTGCTTGTTCGCACAGGCCACACCGAGGGCTCGGTCGATCTTTGCAAGCTTGCAGGTGTTGCTCCGATGGCTTCGATATGTGAGATCGTAAAAGAAGATGGCACAATGGCAAGACGCGACTATCTAGAGGAGTTTTGCGAGAAATTTGGACTAAATATGATCAGCGTATCTGATCTGGTTGAGTATAGGCTAAGCCACGAAAGCCTCATAAGAGTTGGCGAAAAAAGTGACGTCAAGATCGCAGACTGCGCGGCTATAAGATACGATATTACAGATCACAAAGGCAAAATCCACTCAGCTTATCTTTTTGGCGAGCCAAAGAGCAAGGCAAATGTCAAATTTCAAAAGATCCTTGCCGATCACGAGCTTTTGAGTAGTCCAAAATATGACGAGCTTTTAAAAACTATCAAATTTCTAAGCCAAAATGGTGGAATTTTGATCTTTTTAGATAGTGACAACTCAAACACTAGCAAAGACTACGGCATCGGAGCGCAAATTTTAAATCACTTTGGCGTAAAGGATATCGAGCTTTTAAGCTCAAATAAAAATAAAGAATTTGTAAGCTTAGCTGGTTTTGGGCTAAATATAGTCGGTTATAAGGAAATTTAAAGGAGATAAAATGAGCGAAGAGGCACAACGCAAAGCCTTACAAAATCAAATTTGGAGCATCGCAAATGAAGTAAGGGGTGCTGTTGATGGCTGGGACTTTAAGCAGTATGTCCTCGGAACTTTGTTTTATAGATTTATCAGCGAAAATTTTACCGACTACATAGAGGCTGGAGACGAGAGCATCGACTACGCTAGCATGGGTGATGATGAGATAGATGACGAGCAAAAAAGGGTCATCATAGAAGAAAAGGGCTACTTCATCTATCCTAGTCAGCTTTTTAAAAATGTCGTAAAAAATGCCTCAAATAATGAAAATTTAAATACCGATCTAGACCAAATTTTTAAAAGTATCGAGGGTTCAGCCGCTGGGTTTGAGTCAGAGCAAGACATCAAAGGACTTTTTGCTGACTTTGATACGACTAGCAACAGACTCGGCAATAGCGTCGCAGATAAAAACAAAAGGCTTGCTGCTGTTTTAAACGGAGTTGCTGGGCTTGATTTTGGTGACTTTAAAGATAACCACATCGATCTTTTTGGCGATGCTTATGAGTTTCTCATCTCAAACTACGCCGCAAATGCCGGTAAGTCAGGTGGTGAGTTTTTCACTCCGCAAAATGTCTCAAAGCTCATCTCTGAGCTAGCCATGCACGGACAAGAAAGTGTAAATAAAATTTACGATCCAGCTTGTGGCTCTGGTTCGCTACTTTTGCAAGCTAAAAAGAGATTTGACAAGCATGAGGTAGAGCAGGGCTTTTTTGGACAAGAGATCAATCACACGACATTTAACCTTGCTCGCATGAATATGTTTTTACACAACATAAACTACTCTAAATTTCACATAGAGCTTGGCGATACGCTTTTAGACCCAAAGCTTCAGGATGATAAGCCATTTGACGCCATCGTCTCAAACCCTCCTTACTCTATAAACTGGATCGGTAGCGATGATCCCACACTTATAAATGATGCTAGATTTGCTCCAGCTGGCGTGCTAGCGCCTAAAAGCAAGGCAGACTTTGCCTTTATCATGCATGCTCTTAGCTACCTTTCTGCAAAAGGGCGAGCTGCTATCGTTAGCTTTCCTGGCATTTTTTATAGAGGCGGCGCAGAAAAGAAGATACGTGAGTATCTTGTAAAAGAAAATTTCGTCGAAACCATCATCGCCCTAGCGCCAAATCTCTTCTACGGCACATCGATCGCTGTAAATATCCTTGTGCTTTCAAAGCACAAAAGTGAAAACAAAACGCAGTTTATAGACGCTAGTGAGTTTTTTGAAAAAAGAACGAACAATAACGTTTTAACAAGTGAGCACATTAAAAAGATAGTAGAAATTTTTGCTAGCAAAGAAGAGATCGCTCACGTAGCTACATCGGTGGATAATGACACAATCGCTAAAAATGACTACAACCTAGCAGTTAGCTCCTATGTCGAGCCAAAAGATACACGCGAAAAGATAGATATAAACGAGCTAAATTTACAGATAAAAGAGACTGTGGCTAAGATCTCAAATTTACGCTCACAGATAGATGACATCATCGCGCAGATAGAGCTGGACGGCGAGAGATGAGTAAAATTTTTGATCTTATAAATGAGCTTTGTCCTGATGGGGTTGAATTTATGGAGGTAGAAGAAGTTTTTATTATGAAAAATGGCTATACACCTTCAAAAGCAAACAAAGATTTTTGGGAAAATGGAACCATACCTTGGTATAGAATGGAGGATATACGCGAAAATGGTAGAATTTTATCTGAGTCCATACAAAAAATAACACCTAAAGCTGTGAAGGGAGGTAAGTTAATCCCTAAAAATTCAATTATAGTCGCGACCACCGCGACTATAGGCGAGCACGCGCTCGCAATCGCTGATTCATTTTTAATGAATCAGCAATTCACGTCTTTTACAATACGTGAATTGCTAAAAGACAAACTTGATATCGAGTTTGTCTTTTATTATTTCTTTAAAATTTGTGAATGGTGCAAGCAAAATACAAATTCTAGTTCTTTTCCGTCAGTTGATATGGCTAAACTTAAAAAAGTAAAATTTCCTGTGCCTCCGATGGAAGTGCAGCGTGAAATAGTCCGTATCTTGGACTCTTTCACGCTTCTTACAGCAGAGCTTACAGCAGAGCTTACAGCTAGGAAAAAGCAGTATGAATTTTATCGCGACTTTCTTTTAAGCTTTGACGAGCTTGATAAAAATGGGGGAGGGTGTGAGCTAAAAATGCTTGGAGAAATTTGTGAGCTGATACGTGGCAATGGGTTGCAAAAGAAGGACTTTGTGGAGAGCGGAGTTCCTGCGATACATTATGGTCAAATTTATACGTATTATGGAACGTTTGCTAGCAAGACTAAATCTTTTGTTTCGGTTGATACGGCAAGGAATTTAAAAAAAGTTAATTTTGGGGACGTTGTAATTACTAATACTAGTGAAAATTTACAAGATGTTGGAAAGGCTGTTGTGTATCTTGGAAAGGAGCAGGCTGTTACTGGTGGGCATGCAACTATTTTAAAGCCTAAAAATACTCTTTTGGGAAAATTTTTTGTATATCTTTCACAAACAGCCTATTTTTACAATGAGAAAGTAAAGTATGCTAAAGGAACTAAGGTTATTGATGTATCTGCGTCTGATATGTCAAAAATTTTAATCCCCGTCCCATCACTTCAAACACAGCAAAAGGTCGTTGATATCTTAGATAAATTTGATACGCTTGTAAATTCTATAACTGAGGGTTTGCCACGAGAGATAGAGCTAAGGCGCAAGCAGTATGAGCATTACAGAGAGCTACTTTTAAATTTCAAACCAAAAATGAGAGCATAAGGGCGTAAAAATGATAGAGAGTAAAATTATACTTGAGTCTGAAAATTTCATCGTTTTAGATAAATATGAGAGATTGCCTCAGTCTTCAAGCTACCAAAGCGAAGTGGATATGGAGCGTGAGCTTATAGATGATCTTGCAAAACAAGGCTATGAGTATAAAAAAGATATAAACTCTCAAACGGCACTTTTACTAAATTTAAAAGAGCAGCTAGAGAGGCTAAATAATGTTAAATTTAGCTCGCCTGAGTGGAAAAGGCTAGTTGAAGAGTATATCGACAAGCCAAACGATGGCATTATAGAAAAGACACGCAAGATACAAGACGATCATATATATGACTTTACTTTTGATGATGGGTATAAACAAAATATCTGCCTTATCGATAAAAAAGATATCGCTAAAAACAGCTTGCAGGTGATAAATCAGTTTGAGCAAACTGGCTCATCGCACAACAGATATGATGTCACTATACTTGTTAATGGCTTGCCGCTTGTGCAAATAGAGCTTAAAAAGCGAGGCGTGGCGATAAGAGAAGCCTTTAATCAAATTCATCGCTACTCCAAAGAGAGCTTTAACTCATCAAATTCTCTCTTTAAATACTTGCAAATTTTTATCATCTCAAATGGCACAGATACAAGATACTTTGCAAACACAACCAAGCGGGATAAAACCAGCTTTGACTTTACTATAAACTGGGCAAATTCAAAAAACGAAGCCATAAAAGATATAAAGGACTTTACAGCTACATTTTTGGCGAAAAATACACTTCTTAGCATACTGAGCAAATACTGCATCTTTGATACAAATAACACCTTGCTCATAATGCGTCCTTATCAGATAGCAGCGACTGAGCGCATACTTTGGAAGATAAATAGTTCGCATAATGCTAAATGCTACGCAAAGCCAGAGGGTGGCGGCTTTATATGGCATACGACAGGATCTGGCAAGACGCTAACTAGCTTTAAGGCGGCTAGGCTTGCTACGCAGCTTGAATTTATAGATAAAGTCTTTTTTGTGGTGGATAGAAAAGACCTTGACTATCAGACTATGAAGGAGTATCAAAAATTTTCAAAAGATAGCGTGAATGGCTCAGTTAGCTCAGCAGAGCTAAAGCGAAACACTCAAAAAGATGACGGAAAGATCATCGTAACAACTATACAAAAGCTAAACAACCTTATGAAAAACGAAGATGATCTAAGCATATATCAAAAAGAGGTTGTTTTTATATTTGACGAGTGCCACAGGTCTCAGTTTGGCGAAGCACAGAAAAATTTAAAGAAGAAATTTAAGAAATTTTATCAGTTTGGCTTTACTGGAACACCGATATTTCCTCAAAATGCCATCGGAGCAGAGACTACGCAAAGTGTCTTTGGAAGCTCGCTTCATGAATATGTGATAGTTGATGCCATAAGAGATGAGAAGGTGCTTAAATTTAAGGTTGATTATAACAACGTCGTGCCTAAATTTAAGAGCATAGAGACAGAAAAAGACGAGCTAAAGCTAAGTGCGGCTGAGAATAAAAGTGCATTTTTGCACCCTGAGCGTATCAAAGAAATTTCAGAGTATGTGCTAGAGAAATTTCATCAAAAAACTCACCGCTTAAATGCAAGTGGCAAGGGCTTTAACGCTATGTTTGCAGTAAGCTCGGTAGATGCAGCAAAGCTTTATTATGAAGCGTTTAAAAATTTACAAAGTAACAAAGAGCGAGCTTTAAAGATAGCGACAATATTTTCTTTTTCACAAAATGAAGAGCAAGATATGGTTGGTGAGATAGCTGACGAGGGCTTTGAGCCAGAGGCGATGGACGTTAGCTCAAAAGAGTTTTTAAATAGCGCGATAAAAGACTACAATGCCTACTTTAAGACAAATTTTAGCGTTGATGGTGGGTCGTTTCAAGACTACTACCGAGATCTAAGCGAGCGCACAAAGAAGCAAGAGATCGACCTACTTTTAGTTGTGGGCATGTTTTTGACAGGATTTGACGCGCCTTGTCTAAACACGCTCTTTGTGGATAAAAATTTACGCTATCACGGGCTCATACAAGCATACTCTAGGACAAATAGAATTTATGGTGCTACAAAAACTTTTGGCAACATCGTGACATTTAGAGACCTAGAAAAAGCGACAGAAGATGCTATAACTCTTTTTGGTAAAGGAAGCACCAAAAGCGTCATACTCGAAAAAAGCTATAAAGAGTATATGGATGGCTTTACAGATGCGGTATCTGGCGAGGCAAGAAGGGGCTTTGTAGATGTAGTAAGCGAGCTAGAGGCGAAATTCCCTGATCCTACTAAGATAGAGACGCAAAAGGACAAGAAAGAATTTGTAAAGCTTTTTGGAGAGTATCTAAGGGTGGAAAATGCTTTGCAAAACTACGATGAATTTGTGGCTCTAAGAGCTTTGCAAGAGGTAAATTTAGACGATGAAAAAGCAGTTTATGAGTTTAGGGATAAATTTGGCTTAAGCGATGAACAAATCAAAGAGATGCAAAGCATAAAAGTGCCAAATGCAAGGGCTTTGCAAGACTACCGTGGGACATATAATGATATAAGAGAGTGGCTAAGAAAAGAAAAGGCTGGCGAAGAGAAGGAAAAAGAGAGGATAAACTGGGATGACGTGGTATTTGAGGTTGATCTACTAAAATCTCAGGAGATAAATTTAGACTATATTTTGGGTTTGATATTTGAGCATAATAAAAAGATAAAAGATAAAGCAGCACTTACTGATGAGGTGCGTCGCATCATCCGCTCGAGCTTGGAAAACCGCTCAAAAGAGGGGTTGATAGTTGATTTTATAAACCAAAGCGACTTGGATAAATTTAAAGACCGAGCCAGCGTGATAGAAGAGTTTTTTAAATTTGCAAAAGTTGTGATGAAAAAAGAGGCGGACGAGCTTATCACTTCTTTAAATTTAGACGAGGCTGGAGCAAGAAGGTTTATAAGCTCGTCGTTAAAGAACGGCTTTGTTAGCCAGAGTGGAACGCAAATAGGCGAGATACTGCCTAAGATCAGCCCTTTAAATAAAAACTATCCAATAATCAGGCAAAAAGTGATCGATGAGATCTCGCATTTTGTTGATAAATTTAAAGAGGTTGGCTCGTCGGTTTAAGAGGCACTTTTAAGCAAAATTTATATTGCATTTGGCTTATTTATGCCTTGCTTCGTGCTCTAAAAGCCAAATTTTAGTTGGCAGACCCTCGCCGCCTGAGTAGCCACCAAGGCCACTGCTGGCTAGCACCCTGTGGCAGGGGATGATGATAGGCAGTGGGTTTTTGGCGTTTGCAGATCCCGCTGCGCGGTAAGCGTTTTTGTGGCCCGCAGCAAGTGCAAGAGCAGCGTATGTGGTCGTTTCGCCGTACGGCACTTTTTGCAAATTTTCATAAATTTTGGCTCTAAATTTGGTCGTTTTTAGATCAAGTCTAACGCTAAATTTTTTAAGCTCACCCTTAAAATAAGCCTTTAGTTCATCTAAACAAAGCTTTAAATTTTCATCTTTTACCGCTACTTTTTCAAATTTATCTACAAAATTTATCTCACAAATTCCATTTTCGCTAGCAACGATCTCTAAAATTCCAATGGGCGATTTTAGGTAGGCTTTTGACACATTTGCTCCTTGAAATTTGAAATTTTGGGCAAATTTTACTTTAGATTGTTTTGCTTTTTGATAAAATGCAAGCAAAATCAGCGATTTTGGACTAAAAACGAGCAAAATCACAAAGGAAATTTATGAGCTTTTTTACCGACTACGAAAAACATGTGAGTGAGCGAGAAAAAGAGGGCGTGCCACCGCTTGCGCTAAATGCCAAGCAAACAAGCGAAATTTGCGAGCTAATGAGACTTGCTGGCGACTCTAGCGGCGATGAAAAGGCGCAAAACGAGCTAAAATTTCTTATAAATTTGCTCACAAATCGCGTAAATCCAGGCGTTGATGACGCGGCAAAGATAAAGGCGGAATTTCTTGGCGAGGTGATAGAAGGGCTTAAAATAGACGGCCTTGATGCAGTTCGTGCCATTAAAATTTTAGGCAAGATGCTTGGCGGATATAACGTAGAAATTTTGGTGCGAGCTCTAAAAAATAGCAATGAAACTATCGCGCAAGCTGCGGCAAATGAGCTAAAAAATATCATTTTGGTGCATGAGCATTTTGACGAGATCGCAAAGCTAGCAAATAGCAATAAATTTGCAAAAGAGGTGCTTGCTTCTTGGGCAAACGCGGAGTGGTTTACGCATAAAAAGCCACTTAGTGAGTGCATAAAGGCAGTGGTTTTTAAGGTGCCTGGCGAGACAAATACTGATGATCTAAGCCCTGCAAGCGAGGCCTATACAAGGGCTGACATACCGCTTCACGCAAAGGCGATGCTGGTTAAAAAGATGCCTGAGGGCTTAGAAGTCCTAAAAGAGCTAAAAAGTCGCGGCAAGAGCGTGGCGTATGTTGGCGACGTGGTCGGCACTGGCAGCAGCAGAAAGAGTGGTATAAACTCGATCCAGTGGCACCTTGGCGATGAGATAGAAGGCGTGCCAAACAAAAAAACGGGCGGTATCGTGATCGGCACGACCATAGCTCCGATATTTTTTAACACCGCTGAAGATAGCGGCGCACTGCCGATAGTTGCAAACGTAAATGAGCTAGAAATGGGCGATGAGATAGAAATTTATCCATTTAAAGGCGAAATTTATAAGCTTGCAGGCAACGAAAAAAAGCTCGTGGCAAACTTTAAACTAAGCCCAAACACCCTAAGTGACGAGATAAGAGCAGGGGGTAGGATACCTTTGATGATAGGTAGGCAAGTGACTAAAAAGGCTAGAGAGGCCTTGGGACTTGGCGAGGAGCAAATTTTCATAAAGCCAGATCAGCCAAAAGAGCTAGGCGGTGGCTATACGCTCGCTCAAAAGATGGTCGGCAAGGCTTGCGGCAAGGCTGGCGTGAGAGCTGGGGCATACGTGGAGCCTGAAATTTTGACCGTTGGTTCGCAAGATACCACAGGGCCTATGACTAGAGATGAGATAAAAGAGCTTGCTAGCCTTAGTTTTGGGGCGGATTTTGTCTTGCAAAGCTTTTGCCACACGGCTGCTTATCCAAAGCCAAGCGACCTTGAGATGCAAAAGAGCTTGCCTAAATTTATGACGCTTCGTGGTGGCGTGAGCCTAAAACCAGGCGACGGCGTCATCCACTCGTGGCTAAACCGCATGGTCTTGCCTGACACGGTGGGCACTGGCGGCGATAGTCACACGAGATTTCCTATTGGCATTAGCTTTCCAGCAGGAAGCGGCCTAGTGGCGTTTGCGGCGGTGCTTGGTATGATGCCACTAAATATGCCAGAGTCAGTTTTGATCAAATTTAAAGGCGAGCTAAAAGAGGGCGTGACGCTTCGTGATCTTGTCAATGCGATACCTTATTCTGCTATCAAAAAAGGGCTTTTAAGCGTTGAGAAAAAGAATAAAAAGAACATTTTTGCGGGCAAAATTTTAGAGATAGAAGGGCTAGAGAGTCTAAAAGTGGAGCAGGCGTTTGAGCTAAGTGACGCTTCGGCTGAGCGCTCGGCGGCTGCTTGTGTGGTAAATTTAAGTGAGGCTAGCGTCGTGGAGTACGTTCGCTCAAACGTTGCGCTAATAGACGCTATGATAAAAGCTGGGTATGAGAGCCATGAAACGCTTGTGAGGCGAAAAGAGAAGATGCAAAAATGGCTAGAAAACCCAACTCTTTTAAGAGCCGACGAGGACGCAAGATATGCTGAAATTTTAGAGATTGATTTGTCTCAGATAGATGAGCCGATTTTGGCCTGTCCAAACGACCCAGACGATGTGGCGACACTGAGTGAAATTTTAGCTGATAGCAAAAGAGCACACAACATCGACGAGGTCTTTGTGGGTAGCTGTATGACAAATATCGGCCATTACAGGGCGCTTGCTAGGATTTTAGAGCGTGAGAGCAAGCTTACTACTAGGCTTTGGATCGCGCCGCCAACTAAAATGGATAAAAAAACGCTTGAGGACGAGGGAGTTTATGAAATTTTTAAAAGGCTAAATGCTAGGACAGAGGTGCCAGGCTGCTCGCTTTGCATGGGCAATCAAGCAAGGGTAAATGATAATGCCGTCGTCTTTTCGACATCGACAAGAAATTTTGACAACAGAATGGGCATGGGCGCAAAGGTCTATCTAGGAAGTGCCGAGCTAGCCGCTGTATGCGCGCTACTAGGGCGTTTGCCAAGCGTTAGTGAGTATAAAAAAATAGTAAGAGATAGTCTTAGTTTAAACAAAGATCAAATTTATAAATACCTAAATTTTAATGAAATAAGCGAGTTTAGTATATAAATTTGTTACAATATCGCGAAATTTTAAGGAGCTTTGATGAAAGAAGTAGCTTTTTTTCTCTTTTTTAGCAGTTTTCTTTTTGTAAATTTACACGCATTAGAGTGCGGTGATCTTGCTAAAAAAGAGAGCTTTAAAACTACTCCAAACGAGCTTGCTTATGCGAATGAGGGGCTATTTTATTGCGATGGCTCGCTTTTAAATTTAAAAGAGGTAAAAGAGCTTTTTGATGCGAGTGTGGCTGTTAGAAGCGAATCCCAAAGCTGCGTTGGCGAGGGCGTTTATAGAGAAAATTTAAATAAATTTAGATGGATCTTGCTAAAAGCCTCATTTGCTCCTGAAATATATCAAAAAGAGCTTGCAAAGCCAGAAGCGGCTGAGGCTCAAAAAGATGCTCAAATGGAGTATTTTAGATACTGGGCGAATGAGAGTTTGTTTAACTTCTTAAAATATAAAAAATTCAGCGAAGCTTATAAAAATGCTCAAACTCCACTGGTTAAATTTTATGAGGCTTTAGGCGTTGATAGTGCAAGTGCCGCTTACTACGCAACTAGCGTGATAAATGAGTTTTTAAGCTTTAGCGTTGGCAAAAATGTAAATAAAGCTAAAATTTTAACTTCTGAGCAAAAGATGATGGCTCAAAAGCTAAGTCAAGACGAGCTTGCAAATTTGCTTTATTCTAAAAATTTCACCACCGCAGAGCTTACAAATTTACTTGATATCGCACTGCTAAATGACAAAAGTAGCGAGATGATAGAAGAGATCATAAGGCGCGGGGCTGACGTAAATTTAGGCGATGAAACGCCGCTATTTTTTGCTCTTAAAAATTTAGAAAATGTGAAAATTTTGCTTAAAAATAGAGCCGATGTAAATCACAAAAATTTCTTTGGCAAAAGTGCGCTTTTTTATGCTGTGCAGTTTGAGGATGCGCCTCTTTGCGAGCTTTTGCTAAAGAGCGGAGCCAATGCAAACGAGAGCTACATCGACGAGCAGTCTAAGATGAATATGATAAATTTAGGCATGATGCAAGTAGAGGATACGTGCGGCCTAGAGCATACAAACAGAAGCGTTTTTATGCATGCAGCAGCTCACGCAACGCCTGAAATTTTAAAGCTTTTGATAGATAACGGCGCTGATATAAACGCCACTGATGATGCGGGATTTAACGCGCTTGATTATGCGATTAAAGATAAAAACGAAAAAAATATTAAATTTTTAGAAGATCTTGGCTTAAAGCCAAATTTTAATTAGGAAGAGATATGAAAAAGACAGCTTTTGTGACAGGTGCGACATCTGGCTTTGGCGAGGCGATCGCTAGAAGACTCTCAAAAGAGGGCTACAAGATAGTAGCTCTTGCAAGGCGCGAAGATAGGCTAAAAAAGCTAGCAAGTGAGCTTGGCGATACGCACATCATCGTAGCTGACATACGTGATAAAAAGGCTGTTTTTGACGCAGTTGATAGCCTGCCTGATAAATTTAAAGATATCGAAGTGCTTGTAAATAACGCTGGACTTGCCTTGGGACAAGAAAAGACGATAGACGCAAAGGTAGAGGACTTTGAGACGATGATAGATACAAATGTAAAGGGTCTTATCTACTCTACAAAAGCCGTTTTGCCGCTACTTTACAAGCAAGAAAAGGGCTATATCTTTAATCTTGGCTCAACAGCTGGCTCGTGGCCGTATCCTGGTAGTAACGTTTATGGCGCTACAAAGGCCTTTGTAAAGCAGTTTAGTCTAAATTTAAGAAACGATCTAGTTGGCACAAATATCAGGGTGACAAACATCGAGCCAGGTCTTTGTAAGACTGAATTTAGCGAGGTTAGATTTAAGGGCGATAAGGCAAAGGCTGATAGTCTTTATGAAAATACAAATTTTATCACGTCTGAGGATATCGCGACGATTTTGGTTAATTGTCTAAATATGCCTGGAAGTGTCAATATAAACAGGGTCGAAGTCATGGCAAACACGCAGACTTGGGCTGGACTTGCGATAGAAAAATTTTAAGGAGTTTATGTGAGACAAATTTTATTGTTACTATTTTTTAGTGCCGTACTTTTTGGCGTTGATCCAGAAGTCGCCAAAAGAAACGCGCAAATTTACGGCGTTTTCACGCTTATACCGCCAGTTGTGGCCATAGCGCTTGCTTTTATCACAAAAGACGTTATATTGTCGCTATTTATCGGTGTTTTTAGCGGAACGTTTCTCATAAATATCATCAATGAAAATGTCTTTATGGGCATCATCAAAGGCTTTACAGGCATCGTTTCAAGAGTGGTTGAGTCGATGGCTGATAGCACCGATGCTGGTATCTTGCTTCAAGTGCTTTGTATAGGCGGTGTGGTCGCACTTATCACAAAGATGGGCGGCACAAAAGCGGTTGCTCTTTGGCTTAGCAAAAAGGCAAAAACTGGCGTTTCAGCTCAAATTTCAACTTGGCTTATGGGTATTTTTGTATTTTTCGATGACTACGCAAATGCCCTAATCGTTGGTCCTATCATGAGACCAATAAGCGATAAATTTAAAATCAGCCGCGAAAAGCTAGCCTTCATCATCGACGCTACAGCAGCACCGATTGCTGGTATCGCTATCATCTCTACATGGGTCGGACTTGAGGTTTCGCTCATCGAAAAGGGCTACGAGCTTATCGGCGAGACTGGCATAAACGCTTATTCTATATTTATCGAGACCATTCCATATAGATTTTACAACCTCTTTATCTTGTTTTTCATAGTCTGCACAGCCTTGATGCAACGCGAGTATGGCCCTATGCTAGCAGCTGAAAGACGCGCTAGAAGAGGCGAGCTTCACTCAGGCAAAACTCAAATTCAAGACCTTGAAGATAAGACTCTCGAGCCAAAAGAGGGCGTAAAACTAAGCGCTTCAAATGCGATAGTGCCGCTTCTTGTGCTAGTTATCGGCGCATTTACTAGCTTTTATTTTAGCGGTCTTGCTGCACTTGAGGGCGATACTCTTAAAAATGCACTTGCAAATCCACTTTCATTTTCAACATTTAAAGATACTTTTGGCGCAGCTGACTCTGCTACATCGCTATTTCAAGCAGCATTGCTCGCTAGTATCGTAGCTATCACGATGGGCGTTTGGCGCAAAATTTTTGATGTAAAAGAGGCTATTAGCACGTGGGTAAAGGGCTGGAAAACTATGATCATCACGGTCGTCATCTTGCTTCTTGCTTGGAGCCTTAGCGCGGTTATAAAAGAGCTTGGCACTTCAAGATATTTGGTTGATTTGCTAAGTGACTCAACGCCTAAATTTATCCTGCCAGTGGCTGTTTTCATCCTTGGCTCATTTATCAGCTTCTCAACAGGCACCAGCTACGGCACGATGGGCATTTTGATGCCTCTTGCTATCCCGCTAGCTTATGCAGTGGGCAAAAACTACGGCCTAGATGGCGATGCGATGCACGCTTATATGATAGTAAATATCTCAAGCGTTCTAACGGGCGCTATCTTTGGTGATCACTGCTCGCCGATCTCAGATACTACGATACTTTCATCAATGGGCGCAGGATGCAGCCACATCGATCACGTCTCAACACAGATGATCTATGCACTTAGCGTTTGCGCGGTTTGTGTGCTTGTTGGCTACTTGCCTGTCGCACTTGGTCTTAGCGTTTGGATCGCACTTCCTTGCGGATTTTTAGCGATCTGGGCTTTGGTTAGATTTGTAGGCAAAAAAGTCGAAGAGAAAGCGGCATAAATTTGGACTGCAAATACCTAAAAGAGTGCGGATCATGCACTCTTTTTACCCCTTATAGTGAGCAAATTTCATTTAAAACTGATCTTATTAAGCAAAATTTCTCCCCATTTTATGATGGCAAATTTGATGTTTTTAGCTCAAGCCCAAAGCACTACCGCACGAGGGCTGAGTTTGGCATCTGGCACGAAGATAGCAAGCTTAGCTACACGATGCACGCAAGCGAGAAGGGCAAAAGGGTCTTTATAGATGAGTGTCCAAAGGTTTGCGAGCAAATTTCACATCTCATGCCAAGGCTACTTGAAAATTTACAAAATGATGAAATTTTACGCGCAAAGCTCTTTGGAGTGGAGTTTATCGCCTGTAAAAGTGGCACCTTGGTCACGCTTCTTTATCATAAAAGGCTTGATAGTGAGTTTGAGGCAGCGATGAAAATTCTAGCTAGCAAGCTTGATGTGATGATCTTAGCTAGATCTCGCGGTCAAAAGCTGCTAAGTGGTGAGCTAAATTTAGTTGATGAGCTAAATGTCGGAGGTCAAATTTATAAATTTAGCCTAAGTGAAAATGCCTTTATCCAGCCAAATAAAGCGGTAAATGAGAAGATGATAGCTTGGGCAAAAGAGTGCGTGCAAGGTGGCGCTGACCTGCTGGAACTCTACTGCGGACATGGAAATTTTACTATCCCACTTTCGTTTAAATTTAAAAACGTCCTTGCCACTGAAATTTCAAAAAGCTCGATCGCAAATGCCCTTAAAAACTGCGAGCTAAATGGGGCTAAAAATATCAAATTTTTGCGAATGGACGCTGATGAGCTGATGAGCGCATTTGCTGGCGTTAGGGAGTTTAATAGGCTAAAAGAGATAAATTTAAGCGATTTTAACTTCTCTCACGTCCTTGTCGATCCACCACGCGCAGGGCTAAGTGAAAGCGTCATAAATTTCATTAGAAATTTCAAAAACATCATCTACATCTCGTGCAATCCAGAGACATTAAAAGAAAATCTAAATGAGCTTACTAAAAGCCATAAAGTGATAAAATTTGCGCTCTTTGATCAGTTTGCCAACACTCATCACATCGAGTGTGGCGTGTTACTAGAGGCAAAAGATAAATTTTAAAAGGAAAGTTAAAAATGGTTTCATTAAACAAAATAATCCAAGCAAAGATAACGATCGGTCACTTTGTAAATAAAACTCCGTTTGCGCTAAGTGCAAAACTTAGCAAAATTTTAGGCGCAAATGTCTATCTAAAAGAGGAAAATTTACAACGAACTGGAGCTTACAAGATAAGAGGCGCTTACAATAAAATAGCTAGCCTAAGCGATGAGGAGCGAAAACGTGGCGTCGTGGCTGCAAGCGCTGGCAATCACGCTCAAGGCGTTGCGATAAGTGCAAAAGAATTTGGCGTGCATGCTTGCATCGTCATGCCAGAATCAACCCCACTTCTAAAGGTAGCTGGCACAAAGGATCTTGGCGCTGAAGTGATCTTAAAAGGTGATAACTTTGATGAGGCGTATGAATTTGCAGTAAATTACGCCAAAGAAAAAGATATGACCTTTGTTCATCCATTTAACGATGAGTACGTCATGGCAGGGCAGGGCACTGTTGGGCTTGAGATGCTTGATGAGATAAGCGACCTTGATATGGTTGTAGTGCCAGTTGGCGGTGGTGGCTTAGCTAGCGGCGTGGCAAGCTGTATAAAACAAGTCAATCCAAAAACCAAAGTCGTTTGCGTCGGCGCAAAGGGTGCTCCAGCGATGTTTAATAGCTACGGCGCTAAAAAGAGCATAAACTCAAAGTCAGTTCGCACCATAGCCGATGGCATCGCTGTGCGTGATGCGAGCGAGATAACGCTTAAAAATATCGTTGAGTGCGTGGATGAGTTTGTACAGGTCGATGACGAGGAGATTGCAACTGCGATTTTGTTCTTGCTAGAGACGCAAAAGATCGTGGTTGAAGGAGCTGGCGCAGCTGGCGTGGCAGCACTTATGCATGATAAGATCAAATTTAAAAAAGGCGCAAAGATAGGCGTGGTGCTAAGTGGTGGAAATATCGATGTTCAAGTGCTTTCTATCATCATCGAAAAGGGTCTTATCAAGTCTCACCGCAAGATGACCTTGCAAATCACACTTGTAGATAAGCCAGGAGCGCTCATGAGCCTAACTGATAGTCTAAAATCGGCAAATGCAAACATCGTCAAGATCGACTACGACCGCTTCTCTACTAAGCTTGACTACGGCGATGCAAGCATCACTATCACGCTTGAGACAAAGGGCCTTGAGCATCAAGAAAAGATTAAAGATACGCTTAATAAAAACGGCTTTTCTTTTACTCAACTCTTCTAAATTTATAAGCTCGCTACCTTTTAAAGTAGCGAGCATTAACTTTCATTAAATTTACAGGACTAAAATTTCGCAAATTTATTCAAGGATGAGATATGAAAAAGAGTTTATTGAGCCTTGCGTTGTTTTGCACTTTAGCTTTTTGTGCCGATGATGAGGTGGTTGGCAAACAAAATGATCAAGTATGGATAGGATCTATGGGTGGATGCAAGCTTTATGTATTTTCACTAAAGACGACTGACGCGCCAGTAGATAAGCTAATAGCCAAAGATGAGGCGCAAAAAGAGCTTGTGGCAAATACTAAAAATTTACCAAACAAACACAACGTAATGTTTGCAAAGTGCGATGACTACACAGCGCTCATAGATAGCGGCTATGAAGATAGCTTGGAAAATTTAAAGTATGATCTGCAAACTTTTGGCAATATAAAGCCAGAGGATCTAACCTACGTCATCATCACGCACGCTCATCCTGATCACATAGGTGGGCTCATAGATGGCGGCAAAAAGACTTTTAAAAATGCCAAGCTTTTTATAGATGAAAAGGAGTGGGACTACTGGATGAAGGGCAAAGATGAGAGGACAAAAGAAATTTTATCGCTTTATAAGGACGATAAGAGCTTTTTTGACCATAAAAAGCCGCTATTTGACGGGGCTCTAAAGATCATGGCTATCCCAGCCTACGGCCACACTCCAGGGCACAACATGATAAGCTTTGAGACAGATAACGACAAGATCATCTTTATAGCTGACCTTCTTCACGTCCTAGCAGTGCAAGAGGTCGAGCCAAGCATATCTATCACTTATGATGTAGATCCAGTGCAAGCTGCCAAAACAAGAGAAAAGGTGCTTGATGGCTTGGAGGACGAGACTACTAAGATAGTGGGAGCTCACATGCCTTATAAGAGCCCTATCACCTTGCCAGAGTGATAAATTTCTTTTGCTTTACAAATTTAGGATAAAATGCGGGCTTTAAAGGAGAAAATATGAGCGAATACGCAAATTTGATATTAGCTATCTTGCTAGCTATTTTGGCATTTGCATTTTATAGGTCGAACAAGGCGCTAAAAAAGGCAAAAGACGATAGCGAAAATGTCTCAGTCAGCACGGAAATTTCGCAGCTTAAAAGCATAGGTGAGCTATCTGTTTTTCAAGTTTATAGCAAAGAGATCGTCACAAAAACCGACCATGCGTTTGGAAATTTTGGCAAAGAGTATCTAAGGTGGCTGGTAAGCGAGAAGAAGCTTTCGATGATATTTGAGTTTGAGATAAATTTCATCTACGATCTAACTAGCCCAAAGCTCGAGATCATGCAGATCGCAAACTCTAGTTACAAGATAAAAATGCCCCCATGTAAGTATAAATTTTCAATCGCCGATATGAAATTTTACGACGAAAAAAATGGCAAATTTATACCATTTTTGCTGCCTGACTCGCTAAATGGCTTTTTTGGTAGCACATTTACAGAAGAGGACAAAAACAGGCTCATAGAAGAGGCAAGAAACGAAGTAAAAAAGATGAGCGTTCGCCTTATCTCGCAGCTTCAAAGTAAAATTCACAAATCAGCTCGTGACACGCTTGAAGCGATAGCTAAGAGCTTTGGCGCAAACAAGGTCGAGTTTGTCTTTGACGATAGCGACGAGCAGATCAACGAGCAATTAAATTTAGAAAATATCGCATAAAAATTAAATTTAAAGGAGAAAAAATGAGTGTAAATTCACAAGAGGTCACACAAGCACCTGGCAACAACACAGTCTTTCAAACATGGGTTTTAAAAGGCGACAAAAAGGCATGTAAAGAGGGCTTTGCTAAGCTTTGTGCTTTGGTTGTAAATTTAAACAAAACTGCTAAAGTTAGATTTGGCGCAAATGAAAATGTAAATTGCGTCCTTGGCGTGGGTCATGATGCTTGGAAAAAACTTGAAATTTCAAAAGAATTGCCAAAAGAGCTTGTAAATTTTAAAGCGATCAAAGGCGACAAACACGAGGCTGTTAGCACAAAGGGCGATATCCACATCCACATCCGCGCGCTAAATGCGGCTGACTGCTTTGACATGGCGCAAAATATCAAAGAAGTTTTGTTTAAATTTGCAGAGCTTACAGACGAAACTCAAGGCTTTAAGTATCACGACGGCAGGGCGATCATCGGCTTTGTCGATGGCACTGAAAACCCTGATGGCGAAGATAGAGATCTTTTTGCAAAAGTCGGCAAAGAGGACGCTAAATTTAAAGGCGGTAGCTACGTTTTTGTTCAAAAATACTTCCACAAAATGAAAGAGTGGAACGCCACAAGCGTAAGCGAGCAAGAAAAGGTTATAGGCCGCTCAAAAGAGTATGACATCGAGATGGACGAGAGCGTAAAACCTACAAATTCACACTCAGCTGCTGCAAATGTCGGCGACGATAAAAAGGTTGTGCGTGGCAATATGCCATTTACTGAAGGCAGCAAAACAGGCACTTACTTCATCGCTTATGCTAGCACATTTTCAACGGTTGAGCTTATGCTTAAAAAGATGTTTATCGGCGAGCCAAAAGGCAACTCAGATAGACTGCTTGACT
The DNA here is from genome assembly GCF_902460535.1 of Campylobacter concisus. Lineage (GTDB taxonomy): Bacteria > Campylobacterota > Campylobacteria > Campylobacterales > Campylobacteraceae > Campylobacter_A > Campylobacter_A concisus_AS. The sequence continues at coordinate 43,597 of NZ_CABPTV010000007.1, read as the reverse complement.
TTAGCACGCCAGTAACTGGGGCTTTATATTTTGCTCCTACGCTTGATATGCTTGGTGATTACGAGGGATAAATTTAGCTTGGGGCGAAGCAAATTTGCCCCTTTAAATTTATAAGGATAAAGATGCCAGAGTGGTTTATCTACGCAGCTCTTTCGGCTGTTTTTGCTGCACTTACAGCGATCTTTGCAAAGCTAGGCGTAAAAGATATCGACAGCGATTTTGCGACATTTATAAGAACGATCGTCGTCATTTTGATGCTTGTTTTGCTTTTAAGCGTGGCTAAAAAATGGCAACCGTTAAGCTCGCTAAGCCCAAAAAACTGGCTCTTTCTCATACTAAGTGGCATGGCAACTGGGCTTTCGTGGCTTATGTATTTTAAAGCTATGCAAGCAGGCAAGGTCTATCAGGTAGCGCTGGTTGATAAATTTAGCGTCGTGCTGGCTATCATTTTGGCTGTCATATTTCTTGGTGAGAGGCTAAATTTAAAAGAAATTTTAGCCGTTTGCCTTATCGTATCTGGCGTGTTTTTACTCATTTTTAAATAAATTTTTCTGCGTTATTCTTAAAGTATTTTTTTAATTTTAATTTGTAATTAATCAAAAAGCCCCTAGAATTTGACAATTTCACTTTGAAGGGAGAAATATGAAAAAAATTATTCTATCAGCCATCGTAGCTTGTGCTGCATTTGGTGCAGGTATGAACTACACAGATGTCGTAAAGGACGTATATGCTGACGCAAACTCAGCTAAGAGCATAGGCAGGCTGCTACCAACCAACGCAGTTGAAATTTTGCAAACAAGTGGCGACAGAGCGCAGATCAAAGTAAAAGGCTATCAAAACCCAGCCGTTAGCAACGTAGTTTATTTTGCTGATGGCGCGAGGATCATCTCAGTAGCATTTGCAAAAACTGCACCTTTTGATATCAAAGTGATAAAAGAGGGCAAAAACGGCAAATGGAACGAGGTAGAAACGACAGTTTTCGTTCAAAAAGATGGCTTTAGCACTGATGTAAACGCGATGTTTGCAAAAGCTGACAAGATGTATAAAGAGAGTTGCGGCGTTTGCCATGCGTTGCCTCAAACTACGCATTTTAATGCAAATCAATGGCCGTCACTTCTAAAATCAATGATCGGCAGAACCGCAATAGAGAAAAAAGACGAGTGGCTAGTTATCGAGTACCTACAAAAACACTCATCTGACGTAAATTTAGGCAAATAAGGAGAAAAAATGAACGAGAACAGACGAGATTTTCTAAAAAAAGGTGCAACAGCGCTTGCAGCTACACCTTTGCTTTCAGGCGTAACAGCTTCAAATTTGTTTGCTGATGAGGTTAAAAAGGGTGTTGTAAAAAATGGCGAAACTCTTACAGCTGCTCACTGGGGCATGCTAAAAGTGACAACCAAAAACGGCATCGCTGTAAAGTCAGAGCCTATTCAAAAGACAAGTGAAATTTATAACCCACTTCAACACTACACACCAGATATGATCTACAAAAGTCGTATCAAGCACACAATGGTAAGAAAGAGCTACTTGCAAAACCCAGATAGCCCAAAACCAGAGCTTCGTGGCATTGATGAGTGGGTCGAGGTGCCTTATGAGGACGCGATCAAGCTAGTTGCTAAAGAGCTTAAAAAAACAAGAGCGCAAAAGGGATTACAAAGCGTTTTTGCAGGTAGCTACGGCTGGAAATCAAGCGGCAATGTGCATAACTCAAGAATTTTACTTCATAGATTTATGAACCTTAGTGGCGGTTTTGTTGGCTCACTAGGTGACTACTCAACAGGTGCTAGCCAGATCATCATGCCTCACGTTGTAGGTAGTATCGAGGTTTATGAGCAGCAAACTAGCTGGCCAGTCGTGCTAGAAAATTCAAAAGTCGTAGTCATATGGGGCGCAAACCCACTTGCGACACTTCGCATAGCTTGGACAGCGACTGATGAGCAAGGCTTTAAATACTTTGAAGAACTAAAAAACAAAAAAGATATCAAAGTGATCGTGATCGATCCTATCAGATCTGAAACAGCACAATACTTTGACAAAGCTCAGTGGATCGCTCCAGTGCCAAACACTGACACAGCGATGATGCTAGGCATGATGCACTACCTATATGAAAGTGGCAAATACGATAAAGAATTTATCGAAAACTACACTTATGGCTTTGATAAATTCCTCCCATATCTACTTGGCAAGACAGACAACACTCCTAAAAATTTAGAGTGGGCGAGCAAAATTTGTGGCATCGACAAAGATACTTTAAAAGAGCTAGCTGATACATTTGTAAGCAACCGCACGATGCTAATGAGTGGCTGGGGCATGCAGCGCGCTCATCACGGCGAGCAACCACACTGGGCGATGGTAACACTTGCAGCGATGATCGGTCAGATAGGCCTACCAGGTGGAGGCTTTGGCTTAAGCTACCACTACTCAAACGGCGGCGCACCAACATGCAAAGGTGCAGTCATCGGCGGCGTAAATAGCGCAAGTGTGGGTAAATTTAACGAAAAAGGCGAGTTTATCGGCACTGATACGGGCGAATTTGACAAACACGGTCGCTTCGTCGCAAAAGCAGCCGCAGTAGCAGGCACAGGTCAAAGCTGGCTACAAAAAGCAACCAACTACGCTTTTCCAGTAGCTCGTATCGCTGATGCGTTGCTTCACCCTGGCAAAGTGATAGATCACGACGGTAAAAAGATCACCTACCCAGACATCGACTTTATCTACTGGGTCGGTGGCAACCCACTAGTGCATCATCAAGATACTAATACAAATTTAAAAGCGTGGAGAAAGCCTAGAACCGTTGTCGTTCACGAAGCTTACTGGACACCGACAGCAAAGATGGCTGATATCGTCTTTCCAGTCACTACAGAGTATGAGAGAAACGACATCACGATGACAGGTGATTATTCAAACATGAACATCGTGCCGATGAAACAAGTCGTTGAAAAATACCGCGAAGCAAAAGATGACTATCAAATTTTCACTGACCTTTGCAAGGCTTATGCTAAAAATTTAGTCATAGCCTACACAGATAACGGCAAAGACGAATTTGACTGGATCAAAGAATTTTATGACGCAGCCTACGCTCAAGTAAAGGCCGTCCCTGAGCTTGCAAGCGACATGAAGCCATTTGAAGAGTTTTGGAATGAAAACAAACCAGTCACATTTGCCTCATCTCAAGATAGTGATAATTGGGTAAGACTTGGCGAATTTAGAGAAGATCCTGTGCTAAACGCTCTTGGAACTCCTAGCGGTCTTATCGAAATTTACTCAGATACGATCGAGAAAATGGGCTATGATGACTGCAAAGCGCACCCAACTTGGTTTGAGCCGATCGAGTGGCTAGGCATGAAAGATAAACCTGCGAAATACCACATGATAAGCGCTCATCCAACTGACCGCTTGCACTCACAGCTAAGCCAAACTTCACTTCGTGAGAAGTATGCTATCGCTAACCGCGAGCCAGTGTGGATAAACGAAAATGACGCAAAAGAGCTTGGCGTAAAAACTGGTGATTTGGTGTGTGTATTTAACGCTCGTGGCGAGGTTTTGGCAGGTGCTCATGTCACTAAAAACATCAAAGAGGGCGTTGTAAAACTAGCTGAGGGCGCTTGGTATGACGGATTTGATAGTGGCATCTGCAAAAACGGCTCTGCAAACGTGCTAACCATAGATATCCCAACAAGTAAGCTAGCAAATGGCAACATCAGCCACACAGCTCTTGTAAATATCAAAAAATATCAAGGCGATGAAGCACCAAAACTTACAGCGTTTTCTGAACCAAAATTTTCTAAATAATTTTAAAGCAGGGGAGCTATCTCCTGCTTTTTATATAAAATTTGACAAATTTATGAAA
>NZ_CABPTV010000007.1:37865-39385 GCF_902460535.1 Campylobacter concisus | reverse complement strand
CGGCATTTGCAAGCCAAAATTTATTAAATATTGCTTAAAGGTAATTTCTGGTTTCAAGTTTTATTTAATAATAAAAATTATACAATCCGCCCCAAAATACCAAAAAATGCCACTGGATAGTGGTTTTTGATCGAGGGATAGAAAAATAAAATGAATAATCTAAGTATAAAATCTAAAATATTACTCATCGTTTTTGTGAGTTTGCTTTGTCTAAGCGTGACTAGTGTTTACATCTTAAAAGGCGTTTTAAACAGCAGAAGTGAAGCTATTTCAAACCTTTCAATGAGCGAAGATATCATAAAGCAGGGCGAATTTATCCATGAGCTTCAAAAAGAGCGTGGTTATAGCGCAGCTTTCATAGCAAACGGCAAAGACTCTGAGAAAAATTTAAAAGAGCAAAGAGCTAAGGTCGATGGGATCGTGAAAGAGCTCTCAAACAAAGATGAGGTGTTAAGAGTACTTAGTGGCATAAGGGCAAAGGTCGATAAAAAAGAGAAATTTAATCTCCTTGGCGAATATAGCGGTATGATAGAAAACACGCTTGTCTTTTTAAATTCTCTCTCAAAAGACGCCAAGCCAGCTATAAAAGATGATGTGGCTAGGATTTTTAGCATTTCAAAGATCAAAGAGTACTACGGCATCACAAGAGCGATAATGAACGTCGCCTTTATCAAAGATGAGATCGACAAAAACACATATGTAAATTTGATCTCTCACGACGCAAACATCAAAAAGCTTTTAAACGACTATGTCAAATTTAATAGCGGCAAATACGCAGACAGCCTGCAAAAAGATATATTGCAAAGCAACGAATTTAAGCAAATAGATGAGATTATCAAAGACGCTATCGCTACTCCAGAAGAGACAGCCAGAAAGATCGAGGCGGCTAGCTGGTTTAAGAGCATCACAAATTTGATCGATAGCCTCAGAAACTACGAGCTTTACTTGTTAAATGATATGAAAGAGCTAGCCATACACGACAAAGATGAAGCCAGCAACCTTGTGCTATTTATGGCTATAATGCTTGCCTGTTTTATTGTAGCACTCGTCTTTATCTCGCTTGTTGTTGGTAAAAATATCATCTCAGGCATCGATAGCGTAAAGGGCGGGCTAAGCGAGTTTTTCTTATATCTAAATAACAAGACAAATTCTGCCAAACTTCTAAGCTTAAAAGGCAAAGATGAAATTTGCATCATGTCGTCGCTTATAAATGAAAATATAGAGGTTATCCAGACGGCAAAAGAGCATGAAAACACCTTCATCCAAAAAGCCAACACCTTTGTAAATGAGATAAAAGATGGCAACTATGAAGCAAGCCTAGAAGCTGATACTAATAACCCAGCTCTAAATCAACTAAAAAGCACATTTAAAGATTTGCAGCTTGCTCTTAAAAATGCAATCTCAAGTAATGGTAAAGATGTACTTGATCTACTAAACACTTATAAAAACCAAGACTTTACAAAAAGACTTGATGATGATGGTAAGATAGCAAGTGGTATAAACTCACTAGGCATTGAGAT
>NZ_CABPTV010000007.1:36431-37699 GCF_902460535.1 Campylobacter concisus | reverse complement strand
ATGCCATCTCTCAAAAGACAGCTGATGTTATAAGACAATCAGATGAAATTAAAAACATCATAACTATCATTAGAGATATAGCAGATCAAACTAACCTTCTAGCTCTTAATGCTGCAATTGAAGCAGCACGTGCAGGAGAACATGGTAGAGGATTTGCCGTTGTTGCTGATGAAGTTAGAAAACTAGCAGAAAGAACTCAAAAATCACTTGGTGAGATAGAAGCAAATACAAATGTCCTAGCTCAATCAATAAATGAGATGAGTGAATCTATAAAAGAGCAAAGTGAAGGTATAAATATGATAAATCAATCAGTTGCTCAAATAGATCACCTAACAAAAGAGAATGTGGTAATTGCAAACCAAGCAAACGAAGTAACATCTGAAGTAGATGAGATGGCTAAAGCTATAGTTGAAGATGTTAGGAAGAATAAATTCTAAAACACTTCTGGTTTAGGGTTTTAAATAAACTTAAATTTGTTTAATGAAAAACTACTCAATAAATTCCAACCTAGTTTAAGCTGGGTTGGGGTTTAATAAATTATCTTTTGAATTTAATTATTTATATAGTTGCTTTAAATTTTTTATCTTGGTTTTTTCCACTCATACTTGTAATGTTTGCAAATTTTAAAATTCCACTCATTTGCAAGAGTTGGCTACTGATTTTAGGTCTCACAAAGCTTGCCACTAAAATCAGAGCCGAAATTACTCGTTCATGAAATTTTAAAATTTGTCAGAGCTTCTTTGATATAAACGGCATGCAGTGTGAAGCGCTGGAGTATGCACCTCTAACGCACGAAGGGGGGGGGTTACTTAGGGCTTCGCCTCATAACTGTAAGCAGACAGGGGATTAAAAAGAGGGATAGTGGGATGGCTTTGCTTTGCTAGCTCGCAATTGCAAGCAGACCGTAATTCAAGTCCCCCATGTCTCCCTTTTGGATAAAAATTTACAAATTTAATTGAGTTGCTTGGCAAATTTCAAAATCTTAGTCACTCGTCTTGGCAACATATTAAATTTATAAATTTAGAACCGCGATATGCTTACTCATAAATTTTAAAATTTGCCCGAGTTTTTAACCGCAAGCTATTTGTTTCAAATATTAAATTTTCGCTATAAAATTTCCTGTCACAAAACATATATAATTGTGACAAACATTGTCAAATATTAAAATATCTTAGATATAAATTTTAGCTTCATATTTATTGCGTTTTTGGAGAATTTAATTAAACAAAAGATAAATTTAATCCATTTTATATGTTACTTTTCTACAC
>NZ_CABPTV010000007.1:20215-36391 GCF_902460535.1 Campylobacter concisus | reverse complement strand
ATGCTCTCCTGCACGTGCTGCTTCTATTGCAGCATTAAGAGCTAGAAGGTTTGTTTGATCTGCTATATCTCTAATAATAGTTATTATGTTTTTAATTTCATCACTTTGTCTTATAACATCAGCTGTCTTTTGAGAGATGGCATTCATTGAGCTAGACATTTGCTCAACTGCAGCAGCACTTTCTTGTAAGCTATTTGCTTGTGTGTTTGCTGAGCTTGTTACTTTAGATACTGAGCTAGCTAGAAGTTTGGCTTTTTCTTCTAGGGTTTTAGCTTTTTCTAGGTTATAGTTTAGCATTCTAGAGATTTCTGTGCCTAGAGCATTTGTTACCTTTTCTACTTCACCATTTGCATTATCTATCCTAGAGGTAAAGTCTGATCTTCTATAGCTATCAAATACCTTTTGGATAACATTTAGATCGCTACCTACTTTTGCTTCAAGAACATCAAGCATTTTATTTAGAACATTTTTAAGTTCTACTAGTTTTGGGTTAGCTGGGTTTTCTGTGATCCTAGCTTTTAAATTTCCTTTTTCTATCTCTTTAGCTGTTGATACTGATTGATTAACAGCAGTAGCATCTTGATTAGCAGTGTCTTGTATCTTTTTGATGTTTTCGTTTATGAGTTCTGCCATAACACCGAATTCATCTTTAGTTTTTACTTCTGTGATAACTGGCTCTTTAATCTCATAGTTTAGGAATTTAAAGAATGATGTTAAAGACTCTGATATATTTGAAAGAGGTTTTAAATATCTACCAACAACAAAGATCAAAAGTGCTATAACAACTATTATAAAGATGATAGAAGATATAAACTGCGAAACAAGAGTGCTATTTAGGCTATTATCATAATCACTTATAGAGTTTGCAGAGCAAACAAGCCAGTTAGCTTTGTCATAAGATTCGCAAGCAAGAAGTCTTTCTGTGCCTCTGAGATTATAAGTAAATGTTTTATCGCCATTTTTCTTATACTCGTTTGAGTAGTCATCAAGGATCTTCATAGCTTCACTAGAGTCTGAAAGAACAAGTTCTTTAATCCTAAAATGAACGATCTTTCTATGCTCTAGATCAAATAGTGCTATCGCGCTACTTGGAGTTGGTTTTATCTTATTAAGCTCATTATCAAGCTTATCTATGCCCATATCCACGCCAAAGACACCAACGACCTTGCCATCAACAACTATCTTTTTAGCGATAGTTAAATTTAAGCCACCAGCTGAGCTTGTGTATGGAGCTGAAAAGATGATGCCCTCTTTTGCAATAGCGTCCTTGTACCAGCCTTTAACCCTCGCATCATAGTTTTTTCTCTGATCAAAAACCATAAATTTACGCTCTTTGCCATCAAGCACAGCGTTATAAACAGCACCATCAGCCGCATAACCAAAGTAAAACTCAGAAAAATCAGTAACCTGCGCTGCGTTCATCAGCACTTTTTCTAAAGCCTCTTTGTCATCCAAAATTTGCGGATGCGCCTCGATGTAACTAGCAAAATTTTGAACGGCTGCAAGCTTGTCTTCAAAAAATGCATTCATATAAAACTGCAAAACTTTTGAAGATGAAGTCTTAGACTCCTTTGCTAGATCGTAAATCCTCTCCTTGGTATTTGTGTAATTCACCGTTGAAAACACGCCAAGCGAGACAACTAAAAGCACCACAATAATGAGTGCTATCTTGTTTGCTGCTTTTTTCATAAACAAAATCCCTTTGTGTAAATTTTATGTTTATATCGGCAAAAATTTTTTATGGTTAATAGCTATTTACAATTATTGAGGTATAAAATTTCAAGCTAAATTTCATATAAAGCCTAGTTTCTAGCATCTGCTAAAACAAGTGCAAAAAGCACATCAATGCCTGCTTTTTGAAGTGTATCTCTAGCTTCTAGTATCGTTGTGCCAGTGGTTACGATGTCATCTATCAAGATAACTGGCGCAGTGATCTTTTTTAAAATTTTAAAATTTCTTGGATTGTTTTGCCTAAATTTAAGATCCTTGCCGCTGTAGCTAACACTGCTTGTCGCATGCAAGGCGTGAAAGATGGGTTTAAGGTTTTTAGCACGAAGTTCATTTGCCAAAATAGCCGTGTGCGAGTAGCCGTGATGCACTCTATCATCTACCGGCAGGGCGTAAATTTGCTCTGGGAAGCTAAAACTTTTAGCAAATTTCTTAAATGCAAATTTGGCTAAATTTTTATAGATAAAAAGTCCGTGCATGTGGTGCTTTGAGTGGATGAGCTCTTTGATCTCAGAGTAGCCGTAAAAGCTATAAATTTTAAAGCCCTCTAGCTCTCTTACTACAGGGCTTGGCTCGCTTAAAATTTGCGAGCAGGTTTTACAAAATGTTTTTAGTGTAAAGCTCTTGCAAAACGCACAAAACATCAGCTATTTAAGATAGCGATCGCAGAGCGCTTAACAGCGTCATTTATGATGTCTGTTAAGAATGGCTTAAATGCTCCGCCAGTGCGAACTAGCTCAAATTTGGTTTGGTTGTTTGAGATATTTTTGATGATGCTTTGATCGCCTTTTTGGATTTTAAGAGTGATCTTTATCTTGCCCTTTGTGTTGTCGCTGCCATATCCGCTCATATTTGCTTCAAATTCGTTTATGAAAACTTCAACCACGACGCCACCCATGCCATTTACATTTGCACCATGAGCTATGAGCTCTTTTTTAAGAGAATCGCCAAAATAGGTCGCGAGATCGTTTTGAAGCACGACGTATTCATCCACGGTACCCTTATCATCAGTTATGGTTGCAATAGTGCTTTTGTTTTTGCGACTATCATGCACCGCACTTATATAGACCTCAAAACCATTGCTTTGTTGATTTGAAACGATAGCCTTATAAGGATCAAACGCAAGCACCGTCTGAGTAGGCGCACAACCGCTCAAAAATAGGACAAAAAGTCCAAAGATAGCTAGAAATTTAAATTTACTCATATTTTTCCTTTCAAAGTTTAGTGATCTTATCAGCCACTTTTATGGCAGCTTGCTTGACTAAAAGCGCGATAAAGAAGTCAAACTGACCACTTTTTGACGCCTCAAGCTCCTCCACGTGGTGTCTAGTCGAGATAGGAATTCGTTTTTTGAAATTTATATCTGAAAGCACAAGCTCGCCGTATAGATGTCCGTTTAAAATTTCTGAGCTTCTTGAGTAAGTACCTCTAAGCTCGTCAAATCTAAAATCAAGCCTATATGTATAAGGCGATGTTTGCGTATCCACGACCACGATGCCACGCGAATTTAGCTCACGTTTTAAAAACATATAAAAGAGCACTTCAAGGCGTGGGTTTGAGTTAAAGACTACGCCGCTACCATCTTCTCTTGTGTAATAAATCGACCTTGCGCTGCTTCTAGCATCCACGATCCTATGAAAATAGACCTTCTTTAGCCCAACATTTATGTCGATCATATTTTTTTCTAAGCAGCAATTTATCGCCACGTCACTTCTATATTTGACGCCATTTATAAAGACGCCATCGCCCCTGCCCTTGCAAGCGCTGCAGTCAGCTGGGATCCTCATAACCTCTTCAAAATAAGTATTATCTTGGCTGCTTATGCTCGCACTTTGCACGCCGTCTATGCCCTCGCAAGATAGGCAAAGGCTAGCTTTTGCCACGCAGCCAGTCAGAAAGATGGCTGCAAAAACTGCTAATAATGTCGCTCTTAGCATTTCACTTCCTTTTGCTCTTTTTGTTTTTTGCGGAGATTTTTTCACGCTCTCGCCTGCGATGCCGTAGTTGTTCGTATCGATCTCATCGATAATGACAACAGTATTTTGAGCGCTTCTACCTAAAATTTCGCTTATTAGTTTTGTAACTCCGCTTATCATCTTCTCTTTTTGCTCCACACTTGGGCTATCATTCTCTTTTGTCACGCAAATTTTCACAAATGGCATAGCACTCCTTTTTGTAAATTTAGCATTTAAACCTATCAAAACAGCATAAGACAAGTCATAATGTCGTGAGATGATTTTGGATGTTGCGCATAAATTTTCGATCAAGATAGGACAAATAGTCCATCGAAGAGAGAAAATTTAAAGCTCATTCAAAGGCGCTCACGGCACGCCGCTAGTCTATTTTTAGGACCGATAAAAACGCCTCCTGCGGCAAATTCACCTTTCCTATCGCCTTCATCCGCTTCTTACCCTCTTTTTGCTTCTCAAGCAACTTCCTCTTACGAGTGATGTCGCCACCATAGCACTTGGCTGTGACGTTTTTACCCATTGATTTTACGGTTTCACGAGCGATGATCTTGTTGCCGATGCTAGCTTGTATCGCCACCTCAAAAAGCTGACGTGGCACGATCTCTTTCATCGCCTTTACAAAGTCCCTGCCCTTAGTCTGCGCCTTGCTCTCAGGCACGATGATAGAGAGCGCATCGACCGTCTCGCCGGCCACTTTTACATCAAGCTTTACCAGATCGCCCACGCGGTAGTCACTTGGCTCGTAGTCAAAGCTCGCGTAGCCTTTGGTGCTTGATTTTAGCTTGTCATAAAAGTCCATCACGATCTCATTCATCGGTATGTCATACTCAAGTAAAACGCGGTCAGTCGTGATGTAGTCCATCTTTGTTTGTATGCCACGGCGGTTGTTTAAAAGCGTGATGATGTTACCCAAAAACTCGCTTGGCGTGATGATAGTCGCTTTCACGTATGGCTCAAGGATTGAGTCTATTTTATTGACTGGTGGTAGCTGGCTTGGGTTTTGGATTTTTAAATTTAGCCCATCAGTTTGGATGACTTCATAAGTCACAGTCGGTGCTGTGGCGATGAGATCAAGGTCAAATTCACGCTCCAGCCTCTCTTTGACGACCTCCATATGAAGAAGACCTAAAAAACCAACCCTAAAGCCAAATCCAAGTGCGACCGAGGTCTCTGGCTCGTAGCTTATAGAGCTATCATTTAGCTTTAGCTTATCCAGCGCGTCACGCAGATCTTCAAATTTATCAGTTTCGATAGGATAAAGTCCCGCAAAAACAAACGGCTTAGCCCTCTCAAAGCCGCCAACTGGCTCTTTTAGGGGATTTCTTGACTGCGTTATCGTATCTCCAACTTGCACGTCGCTAACGTTTTTAAGCCCCAAAACCACGATGCCAACCTCGCCAGCTGCAAGGCTCTTTGTCTTGATCGGTGCTATAGGATTTGGATACATAAGGTCTAGCACGATATGTTTTTTGTCCGTGCCCATGACCAAAATTTCGTCATTTTTTGAAATTTCACCATCATAAACGCGCACAAGAGCAAGCGCGCCAAGGTAGTTGTCAAACCAGCTATCGTAGATTAGTGCCTTTGTAGGCTTGCTTACGTCGCCATTTGGTGCAGGGATCCTCGTGATGATCGCTTCAAGCAGCTCTTTTATACCGATACCACTTTTTGCGCTCACTTCGATAGCTCCTGAGCAGTCAAGTCCGATGATGTGCTCGATTTCGTCTTTTACCCTAGCAGGATCAGCCGCCGGCAGATCGATCTTGTTGATGACTGGGATGATCTCTAGGTTGTTTTCAAGTGCGATATAGACGTTTGCGATGGTTTGCGCCTCCACACCCTGAGAAGCATCCACGACAAGCAGCGCACCCTCGCAACTAGCCAAAGAGCGGCTCACCTCGTAGCTAAAATCAACGTGTCCTGGGGTGTCTATCAAATTTAGAACAAAATTTTGCCCATTTAGGGCGTAGTTTAGGCGGACAGACTGAGCTTTGATTGTGATGCCACGCTCTTTTTCAATATCCATCGTGTCCATGATCTGCGAGCTCATCTCACGGTCGCTAACAGCGCCACACTCCTGAATGAGGCGGTCAGCAAGCGTGCTTTTGCCGTGGTCGATGTGAGCGATAATGCTAAAGTTTCTAATGTTTTTCATGAAATCCCTAGTTAAATTTTAGGCGATTTTATAAAAAAAATCGTTAAAGTTGAGTAAAAATGAGTTTGCTAGGTCAGTAAGGTTTAAATTTAAAGCTCAAATTTAGCTCTTAAAATTTTACGCAGATCACAGAGCACAACGCAAAGCGAATATAAAAAATAGGCGTAAGCCACAAGCGGCAAAAAAATAAGAAAACCTGAAGCATAAACTAAAGCACTAAGCATGTATGTCGCAGTTGCAAGCACTGGCACATGATAAGTCCAAAGCTCTGGTTGTTCAAAAGGGGTGTCTATGGCGTTAAAATATAGAGCAAAATTTAACGCCAACAACAAAATAAATATATAATCCTTTTTCATACAAAATAGAGCGCAGATCAAGGCTACTACGAAATTTACTGCGATAAGAGAAACTATGATACTGCCCATAAAAGTGCAAAGCAAACCCATAGCCAAGACTACTAGATATTCATTTTTTATATGTAACATTAAATTTAAGCCTTTTACGTCAAATTTCACTCAAATTTTAGTGATGATGCCCAAAGTGCTCATCTTTATGCTCGCTTTTTAGCTCGCAGATGAGATCATCTTTGTGCCCAAGGCTCTCGCTCTCAAACTGAAGCGTGACATGGCCGATGCCAACGTGAGAAAGCTCGTGCTCGATGCGCTTTATCATCTTTGAAATTTCAGCCACGCTTAGCGTATCATCCACCACCACGTGGGCTATGAGCGCATTTGTGCCGGCATTTATCGCCCAGATATGCAGGTCATGCACGATTTTAACGCCATTTACGCCCTTTATAACGCCTAAAATTTCATCCGTATCAAGCTTAAGCGGCACAGCTTCGATTAGGATATTAAAGCTATCTTTTAGCAAGCTAGCACCGCTTTTTATGATGAGTAGCGATACAAAGATACTTGCGATGCTATCGGCCTGCGTGAAGTTAAATTTCATCACAAGAAGCGCCGCGACGATGGCACCAACCGAGCCAAGCGTGTCACCAAGCACGTGCAGATAAGCCCCTTTCATATTTAAATTTTCTTTCACGTCGGCACTTTTGTGCATATAAACAGCCACGACTAAATTTACCACAAGGCCCAAAATGCTAACAAATAGCATCGTTTTAGCCTCTATCTCTGGCTCGTTAAAAAGCCTAATGATCGCTTCAACTATGACAAAGATAGCAAGCGCGATAAGAGCGATAGCATTTATGAAAGCAGCGATGATCTCGACCCTTTTGTAGCCAAAGGTCTTTTGTAAATTTGCCCTTTTTTCTGCGATCTTAAAAGCGACCAGCGACAAAAAGAGAGCCGCGGCGTCTGAGAGCATGTGAAATGCGTCGCTAATAAGCGCAAGCGAGTTTGAAACGAAGCCAAAAACAGCCTCAACTATCATAAACGTGAAAATTAGTAAAAATGAATTTCTAAGAACGCTCTTGTTGTGCATCATTGTCCTTCTTTTGGGCGTCGATCCTCTTACCTATATCTTTTAAATTTGAAAATTCCTCGATGAGCTTTGGCGAGTCGTCAAGACTGATGACGAAATTCCATATATAGGTCATCACGGAGTAGATGTGGCCGGCATTTGTCTGCTGCGAGCTTAGCACCATTATCGCCACCAAAAAGAGCAGCGAAGCGCTAATGCCGATGATAAAATAGCTCATCGCCTCCCTGTTTGAGATCGCTATATGAAATTTAGAAACGACATCATAGTGCCTATTTAGCGTGCTTTTATTAAAAACACCTATCACCTTTGCCTCTTTTTCTAGGCGGTCATTTAAGCGAAGATAAAGATCGTCATTTTTCTTAACGTATCTTGGCAAAAATATAAGAAAAAAGGCCATCACTACAAAGCACGCCACAGCGACTTTTGTCTCGACAAAGATGAGCATAAACGCTGAGCCGATGATCGAAATGACCGATGTAAAAAACATAGGAAAATGCGTCTCAAAGAAATTTACAAACTCTCGCGAGAGCGCTACTCTGGCGATGATGGCGGAGTCATCTTTGGCATTTTGTTTTTCATTCATGATGACATTTACAGCAAGCTTTGCGTAGATATTTGCAAAAACTTGCGTATCCACGCGGCGTCTAACGGCTCCTACAAGCCACGCTATGAGCACAAAAAGTGCGTAAATAAGGGCATTTGACGTGTTTCCTTGCATAATTGCGTTTATCGCAAAGCCCGCAAATATCGGGTATGCTAGAAAAAGTCCGTTCTCTGCTAGCACCAAAGCAAAGGTCAAAATGAGCTTTTTGTTATGCTCGGTCGCTATGCTCTTTAGCGTTTTAAAGGCGTTATTTTGCAAATTTACTCCTAAAAATTTTGCGAATTTTAGCTCAAATTTATAAATTTTGAAAAATTTTTGTTGTAACTTTTGACATTACAACAAAAAATTATTATACTTCGCTCATCTGTTGTAAGAAAAAAGATTACAACATAAAAAAGCAAGGAGAACAAAATGAAAAATTATCAGGTTGCAAAGATCACAAACGAGCCAAGAGTTGAGCTAAAAGAGGCTTTAAATTTAACTGGCTGTGAGGTATCTATAAACGAGCTTCCAGCAAATGTGAGCGTGCCATTTGTCCATGCACATAAACAAAACGAGGAGCTTTACATCATCCTAGAAGGTGAAGGCGAGCTTTTCATCGACGGCGAAGTGATAAAAGTAAATAAAGGCGACGCGGTGCGCATAGATCCAGATGGTAAGAGGTGCTTTAAAGCTGGCAAAAACGGCATCAAAATGATCTGCATCCAGACAAAACGCGGTAGCCTAGAGCAATACACAATGAGTGACGGCGTGATAGTTGATGATGTAAAGCCAAGCTGGCTGTAAATTTAAAGAGAAAATTTAAAGGAGAAACAATAAAAATAGCAATCATAGGTGCAAACGGCAAAAGCGGTGCAAATTTAGTAAATGAGGCCCTAAAACAAGGACATGATGTCACAGCGATCGTTAGAAACAAAGAGTATAAAAACGAAAGCGTAAAGGTTGTTTAATAAAGATATTTTCGAGCTTACAAAGGCTGATCTAGCAGGCTTTGACGCGGTTATCAGCGCATTTGCAGCATGGAGCGAAGAAACCTTCCCGCTTCACAAAAAAGTGGCCGCTCACCTAGTAAATTTACTAGAAGGCACTGGTACAAGGCTCATCGTAGTTGGAGGCGCTGGTACGTTATTTGTTGATGGCAAGGGCACTAGGCTCATGGACACCCCAGACTTCCCAGCAGCATATATGGGCGTGGAAAAGGCTACAGCAGAGTCTTATTTTGAGCTAAAAGGTAGCACAAATGTGCTTTGGACTTACGTTTCGCCTGCAGGCGACTACGATGCAAATGGCGCTCGCACCGGCAAATACGTCCTTGGCGGCGATAATCTAATACTAAACTCAAAAAATGAGAGCTACATCAGCTACGCCGATCTTGCGATCGCAATCATCGATGAGCTAAAAAACAAGAAATTTATCCAAAAACGCTTCACTGCAGTCGGCGAGAGAGCGTGAGCTTAGTTTTAGCAGGCAAATTTAAACTTATGCCTGCTAAACTTAGAGGTTTAAATATGAAATTTAAGGGAGCTTATGCAAGTTGGCATTAAATTTTCAACCGCGATACACGCGCTTTTATGTGCTAAATTTTTTGAAAACGAGAAGGTTACAAGCGAATTTATAGCTGGTAGCATAAACACAAACCCAGTTATCGTTAGACGCCTGCTTAGCACTCTAAAGGCTGCAGGGCTCGTAAATGTCACAGCTGGAGTTGGTGGAGTGAGCCTAGCAAAAGAGCCAAAAGATATAAATTTACTTGAAATTTTTAACGCAGTAAATGATAAAGAAAAACTTTTTAAAATTCACTCTGACTCGCCAAAAGCCTGCCCGCTTGGTGGCAGGATAGAGGAGCTTTTAGGCGGGCACTTTTTAAGGGCACAAACTGCGCTAAAAAACGAGCTAAAAAGCGTTACTTTGCAAGACTTGCTAGACGAGCTTGCGAGATAAATTTAGGCTAGAGCTTGATCCTTTCTAGCCAAAATAAATTTAAAACTACTCCTGCATCGCGATCCATTTTTGTGCGATCCTTACGGCATTTGTCGCAGCTCCTACGCGAATCTGATCGGCACTACACCAAAGGTGAAGCACATTTGATCTAAAGTTATCAACCCTGATCCTGCCAACATAAGTCTCGTTTGTATCGCTTGAGATAGTAGGCATCGGATACTCTTTTTTAGCTGGATTATCGACTACGACGACGCTTGGAGCTTTGCTTAAAACCTCTCTTGCCGCATCTGCGCTCACGTCCTTATCAAAGTGGATAGTGATCGCCTCAGAGTGGCTTCTAAGCACTGGCACACGCACGCAAGTAGCACTCACTTCAATATCTTTATGAAGGATCTTTTGCGTTTCATTGACCATTTTCATCTCTTCTTTTGTGTAGTCGTTATCCAAAAAGACGTCGATATGCGGGATCACGTTTAGCGCTAGGCGGTGTGCAAAAACCTTTGGCTCGCACTCATCAAGCTTAAATTCAAAAAACTTTTGCATCTGCACGACAAGCTCTTCCATGCCCTCTTTGCCAGCGCCGCTTGCTGCTTGATAGGTAGAAACATCGACCCTGTTGATGCCAAAAGCGTCATTTAGTGGCTTTAAAATTTGCACCATTTGGATGGTTGAGCAGTTTGGATTAGCGATGATGCCGCGGTTTTTCCATTGCGCTATATCGCTTGGATTGCACTCTGGCACAACTAGCGGGATATTTTTATCCATCCTAAAATGGCTGGTGTTATCGATGACTACTGCACCGCTATCAGCTGCAAATTTAGCAAATTTCTCTGAAACTGAGCCACCTGCGCTAAAAAATGCGATATCGACTTCATGCTCGCTAAAAACTTTCTCTGTTAGCTCTTTTACTTTGTAGTTTTTGCCTTTAAATTCTATCTCGCTGCCGGCACTTTTGGCACTTGCAAGTGGCAAAAGCTCGCCAACTGGAAAATCAACCTCTTCCATAACTCTAAAAAGCTCTTCACCGACCGCTCCAGTAGCACCAACGACCGCCACGTTAAATTTTCTCATCTGCTCTCCTTTACCCTCTTAAATTTCATAATCTTGCGTAATTTTACTAACCAAAAACTTAAATTTATTATTATTTCTTACTTCTTGCTTGTAAAAATAGATCATTTGGTAAAATTTCATCGCCCTCGCTTAGTATCGCTGCACGCTGCACGACTGAGATAAGCTCTCTTATGTTGCCTGGATAATCATAGCTCAAAAGCTCCTCTTTGGCTGCTTTTGAGAAATTTTTAGCTTCAAAGCCATACTCTTTGCAGCATTTTTCTAAAGCATCTTGTGCGATAGGCAAAATTTCATCCTTTCGCTCGCGAAGTGGCGGGATGAAAAGTGGGATCGTATTTAGGCGGTAGAAAAGATCTTCTCTAAACCTGCCCTCTTTCATCGCAAGCTCTAAATTTGCATTTGTAGCGCAGATGATGCGAACGTCGATCTTTTCGCTCTTTGTGGCGCCAAGCCTTGTTATCTCGCGCTCTTGAAGCGCACGAAGCAATTTTGGCTGTAAATTTATAGGCATCTCGCCGATCTCATCTAAAAATAGTGTTCCGCCATTTGCCAACTCAAACTGCCCTTTTTTGGTAGTAGCTGCGTCGGTAAATGCGCCCTTTTCAAAGCCAAAAAGCTCACTTTCTATCAAATTTTCAGGGATCGCTGCCATATTTAGGGCGATAAATACCGCATCTTTTCTAGGTGAGTTTGCGTGGATAAATTTAGCAAAGACCTCCTTGCCAACGCCACTTTCGCCACTAAGCATTATTGAGGCGTCTGTTCTTGCCGCTTTTAGCGCGATATTTAGCGTTGCTTCAAGTGCCTTTGAAGTAGCTAAAAAGCCGTTATTTTCGCTTTTTTCTTCAGCTTTTTTTATGCTTTTTGGAGTTTTTTGTTTTAGCGCCTCTACCCTTTTTATCGCTTCATATAGCGTTGAGACGTCAAATGGCTTTGTTAAAAAGTCCTTTACGCCAAGCCTCACGCTCTCGATCGCCTTGTTAAGTGTCGCGTTTCCAGTCATTATAATGACGTCAAATTTGCCATTTAACTCTTTAATGAACTCAAGTCCGTCCATCTTTGGCATGTTTATGTCGGTGATTATTAGATCAGTGTCGTCGCTTAGCTTTTTTAGAGCTTCAACTGCGCTCTTATAGCTCTTGATGTTTAGCTCTTCATACTCGCCAAGTGCGATCTCAAGCGACTTTCGCATATTGATGTCATCTTCTACTATGACGATATTCATTTGATCTCTTTTTTATTGAAGTGTGCCGATGATAGCGGATTTTGGCTTAAATTCCACCATAAATCTAACTGGCAAAATTTTCAAATTTGAAGCATTTGTGACCTGTGAGTTTTTGACATTTAGCTCATTTTTTATCATTACTTTTTTTAAAGCAAAGCAGTCAAAAATTTCATCTTTGTGTAAATTTAAAAAGCCAAGAGTTGTGATATTTTCATCTTTAAAAGCATCTATCTGGCAAAGAAATTTTGGTTTTGGATTGGGCGAGAGAGTCATCGCCTTTGAAAATGAAATTTCTTCAAAAGCAACTATTTGATTTTTCGTATCGACCTTCGCCCAGAAGATAAACTCCTCCAGACAAAAGGCGAAATTTAAAAGTATCGTTAGTAAGAAAAGACTTCTCGCCACTTATCTTCGTCTATCTTAAGCTCCATATTTACCTTATAAAGCCCGTCTTTGAAATTTTCATTCACGATCCTTGCATTTTTGACAAGACCTTGAACCTTTGAAGTGATAGATGAATCATTTAGCATCGCATCTCTTACGGTGTCTTCAGCATTGATCTTTACGCCATAAAGCTTACCTGCAAGCTGAGAATAAGCATCAGCCATCGCCGCTCTTTTTGCAAGAGTGACAGACTGAGCGTATGAGAGCGAATTTAGCGGAGCTATGCCCTCACCTGTGGCTCTAAAAGTGGTCTCTCTTGGAGCGCTATCATATATCATCTTCTCTTTTTTCATCACCTCTCTAAGATCGTCTTTATCGACCTTTTGGATGACTACATTGCGGTTTGATGTGCTAGTTGGCTCGCCCATAAAGCCGTTAAATGAGCAACCGCCAAAAATAGCAATCATCAAAGCAAAAGATAAAATTTTAACCTTCATAAACAACCTTTTTTATGCTTTTATTTAAAATTTAATAGCAAAATTTATTCCAAAAGCCCCATATCTTCGCTTGGTGCTTCATCCTCATCCTCGCCATCATCTGCCTTAGGGCATCTTGCGATACTTACAACATCATCGCCATCGACATTTACGACGATCACGCCGCTTGTGTTACGTCCTGCTTTGCGGATGCTTTGCATATCAACTCTTATCATCTTGCCACTTGATGTTAGAGCCATTAAATCTTGCTCTTCATCAACCATCACAACGCCCACTAGATCGCCTGTTCTGCTTGTTAGCTTCATGCAGATGACGCCTTTGCCGCCGCGGTTTGTCAAGCGGTACTCATCAGCGGTTGTGCGCTTGCCGATACCTTTTTGAGATATGCTTAAAATTTCTTGATCGTTGCTTTCGATGACTGCTGCGCCTACGACCTCATCGCCTGGCTCTTTAAATTTAATACCAGTTACGCCGCGTGCAGTTCTTCCCATTTGGCGAACTTTGCTGATCTTAAATTTAAGACACATACCCTTTTTGGTAACTACAAACAGCATTGTCTCATCGCCTGAGTTTGCGTCCTCTTCAGCATTTGCATTGTCTTCATCGATCTCGTTTTGTATCTCTTCTATCTCAAGCACTTCGCTTTCTACGCTTAACTCATTTTCAGGGTCAGTTACTGGCATATCATCGTATGTTTGAGCGATGAGCGCAGTTACTAGCTCGTCGTTCTCATCAAGGCTTATAGCTCTTACGCCAACTGAGCGGATATTTTTAAACTCGCTTAAATTTGTGCGTTTTACGATGCCGTTTTTAGTAAAGAATGCTAGCGATTTGCTCTCGTCAAAGTCAGTCGTTGGGATGATCGCTTTTATCTTCTCGTCAGGCTGCAACTGGATCAAATTTACAACTGCTTTACCCTTTGCTGTGCGGCTTCCCTCTGGAATTTTATAGACTTTTAGCCAGTAAAGCTGTCCGCGGTCTGTCACAAACATAAGCGTATCGTGGGTATTTGAAGTAAAGAAGCTCTCGATAAAGTCATCATCGTATGTTGTGACTGCTACTTTGCCCTTGCCACCACGTTTTTGCTTCTCGTACTGCTTGCTTGGCACACGCTTGATGTAGCCGCGGTGAGTTATGGTTACGACCATATTTTCATTTGGTATGAGGTCTTCGATGTCAATATCATCGTAGTCATCAACGATCTCAGTCACTCTTGGTACTTTAAATTTATTTTTGATCTCTAAAAGCTCTTCTTTGATTAAATTTTCAAGCAATGTCTCGCTCTTTAAAATTTCATCAAGTCTTGCGATTTCAGCCATAAGCTCGGCTAGCTCAGCCTCTAGTTTTTCTCTCTCTAGGCCTGTAAGCTTGCTTAGACGCATATCAAGGATAGCGTTTGCTTGAAGCTCTGAGAGGTTAAATTTACTCATCAAGCCCTCTCTAGCAACGGCTGTATCAGCACTATTTCTAATAAGCTCGATCACCTCGTCGATGTTATCAAGTGCGATCTTTAGACCCTCTAAGATGTGGGCTCTTGCGCGCGCTTTTTCGAGCTCAAATATCGTTCTTCTAATGATAACTGTTTTTCTGTGATTTAAAAATAGCTTAAGTAGCTCGATAAGGTTAAATACCTTTGGCTCTTTGTTATTAATAGCAAGCATAATAACGCCAAAAGTGCTCTCCATCGTGGTTGATTTAAATAGGTTATTTAGCACGATGTCGCTCATAGCGTCGCGTTTTAGCTCGATAACTACGCGAATACCGTCCTTGTCAGACTCATCTCTAACCTCGCTGATGCCCTCTATCTGCTTATCTTTTACAAGCTCGGCGATCTGCTCGATAAGCCTAGCTTTGTTTGTTTGATATGGTAGCTCGTCGATGACGATCACATCTTTGTTTGGCTTTTTTTCTATGTGAGTTTTGGCTCTTAGTTTGACCCTGCCACGACCTGTGCGGTAGGCCTCTATGATGCCCTTTTTACCAAAGATGATACCGCCAGTTGGGAAGTCTGGGCCTTTTATAAATTCCATCACCTCTTCAAGTGTCGCCTCTTTGTTTTCAAGAAGTAGCAAAAGACCGTCTATTAGCTCATCAAGGCTGTGTGGCGGGATATTTGTCGCCATACCAACAGCGATACCGCTTGAGCCATTTAGTAATAAATTTGGCACACAGCTAGGCAAAACATCTGGCTCAACCTCCCTATCGTCGTAGTTTGGTACAAAATCAACCGTGTCTTTGTCGATATCTTTTAAAAGCTCTTCAGTAAGCATGGTCATTCTAGCTTCGGTATAACGCATCGCAGCCGCGCTGTCGCCATCAATCGAGCCAAAGTTTCCTTGTCCATCAACGACTGGATAGCGCATAGAAAATTTCTGAGCCATACGAACAAGTGCGTCATAAACCGCTGTGTCGCCGTGTGGATGGTACTTACCGATGACTTCACCGACGATACGAGCTGACTTCATATAAGCACTTCTGCTGCCAACGCCGAGGTTATCCATAGCGTATAAAATTCTTCTATGAACTGGCTTTAGTCCGTCTCTAGCATCAGGCAAAGCACGTCCGACGATGACGCTCATAGAGTAGTCAAGATAGCTATTTTTTATAGAATCTTCGATATCAACTGAAGCGATATCTTGAGTTAATTCAAGTAGATTGTCTTTCATTTTTATCCTTAAATTTAGCTTGTAGGATTTTAGCCAAAAATTGATAAAAACTTGCTAAGGGCAAAGCGGCCTGGGTTAAATTTAACCCTTAAGCACGCTCATAATATGTAGCTCCGTTTGAAAAACGCTTTGTATAAAGTGGGGTGTAAGGCACAAGATCAGCGTGTCCTGCGTAGAGCCTACCCTCTGGCTTAAGCATCCTATGCAGCCTCTCGACGCATTTTAGTCTAAATTCATCGTCAAAATATATCATCATATTTCTTGAAAGGACGATGTCAAATTTACCAAGATTAAACATCGCATCGTCAAAAACGTTTAAAATTTTAAACTCACACCTTGGTAAAATTTCTTTTTTGATGAAAAATTTGTCATCTTTTTTTGTAAAAAATCTCTCCTTTTGAAACTCGCTTAGCCTATGTAAGCTCCTCTCGCCATAGCTTCCCACACTACAAGCTTGTATGGCTTCTGAGTTTATGTCGATGCCAGTTAGCT
>NZ_CABPTV010000007.1:0-20097 GCF_902460535.1 Campylobacter concisus | reverse complement strand
GCGAATAGGTCTCATCGCCAGTTGAGCAAGGCGCACATAAAATTCTAGCCTCCCCAAGCTCTTTTGCGTAGTAGATCACGTCTTTTAGCTGTGCTAGCTCTCTATAAAAATATGTCTCATTTACGGTGACTAAATTTAAAAGATCTTGCCTAAGCAGCGTGTCAAATCTTATCATCGAAACTAGATCTTTAAAGCTTTTTATCTGGCGATTTTTAGCAAATATACTAACTCTTTGCAGAGTGATATCCCTCTTTGGCTCTAGATCGACCCCGCAAAGCGTCTTTATAGTGCTCATAAATTCGTTAAATCCATCCATGTCGCTTGGTGCTTTTGCCTCTAAAACTTCGCTTTGTTTATCCACTTTGTTAAAAAGCATTTAAAAACTCCTCAAGCTCTTTTCTTATCATCATTAAATTTAACGATTTTAAATTTTGATTTAGCTCTTTAGCACGCTTTGGCATGCCATAAACTATCGCGCTCTCTTCATTTTCAGCTATGCATTTTGCGCCTGCTTTATAGAGCTTATCAAGTCCAGCTGCGCCATCATCGCCGATGCCAGTTAGCAAGATCGCAAGTAAATTTACATTTTTGGAGATCTGTGTGCCTGAGTTAAAAAGCACATCAACATTTGGCGTATATATCGTTTTTATCTCAGGTTGTGGCTTTGCACTAACTGGCAAAGTCGCTGAAATTTCAAAATTTTGATCACAGATATAGACGATATTTTCTCTTAAATTTGTCTTTTCGCTTAGAATTTCAACATTTATATTGCACTCCCTGCCCATTTGCGTGACAAATGAGTTTATAAACATCTTATTCATATGCTGAGCTATGACGACCATCGCACCATTTAAATTTATATCTTTTAATAGTTTTTTTATATGACCTGGGCCTCCTGTAGAAGCCCCTATTAAGACCAGTTTTTGAGCCACTAATTGCCTTTAAATTTAAAATTTACCACACAAATCAAGTTCTAAATTCGCCAAGTTTTGCATTTAGCGTATCTGTCATCTTGTTTAGATGCTCAGCAGCTGAAGCTATCTCTTCTACGCTTCTTGCACTTTGAGATGAAATTTGACTTATGCCCTCCATGCTTTTTACTATATCGTCAATATCCTTGCCAGTCTTTATATAGTCCTCGATAGTTTTATCAGATAGTCCTATGGCTGATCTCATGATACCACTCATATCTCTTATGGTGTTTTGCGCGTTGTTTGCCACGCCTGTTAGCTCGCTTATTTGTTTAGAATTTATACTCATTTGCTCGCTACTTTCATTTATCGCTTGAACGATGACGTTGATAGTTGCATTTATCTCAGTGAGGCTCTTTTGAGTGCGCTCAGCTAGCTTTCTAACCTCATCTGCAACAACTGCAAAGCCACGTCCATGCTCACCTGCACGTGCTGCTTCGATGGCTGCATTAAGGGCTAGTAAATTTGTCTGATCTGCTATGTCGTTGATAACAACAAGGACTGATTTTACCTGCTCAGCATCTCGGCTAAGCTGCTTGATCTTGCCAGCCATTTGATTTTCTATATCAGATGTCTGAGCGATCTCTGAAGATAAATTTGAGATGGTATTTAGCGTCTCATCAACGTAGGTTAGCGCCTTTTGAAGATCATCTTTGCCGCCTTTTGCAACTTCGATTGACTCTTTCATATATGATTGTATCTCAGTGCAATCCTTCCCAGCATCCTCAACTATCTTGCTTGAGTTTTCTACCCCGCGACCAGTTTGGACTGAGGTTGAGCTAAGCTCATTTGCGATGGAGCTGTTTTCATTTGAGATATCTTTTGCCTCGGCGATTAAAACCCTTACTTTTTCTATAAATTTATTTATAGCCTCGCTGGCTTTTGCTATCTCATCTTTGCCAACGACTTCCAGCTTTCTTGTTAGATCGCCATCGCCACTTGAGAGGTTTGTAGCTCGCAAGATTAGCTCATTTAGCGGTTTTGTGATAGAAAATTTAGAGTAGAGCATGGCAACTATTAGTGAGATGATTAAAACTACGACGGCTATGACGATGAAATTTGTAGTGTTTGCATTGGCATCATTTTGCATGGTAGCTGAAATTTTATCTATCTCTTTATACATGCCCTCAAGACCAACAACAGACATCAGCACTACATCTTCATGAAAGAGGCTTAGTTTTAGCCCTTTTCCTATCTTTCTGGTAGTTGAGCCATCTTTTGACTTAGCCACAAAATTTACAAAAGCGCCCTCGCTATTTTCTGAGGCTTTTTGCATGAGATCTTTTATGTATTTATAGCCATCTGCATCAGTTGCTTCAAGTCTATCAAGGCCGTTATACTCAGGCACTCCAGGACTAGAGATAACCACACCTTTTGTAGTGTAGATACTAAAGTATCCCTTTTTATCATCGCCAAATCTAGCTTTTGAGAGATAGTCGATGATATCTTCTTTTTGATCTTCAATGGTCTCGTTTGCGTCGTCATAGACCTCTTGAATTTTTAGCAAAATGTTTGAAACGATATCCATCTCTTCACTTAAAGCTGCCCTTTTGTCGGCTAAGACCTTTTCAGTCAGCTGTTTGGTAGAAAATTCTATCGCTTTGTTTTGTTCGTAAATGTTTAGAAAGACTAAGATGGCTCCAAGCACCAGTAGGGACGAGACAATCATCATCGTCACTTTTGATGAAATTTTCATAATACCTCCTTTTTAATGTTTAAATTTCCTTAATTTTGAGATTATAACACCATTAAAAGTAAAATATTTACTTTTTATTTGTGATCTTATATAAAAAGCTAAATATCTCAGCCACCGCTTTATATAAATTTGGCGGTATCTCTTGATCGACCTCGACCTTGCTTAAAATTTCAATGAGATCAGGATCCTCTTTGATCGGTATATCGTGCTCTTTTGCAAGGCTTATTATCTTGTTTGCTATCTCGCCAGCACCGCTTGCAAGCACCTTTGGAGCGTTATCTTGCGACCTGTTGTAGCCAAGAGCGACGGCTTTTTTCTTATTTACTTGCATCAAATTTTCTTATCAAAGCCCACATCAAGGCCGCCAAAATTTTTAAATCTATCGTTTAACTTTACCTTTGGCAAGGTTTTGATGTTAAAATTTGAAACGATCAGCCCAAGCTTTGAGATCGCTTGCTTTAGCTCGCTTGAGCTAGATAAAATGAGCTCTTTAAACTCATTTGTCTGCGTTGCCACCGATAGATCAATATAGCGTTTATCCACAAGCCCCACCATCACATTTATCTGGCCAAATTTCTTAAAATTTAGATCGATCTGGGCATAAAATTTATCCTTTTTGCCCTGTTTAAACGCGACATTTCCGCCCTCCACGCCGTCCCAGATATAAGGCATATAAGTTTGTATGCCTCCTTGCAGGCTTGAGACCATCTGATGCATTTCTATTTGAGAGATCATCTTGTTTGCAGCATTTACAGTTTGGGCGTTTTGGCTCTTTTCGCTTATGTTTAAAAGCGTGCTTTTTACATCTTGATTTAGCACCTTTGAAATTTCACTGCCGCTCTTTGTCGTGATGTTGTTTATATCGTTTGTAGCAAGTTTTAGTTGCTTTAAAAGCGTCTTACTCTCAGCTAGATCGCTTTTAGCCGCACTTGCTTCTGGATCTGCTAGGCTTAGGCTATGAGCGAGACGTCTTGCCGCACTTTGGAGCTTATCTTGCAAGCTGCCCTCTTTTGAGACGTCGCTAACCTCGTTAAATGCCTTTACAAGCCCAGCCTCATCGCCTATGTTATTTAGCATTTTTAGATCGTTTTTTAGGTTTTCAAGGATAGCTTTTAGCTCTTTGTGGTTTGAGCTAAAAGCCACACTTTGATTTAGCTTTTCACTCGCTAAATTTGCTACCTTTTCGCTTAAATTTGAGATGAAATTCTCCATCTTGCCGATCTGGCTTTTTACCATATCTGCGCTTTGCTCTTTTGAGAAGTTTTTATCAAGAAATTTAGCCACATTATCAAGCTTATCCACATCTTTTAAAAGCGTTTTTATGCTTGAGTTATCAAGGAGATTTTTAGCATCGCTACTCGCTTTTTCAAGCATGGAGGTGAGCTTCATAAATGAGTTTTGATTATCCAAGCTCTCATCATTTAGAGTTAAAATTTGACTAAGTAAATTTTGATTTGAGAGATTTTTTATATCGCTTAGTAGCTTTTGTATCGAGCTTGGCAGCTTCTCTGGGGTAAGCGCATCTTTTAAATTTGCTTCAAGCATGACGCCTGAGTTTTTGATCTGATCATTTAGCGAGCCAGTTTTTAGGTCGGCTATTGGCTTTAGAAATTCTTTTAGTTTTAGTGCAAGGCTCTTTATCTCAGCGCTTTCATTTTGCGCAGCTTCTGCCTCTAGGCTTTTTGCAAGATCAGATAGCTCGCTAGCTAAATTTGGAGCGATCTTAGTATCTTTTGCCTGAGATAAAATTTGCTCAGCTTTACTAAGGCTTGAAGCGCTTTTTAGATCATCAAGCACCCTTGCAACTAGCTTACCAACGTTATCAAGAGCATTTGAGATGGTCTGCTCACTTGGCGTCCCAGCTGGCTGATTTTTAAAAAGCGAGCCTTCATTTTTACGAACAGGCGCGTTTTGGGCGGCGTTTTGCCCAGTTTGAACCGAGGTGTTTGATATATTTAGAGAATTTGCTACGTCCATTTTCTACTTTTTATTTTCTCTATCGGCAAAATTGCCATTTTGATGAATAGTCGCGATGCCAGCCGTCCTTGCAACGAGCCTGTCGTTGTAGTCTTTTCTCATGTGCTGCGGTATGGTTTTTTGCGTTAGCGCAAATAAAATGAGCCCAACATAAAGCACTAAATAGACATAGATGAAGCCAAATGCGCCAAAAATTTTCATCGCATAGCTCATAAGAAGCGGCGAGAAAAGCGAGGCAAAAGAGTAGCTAAAAAGCAGCGCGCGTGCCACTTGGACGCTCTTTGTCTTGTCTGTGATCTCGTCATTTGCCCTAGCAAGCGAAAGTCCGTATGTGCAAAAAATGCCGCCGCCAAAGAAAAATGAAAGTACGTATTGAACGATCAAATTTGAGCCATTTAGCAAAAATAAAACCGCACTGATTAAAGATACAACGCTACAAAGCAAGAGCGCTGGGCGTCTGCCATATTTATCTGAAAAGCCTCCGATAAATGTTTGAGCCAAAAAGCCCCCAGCCATCGCTATGGTCATAAAAAAGGACGCCTCTTTTGCGCTATATCCTTGAAGTAAG
The DNA here is from genome assembly GCF_902460535.1 of Campylobacter concisus. Lineage (GTDB taxonomy): Bacteria > Campylobacterota > Campylobacteria > Campylobacterales > Campylobacteraceae > Campylobacter_A > Campylobacter_A concisus_AS. Next base: position 14,885 of record NZ_CABPTV010000007.1, on the reverse strand, counting down.
ACAAAGAGGCTTGCCATAGAAAAAAAGCCATTTATCGCAAGTCCTGCAACGAGCGCTCCCACGAGTGCTAGCGGGACGATACCAAAAATTTTTGGGATGTTTATGGGTTGGCGCTGCGGGATTTGAGGCTGGTTGATGCGGATTAAATTTAAAGGTATGCTTGAGAGCATGATAAAGGCTGCACTGATGATGAAAATTTCAAATGCGCTAAGATCAAGCGCTAAGATCAAAATTCCAAGTCCAAAGCTCGTGTAGAAAACGCACTCGTAAAAGGCGATAACGCGTGATCTTATCTTGTTTGGGATCTTAGCGTTTAGCCAGCTTTCTATAACCATCAAAAGTGCGTAGTAGCAATATCCCAAAAAGGCTCGCAAAATCGCCCAAAAGATCAAATTTTCACTTATGGCGTGAAGCATGGCTGAGACTGCAAATATAGCTGAAAAGATAGCAAAAGCTCTGATGTGGCCGGTGGTTGAGATGATCCTGTGCGCTGTGATCGTGCTAATTAACGCTCCTATGAAAAATCCAGTGTTAATTAGTCCAATCGCAAGCTCGCCTACGCCATTTTGTTTAAGAAGCGCACTACAAGATGCGATGACTAGGCCATTGCCTATAAAAAGTAGGCTCATACCTAAAAATAGCGGTCCCATCGAGCGAATGATCCTAAAGCTACTTGCCATCTGCGTCCTTTTTTAAATTATTTTGCATTATCCCAAAGATAAAAGCTCCAATAGGCATCGGAGCAAGCCCCACTAAAAAGCCAGGCACGTTTAGTAAATTTTCATTTTTTAAAAATATAAATCCAAAAAAAAGTATCGCATACGCAACCAAGCGATATGGCATAAATGCCGCCACAAAACTCCTATCTTTAAATGAAAATTTCTGCTTTTTTAGCCTTGCTTTTTCATCTTTTAGGCTAAATTCTTTTGCCTCATTCTTGGGCAAAATTTCATCATCTTCTTCGTCCTCTTCTTCTATCTTGGCTAAAATTTCCTCTCTTGCATTTTCTAGCCTCGAGTTTATGCGGTTTTTATAGGCAAAAAAGCTAGCCGTTAGGATGATAAGCGAGGCAAAAAATGAAATTTGCGAGCTTATAAAAAATTGATTTGATATAAATTTGCCAACCACGCTAAGGGCTAGCCAAAGCGCAAAGTAGCAAATAAAAAGCCTGCTAATCGTCCTCGTCATCATCGTCTTTTTTATAGCCTTTATATCTTGTCTCGTCCTTTAGCTCATCTAGGCTTTTAACCTGCGCTTTGTAGGCTTTATAGACATTTAAAATGGCAGCTGCAATGCCAAAGGCAAGCCCTATCCAAAGCGCTGGCGTGAAATTTGTAGCCTTTTTTACAAGATACCCCAGCCCAGTGCCGATCACCACAGCCACGACCATCGATATGCCAAGGCTTAGCTGCTCTGCACCTGCTACGATATCTTTTATCTTAAATTTTGCCATTAAGCTTTTATCTCCAAAAATGCCTCTTTGGCTGCATTTACCGCTAGGTCGATATCCGCTTCACTCATCGCATCGCAGATAAATCCCGTCTCAAACTGACTTGGTGCTAGATAAATTCCGCGCCTAAGCATCGCTTGATGAAATTTAGCAAAGAGTTTTGTGTCGCTCTTTAGCGCATCGTCGTAGTTTTTCACGGCATGCTCTGTAAAAAAGTAGCCAAACATAGAGCCACGAACCTCGGTTTGTATAGCGATACCAGCGCTTTTTGCTGCCTCTTTAAAGCCGTCCATTAGTTTTTTAGCTAGTTTTTCAAGTCTGGCGTATAAATTTACATCGCTATTTATCTTAGAAATAGCCGCTATACCAGCGCTCATCGCCACTGGGTTGCCACTTAGCGTACCTGCTTGATATACAGCGCCCTCTGGACTTAAGCAGTCCATGATCTTAGCCTTACCACCAAATGCAGCGACGTTCATGCCTCCGCCTATAACTTTGCCAAATGTGACAAGATCGGCATCTACTTCGTGAAATGGATATGAACCAAGGCGAGAAGCTCTAAAACCGCTCATAACTTCATCAAGTATAAGCACTGCGCCAAATTTATCGCAAAGCGCCCTAAGCTCCTGCAAGAATTTCTTATCAGCTGGCACAAGCCCCATATTTCCAGCGATAGGCTCGATTATGACGACGCCTATTTTGTCTTTGTTATTTTCAAAGATGGCTTTTACGCTCTCTATATCGTTGTAGATAGCTAAAAATGTATTTTTCACAACGTCTTGTGGCACGCCGCCACTTGAAGCGTTACCGTATGTCGTAGCGCCACTTCCTGCTTTGATAAGGAGTGCATCGCTGTGTCCGTGGTAGCAGCCTTCAAATTTGATAAGTCCGTCTTTTTTAGCATATCCTCTAGCCACTCTGATAGCGCTCATAGTAGCCTCCGTGCCAGAGCTAACGAAGCGAATTTTATCTATTTGTTTAAACTCATCACATATTAGTTTTGCTAGAGCGGTCTCTTTTGGAGAGGGAGCGCCGTAAGAGACGCCTTGTTTTACAGCAGAGATGATCGCCTCTTCGATATCTTTGTCGCAGTGACCAAAGATGAGCGGACCCCAGCTTTGGATGAAGTCAAGGTATTTTTTGCCCTCGACGTCGTATAGATAAGCACCCCTAGCATGATCTATCATCACAGGCTCTCCACCAACGCTGCCAAATGCACGAACAGGTGAATTTACGCCGCCTGGGATATATTTTTTAGCTTCGCTAAATGCCTCTTTATTTGTCATTTTTTATCCTTTTGATTTTGTGTTTTTAAATTTGTCTTTTGATTATCTTTTTGATTTATTGCTGGTTTTGCTGGTGTTTTTGCACCTTGAGTAGCGGTCGCTTTAGCAGGATCAGCTGGCTTAGTAGGGGCACTCTTTGCTGGCTCTACTGGCTTTGCAACAGGCGCAGTTTTAGTGGATTCAGGCTGTTTTTGCGTAGCAGCAGGTGCGGCTGGCTTGGCTAAATTTTGCGATTTTGGCGCTTTTGCAGGAGGTTTCATCTGATTTGTGATGTATTCATAAAGTATAGTCGTCTCCTCGTCTGTTAAAAAGTAGCTTGGCATGACCCCTTTTGGCTTTGTTAGAGCGGCTTTAAAGCTTTCAAAGTCTATATCATTTATCTTTGGCGCTCTAAGCTCATCATCTACTGTTTTGTTTGCCTTTTTATCAAAGTGCTTGTATTTAGAGATCAGGCTGCCCTCGCCCTTTGCGCCGTGACATTTGTCACATCCTATGCCACGTGGATTTAGGTAGAGCATCTTGGCGTACTCGGTCTTTGTGATAAAATCAGCACCAAAAATCGCCACGCAAAAAAGCAAAATCAAAAAAACAGACCTCATAAACCTCTCTTTTAAAAATTTAATTTATTTTTAGGTATGATACCACCCTTGTGATTAAAAAAGCTTTTAAGTAAGGATCAAATATGAAAATTTTAGACGGAAAAGCCGTATCTTTAAAGGTCAAAGAAAGCGTAAAAGTAAGAGCTGATGAGCTAAAGAAATTTGGTGTCGAGCCAACCTTGACCGTCGTCTTGGTCGGCGAAGATAAGGCATCTCAAACATACGTTAGAGCCAAAGAGAAAGCCTGCAACGAATACGGCATAAAAAGCGTGGCTCACCGTCTAAGCGAAAATACAACCCAAAACGAGCTACTTGCCCTTATAAACGTGCTAAATTTAGACGATAGCATCCATGGCATCTTGGTTCAGCTGCCACTGCCAAAGCATATCGATACAAATGTCGTGCTCGCAGCGATCGATCCACGAAAAGATGTAGATGGCTTTCACGCTGTAAATGTTGGCAAACTTGTTAGCGGACTTGATGGTTTTGTGCCTTGCACACCGCTTGGTGTGATGGAAATTTTAAAAGAGTATGGCATTGACGTGGCTGGGCTAAACGCGGTTGTTATAGGTAGAAGTAATATCGTTGGCAAGCCTATGGCAAATTTATTCCTAAACGCCTCTGCAACGGTTACTGTGACGCATAGCAAGACTAAAAATTTAAAAGAAATTTGCAAAAATGCTGACCTCATAGTTGCAGCCATTGGCAAGCCATTTTTCTTAAAGGCTGATATGATAAAAGAAGGCGCGGTAGTCGTTGATGTGGGCATAAACAGACTTAATGATGGCAGGCTTGTGGGCGATGTGGATTTTGAAGAGGTCGCACCAAAATGCTCATATATCACGCCTGTTCCTGGCGGCGTGGGCCCTATGACCATAGCCATGCTTTTAAACAACACCATCCTTGCTGCACAAGCAAAGATAGCTAAAAATTAAAGAGTGAGATAATGAAGAGAGCTTTTACTAAATTTTATGACTTTTGCTCGAGCTGGACAGGCACGGTTATCATCGTTTTGCTTGTCATTTTCTTTGTAGCTCAAGCCTTTGTGATCCCGTCTGGTTCGATGAAAAACACACTTTTGGTTGGGGATTTTTTATTTGCTAAAAAGTATGTTTATGGCATACCAACACCAAGAATTCCTTGGCTTGAGGTGAAAATTTTACCTGAGCTACATAACAATGGTCACCTTATAACTGGCGATGGTCCTGCAAGGGGCGATATAGTCGTTTTTCGCTATCCAAACGATGAGAAAACTCACTTTGTAAAGCGCTGCTTTGCAACTAGCGAAGACGAGATCGTTTTTACTGAAAAAGCCCTCTATCTGCGCCCAAAAGAGGGAGATAGCTTCATAAAGGCAAACTGCCGTGAAAATTTAAATGGCAAAGAGAGTAAATTTGGCTACTCATGCAGCGACATAGCCGAGCTTGATGGCAAACTTTTCATAAAAGAGCCGTATAGATTTAGTGGCATCCATTACGACGAAAATGTAAATTTATTTGAGCAGATGGTTTTCATGCTAAATACAAACAAATCAAACGTTTTTATGAAGCCAGCGCTCATTAGCTCACTACCGCAAAATCCAAATTTTAACTTTAATGCATTTTACGTAAAAGTGCCAAAAGATGAATACTTTATGATAGGCGACAACCGCGATCACTCAAACGACAGCCGTTTTTGGGGAAGTGTCGCTTACAAGGACATAGTCGGTCAGCCTTGGTTTATTTATTTTAGCTGGGACAATAACTACAATGTGCGCTGGGAGCGTATCGGACGCTTTGTAGATACGATAGAAAATGATGAGTTTTTCACAAAACAAGCTCTAAAAGAGGGAGAAGTTGATGGACTTCACTAATTTTGATCCTATAAAGGTCGCCACTATCGTCATCTCTTTAATAATCGCCATCGTAGGCCACGAGATCGCTCACGGATATGTCGCTTATAAATTTGGCGACAACACCGCAAAAAGCCTTGGCAGACTTAGCATAAATCCCATAAAACACATCGATCCTGTTGGCACTATCATCGTGCCACTGGTACTTTATCTAAGCACTGGCATGATGTTTGGCTGGGCAAAACCAGTGCCTGTAAATACCTACACAGTCGTGCGAAATGGCGGATACAAGGCAGCTATCTACGTAAGTCTAGCTGGTATTTGTTACAACATCATCCTAGGCGTCTTATCGCTTTTTGTGCTAAAGGCTTTGCTAAATATAGAAACCTTTGACGTTTTACTTCAGTTTTTATTTACGCTTGCGCTTTTAAATTTGATGTTAGCCATCTTTAACCTCTATCCGATCCCGCCACTTGACGGCTTTCACGCGCTCGAGTATGCACTTAGAAATTTTGGCTTTCACGCACTGGCAGAAAAGCTTGAGGGTATCTCAAGATACGGATTTGTCATCCTTATCATCATCCTCATTTCACCTTTAAAAGATACTATCTTTTATCCAACAAGATACGTTTTAGATATCGCAAGCGCCTTTATAAATGGCTAAATTTAGAGCAAATTTGCTCTAAATTTTTGGCTTTGTGATCTTATAAGAGTACTCTTTTTTAAATTCCTCTTTTGGCGCAAGGCTAAATTTAAGCTCCACCTTGCCATCTTTGCTGATATCTTTTTTATCAAAGCCCTTTATCTCGACCTTTACAGCCTCGTCAGCAGATACTGGCACGCGATCAACCAAAGTGACATCTACACTTTTACTTGAGTTATTTTTGACACTTATCTCATAGCCCTCTTCGCTTATGCGGTCTTTGCCAAGAAGCGAGCTCTTTTTAAATTTATTTAATCGCTCTTTTTTAAGCTCGATTAGCTCGTTTTGTCCTAAAAATAACTGTGCTGGCTCATCTTTAGCTTTCATCTCAAACTCGCTTGGACTACCGACACTCACACCATTAACATAAAACTGCGTTTTAGCTGGAGTTAGATCGTCATTTAGCTTAAAGCTAGCTACGTTATATGCCTTTAGTGAGCCGTAAAAATCAGCAAAAACGCTAAAATTTGCATCCATTTTTTGTGTATCGTAAGTTATATATTTGCTCTCGCCTTTTGCTAAATTTATCCCATCTATCTTCCAAATTTTGGCAAACTCATTCTCATCTCTTTGCACACGCATATCAGCGACCTCAGCAGCGACTTTCGCAGCTCTTAGCATATTTTTTGAAGCGCCGTAACCATCAGCTTCAGCCTCGCTCTCCTCATACCAAGGGTAAAACTTGCTTGGAGCAAGTGCCTTTTGATATCTGGTTGGATATATAGCGAGCTTTAAATTTTCAACTTCACTAGCATATGGGTTGGTGAGCAAAATTTCTTGTTTTATCAAGATATTTTTGTTTTTTGTATCTGCATAAATTTCATTTAGCGTCTTTGGCGCCTCATCATCCATATATGAAAGCGTCGCCTCTTTTGGGTCGCAAGCAAATTTCATATCAAGCTGTAAAAATCCAGTCATCTCGCTCTTTGGCTCATTTTTATTAAGCGCTTCAAGCTCACTTTTAGCAGCTGAAATTTTCTCGATATTTTCTAGGCTAAATTTATAAAACTCCTCAGCTCTTTTTGTCACATCGTTACTTTTATTTTCTCCTATCAAAGCTTGCTCTATAAACCTACCTCTTGCATTTAGCGCCTCAAGTTTATTATTTAAATTTACAACTTCTTGCTTCCATTTTATGTAACTTTGGCTATTTTCTTCGCTGATCTTTTTTAGATTAGCATTCGCGTCACAATCCCCATTTATAGTGATGCTCTCACTCTCCACGCCCTCTGGTACAAAGGCGCTAAAAGAGCTGTTTGCGTCACTAAATTTTTGAGTGATGATGGTTTGATCTGTGTAGATCTCTATTAGATTTTCATTTGCAAAGGCTAGCGTAGAAGCCACTAAAAAGAGTGCTTTTTTCACATTTTCTCCTTTAAATTTTTGGTAAATTATAGCTTCATTTTGGCTGAGAGTAAAATTTTATTTTAATGCAACTTTGACTATAATCAACAAAAAAATTTAACGGACTTTTCATGAAGATAGATAAAGTTTTCTTAGCTAGCGATCACGCTGGTTTTGAGCTAAAAAACGAGCTTAAAGAGGCTATTAAAGGGCTTAGATACGAAGTAGTTGATCTTGGCACAAATGATAAAAATAGCGTTGATTACCCTGATTATGCGCATTTGCTAGCGAGCAAGCTTGAGCCTAACTGCTACGGCGTGCTAGTTTGTGGCACTGGCATAGGTATATCAATAGCTGCAAACAGGCACGAAAACGTAAGATGCGCCCTTTGCCACGACGAATTTACCGCTAGACTTGCCAGAGAGCACAACGACGCAAACGTGATCGCTTTTGGCGCAAGGGTTATTGGCGCAGGCGTGGCTATCTCGGCGGTTGAAGCCTTTTTAAAGACAGAGTTTGCAGGCGGCAGACACGAAAGAAGAGTCAAAAAAATAGAGCTTGAGGCAGGCAAATGATAGGCGAGTGGATCGTTTTTACCGCTCTTGTTTGTGCTGCGATCTACCTAACCGTCATGGTTTTTTACTTCAAAACGCTTCTAAAAAAAGAGCGTGCGACAAAAGATTTTATGAAAAATAACCTCCAAGATACCGAGGTCGTCATAAGAAAATTTCAGATCCAACTCCAAAGAAGTCTAGGCAATATCGACATCTTGACAGACGAGCTAAACAAAACTAAAAACGACGTAACCTCACTTCGCACAAGAAACTCCCAGTACCGCTTAGAAAACGACAAGCTAAGACAACGAATTCGTGAGCTTGAAGGCAAGATCGAAGCGCTACTATAACCTCAAATTTAAGGAAATTTATGAAAATTTTAGATCAAAAAGGCAAAGAATTTTTACTAAAATCTATTCGCTGCATAAACGACTTTCCAAAGCCTGGCATAGTCTTTCGCGACATCACGACGCTGTTAAATAACAAAGAAGCATTTAACTTTTTGATAGACCATTTGGTGGCTAGATATGAGGACGCAAAGATTGACTACATAGCTGGCATCGAGTCACGTGGCTTCATCTTTGGCGCGGCGCTTGCAGCAAGACTAAGGCTGCCTTTTGTGCCTATTCGCAAGCCAAAAAAACTACCTTTTATCACGCTTTCTCAAAAATATAGCCTAGAATACGGCGTCGATGAAGTGCAAATTCACATCGATGCTTTTGGAGAAAAAGCGGGTGCTAGAGTGCTTTTGATGGACGATCTCATAGCCACAGGAGGCACTGCAAAGGCTTCAGTTGAGCTTATCAATCAAACTAACGCGACCTGCGTAGAAGCGTGCTTTCTTATAGATCTAGTCGATCTAAAAGGTAGCGAAAAGCTAAAGTCGCTTACTAAAATTTACAGCGTTTTAGAGGTTTAGAATGGAAGAGTTTTTTATAGAACTGCTTAAAGAGTACGGCTACATCATACTTTTTGTCTGGTGTATCATGGAGGGCGAGATGGCCTTAATAATGGCTGGAATTCTCGCTCACACCACGCATATGCACATAGCACTTGCTATCTTTGTGGCTGGACTTGGAGGCTTTGTGGGAGATCAAATTTACTTCTATCTTGGCCGTTATAATAAAAAATACATCGCAAAAAGGCTTCACACGCAGCGGAGAAAATTTGCAGTGGCACATATAATGCTGAAAAAATACGGCTGGCCGATCATCTTTTTGCAACGCTATATGTATGGCTTTCGTGTCATCATACCGCTTTGCATAGGACTTACCGGCTATGATGCTAAAAAATATGCCTTTATAAATTTGATCAGCGCTTGGTGCTGGGCGGCGATCACCACCATACCTGCTTGGATACTTGGCGAGCATATACTTGTGCTTTTGCAAGAAGCAAAAGAGCACTGGTACGTCGCTATCCCAGTGGTTGCCATATTTATGGGGCTTTTGATCTATGCATTTAAGCGCATCGAAAATAAAATTTTAAACGAAAGGAGAGATAGAAGACATGCAGTTTCAAATAGTTGATAAGAAATTAAAAGATATAAAAGCTGATATTGAACTAATTTTCGTAGTAGATAAGGAGTTAAAACATAAATTTATAGGCGATAAAGAGGCTATTAAATTTAATAATTACAAAGGCGATAGCGTCCTCATCCTAAGTGAGGCAAAAAGGGCTTATGTGCCACTTTCTAAGCTTGATCTCGACGAGCTTAGAGTTGCGGCTGCTAAAGCTTATAACGCACTAAAGTCGCTAAACATCAAGAGCATAAAGCTAGCTTCTTACGTAGCGCAGTGCCAAAAACTAAGCTTTGAGGCACTTGCTGAGGGTTTTTTGCTTGGAAGTTATGAATTTAACAAATATAAAGAGAAAAAAGAGAGATACACCCTAAAAGAGGTCATCTTTTCTACTGAAGAATTTTCTGGCAAAAAGATCGATCTAAAGGCAGCAAACGAGGGCTTTAAAGAGGCAGAGATAATAGCAAGCGCTACAAATTTCACAAAAGATATCGTAAATGAAATCCCAGAAATTTACACACCGCAAAAGATGGCGCAGGACGCTTTAAATTTAGCCAAAAACATCACAAGCATAAAGTGCGAGGTCTATGACGAGAAATTTCTAGCAAAAGAGAATATGAACGCATTTTTGGCGGTAAATCGCGCAAGCGTGCATAAACCAAGGCTCATCCACCTAACCTATAAGCCTAAAAAGTCTAAAAAACGCATCATCTTTGTTGGCAAAGGGCTAACATACGATAGCGGCGGACTTAGCTTGAAGCCGGCTGATTATATGCTAACAATGAAATCAGACAAAAGCGGCGCAGCAGCAGCACTTGGCATCATAAAGGGTTCTGCGGAGCTAAATTTACCATTTGAAATTCACGCCATTTTAGGCGCAACTGAAAATATGATCGGCGGCAACGCCTATAAACCTGATGACGTGCTTATCTCAAGAAGTGGCGTTAGCATAGAGGTGAGAAACACCGATGCAGAGGGACGTTTGGTGCTGGCTGACTGCCTAAGCTACGCACAGGACTTTAGACCAGACATCCTAATCGACATGGCAACCCTAACTGGCGCTTGCGTCGTAGGACTTGGCGAGTACACGACTGGCATCATGGGCAACAGCGAGAGCCTAAAAAGCGAGTTTAAAAACAAGATAAAAGATAGTGGCGAGCTAGCGACTACGCTTGATTTTAACCCTTATCTTAGCGAGCTTATCAAAAGCCAGATCGCAGACGTTAGCAACTGCGCCTCAAGCAGATATGGCGGCGCGATCACAGCTGGCATGTTTTTAGCTAAATTTATCAAAGATGAGTATAAAGATAAGTGGCTACACCTTGATATCGCAGGTCCAGCATACCGCGAAAAGGCTTGGGGATACAACCAAGCAGGTGCGAGTGGAGCTGGCGTTAGGATGAATTTATACTTTTTACAAGCACTTAGCAAGGAGAATTGATGGGACTTTCAGTTGGAATAGTAGGCCTACCAAATGTGGGCAAATCAACAACATTTAACGCACTTACAAAGGCACAAAACGCAGAAAGTGCGAACTATCCGTTTTGCACTATCGAGCCAAACAAAGCCATCGTGCCAGTGCCTGATAAACGCCTAAACGAGCTTGCAAAGATAGTAAGTCCTAATAAAATTCAATACTCAACCATCGAATTTGTCGATATCGCAGGCCTCGTAAAAGGGGCTAGCTCTGGCGAGGGACTTGGCAATAAATTTCTATCAAACATTAGAGAAACCGAGCTTATTTTACACATCGTTCGCTGCTTTGAAGACGAAAACATCACTCACGTCGAGGGTAGCGTCGATCCAGTAAGAGACATCGAGATCATCCAAACCGAGCTGATACTAGCTGACATCGAGCAGCTAAACAAAAAGATAGAAAAGCTCACAAGAGAGGCGAAAGCAAATGCAAAAGGCGCAAAAGAGGCACTTGAGATAGCAAATTTGCTTCTAGCTCACCTAAATGATGGCAAAAGCGCAAGTAGCTTTGAGCAAAGAGATAGCGAGGCGTTTTTAGCACTAAACAAAGAGCTAAGGCTTCTAAGCGCTAAAGAGGTAGTTTATGGCGCAAATGTCGATGAAGAGGGGCTTAGCGAAGATAATAAATTTGTAAAAGCGCTAAAAGAGTATGCTAAAGCCTCAGACCACGAGGTGATCAAGCTTTGCGCCAAGGTCGAAGAGGAGCTAATCGGCCTAAGCGACGAAGAGGCACACGAGTTTTTAGCATCTCTTGGCACGAGCGAGAGCGGCCTTGAAAAGATCATCAAAACATCTTTTGCGAAGCTAAATTTGATAAGCTATTTCACCGCTGGCGTCGTGGAAGTTAGGGCTTGGACGATCACAAATGGCTGGAAAGCACCAAAAGCAGCAAGTGTTATTCACAACGACTTTGAGAGGGGCTTTATCAGAGCTGAAGTTATAAGCTATGATGACTACATCGCACATGGCGGCGAAAACGGAGCCAAAGAGGCTGGCAAGATGAGACTTGAGGGCAAAGAGTACATCGTGCAAGATGGCGACGTGATGCACTTTAGGTTTAATGTCTAAATTTAGCCCTTTTTGGGCTAAATTTATCAAATTTCATGCTTATTGAATTTTAAAAATATTAAAGGAAAGTTTGTGCTCACAGCAGATAATGTCTCAGAAATTTTTTATCAAATTACAAATAAAAAAGCACAACATATAGTGGCACTAGGAGGAATGACTAACTCAAATTTTCTTATCACAACTTCAAATGTCGATGAACCAGACAACCAATATGTTTTAAGAATTCCTGGATTAAATTCAAATAATATGATAAATAGACTTTGGGAAATAAAAAATCAAATTTTAGCTTCTGACTTCGGATTAAACGTACCAACTGTATATTTTAATGAAAATAATGGTATAAAAATAACTAAATTTTTAAAAGGAGCAGAAACGCTTAAGCCAAATACAATCAAAGAACATATAAAAGATATTGTAAAAAGGCTTCGTGAATTACATACAAGCAATTTAAAATTTCAAAACGAATTTAATCCTTTTTTAGAATTAGATAAATATTTGCGCTTAGTCAAAAAAGAAAACTTAAATGTTTTTAATGACGATTTAGAAAAAAGTATTATTTTTTTTAAAGAACTGGAAAAACATATATACAAAATAAACCAATCAAAGTATGGATCAAATTTATTTTTAAAACCGACACATGGTGACTTAGTATCAGAAAATATACTGTTTGATAATGGTAAAATTTATATAATAGATTGGGAATATTCAGGACTTAACGATCCTTTATGGGACATTGCATCACTATTTTTAGAAAACAATTTTACAAAAAAAGATGAAGAATATTTTCTTGGTTTATACAGTGCAGATAAACAAGATAGGCAAAAAATAGGAATTTTTAAAAATATCCAAGATATATTATGGACAGTTTGGACGCTTGCAAAATTAGATAACCAAAATAAAAAAGAGTACCTAGAGTATGCAAAAAATAGATTAGAAAGGGTTTTAAAATATAATATATGAATATAGGATATATTGCTGCGTTAGCAAGTGGACTTTTGTGGGCATTAGACGGCATATTCTTGTCCTTTTTGCAGGTCCCTAGTATTATTATTGCCATATTCCATGATGGCTTAAGTTTTGTTTTTATTCTATTTTATTTAATTATTTCTAGATCTTTTAAAAATATAACCAAAATCCCAAAAAATAGTATTAAAATTATAATAACTGCCTCCTTTTTTGGAGGTTTTATTGGTATGGGGTCTTTTATAGCTTCAATTTATTACTCTGGAGTCTCAACAGCTGCACTTTTTAGTTCATTATATCCTATTATAAGTATTGTTTTATCAAAATTTTTCCTTAAAGATAGACTAAAACCAATAGGCTACTTTGGTATCACGATTGCCGTTTTTGCAAGTATTTGTTTATGTTTTATCATGTATGAGTATTTTGAGTTTAATGCTCTTGGTACATTATTTGGATTTCTGTGTGCTATTGGTTGGGGAACCGAATGTGTGATAATAAATATTGCATTAAAAGGTAGTATCGATACAAAATTTGCTCTTTTCATAAGACAAGGAATAAGTTTTTCTTGCTTTTTAATTTGTTTTGCTATTCTTTTTATGTTTTTTGATGATTTTTATTTAGGAAGAAACATAACTATTGACATAGAACTTAGCAAAATTATATTGGCTTCATTTTTTGGTACAATTTCATATATTTTATATTATATTGGCATACAAAAAATAGGGGCTCTCAGAGCTATGGGGTTAAATATCTCTTATAGTTTTTGGGCTATTTTGTTAAGCTATTTTTTTGGAGCCAAGATGGTTTTTGCAAAGACAATACTGTCAATAATTTTAATTTCTGGTTCATTGTTAAGTAACTTATAGGGTAATTATGAATGCAATTATACTAGCAGCAGGGCTCGGATCTAGGTTAAGAGAATTAACAAAAAATAAGCATAAAGCACTTTTTGAAATAGAAGGCGTACCAAATATTGAAAGAACTATAAAGTTTTTACATGAAATAAATATAAAAGAAATTTATATAATTACCGGATATTTAAGCGAGCAATTTGAATATCTAAAAGACAAATTCAATGTAGAATTAATTAAAAATAATAATTATGATAAACTTAACAACTTATCATCTTTCTCCTTAGCTCTACCATATTTTGCAGATAGTTTTATAATAGATGCAGATGTTGTATTATTAAAGAATGTTCTTCATATTCCAACTATTTCAACTTATTTTACTACAATTAGAAAAAAAACCGACAAAAAAGAGTGGGTTATAAAAAAGCATAATAACAGAGTTATAGGAGTTGAAATTTGCAATAAAGTAGAGTCATCTCTACTTGGTATAAGTTTTTTTGTAAAAAAAGATGCCGAAATCATAAAAAAACACATAAAGAGTTTAGGTGAAGAGTCTTTTTTGGACCCTAAAAAATACTATGACAATGCGATATTAGATACTCTTTACAATATAAATATGGGATTTATAGATATAGACAATAATCTAGTTGCAGAGATTGATGACATAGATGATTTAAACGAATTAAATTTTAAGATAAAGACTTTAAAATGAGAGAGATTTCAATAGAGGAAGCAAAAAGCATAATGCTTGAAATGGCAAATTTTATTCACAAAATTTGCATAGAAAATGACATAAAATATTCTCTTGCATATGGCACTCTAATAGGCGCAGTTAGACACAATGGCTTTATCCCATGGGACGATGATTTTGATATCTTTATGACAAGGAAAAACTATGAAAAATTAATAAAAATTCTAAAAAAATCCGATGACTACTATGTATTGGACTTTTACGAGGATGATTATATTTTTAATTTTGCAAAACTTTGCTCAAAAAGATTTATAGGAAAATTAACTTCAGATGATTTAAGACCTCACCCAAAAAGTTTTGGTATTTTTATAGATATTTTTCCACTAGATAATATAGTAGATTCACCTGACAATTGGATGAAAACACAAAAAAAACTGGTTCATGCACTTTCCTTTACAAGCTTTTATACATTTAATAAAGCTGGCAAAAAGAGTAGAAATTTTATAAAATCTTTTACAAATTTTCCGAAACTTTTATTCTATAAATTTATAA
>NZ_CABPTV010000006.1:0-62822 GCF_902460535.1 Campylobacter concisus | reverse complement strand
ATATAATCTCTTTTAAACAATATCTTTAAGATAAAAATTCAACTTATAGCCAAAATTTCAGATTTTTTATGATCATAAACGAGCCTAAAAAATTTAATGTTAAATGTGTAAAAACGTAACAATATCTAAAAAGATTATTTAAGTTTTGATTGATATTTTTATAAGATAGCTTGACTTTATAAAAATATTACTTTAGCGGGATGACAAATTTATAAAAGAAATTTAAAGAGATAATAACTAAAGATAAATTAATAATAAATTTAGGGGCAAAGCGCCCCCTAGTTTTAATATAGACCAAAAGTTCCGTCTGTTCTTTTGTAGATGACGCGCATTTTGGCATCGACATCGTTAAATACGTAAAATTGTTTATCGCTTGATTTTAGTTTATCAAGCGCTTCTTCTACCTCAAGAGGTTTGTAAATTTCAAGCTCCATAGGCACGATCTCTTCGACACCTTCGATCTTTTCTTCGCCTATTCTCGAGCGAAATTCTTTATCATCAGCCTTGCCTTTTACTGTAAATTTCTTATCGTGCTCTCTTCTTAAAACTTTTGAAGCCTTTTCGATAGCAAGATCTATCGCCGCATAGAGATCTTTATCTTTTTGGCGGACGACTATCGTGTCTTTATGTGCCATATTTAGAGAAAATTCTGCATTAAAGCCCTTTTTACCTTGCTTTTCGTCTGCTCCTACTACGCATCTTGCTGAGATGATGTCAAGGTTGTACTTGCCAAGGGTGTCAAAAGCGTCTTGGATATAGTTTTTGATGGGCTCTGTTAGCTCAAATTGTTTTCCTACAATGCTTATGTTCATCGCAATCTCCTTTATAGAAAGTGAGATGATTATAACACGACGAAACTAAAAGCAAATTAAAGTAAAATATTTATAAAATTTTAAAGTTTCTGAAGAGTTCGTTTGTGAAAATTTATAGGATTTGAGGCTTTTCCCGGTTTTGAGCTGACAAAGACATCTAGCATTATCGTGCCTTGATTTGCTCCTTTTACTATCACAGCATCTTTGTTTTTACAAGCATCGCCCATATCGCCAAAGTATTTTACATATACTTTAAAAGTAAAGAGGTCGCCAAATTCGCCTGTTATAGCTTGGTCATTATTTCCAATGCAAGTAGCACTAAAATCATTGCTTATAATGGCTAGCATAGCGTATTCTGTCGCTGCACGAGCTACTAGCTCGCTTTGCTCTCTTAGATAAATTTCACTATTTTGCTTAACTGAAGTGCTAGCGATCGAAAGAGCTAGCATACAAATAGAGCTTGCGATCACCACAAAAAATATCGCTGCAATGAGCGTAAATCCTCGCCTCATCAATAAACCGCCTTTGACTTACAGATGGTTATCTCTGAGTTTTTTGCTCTCATGCAAAGTTTTAGCACGATGACGCCATTTTTTTCTATAAATACAAATCTCGTAACATTTTTAGCAAGGGTTGCTTTTTCGCCATTTTTATAGCCCTGTCCCATCCATGGACGATAGTCGTAGTATAAATTTAGATCAAAGACGCCATTTGCTGTATCTTTTGGATCAGCACTTTGCTCTGGCACTATGGCATTTGCTGTGTAGGCTAGATGATACTGCTCTGAAATTTGTTTGTTTGCAAAACCAGAAATTTCTAGAGTATTGCCATCAGTGCTTTTTACACCAACTTTTGCTATGTCTAAATTTAAATTATCCTTATATCCAAAAGAGTTTTGCACATCATAATAAACATCAGAAAATATCGCCACCACGCCGCCATCTTTATTTGTAAAATCCACACAAGTGGCATTTCTTGTGTCATCTTTGCAAGTTAGGTCTTTTATGGTTTCAACAACTTCAGTGGAAAAATTACTTCCAGGGCTTATAAGACCAGTTGCTGGCGAGCTATTAGCAAGATCTACGTAGCCACTATATCTGCCTGCTTTATTACCAGAAGGCACATCGTTAAAAATTTCATACGCATAAGGGATAAATTCTAAAATTTCATAGCCACTATTTAAATTTACCCTGCTATCGTTTAGTGGCAAAAACCCTCCGCTAGGTTTTCTAGCGATCACGCTTGGCTTTATGCGGTGCTCTAGCCTCTTTGAAATTTGCTCCAGTGCGATTTCCGTTTGCGTCTCGAGCTCATTTACTGTCCTTGTTTGAAAGTAGTTTGAGTAGATGTTCATCATTGCGTTAAAGCTCATCATAGCGATGATACCAAGGATGACTATGACGATTATAAGCTCAAGGAGCGTAAAGGCTCTTTTCATTTCCACACTTTCGTATTTAGCGAGCCACTCTCGCCTAGGTTAAAAGCGTAGGCTTTTAGCACTGATGTCGTCTCTTGTTTTGTGTCATTTTTATATGCAGTAGCAGTTACTATTATCTCTTTTATGTCACTGCTTTTTAGTGGTAAATTTGGCTTAAAGTCTCCATTGCCGCTTTTTATCGTGGCGTTATAGTCTGATCCGACGATATAGTCTCTGTTTTGATTTGCCGTATTTAAATTTTTATTTCTTTTACTATAGTAATCTACCGACCTTATCGATGCATCAGGTGGCTCGAGGTCTGGTGAGTTTTCATAGGCAAAAACTCTATGCCCATCGCCTGTTATTTTGTTTATCTTATAAAATTCATTTCTTTGATCGCCTGGATTTAAGATGATAGGAAAGAAATAAGCTGTCTCAGCACTAGCACTAACGTTTGAGGCTTTTATGATCCTATTACTAAAAGGAGCTTTTAAGATAAGTCCTATATAGGTTTTAGCGTTCATCAAGCTCTCTTGTGTAATAGCCTTTTGATTTAGCTCGGATGTCGTTTTTAAAACCAGAGGTATTGAAATGCTAACGATCGCCACGACGATGATCGAGAGGATAAGCTCTATAAGAGAAAAGCCTCTTTTTACCAATAAATTCTCCTATTTGTCTTATCACTTAGATCGTTAAAGTTATTTTCACCACCTACAACATTTCCCACGTCGCCTTTATCTGAACCACTTTTTAGTGTTTTACCCGCCCAGTCACCATTTGGCACGAGAAATCTCACATTAAAGTCGCTTGTCACTGCATTTTTATCAAATTCATTATATATTTGCCACTCTCTTGCATGCATTTTAACCACATCAGTGACTGCTTTTGGATTGCTTATAAAGATAGTTTGAACTCCGTCTTGGACAGCACTTACATCATTTCTTAAAATGGTTTCACTAATTTTATTTGTAAAACTAAAATCTGAAAAAGCAAGCATACTTGCTCTATAGTGTGGATTCACAAACCAAAAAGGAGCTGATGGGAATTCTTGCCATGTCTCTCCAGTTGTTTGGTCTTTCATATATTCATTTTTGTCACATCCATTACAATAGGCTCCATAGTAAATTTTCGCTATAAATCCTAGATACGAACCCTCATAATATGGAGCATAAACCCTACCATAGTAAAGCTTAGCAGATGTTTTTTCACTAGGGCTTGGTTTTGTATATGGCGCACTGCCTAATTTTCCATCGCTTATGCTTTTAAACCCAAAGTCATCACTTGATACTGTGAAAGGATTTTTCGCAAGATTTACCTTTCTAGCAAAGTTAAAATAAACCTCAGCAGTCGCTTTACCATCTTTAAACGCACTCTTATCAACATAGAACATTCCTTTTGTCGCAGTTGGCCCAATGCGCTTTTTTGTCTTTGAAAAAGACACCGGAAAAAATAAAATTTCATCATTTGCTTTTTCGAGCGTGCCAGCGTTTCCGTCATTATCTGTGTAGTTTAATGGCACTTGATCAAGTCCTATATCAAAACTAGTGACATTAGCATAGCATCCGTCTTTATAAAAAGTTGCAGTGTCACGGTTAAATAGCCTTGCTACAACATCAAAAGTCACTTTTACCTTTTGGTGATAACTACTATCGATATAGGTAACACTATTGCTTGGTATTATTTTTAGATTACTTATCTCAAGATCTTCTGGTTTAAATTGAAATAAAATGTTATTTCCTTGTCTTATCGCCATATCGCAACCAACCCTGCCTTCGTTGTCTGGGTCTTTACTAGGGTCATTCTCGCTTGAGTCTCTCACGCAGTCATCTGCTCTTGGACTGACGTGCTTATCATTTCTAGTATAGCTTGTATCTTTTATCTCAAAGTATGCATTACCTATATCAGAAAACGAAAATGGTTCTTCAGCCCCAGAAGAATTTAATCTAAAAATATTACCGATAGCTTTATTCTCTTTATCAAAGACAACTTTTAGTCTATTGTCGCTCACTAACCCTGAAGCATCACAACCAACTAAATTTATAGGATGAAGACCGGCAACTTCATTTGAATTACTTATGCCATCTATCGTATTTATATACCCTTTTGCTATTACGTCATCACTTGTTAAAGCAGCGAGCTTGTAGTTTGTGTATGATTTTCCACCTACAAGGTCGAGATTTTTTCTTACAACAGCATTTAAATCTGTGTCATATACAGCAAAATAACTAGGTCTAACAGCAAAGTCATCTAAATTTTCGCATGCTACGATCTTGGTCTGTGTCGCAGGAGTGGCTTGTGAGGCTCTGGTATGTGAAATTCTAAATTTAAGACTCTTATATGCCTTATCTACCTTGATCCCCTCTAGTAAGACCTCGCTTTTTCCATTAAATTTTACATCATCTTTTTTATACAGATTTTTATCTTCGCCTACATATAAACTTGTATCATCATCACAAGACTTAACTAGTTCTACCTTTACATCTCCGACCAAAGAATTTGGCTCTTTTTTGCTACCGTCTTCTCCGTAGTTTGTTATATATACATTAAAAGGCTTTCCTATTATTTGAGTAAGAAGCCTATTTTTATTTTTTCCGCTTCCATCGTCTTGATTAGTGCTTGGTAAAAAATTATTTGGTTCGTCTTCTTCTATTTCTATATTATGTGAGTAGGGATCGCACTTTTTCATATCTATTTCATATGGCGTTAGATCTAAATTATTGTTTGCTATCGTAGCCTTATAGCTATTTTCTATAAATTTTGTATCAAGTTTAGTCTCAAAAACGGCATAGGCGCTATTTGCACCATTTGTCTCTAGCTTTCCACCTACATTTGGCTTAGCGCCATGTCCTAAAAAAAATGTCAGTGTATCCCCACTTAACTTTTGTAAGCCATCATTGTCATTAAATTTTTGATACAAAGGATTACTCTCAGAAAAGGATGATGGTTCTGCGACAACTCTTATCGCGGCAGATGTATCGTCTTTATAAATTTGTCCTTCACTTATCTTTGCTCTAAGAGCAAAATTAGTAACAGCCTCATTTGTGGGATTTTTTACTTTTAAGATAGTTTTTAAAATAGCACCTTTTGGCAACTTTATAAAAGAGTTTTTTGCTAATGGTATAAAATTCGGGTCATCTGGCTTTTTTTTATAACTGATATCTTCTACATAGCATACATGTGGTTTATACACGCGGTTAGAAAAGGCAACAAGTGCTAAATTTATATTTTCACTTGTTGTTATATTATTGCCAGAGGAATCAGTATATTTCCTCTCAGCAACCGTTACCTTCATCTTAAGTGAATCTTGTGAATTATAAGCAAAATTTGATATGTTAAAAACATCTAAATCTAGTTGGTTATTATAAACTCTATCTGTATTCATATGAGCGCCAAATTTTGTAAAAGACGAGTTAAATTGATTGTTGCTTGGGTTTTCTGCATTATAGACCGTATCACTATTGTCATTATCATGAAAAGGTTCATAGGCTTTTTGTATCTGTATCTTTTCTCCATCTACTTCACGTTTAGAGCCAAGAGCAAACATAGTAAATGTCGCATCTATATCTCCACTCTTTGGAGTATATATATCATCAAATCTCAACTCAACATCATCAAAGTTAGCACTGCTAGAACTATCTTTTATAGGCTCAGGTGCTAACATCTTAAGCCCATCATATATAGTAACTAGCTTTGTATCTATATTTTTCTCTTTAGCAGTTTTATCATCAAAATCATATATGATAAGTAAAGTCCAACCAGCGTATTGCGAAGGAGAGTATTGATCCCAGTAGCCACTACTATCTTTTCCAAGAAAATATAGCAAAGAACCGGTTCTCGAAAAACCTGGATAATCTGATATTTTTAAATTATACCCTCCTCTAATAACCGCTTCAGTATCATTTATACTTATAAAATCACTTCTAGGATCAACCGAGGTAGCCCTTATATTTCCAGCTGCAAATGTTCTATCTTGCGAAGTAGTTCCAAAACTCTCTCTTACCTCTTTCGTCACATCTGCACTCGCTGTATATAGATAAGTTATGCCAGCTTTAACAGCAATTTGCTGAGGAGCAGACCAATCTGCCATAAAAACAGAATACGACATAGATTTTGGACGATACTCGCTAAAAGAGCCAAGCCATTTTATATCTTCTGGCTTGGCATCTATAGTTATCGCTTGTGATTTACCAGGGACTTTAAAATCTATTTGCGAGTAGCCTTTTAAAAATTTCATAGCATTTGAATAAAAATTTATACCACTATCTGCTGTATTGTATGGAACAGTCCAGTTTTGTGTGATAGACCCAGCCCAATAAAGCCTAGCATAGACTATGTTTTCACCTTTTAGGTTATTTTGTATAAAAGTGTTTTTTTCACTAAAATCAAAAGTGGATTCCTCTGAATTTTGACAATAAGAAGTATCATTTGGATCATATATAAAAGAAGTTTGACAAATTTTTGAGCTATTTGCAGGAAAATTTGCATTATTTATAAAAGATTTTTTTACAATACTAGACCTAAGTGAGCCTGTCGAAGGTGTAAATTTATACCCATCACCATAATAAGCTGAGTTTGGTAACAAAATGGTAGCACCAATAACAGCCATATCTCCATTTACTCTAGTGATATTTTTACCATTTACTTTTCTTATGGTTAAGCCATCTTTTGCATTATTATCTACCGCTCCAACCAAGTCTCTTTTTGCGCTATTACTTGGAACATATACATAGTATCCATTATTGGCCATGCCGCCATTATCGACATCACCACCAGAAAAACTTGTCGTATATATGCTCCAAGTTCTATTAAATTTTTTTATACAATGTGGGATATTTTTAGAAGAGCCAGAGTTATCTTTTTCGTCATCTATCATACATTTATAGCTTATATTTCCACGTGGGGGGAGATTGCAACCGATAGAAATTTTTTCACTTGGTGTGCACTCTCTAACTGCAGAAAAACTAAATGTAACAACAAAACAGAGTAGATATACTATCCTACGCAAGAAAATGCCCTCCTTATAACAATAACAAATCAATCATTGATTTTATAGATGTTTTACTGCTTTTGTATGAAATTTTCTATCATTTCAGCTTGTCCGTATTGTGGATACTTTGTAACGTCAAGCACTACTTGAGATAAAGTCATATTGTCCATATTGCAAACGATAGGAGCCACGAAATTCACGGTTGATTTCTCAAGAGGGAGGGCAACTACTATGATGTTATAAATTCTAAGTTGAGAACTCTCTTTAATGTCCATAAGCTCTTCGTAGTAGCTTGGGATGTCAAATTCATAACTTCTTAACGCAAAAGGATTTATCATTGTAAAAGATGTTTCATCATCTTTGCTCGCTAGCTTAACAAAAAATTTATCGAGCTCAATAAGTTCCATCGTCTTGATATGCTCGAAGCCTAAAATAGGGCTTTTAACACTAAAAATCATACTAACTCCTGTTTTGTAAAATTGCCTTATTTTAGCATAGTTTTAAAAAATTTATACAAAAATAATGCCAAAAAATGTAAAATAAGCGAATTTAAAATTTTTAAGGAAAAGCATGAAAAGATTTTCTAAATTTCTAGCAGTCGTAGCTCTTTTAGGGCTTTTTAGTGGTTGTGCTGAAAAATACACCGAACTTTACAATCTAACTCCAGACGAGTGGTACGCTCAGGTCATCGCTGACATAAAAGATGGCGATCTGGAGTCAGCTGATAAACACTACGTTTCAATGGCTAGCGAGCACGTTGCAAGCCCACTTTTGGAGCAAATTTTACTCATCCTTGCCCAAGCTCACGCAAATGACGAAGAGTATCTTATGGCAAATCACTATCTTGATGAATACATCAAAAGATACGGCGATAACGGCCCAAAAACAGAATTTGCCCAGTATCTAAAAATAAAAGCAAATTTTGACTCATTTACCCAGCCAAACCGCAACCAAAAGCTAATGGAGGATAGCGTAACTGAGATCGAGAAATTTCTTTATATGTATCCAAATACCGAGTATAAGCCGCTTATCGAGACAATGCTTATCAAATTTAAACTTGCTCTTTACTTCTTAGACATGCAAATAGCAGATCTTTACAAGAGAACTGGCCGTGACGTTTCGGCTAAAATTTACGAGCAAAAGCTAGAAGAGTCGCCGTTTAAAAACTCAGACCTTATCAAACCTGACGTGGCATGGTATAGAAAACTGTTTGAATAGGAGAAATTTTGCAAATAAACGAAAACAAAGGCTTCCCAACTGAGATCCCTATCATAGTTGAGGACGAGCTATTTTTATATCCATTTATGATAACGCCGCTTTTTTTAAGCGACGAAGAAAATTTAAAAGCGCTTGAGCTTGCCATACAAGGAGAAACGCCGATCCTTGTCGTTCCTACAAAGCCCCAGCAAGACGGCGCTAGAGACTTTGACGGCATATATGACGCAGGCGTGATCGGCACGATAATGCGCCGTGTGCCGCTACCTGACGGACGCGTAAAAGTGCTATTTCAGGGCATCGACAAAGGTAAAATTTTAAAACAATCAGGCATAAACCCACTCCGTGGCATCGTCGATATGCTCCACGTCAAGCGCCCATCACAGGTCAAAACTGATGCTCTCATCGTAGTTTTAAGAGAAAAAGTAAGAGAGCTTTCGCAGTTTAGCCACTTTTTCCCGCCTGACCTTTTAAAGACGATCGAAGAGAGCGCTGAAGCGATCAGAGTTTGTGACCTAGTTTCAAGCGCACTTCGCCTAAAAAAACAGATCGCTTATAGCTTTTTTGTCGAAGAAAATTTAGAGCAGCGTCTACTAAAGCTCATCGACTACGTCATCGAAGAGATCGAGGCAAACAAGCTTCAAAAAGAGATAAAAAATAAGGTTCACTCAAAGATCGACAAGACAAACAAAGAGTACTTTTTAAAAGAGCAGCTAAAGCAAATTCAAGCTGAGCTTGGGGCGGACACGAGCCGAGAAGAAGAGCTTGAAGAGTATAATAAAAAGCTTGATGCGAAGAAGAAATTTATGGCTGAGGACGCCTATAAAGAGATCAAAAAACAAATAGACAAGCTTTCGCGCATACACCCAGACTCAGCAGACGCAAACACCTTGCAAAGCTACCTTGACTGGGTTTTGGAAATTCCATTTGAAAATATAGCTAAGAAAAAGTCATCTATCACCGAGGTGAGCAAGCACCTAAATGCCGACCACTACAGCTTAGAGAAGCCAAAAGAGCGCATCGAAGAGTATTTTGCTTTGCGCGAGCTTTTGGAGCTTAGAGGTGTTGGCGAAAAGGTAAATAACGGCGCCATTTTATGCTTTGCAGGCCCTCCAGGCGTGGGCAAAACAAGCCTTGCAAACTCGATCGCAAAGGCGCTAAAGCGCGAGCTAGTCAGGATCGCACTTGGCGGACTTGAGGACGTAAACGAGCTAAGAGGCCACCGCCGCACCTATATAGGCGCTATGCCAGGCCGCATCGTGCAAGGGCTCATAGAAGCCAAGCAGATGAATCCAGTGGTTGTACTAGATGAGATCGACAAGGTCGGCAGAAGCTACAGAGGCGATCCGACCGCTGTTTTACTTGAAATTTTAGACCCAGAGCAAAACAACAAATTTAGAGACTACTACCTAAATTTCAACATCGATCTTAGCAAGATCATCTTCATCGCCACAGCAAATGACGTGAGTATGATACCAGCCGCGCTTCGCGATAGGATGGAGTTTATCGAGCTTAGCTCATACACCCCACAAGAGAAATTTGAGATCGCTAAAAAATATCTCTTGCCTCAGGAGCTTAAAAAACACGGCCTAAAACCAAGCGATGTAAGCATCAGCAAAGAGGCACTTGAGCTAATAATTAGTGACTACACAAGAGAGAGTGGTGTGCGAAATTTACGCCGCAGGATCGCTGATATACTAAGAAAAGTCGCCAAAAATATCCTCACTAAAAAGAACGAAGGCAAGATCAGCATCACGGCTAAAAATTTAAAAGAGTTTTTAGAGAAAAAGGTCTATGAGATAGAGCCAGCTGATAAAAAAGATCAGATCGGCTTGGTAAATGGCCTAGCGTGGACAAGTGTCGGCGGCGATGTGCTAAGGATCGAGGCTATCAGGATACAAGGCAAAGGCAATATGCAAATCACCGGCCAGCTTGGCGACGTGATGAAAGAGAGCGCTCAGATCGCATTTAGCGTTGTAAAAGTGCTGATCGATAACAAAAAACTAAAAGTGCCAATGGCTATCGTGCCAAAATTTGACGATGACAAGAACAAGCTAGAAGCCAGCGACGTTTATAGACGCTATGATCTTCACTTGCACGTGCCAGAGGGTGCGGTGCCAAAAGACGGCCCAAGCGCTGGCATCACGATGACAACTGCGATTGCATCGATCTTAACCGATACAAAGGTCAGACACGATGTAGCGATGACTGGCGAGATCACACTAAGTGGCAGGGTGCTGCCTATCGGTGGGCTAAAAGAGAAGCTTATCGCCGCTCACAAAGCTGGCATCAAAACAGTTCTCATACCTAGTAAAAACTATGACCGCGACCTTGTCGATATCCCGGCTGAAGTAAAAGCCGATATGAAGATCATCGCAGTTGATACGATCGATGACGTCTTAAAAAACGCTCTTGTAGCTAAAAAATAATCTTTCTCTAGCCCCATTTTGTCTCACTTGGGGCTAAATTCACTATCCTAAAAACCAAATAAAAAGCCATATAACGCATAAAAGCAACTAATAATTTAAACAATATAAGCACATGCGGCACACTAGAGAAAAACAAATTTTAAAATTTATGAGCGAGCATATCACGCTTATAAATTTAGTGGCGAATGACTATGAGTCCTAAATTTAGTAAGTTGCTAAGACGAGTGAGTAGGATTTTAAAAATTTATAAATTTTTTTGTTAAATCAGATGAGCGTCAGGCAAATTTTAAAATTTCATGAACGAGTAATTTCGGCTTTAAAATTTGAACCAAGCTGCAAGCGAAGCCAAATTTTAGTAGTCAATTCTTAGGGGTGAATGGAATTTTAAAATTTGCAATAATAGAAATTTTATATTATTTTCACAGAAAAAACTTTGAATTCTAAAATTTTTATTAAAAAGGAAGACAAGGGAGAGCTTAAATTACATTCTGTTTGTGGCTCGCAAATCAAAATCTAAAAAAGA
Source organism: Campylobacter concisus (assembly GCF_902460535.1). Lineage (GTDB taxonomy): Bacteria > Campylobacterota > Campylobacteria > Campylobacterales > Campylobacteraceae > Campylobacter_A > Campylobacter_A concisus_AS. Next base: position 51,439 of record NZ_CABPTV010000006.1, on the reverse strand, counting down.
ACAACTCAGACTTCATTGTAAATTTTAGAATTTATTTTAACTTCAAGCCTTAATACTTACCTCTACTCGCCAAAAAATTTCTATTTTTTATCTTTCTCAGTCTGGACTTTATCTAGCTTTATATATCCCATTTCAACTAGCTTATTATAAATTTGAGAGATTTTTGGTCCAGCAGCGCTACCACCGTGACCGCCGTGTTCGACAACCATTGTGATGACGTATTGTGGATCCTCATAAGGCGCATAGGTCGTCATCCACGCGTGAGATCTTTGCAGATACGCCATATCCTCCTCTTTCATACGTTTCTTTTCAGTTTGTGAGATGCCAACGACCTGAGCTGTTCCAGTCTTTGCCGCAACCTTTACAAGACTTCCCACAAAGTGCCTATTTGCCGTGCCTCTTGGGTGATTTGCCACCTCATACATCGCATGCCTAATGGCAGGTAGCTGCGACTTTTCAAACGGCGTAAAAGCATCATCTGTTGGCGTAAAATCAACATCCTTGCCATCTATGCTCTTTAAAAAATGCGGCGTCACATTTAGCCCAGTTGCAAGGCCAGCTGTGTATTTAGCCACCTGCATAGGCGTGACTAGAAAATTTCCCTGTCCTATAGAGGTGATGAGCGTCTCGCCTTGAAACCACGCCTTGCCATACTTCCTCATCTTCCACTCCCTGCTTGGCAGCGTCCCCACAAACTCGTTTGGCAAATCAACCTCCGTTTTCCTACCAAAGCCCATGCGCTCAAGTATCGGCACAATGGCGTCTATACCTATCTTTTGACTACCCTTGTAAAAATAGTCATCGCAGCTCTCTCTAATGGCCGTGTTCATATTGACCGTGCCGTGACCATGCGAGTTCCAGCAGCGAAATTTACGCCCTCCAAGCTCATACGAGCCACTACAAAAAAAGCTATCATATTTGCTCATGCCATTGTCCAAAAAGGCAAGCGCCATACCCATTTTTACGACAGATCCTGGCGGATAAAGGCCGTTTATCAGCTTATTTGTAAATGGGTGATCGACGTTTTTTACAAGCTCCTCCCACTCAGCCTGGCTGATACCAAGCACAAATGGGTTTAGATCATACTCTGGAAAGCTTCCAGCGGCAATGATAGCGCCATCTTTTAGGCTCATAACTATGACGCTTCCTGCATCTTTGCCAAAGACATCAGCGACAAACTGCTGCAGCTCAAGATCGACGGCAAGCTTTATGTTTTGGCTTTGTGGCGCTTGATAGCTCACCTGCTCGATCTCCTCATTTAGTGCATTTACCTTGATCTTTTTAAAACCCTGAATTCCTTGCAAGATCGGGTTATAAAAGCGCTCTACGCCGCTTCTACCGATATAGTTTGTAAGCTTTGTTAAAGGGTCGTTTTCCATATCTTTTTGATTTGCTCTACCGACGTAGCCGATGATGTGTGAAGCTAGGTCGTTGTATGGGTAGTGGCGCTTTGAAGCGGGTCTTATCTCTAAATTTTCACGCAGAGAAAGGGGCGCAAAAAATGGCAAAAATTTATCATAATCAACAAATTCGACCACGTTTATGAAGTCTTGATTGTAAGCTGAGTCGTTTTTGATATATTCATTTTTAAGCTTTGTGACGTTTAAATCGCCAAATAGCGATCCGATGTAAGCTAGCTCATCGTCTAAAATTTTCACCTTTTTGTTTGCGCTAAGGTGTGGCTTTACATAGATAGAAAAGCCAAGGCGATTGACCGCCATAGGCTTGTCGTGCGCATCAAAGATGATGCCTCTAACTGGCGGGATATAGATAGTTTTGATCGCATTTTGCTCGGCGATCTCGTTGTAGTAGGTGTTTGAATTTACACTTAGGTGGTAAATTCGCCCCAAAAGCATGATCCAAAAAAGAGCGATCACGCCAAAAACGATACGCATCCTCATAGCACTTTATCCCTAAAAAGCACGATAGCAAGCACACTTTCAAGCCCTATAAAAAATAGATACTCTGTGCTAAAAGTCAAATTTGGCTCGTTTAAGACGTAGGCAAAAAGATTATTTATAAGAAAAGTTAGCACATAGCCAGAGGCGACAAAGATGATGAGCAGGCAGTTTCGCCACTTCATCGTCGCATAGAGCCAGTCTAGCACAAAGTTGTAAAATAACAAAAACGCAATGATTGTTGAGAAGAGATAAAAGCCATGAATTTGCTCAGCAAAGACCAAGAAAACGAGCGAAAAATACCATGATGGCTTAAACTCATCATAGTGCTTTTGTTTTCTTGAATACTCCAAAATCATATATGTAAAAAAAATGCCAATAAGTGGCGGCAAGAAGCCAAACTGCGTAGTTGCGATCTCATAAGAGAGCAAAAAAATGGCCAACCAAAAGCCTTTAAAAATTTTAATGTCTAAGCTGCTTATGGTTTGCATTTTACCTACCAAGAGCGTGGTTTATGATAGCTTCCCGTGCCTTGTCGATGCCACTTTTACTGAGTGTCGAGACCAAAATGCCGCTTGGGTCAAATTTCATTATCGCACTCTTTTGGCTTTGATTTAGCTTGTCGCTTTTTGTGTATAAATTTAAGATTTTTTGATCAGCTCTTAAAAAGCTTTTTAGGTAAGAATCCACGTTCACGTCGATGTCTAGGTCAAAGTGCCTAGCGTCGATTAGATGTATAAAAAGTCTGATGTCGCTTCTAAATTTCAAAAACTCATCTAAATTTTTACGCCACTCATCGTGTTTTGACTTTGCCACTTTTGCGTAGCCAAAGCCTGGTAGATCGACCAAGATGAGTTTAAATTTCTCTTTTTCGCCATCTTCTTTTTCCTCACAAAACTCAGCCTCAAAGAAATTTATAAGCTGCGTTTTACCAGGAGTTGATGAGCTTTTGGCTAAATTTTTTTGATTTACAAGTGCATTTATGAGGCTACTTTTACCTACATTTGACCTACCCAAAAAGACCACCTCGCTTGTCACAAAGCTTGGAGCCTCTTTTATGCTTGGGCTTGAAGTGATAAATTTAGCGCCAAGAGCTCTTATCACTTGGTTTTATCCTCGATCTGAAAGATAAATTTAACCGGCTTTTTCTCGTCGCTATTTACACTATATGTGCCATCTTTTTGATTGACTACGATCTTGTCGCCATAGACATTTTTGTCAGTCTCCACTTCGTGCAAATAGCCGTTGCCAGTTACTGTGTATGTTTGCTTTGCTGGCTCATAAATGAGCGTGTCGCCCTTGCCGTCATAGTGCTTATCTTTCATGAAAATTTTAGCTCTAGCGTTGCCTGTGGCTACATATTTTACTGGCTGGCGTTTTTTATCAAAATGCACAACGACTTTGTTTGCTTTTAGCTCGTCGTATGAGCCTTTTTTGATATTTACATTGCCTACAAATTCGCTGATCTGCTTATTTTCATCTGCGAAAAAATCATTTGAAGTGATCTCAACTTGCTCTGCATTTAAAAATGTAAAGCCCAAAATCATCGCTAAAATCGCTGCTTTTCTTCTACCCATGCCCTTAACCCTTTTATCTGCGTTTGTTTTTTACCAAGATCGTAACTTCCACTATCACCTAGTGCTTTGTCGCCGTTTCTAGTGATGGTGAAATTTGCCTCTGATCTTACTATTTTTGTATTTGTGTTATATATAACTTCATCGCTTTTAAATTTCAAACTATCGTTGTTTTCATAGTTTGCATTTTTTTGAAAGATTATCTCATCATTTTGCGAGATAGCCTTGTCTGAGCTTAGAAAATGTCTTACATTTCCCCTTAAAATTCTCGCTTTAAAGTCTAAAAACTCATCCCTGCCACTATATCTGTTTAGCTCGTCACTTTCATAAACTCCACTTATCTTAGTTGAGTTTATCTCGTAATCAACCACGTCATTTACCTGCATATTTGATATCTTGGTATCAACCTTTAGAACATTTGCTAGATATGGGTCTTGAGCCGCTAAAAATATCATCACAGCACTAAAAATAGCCACGACGAAGTAGAAAATTTTTACAACCAACGCTTAGACCACTCGTCGTATAAATTTTCTGATTTTATGATCATCTCGATCATCTCTCTAACAGCGCCATTGCCGCCTTTGTGCTTTAGCTTTGTCTTTACATCAAGCTCTTTAATGGCATCTTTTGGCTTAAAGCTCCAAGCAACTGCGTCTAAAATTTTATAGTCGTTATAGTCATCGCCGATAGCCGCTGCATTTTTAAAGCTAAGCCCTTCAAATTTTAGTATCTCGCTTGCTACTTCAAATTTATCTCCAACGCCTTGATAGACGTGATTTATCTTTAGATCCTCAGCCCTTCGCTCAACGATAGCCGACTTTCTGCCAGTGATGATAGCCACCTTTTTGCCAAGCTTTAGCCAGCTCTCTATCGCATAGCCATCTTTTACGTCAAAAAATTTAAGTTCTTCGCCATTTGCATTATAGATGATCTTGCCATCAGTGAGGCACCCATCAACGTCTAAAAATATAATTTCTATCATAAAACGCCCTTAGTGCTTGGAGTGCCGATCCTTGCATTTTTAGCAAGCGCTCTGCGGAGTGCTACGGCAAATGATTTAAACGTTGCTTCAATGATGTGGTGAGTATTTTTGCCACGAATTTGATTTAGATGAAGAGTGATGGCTGAATTTATAGCAACTGCTCTAAAAAACTCTTCCACAAGCTCAGTGTCAAACTCACCAACTTTGGCATTTTCATTAAAATTTTCATATACAAGGTAGGCTCTGTTGCTAAGATCTAGCGCGCAAAAAACAGCCGCCTCGTCCATAACAACGCTCGCCTCGCCAAATCTCTCAACACCGCTTAATGGATATAGAACCTCCTTTAAAAGCTGTCCCAAAACAATACCAACATCCTCGACACTGTGGTGAAAATCCACATGCGTGTCGCCCTTGCATGAAATTTCAAGATCAAGTAAAGAGTGCTTGGTAAAAGCTTCAAGCATATGATCAAAAAAGCCTATGCCTGTGCTAATATTTGCAACTCCAGAGCCATAAATTTTAAGTTTCATCGAGATTTGCGTCTCTTTTGTGTTTCTAGTTAGTTCTAAAATTTCCTCTCTCACGCCCTAACCTCTTACTATAAATGCGCCTTGGAATTTACCGCTTCTTGCGTAATCCCTAGCCTCGTCCTCGCTTCTAAAGCCATTTAAAAATACCCTATAAATAGTTGAGCCATCTATCGTAAATGTCTTAACGACTGATCTATAGCCATCTATACTTTTGTGCTCTCTTTGGTATCTATTTGCGCCTTCAAGGTTTTTAAACGAGCCAATTTGCACCATAAAATCTCCACCCACAACGCGTTGCTCTGATGAGACCACGATGCCGCCAACCGGAGCTGTTGGAGAGACTGGATTTGGCACTTTTATGCCAGTGCTTGTTGGTTTTGTTGGTTGCACGCTAGCAGTTGTAACAGCGTTAATGTCTTCATTAAAGCCGATAACCTCCATACTAACTGGAGCTGTGCCAGTGCCGATGACATCAAGCTTCATCGCGGCTGCTTTTGAAAGATCAAGCACCCTGTCAGCCACAAAAGGTCCTCTGTCATTTACACGCACGATAACACTTTTTTGATTTCTTAAATTTGTTACTTTAAGTATTGTATTCATCGGCAAAGTCTTATGCGCCGCAGTCATATTGTACATATTATAAACTTCGCCATTTGAGGTCGTTTTGCCATGAAAATTTGGGCCATACCAGCTTGCCGTTCCGCTAGCTTTGTCGCCGACACTTACGACGGTTGGGTAGTAGGTTTTGCCATTTATGGTGTATGGTCTCATTGTTGCTTTTTGAACTGAGGCGGAGTTGTTGCCTCTTACATTAGTTGGGCCACTTGGAGTAAATGGAGCCCCACTCCAAGAACAGCCAGTGATTAGAAGTGTAAAACTTAGTCCTAAGTAGAAATTTAGGCTCTTACGGTATGACAATACTTGCTCCGACATTTAAATTTGAACTAGCCAAAGAATTTGCATCTTTTAGATCTTTTTCGCTTACATTAAATTTCTTTGATAAAGATGCGATCGTATCGCCTGTTTGAACTACATAGTTGTGAGATTTGTTTTGAGTAGAAAAAGGGATGATTAGTTTTTGATTATAGCTTACTGCATTTGTGCTAAGCTCGTTGTAGTCCTTGATCGCTCTGTGGCTAACGCCTGTTTTTTTAGAGATAGAGAGCAAGGTCTCGCCTTTTTTTACTGTATATGCATAGAAGTTATTTTTGCCATTAAATGGTTTGAAATTATCTGAGAAAAGTTGCTTTTTATTTTCAGGGATATAAACGTAATAATCTTTTAAAGTAGGAGGAGTAAATACAAATTTTAAATGCGGGTTATTGCTTTTCATCTTTTTTGTGCTAAGACCGATGCTGTCGCCTATCTGAGCTAAATTTGTACCGCCTGGCACTTTTACTTTCGTAAGTCTTAATCCACCATTTATGTTTAGTAAAGACGACTCCTTAGATATCAAAAAGTCCGCATCTTTTGCTATATATGCCGCTCTTAAAATTTTAATGATAAAATTTCTAGTTTCAGCTGGAAGGTATTTTTTCTCAGCATCAAGAAGTGTTACAAGATCATCTGTACCAGCTTTTTGTATAGCTTTTTTTAATGCACCATCGCCGCAGTTATATGCCATTGCTGCCAAGTACCATTTGCCAAATTGATTTTTAAGTGATCTTAGATAGTTTGTAGCGGCTACAGTTGATTCGACTGGATCTTTTCTCTCATCGGTGTATTGTCCTACTTTTAGGCCGTGAATTTTAGCTGTTTGCTCCATAAATTGCCACATACCAGTAGCTTTTGCGTTTGATACTGTGTGATTTGAAAAGCCTGACTCTATCATCGCTAGGTAGAAAAATGACTCAGGTACGCCTGATTTTTTAATCTGCTCTTTAATCATTGGTATATACATATAGCCGTTTTTCAAGGCATCTGTAAATGTTCTTACCTGTGAGTTTTGTGTGCCTTGTCTCATCTTTGCATAGTGAGAAGTTTTCATAAAGCTAGCATCGATGTCTAGCTCTTTTAAAATTTTAACCTGAGTGTCATAAGAGCTCTTCTCAGGGGCGTTTGCTAGTAGCAAGGTGCTACATGCAAATAATAAAAATATCTTAAGCATTGCTTTCATTTCTATCCTTTTTCGTGTCAAAGCTTAATGATGCTAGCATCTTAAGCAAGCACAATGCCCAAAATTTAGGCAAAGCACTTAAATAACCTTTTGGCATTATCTGAAGTCGTTTTGCAAACTACTTCAAATTCAAGGTTTAAAATTTCAGCTATCTTTTTAGCAACAAATGTCGTAAACGCCGGCTCATTTCTCTTGCCACGATTCGGTTCTGGCGTAAGATATGGAGCGTCAGTCTCTATTAATACCCTATCAAAAGGAATTTTTGGCAGAATTTCAACTAAATTCTTAGCGTTTTTAAACGTCAAAACACCACCTATGCCAAAGTAAAAATTCCCAAATTTACAAAGCTCTAAAAGAAGTGGCGAAGCATTATAACAATGCAAGACCGCTCCAGCTTCAAGCTTTGGTGCATACTCTTTTAAAATGTTAAAAGAGTCCTCATTAGCCTCTCTGATGTGGAGGATAACGGGTTTGTTTAACTCAACAGCCAAATCTAGTTGAGCTAAAAAAACACGTTTTTGATCTTGCTTTTCTCTTATCTTTTCTTCTTCATCTTTTGGCAAGCGGAAATAATCAAGCCCACATTCACCGATAGCCACGCACTTTTTATCTTTGGCAAATTCTCTTAAAGTTTCAATATCAAAATTCTCTTTATCATAGGGATGAACCCCAACGGCAAAGAAAATGTCATTTTTTTCGTGCGCTATTTTAGCCGCTTTTGGTAAATCATTAATATCAGCTCCAGGGATAATAAAGCCTTTTAGCCCTAAATTTCTAGCTTCAGATAAAATTTGCTCTAGGTCAAAATCATAAACTTTACTATCCAAATGGCAATGCGTATCTATAATCATAAAGCTATTTCTACCCTATTTCTACCATTTTCTTTAGCGACATAAAGCGCTGAGTCACAAGCTTCTAGCATATCATCTATCTCGCAGTGACCTTTTCCAAAAGATATGCCGATAGAAACAGTGATTCTTACGATCTTATCTTTTATGATTACCTCATTTTCAGCCACTTTTGCTCTTAAATTTACAAAAAATTTAATCGCCTCCTCTTTTGCTATCTTTTTAAGAACGACGCAAAACTCCTCGCCACCAAACCTAGCGACCACATCTCTTCCTTTTGTGTTGTCAGTTAGTATCTTTGCGAGTGATTTTAGTATCTTGTCGCCACCATCATGTCCGTATGTGTCATTTATCTTTTTAAAGTGATCTATATCAAGCATAGCAAACGCATAAGGCTCATCAAGCTCTTCAGCTGCTTGAACGTACTCTTCTATATCTTGGTAAAAAAATCTTCTATTGTAAGCGCCAGTTAAAAAGTCGCGGTTGGCAAAATTTGCTATCTTATTTATATTTTCCATCGCCTCAATGGTGTTATTTACACGGCAAATGAGCTCTTCTTTTGAAAATGGCTTTGCTATAAAGTCGCTAGCTCCATTTTTTAAAAATATCGAAGCATCAGTCTTTTCGCTAGGCGAGGTCATGACGATCACGCCAAGGTGGTTTTTATCTTTCTCTTTTCTAACCTCTTTTAAGACTTCTAAACCATCTTTGACAGGCATTCTATAGTCAGTTATGATTAAATTTATATCAGGATTATCAGCAAAATAGCTCATCGCCTCTTCGCCGTGAGCCGCTGCTAGGACCTTAAACTGAAGGCTAGTTAAGATTTTTTTTATCATATTTCTAAAAGGTAGTGAGTCCTCAACGACTAGGACCTTGTATTGTCTATTTTTGCTTAGTCTGTTTATCATTTGAAAGATGTAGTTGATATCATCCATGTTGCCCTTATAGACGTAATCAACTATATCTTTGTTTATAAAAAATTCTTTCGTCTTATCATCGATGCTGCCAGTTAAAACGATAGCACAGAGCCCTTGAGCAAGGACATAATCAACGATCTCGCCATTTGGTGCGTCAGGTAAATTTAGATCCAAGATAGTCATAAAATAATCTTTGCCGTGCTCGCTAATTAGCATCTGAGCTTCGGCAAAATCGTACGCAACGTCGATCGCCATATCCTCAATGCTCTTTTCCATCTGCATGACGATTAGCTTAGCAAGTGCCTTATTATCATCAACTACTAGAATTCTTTCCATATTATTCCTGCGATTTTTTATTAAATTAGCTCGGATTTTAACAAATAAACCTAATCACAAAGCTTAAATTTAAAACTTAAATTTCAAGCTATTTTAAAAGTCCTTTTGCGAAATTTATCGCCTCTTCGCTGATATGCTCGCCACTTATCATACGCGCAAGCTCATTTACACGCTCCTCTTTGTCAAGCTCTCTTACGACTGAGCTCTCGCCGTGACGCTCTACTAAAAAGTGCGAATTTGCCTTTGAGCTAAGCTGCGGCTGGTGCGAAATGGCAAAAATTTGATAGAAATTTGCAAGCTTAAGCAAGACATTTGCGATACTCATCGCCTCTTTTCCACTTAAATTTGCATCTATTTCATCTAAAATGATGACATCTCCGCCAGTTTTCGTGATCTCACTAGAAGCAGCTATGAAGGCCAGCCTTAAGCGGTTTAGCTCGCCTGAGCTTAAATTTTTAAGCGAGGTTTCGTTTAAATTTAGACAAATTTCATCAGCGCCTAAAATATCAAGCTTTTTGCCCTCAATCCTTAGCGTGATATCTGGCATATAAAGCTCTTTTAGGTATAAATTTATCATCGCCTCAAGCTCTTTTAAATTTACGCTCCTTGCCTTGCTTAAAGTGCTGGCTAGCTCATTTGCCTTTTTGCTTAAAATTTCAAATTTCTTCTCAAGCTCGCTCTTTTCAAAGCTTAAATTTTCATATCTGGCAAGCTCTTTTTCTTTTTTAGCAAGCGCTTCTAACGCCTCCTCTTCGCTGCCATAGCGCCTGATGATGGCATTAAGAGCTTCTATCCTATCAAGCACGCTCTCCACGTCGATATCGTCAAGCTCCTCCATATTTAGGCTATCTCTTGCGACCCTCAGCTCGTTCATCGCATCTTCAAAAAAGCCGTTGTCAAGGTCGCTGATGCTTAGCGCCTCATTTACGCTGTGCTCTAGCTCAAATATCCGTTCAGCCCTAGCCCACGCCTCATTTATCTTATCCTTTTTACTAAGCCTTTTTTTGGTCTCCATAAGCTCTTCAAACTCGCCTTTTTTAGGCCCGATGCTTCTTATCTTCTCAATCTCAAAACTAGCAAGCTCCTTTAGCTCCTCGACCTTTTTCTCTTCCTCTTTTATAGTGGCTAGCTCTTTTGAAATTTTAGAAAATTCCAAAAATGCCTCTTCAAATTCCTGCTTTATCTCTTTAAATTTCTCATTTTTTGAAATTTCAAGCCTATCAAGCAAATTTAGAAATTTCTCATTTTCAAATTCATTTGCCTCTTTTGCCGAGAGATATTTGATGTGCTCGCGCGCCACTTGGGCTAAATTTCTCTTTGAGATGGCTTGTTGGTTTATAAAATACCTCGTGCTCTTATCTTTTAAAAGCTTGAAAATATTGACCTCTTCGTTTTCTATGCCAAACTCATCAAGCTCAAATTTATGCTCCACGTCAGCTTCTATCAGCCTTGCCTCGCTATCTTTTAGCCCAAAAACAGCCATTATGGCACTCATCAGCACCGACTTACCAGCACCACTAACGCCCGTAAAGACGCTAAGACCCTCTTTGAAATTTAGCTCAACATTTTTAAAATTTAGATAATCCTTAATCAAAATTCGATCAATCATTATAACCCCAGTGAAGTTTCTCTTTTAAAATTTGAAAATAATCCCTGCCGATGTGGCGTATCAGCCTCGCTTTTTTATCGCTCAGACTCATGCTAACGGCTGAAATTTTACTCATATCAAAGCGGTCTTGTCCGTCTATGACTAAAATGGCGTCGCTTTTTGTTCTAAATTTAACCGTGTGATTTTTCGTAAGCACGACTGGACGCTGCGTGAGCGAGTGCGAGCAGATGGGAGTTAGCGCAAAGACCTCGCTTAGCGGATATATAATCGGGCCATTTGCGCTCATATTATATGCCGTGGTGCCAGCTGGAGTTGCCACTATGACGCCGTCCCCGTAATATGAGTTAAAATACTTTTCATTTAAAAGTGCCTCGATATGCGTCATCGAACCGCCATTTTTACTAACGATGACTGCATCATTAAATGCTATCTTTTTCTCAGTTTTGCCATCATTTTTATGAAGCGTAACATCAAGCATAAAAGGCGTTTCTACTTCAAATTTATCATCAAAAAAGTCTTTAAAAAACTTCTCGCTCTCATTTATCGTGATATCTGTCAAAAAGCCGAGCCTGCCAGCGTGTATGCCAAGGATTAGTGGCGAGATGTGAGCTAGCTTTCTGCAGGTTGATATGATCGTGCCATCGCCGCCAAGCGTGATAAGAAATTCGCACTCTTTGGCTAGTTTTATCAGCTCAAAGCCACTTTTTTTCACCTGTTTTGCACAGCTTTTTTCAAGCAAAATTTCTGCGTTATACTTTTTTAAAATTTTTTCTAGCTTTGCTAAATCCTGCTTAAATAATGGATAATCTTTCGCGATAAGTCCCACTTTTTTGGCGTTTGTGGTATTAAATTTTTGTTCATTTTTCATAGAAATGATTGTAACATATTTTATTTTAACAAAGCTTTTCAAAAGAAAAAAGCGATTATAATTGCCTAAAAAACATTGCAAAGGAGCATTTTATGCGAAGTCATTATTGCACCGATCTTAGCAAAGCTGATATCGGCAAAGAAGTAATACTTTGTGGCTGGGCAAACACATATAGAGACCACGGTGGCGTTGTTTTCATCGACTTAAGAGACGTTAGCGGGCTTATACAATTAGTTTGTGATCCTGCTGACAGCAAAGAAGCACACGACGTGGCTGCAAAAGTAAGAGATGAATATGTCTTAAAAGCAAAAGGAAAAGTAAGAGCTAGAGGCGAAGGACTAACCAATCCAAAGCTAAAAACTGGCGAGATAGAGGTGATAGTAAGCGAGCTCATCATCGAAAATCCAAGCGAGCCACTACCATTTATGATAGGTGATGAGAGCGTAAATGAGGACATCAGGCTAAAATACCGCTTTTTAGACCTTAGAAGCGAGCGCTTGCAAAATATCTTTAAAATGCGTTCTCGCGCAGCGATAGCAGCTAGAAACAGCCTAGATAAAATGGGCTTTATCGAGTTTGAAACTCCAGTTTTAACACGCGCAACTCCAGAAGGTGCGAGAGACTATCTAGTGCCAAGCCGCGTATATCCAGGTCAATTTTACGCGCTCCCGCAAAGCCCGCAGCTATTTAAACAACTTTTAATGTGTTCTGGCTTTGATAAGTATTTTCAGATAGCAAAATGCTTCCGCGACGAGGACTTAAGGGCTGATCGCCAACCAGAATTTACTCAAATAGATATCGAAATGAGCTTTGTCGAGCAAGAAGATATCATAAATATGGCTGAGACGATGCTAAAAGATATCTTTAAAGCCTGCGGATACGACATCAAAACGCCATTTAGACGTATGAGCTACAAAGAGGCGACCGAGACTTACGGCTCAGACAAGCCTGATCTTAGATATGATCTAAAAATGATCGACGTGATCGATATTTTCGAGCGCTCAAGCAATGAAATTTTTAGCGGGATCGCAAAAGATAAGAAGAAAAACCGCATAAAAGCTCTAAAAGTGCCAAATGGCGACAATATCTTTAGTAAGCGCGAGATGAATAGATTTGAGGAATTTGTACGTAAATTTGGCGCACAAGGCCTTGGCTACTTCCAGATGAAAGAAGATGGTTTAAAAGGCCCGCTTTGTAAATTTTTCGAGCAAAGCGATCTTGATGAGATCGTCTCAAGATGTGAGCTAAAAGTTGGCGATGTCGTATTCTTTGGTGCTGGTAAGAAAAAAATTGTGCTTGATTATATGGGACGATTTAGAATTTTCCTAGCTGAGCAAATGGGCATCATCGATCAAGACAGACTTGAGTTTTTATGGGTGCTTGACTTCCCAATGTTTGAGCAAAACGACGACGGCAGCTACTCTGCGATGCACCATCCATTTACAATGCCAAAAAATATAGACGAGCCTGATCTTGAAGATATCCTCTCTATCGCTCACGACGTCGTCTTAAACGGCTTTGAGCTTGGCGGCGGAAGTATAAGAATTCACAAAAACGACATCCAACAAAAAGTCTTTAAGCTTCTTGGCATAGATGAAGCCGAGCAGCGTGAGAAATTTGGCTTCTTGCTTGATGCCTTGACATTTGGTGCGCCTCCACACGGTGGTATCGCGATCGGCTTTGACAGACTAAATATGCTTGTAAATAAAGCAAGCTCGATCCGCGACGTCATAGCCTTCCCTAAAACACAGCGCGCTCAGTGCCCACTCACAAAAGCACCAAGCTACGCTAGCAACGAACAACTTAGGGAGCTAGGGCTAAGGATAAGAGAAAAAGAGCAAAAGGCTTAAAATTTTGCAATAAATTTAGACTTTTAGATGTCTAAATTTGAGTTATTTTATTTTAAAGATTAAATTTTTGAGATGATTTTGGATGTTGTGCAGAAAATTTCATCCCAAAGCTAGACATATAGTCTGCTGCAGGGTGAAATTTTCAAACTCATTCAAAGGCGCTCAAAAAATACAAAAAGGGAAAAAATGAAGAATTTATTTTTAATCATCGGCGCTCCAGGCAGCGGCAAAACAACAGACGCATCAATCATCGCACAGCATGATGAGAAATTTGCTCACTTTTCAACTGGCGATCTTTTAAGAGCCGAAGTCGAAAGTGGTAGCGAGCTTGGCAAACTAATAGACGGCTTTATCTCAAAAGGAAATTTGGTCCCACTTGACGTTGTCGTAAATGCGATCGTATCAGCCATCAAAAGCTCAAATAAATCAAACATCATAATCGACGGCTACCCAAGAAGCGTTGAGCAAATGACCGAGCTTGACAAAGTCTTAAGCGAGCAAGATGAAATTTCTCTAAAAGGCGTCATCGAAGTGGATGTTAGCGAAGATGTGGCAAGGGCTAGAGTGCTTGGCCGTGCAAGAGGCGCTGACGATAACAACGAAGTCTTTAACAACCGCATGAAAGTCTATCTTGATCCGATCAAACCTATCCGCAAATTTTACAGCGAAAAAGAGCTACTTCACGTGGTAAATGGCGAGCGTGGCATCGACGAGATCGTAGCTGACATCAAAAATTTACTAGCTAAACTTATATAATTCACAGACCTTGCATCAAAAAGGTGCAAGGTTTTAAAACTTACCATTTATTAACACCAAAAATGTAATATCCTTTAAATTTAACAACCAACCAAAAAAGGATAAAAATGAAAAAAATCTTCATCGCTTCACTGGCTGTTAGCATCGCAATGGCTGGAGGCTTTGTCTCAAAACACCAAAGCGAAAATGTTATAAGCGTAAAAGAGGCTTTAAAGCTAAATGACGATGCCAAAGTCGTACTTGAGGGCAAGATAAAGTCGCAAATAAAATCAGACAAATATGAATTTGCCGATAAAAATGGCGACACTATCGTTGTTGAGATTGACAATAACAAGTGGGGCAATGCAACAGCTAACGAGGACACGCTTTTAAGAATAAGAGGCGAAGTAGATAAAGACCTTACAAAAACAAAGATCGACGTAGATAGCGTAGAGGTTGTAAAGTAGTTAAATTTACGAGTATTTAATGCAAAAAATACTAAAATCACGAAAATTTCTAATAAAAAGGACAAATATATGGACGTTTCAAAGATCAAATTTGGCTCAAACCCAGATAAAATCAATGCCGTAATCGAAATACCTTATGGCTCAAATATCAAATACGAGATCGACAAAGATAGCGGTGCAGTCGTAGTTGATCGCGTGCTTTACTCAGCGATGTTCTACCCAGCAAACTACGGCTTTGTGCCAAACACACTTGCAGCTGACGGCGATCCAGCTGATATTTTGGTGCTAAACGAGTATCCACTCCAAGCTGGTAGCGTCATCCCTTGCCGTTTGATAGGCGTTTTGGTGATGGAGGATGAAGCAGGCATGGATGAGAAGCTTTTGGCTGTGCCAGTTACAAAGATCGATCCAAGGTATGAGGCGATAAAAAGTTACGAAGATTTGCCAACTGCGACACTAAATAAGATCAAAAATTTCTTTGAAACTTATAAAATTCTTGAGCCAAACAAATGGGTAAAGGTGAAAGAATTTAAAGACGCAAACGCTGCAAAAGAGATTTTAGACGCTGCGATAAAAAATTATAAATAATTTTAAGCCCTATTTTAGGGCTTTTTCTTTTTAAATTTGTTCGTTTTTATACGCCATATTAAAAAGGCTATTTTTATATTTAGATAAGCTTTTTCTTGTATAATACGATTTTCTTTCAACTGTGGGTTCATAGCTCAGTTGGTTAGAGCATCCGGCTCATAACCGGATGGTCCCAGGTTCGAGTCCTGGTGAACCCACCACCTATTTCACCAACATCATAAGATCGAGATTTCACCATTTTTTCTTTAAATTTTAAAATTTTTTTCAAAATTTAAAAATGTAAAAATTTTAAATATTCCAAAATATAAGCCAAATTTTTAAGCTCTCTCTAAAATTTCCTTTCGCTTTTGCCAGTCAGGCATATAAAGCGCTAGATAGTCATAAAATTTCTTTGAGTGATCAGGATAGAGAAGATGCACTAGCTCATGAAATACGACATACTCGATGCACGCCTTTGGTTTTTTGATAAGCTCTATATTTAAATTTATATATGATTTATATGGGTTGCAGCTTCCCCATCTTGTTTTCATCTGCCTTATTTTTACGCTTTTGATATCTTGCTTTACTATCTTGTTAAACTCTTGCAAGATGTTAAAAAAATAAGATCATCGCCTTTTCGTAATACCACCCATAAATCAAATTTTCTTTTCGCTTTAGGTCGCTTTTATCTTTTACAAATAGCTCTAGATAACCCCTTTGAAGCTTTACGCACTCCTCTTTAGACTGCAATACTTTTAGCCTATAACTTCACCCAAGATATCTAAAATCCTCGCCGCTTACGTACTCTTTTTGCGGCGTCTTAAACGAAGCAAAAAACGCCCGTTTTTTAGCTATCCACTTAGCTCTTTTTTGCATGATAAATTTTATATGCTCATCTCTTGCCGAATTTGGCGCAGTTAGGATCGCTTCGCCATTTGGTCTAACTTTTAAAGTGATATTTTTTACATCTTTTTTGATGATTTTTACATCACTTTGCATAAAAGCTTATCCCTATTCCACGGATAGTTTGATAAATTTTCTCTTTATCATCGATAGATACGCCGTATTCGTCCTCGACATCCCAAAGAGCATCTTCCATCGCGCTTGTTATCTCGTTTTCCACGTCCATATTTTTGTGCCATTCTGGTTTCTTTGAGGCCTGCTCATAAATTTCATAAAATTTCATACTCAAATTTTTAGCGACCGTCTCTATATCCGAAAGCCCCACGTCGCCTAAAATATCAAGCAAATTATCATAAATAGCAAATAAAATTTTCTTGCCGTTAAATTCTTTTGGATACCTATCTTCGCTCGGCTTTAAAGCCCCAGTTATGAGATCTTTTAGCTGTTTTGCTTTGGTAAGTTTTTCCTCTTCACTTAGCCTTTTTGCCTTGTATTCGTCAATGATATCTTGTATTTGCTGGGCTATTGATTTATAAAATGCTGGATTTGAGTCCATTTTCTCTTTTACCACCGCACTTACGGCGCTGATTATCGTATCGGCTTTTGCATTTTTACCCTCTACTCTTTGCACCTCATCGTCAAATTCCGTCTCAAAGATATTTACAAGCTTCGTAAGCTCATTGACCTCTTTTGCGCTCACATAAGTATCAAGCAACTTTTGCATCTGTGCTTCGTATTTGCCAAAGTCGCAAGCCTCGTGATACCTTAGCTGCACCGCCTTTCTTAGTTCGTTATAAAATTTAACTCTTTGCTTATAAGCTTTTATCTCCTCTTCGCTTAAGATATCGCAAATTTTCTCACTCGAAAGCGCTAGTTTAAAAGCTCTAGCAAACTGCGACAGCCACTCTTTAAAGTCGTCTCTTTTTTGCACGTCCTCAAAAACTTCATCCGCCACGACCGCAGAGATAGCAACAAGAGCTGATACGATAGCGATGATAAAAAACGAGTACCAAAGCGTTACGCGCGCTGTTATTGGGACGTTTGCAAGCGCTTGCTTAATCCTTAACAACATAGCCAAGCCCTCTTTTAGTCTGGATCACATCGCACTCGCCAAGCTTTTTTCTTATGTTTTTAACAAGCACATCAATGACGTTTGAGCCGCCCGTATAGTCGAAGTCCCAGACGTGCTCTTTGATCTGCTCGCGAGTTAAAATTCTGCCCTTATTTAGCATCAAAAACTCTAAAATTTCATACTCTTTGCCGGTGAGCTCGACCTGCTAGCCGCTAAACTCTACGGACTTTTTAGAATGGTCAATCTTTAGCTCGCCTGCGCAAATTTCACTAGCCGCATTGCCGCTATTTCGGCGAATGAGCGTGCGCACTCTAGCTAGCAGCTCTTAAAGTCAAATGGCTTGACCAAGTAATCATCAGCGCCCGCGTTAAGCCCCTTTACAACGTCATCTACATCGTCCTTTGCCGTTAGTATCAGCACAGGTGTCGCTAGCTTTGTGGCGCGCGATCTTTGCAAAAATGTAAGTCCGTCCATCACTGGCATCATAAGATCAAGCACGATAAGATCGTAGTGCACGGCGGCGGTAAAGTCCATCGCCTCCTCGCCGTTAAACGCGCTATCGACGCTATATCCGTTTTTCTTTAGGTGCTTTACTATGACGTTATTTAGGTCTACTTCGTCCTAGACGACTAAAATTTTCATCCCTGCCTTACCTACCTCACTTGGTTTTGCCAGCTATTTTATCAAATTTGACTTTTTATTTTTAGATTTAAAATTTCGCCATTTGCTGCGCCTATCTTAAAATCATATAAAAAGCCGTTAAATTTAGCCCTTGCGTCATAAAAATACTCCGCTCCAAGCGTGCCAAAGCTTTGTTTTTTCGCTAGATAGATCGGCTCAAATTCCACCTCTTCTGGCTTTGTTTTTAGGCGCTCTAAGATGAGCTCTTTAACTCTTTCTGGCAAGATGTGAGTTAGCCCTTCAAATTTAGCGTGCTCTTCATTTATCTTTGATAGCTCCGCTCTTTGCACCTCGTCTTTTAGGCAGTTTGAAACGTTTAATAGCCACACTCCAGCCTTGCCAGCGCAGATAAGTGCATCCGCTACACCTTGAAGCGAAAACTCAAGCGCATTTTTAAAGAAATTTTGAGCTTTGCATTTTGAAAAAGCTTGGCTTAAATTTTTATCTAAATTTTCAGGGCTTTGCTCGCTCTTGCCTAAATTTTTGTAGCTATTTTTATAAACGCTAGGCTTTGCATTTTTACTTAAATTTTCTCTCGCGCTTTGGCTAAAATTTTCGTTCAAATTTTTCTCTAAAACCTGCTCGCCAACGTTATCGTTTAAATTTTGCTCTAAATTTTCACTCATCTTTTTCACCTTTATAAAATTTAACGCCCAAAAAGGGCGCTAGATCACTTTGTATAGTTGCCGATTATCTCGCCTGTTTGAGCGTTTATGATCACTTTTTTCTCGCTCCTGTCGCGTTTAAGCTCTACTTTGTATATCCAAGCACCATTTTTATTATCAAGCTCTGCCTCATCAAGGCTCCAGCCAGCCTCGAGCGCTTGAGCTTTAGCCACAGCCTCGTCAATGCTAAGAGCAAATTTTGAAAAATCTACCGCTTCGATCGGCAAGATATGTTTTTTATTTTTATTCTCTACTTTAACGATCTGACCGCTGTTAGCATCGATCTTGATCTCTTGTTTGACACCATCTTTAAATGACTCTATCTTGTAAAAAGTCACGCCCTTTTTGACGTTCATCTCGATATCTTTGATGCTTGAGCCTGGGAAGTTTTTCTCAGCTATGTTTAAAGCCTCTTTTGACGTGATGGCTGCTTGCAAGCCTATCGCTCCTAAAACTGCTGCTAAAACTGCTGCACCTAATACCTTTTTCATTTTTGATCCTTTTATTTTTGATTTCCAACTTTCGTTTGGATGAGCGCATTATAAAAACCTAAAATGAAGCTAGGATGAATGAATAAAATAAGAACTGGGTTTGATGGCATATTAAATACAAAGAAAAGAGGTATACAAGATTTTAAGCGATGAGGCACTAGTATTAATAAATAAATTTACACAAAAACTTCACCAAATTATGACACCAAAACTACACAAGGCTCTTCTATTTCATCTGAGTGAGGATACTTTTGTCTGACAAGTCAGACAAAAGACCTCGTTAGGGATTATACCTAAAACCCCTATATTTATGAATACACATCGCTCAACAATACTAAAAATATACAATCAAAATGAAACAAAACACGTGTAACGTATTGACATTTTTTAAAATCTTGTCTGTTTATAGCCACTGGTAAATGTGTACCAAATAGGACATTTTTATTTCCATTTTTTTACTATAATTCTAGACAAAAGTAAGAAGAAGATAATATATGAGAGGCATTGCATGATATCGTATAAACTTTTTGCCAAACAAGGAGATTTACTAACTGCAAAAGCTGATTTTGCAGTCAATCCATCAAATACGGCTATGCTGCTTGGAAGCGGTATATCGATGGCATTTAAACGAAGTTGCGGTGTAATACTAGAAAAATATATGCAAGACGCACTAAAAAATCGTGGAGTAATAAACCAAGGTGACGTTATAAAAACCGCATCAAACTATAAAAATTTCCCATATGTTTTACATGCTGCAGTAATGAACTATACTAAAAAAAATAAATCCAAAATGCCAACTATACAGACCATAAGAGAAATTTTGCAAAATTTACAGCAAATTTTACTACTCGAACAAAAAGATAATCTAAGCCTTGCATTGCCACTTATTGGTTGTGGTATCGGTGGTCTTGAAAAAAGCGAAGTTATACTAGAATACAAAAACTTCTTCTCACATCAAAAAATGCGGATAAAAAGTGTAATGTCATGATTTATGGCTACAACCAGAACGACTTTGAGTTGATAGAGCAAATTTTAAAAGGATAGATAATGGAGTTAATTTTTTTAAGTAAAAAAGGCAAAAAGAAGGTTGCTATCGATTTAAATGGAAACGAGATAAGAGATATTGGAGAGATTTTTCAAGTATCAGAAACCTATAAAAAATACAATACTTATTTCATTATAACGCCAGAGAAACTTTTTGCATATAATTACAAACACAAAAAGCTTAAACTATTGGCGTATCATAAAATTGATTTAGAACTTTTGGATTGTTTTTTTACTAAAATTTTATTTAAAGCCCACTGGGATATCGCCTGGATCAGATGTGGTGATGAGCTTAAATTTTTTGATGGGTATGGCGATCCAATAGCACTTGAGGGCTATAAAACTGCATATTATTATAGTTATTTGGATGGGGTATACATTAGCAAAAGTGACAACGAAGATGCTTTTAGCAATAGCAAGATAGAACTTTTTGATCCGATAACAAAAACTATAAAAGAGGTTATTTCTGGTCAATTTTTAGAAAAAAATTTAGTTGCGGTAAAAAATCCAGAGAACGAAAATTTTTTTGGTGTTAGTGATTTAGAAGGAAATATAAAAGTACCATCAAAATATTTAGATGTTAGTATGATTTGCGATACGATTGTAAAACTTCGTAACGAAAAATGTCAAAATGAATACTTTGATCTAGCTAATAATAAACCAATTTTTACTGACTACTTTTATATCAGCAAAATAATAGTGCAAACTGATATAGAACAAGATATTTATAATGGAGAGATATTTTATTATGAAAAAAATCACAAAATAGGCTTGATAGACCACCAAGAAAATATTAAATTAGAGGCGAACTATTTTTCTTTTAACTATCTGGCTTTTGGACTTTTTGCTTTTAGCCGATCCGAAAAAAATCCATATGATTTTTTATCAGCCTAAATTTGGACTTTGTGATACAGAAGGCAATGTGCTTTTAGAAGAAGAATATGACGAAATTTCTATATCTTTTTATGATGATGATATCGCCACGATAAAAGCTGTTAGTACAGAGCTGATAAACGGTGAAGAATTTGATAAAAAAGCATTTGTACTAAAAGATCATACCGTGATACAAAAGGATGATATTGATGAAATTTGGATGGTTGATAGAGATAATTTTGTCATTCAAAAAGAAGGCAAATATACTCTAAAAAGCGGCTAGGGCGATAATGCTGAAATTTTTATCGAAGCAAGCGATAATCTCCATGTTTGCAATGGGATTTTTAGCCACTCCTTGGCCAATGGGAAATATAGGCTTTATAGAAACGATTTTATAGTAACAATCGAATGTGATGATTATGAATTTATCTATGATGAAAAGATTGTAATAAAAAAGAACAACTATCTTAGTTTGGTGGATAAAAACTTTAATATTATTAAAGATAATTTTTACAATGCAAAAGATATTGTTTTTTAACTAATAATGGTTTTTGATATAATTGAAAAATATTTTTTTGAAAGGACAACACAATGGAATGTTCAGCAGTTTTCTCACAAGATAGGAAATATAGATATGTTTTAACAAGAGTTTGGGATAAAAATAAACCAATGCTTGTTTTTGTAGGATTAAATCCATCCATTGCAGATGAAACCAAAGATGATCCCACTATAAAAAAATGTATAAAATTTGCTCAATACTGGGGTTACGGCGGTTTTTATATGCTTAATTTATTTGCAATAGTCTCAACAGACCCATCTGCAATCTGCTCTGTAAAAGATCCAATAGGCAAAGAAAACGACAAAATGCTTGCAGATTATTCAAGCAAAGTAGATAAAGTAGTATGCGCTTGGGGAAATAATGGATCGTATCAAAGCAGGAGCAAAGAGGTACTAGATGCCTTAAAAAATAAATTTTACATAAAACTAAATGCCAGCGGAGAACCTGCTCATCCATTATTTTTAAAAGGTGACTTAAAACCTCAAAAATTTTAAACCACTCTGTATGGGTTAGGAGATAAAGCATCTCCTAAAACCCTATCTTCACACTCTTTTCTTCATTTTTTAGTGCGACTTCTAGCTCAAGTCTATGGCAAAAGTCTTCGCCATTTTTTATAGGTCTAAATTTAGCTTGTCTTCTCACGCTGGCAAAGTCTCCAGGTGCTAGCAAGCCAAGGTTTGAGACCTTTTTGCTTGCGTTTTCGTCAAATTTGACTTTTAGCAAAGCGCACTCTTTTTTAAACAAATTTCTTGCTTGTTCTGGCAACAAGTACCCAAATTCAAGCTTTAGATCAAATCTTCTAAGACAGGCTTTATCAAGATTATCTATCAAATTTGTCGTGGCGATAAAGATACCATCAAAGCTCTCCATCTGCACTAACATCTCATTTACCTGAGTTATCTCCCAGCTTCTTGTAGCCATGCCTCTATCTTGCAAAAAGCTATCTACTTCGTCAAAGACTAGCACAGCATGTTTTTCTTTGGCCTCTTTGAAGGCTAGTGCTATATTTTTCTCAGTTTCTCCCAGATACATAGATAAAAGGTCACTTCCTTTTTTGATGATGATCGGCTTTTTTAGGCTTTTAGCGATAAATTTGGCGTAAGCGCTTTTGCCAGTTCCAGGCACACCGTAAAGGCACATCCTTGCGTTCTTGCTTACTTTTATGCCTTGCATTAGCTCGTTTAGGTCGCAGTCTGAGTTTACAAAATTTGGATCATAGCTGCTTGGCAGATCAATGCTTGGCTTCTCATCTTTTTCTATCTCATCGTAGCCTTGCGCTTTTAGAGTATTGCTTATCACTCGCTCAAAGGCTTTGTTTTTGTCTTTTGTGTTTAAATTTGAAACGACTAAGCTTGCATTACTAACGACTGCTGGCGCTACAAATCGATTTTTAGCTAGTTTTTTAACAAGCTTATTATCTATCAAATTTTCACTATATTTTTTTATGATCTTGGCTCTTACATCTTCAGTAGGTATGCCTATCTCTATGGCTAGGTTAAATCTTCTAACCACAGCTTCATCCATATCAAGGATATTATTAGTTATCCAGATAGTTGGCACTTCGTTAGTCTCAAGGGATCTATTTATAAAGGCTTTGCCATACTGCCTTTTCTCATCATTTTTGGTATTAAATATATCTTCTGCTTCGTCATACATGAGTAAATTTAACCCAGCAGACAATACACTTTGCGCAAGGCAATATGATCTTATCCTTTGGTACTCATTTGCATAGCCATCTCCATCATCATAAGCTACTTCGTAAAGTTTTAAATTTAGCTCACTAGCTACTGCTTTACTAAACTCGGTTTTGCCGGTTCCTGCAGAGCCATAAAGGAGCACATTTACTCCTTTTTGCTTTTTGCGAATGGCATTTTTTAGAAACGAGAGTAAAATTTTCACATCTTCTTTTATGTGAGGGTAGTTTTTTGTAGTTAAATTTGTCTTGCTGCATGGCTTTATCGCACTTTCAAATATCTCGTCTATGCTTTTGCACTCAATAAATAAATCACCCATGAAACTATTATTTATAACATCGGTTTTTGACCTTAGACTGCGTCCGTAACTATCTATTTTTAGTATCGAGGTCCTAGCAAAAACTCCATCTTTTCTAAAGGCATTTTGCACATCGCTAAATTTTAGTTTTAGTATCTTTGAGATCGCTTTTATGGCCTGTCTGGTGTTTAGCTCTCCTAACAGATCGCAAGCGTTTGAGACTACTTCATAGTTATACATGATAGTGACAAATCTCAAGATCTCTTTCTCGGTCTCATTTAGGCCTAAATTTTCTTGAAGTAAATTTAGGTTGTGCTCAAGCTCTTTTAGCTCGCATGAAATTTTGCTTTTTTCAAGGAGCCAAAGTCTATTTTTTAGAGCCTCAATGTCTTCTTCTTTGGGTTCACTTGTGCATATATCCAAAAACTCTAAAACATCATCGCTTCTACATCTTAAAAACTCTTTCTCTCCTCCAGCATAAAAAATGGCACGAAGTATCCAAAGTGTCGTAAGCTCGTATATCTCACTATCTACGAAAAAATTTTCTTTTTGCATGACAAGCTCCTTTTTGCTTTTGTTGGAGCTATTTTACTTAGCAGAAAAGACATTTTTATGTCCATAAAGATAAAATTTGAGAAATTTGTTGTGAAAGATAAACTCAATAAACCATTTTTTATCTTTATTTTATGGTGTTGACTTTATATATGCTCTAGTGGCAATGCATTTAGCATATTTTTGATCGTTCGCCAGTTTGGCAAAAACCTATCCATGTATGCTATGAAATTTTTATTATGGTGTCTTTCTAGCATATGCACAAGCTCATGAACGACTATGTATTCTAGGCATTCTAGCGGTTTTTTTGCGAGTTCGTAGTTGATAACAATATTGCCATCTTTTATATTACAACTTCCCCATTTGGTTTTCATTTTTAGGATTCTTACCGAGCTTGATTTTACTCCTATTTTTGTTTCCCAAATTTCTAGTATTTTTGCGATTTTTGTCCTTAGTTCATTTCGGTAGAATTTTTCTAAAATTCTTTTTCTACTTTCAAAATTTCCGCCATCTTGCACGCTTAATACCATCTTATTATGCTTTACCGTCACGCCACCGACCCCGTTTATTACCTGCATTAGATACCGCTCGCCCCACAGATAGTGACTTTCGCCGCTTACTATCTCTCTTGCACCTATGCGCTCTTGCGAGTTATAAATATTTTGATGTTTACGTATCCACGCGAGCCTGCCAGCCACAGCCATGTGAATTCTATCATCACTCGCATCGAACGGCGCACTTACTCTTACTTCGCCATTTGGCGGCATTACGGAGATGTGTAGGTTTTTTATGTCTTTTCGCGCTACCGCAACATCAATCGAGCCTATTTTCATTGGTATTCTTCTTGTAGTTTTATAAGCTCAAAAAGCTTATCTATATCCACGCCTTTTTCATCCGATAGTAGTTTTATGGTACGCATTAGTTCGCGCTCTTTCATTTTGTTACCGATATATCCGTCTGATTTATATGTTTTGATTGTCTCATCTAGTCTGGCGATCCAGTCTATATCTTGACTAAAGTTATCATATATAGCTCGTTTGCTGTCGCTATTTATCTCTGGTGGATATATGTTGTTTGTATTTTTTATTTGTAGCTGTTTTGCTAGGTTTATAACCTCTTTTAGATACTTTTCATAGTCCAACGCGCCCTTTTTACGTTGTTCTATCAGTTCGTCTAGTATTTGGGATAAATTTTCGTAAAATTTTGGATTTAGGGGATTATTATCGACTATTATACGCCTTATGTTATTTTCTATCGCCTCGGCAACCGCCTCATTGCCGCCTAGTGCACCATTTTCTTCTTCGCTGATGCCCTCATTTTGGATTAAAATTTCAAGCAGGCCTTTGTCTTCAAATTCTGCTAAGACCTTACTGTCGCCGGCATTTACATATCTATTGATAAGCGTACGCATGTCACTATCCCATTTGCGCATATCCACGTAGTCTCCGCTTGCTAGTTTGACGGTATCTCTTAGCATAGAGAAGTTCTTTACGCGATTAGCCCATTGCTGCTCTTGCTCTGTACTATAACCTAGCTTTAAAAGTTCATTTGCTACTCCGTCATACGCTCTGATAAAACTCGCAACCGCACGGTAGAAGCTAAGCCTTCTGGTTTGCATCTCATCTTTTAAATTTTCCCTACTATCGCCGCAAAAATACTCTATAAATTCTTTATCGCTTTTTGGCGACTTTACACCCTCGCATATTGCGTCCAAGATTTCCCATGTATTTTCTAGGTCTTCTTTGCCTTTTTCGAGTCTGTCTTTTAAAAGCCCAACTATATCGCTCTCGTCGTACCCATCAAATGCCTCTTTTGTATAGTCGCTATACGCTTTTTCTAAGCTCTTAAAAAGATCGCGATAATCCACGATATATCCATACTCTTTGCTCTCTCCGTCTAGTCGGTTTACTCGGCATATAGCTTGAAAAAGACCGTGATCGCGCATAGGTTTATCGATATATAGATATGTCGCGCTTGGTGCGTCAAAACCAGTTAAGAGTTTATCGACGACGATTAAAAGCTTCATTTGTTCAGGTTTTTCTTTAAACTCTTTTTTTACGTCTAGCTCAAACTTATCAGCCTTAGCATCATCTACATCTTTAGTGTTTATATCGTAGTAGTTAGCTATCATCTGCTTGTAAATTTTATACTTATATTCGCCGTCGCTCATACCATCTGGAGTTATTTCGTTTCTTATCGCTGACGCAGTTGGTCTGTAGCTAGATATCACGGCGCATTTTTGTTCAAATCCGTTATCGCTAAAAATCTTATACGCCTCGCATGCTTCATATACGCTAGAGCAGACAAATATCGCATTTCCGCGCTCTCTTAGTCTAGTTTTATTCTCCATATCAAAAAGTATGTCGCCTGCGATTTTCTCAAGCCTTTGTTTTGAGCTCATCAGTTTTTGTAAAGTCGCCCATCTAGCCTTTACTTCACCCTTAGCTAGGTCGCTTAGTCCTCTTGTTTTGTTTTCAAATTCTTTGTCTAGTTTATCTTTTGAGCCTAGCCACTGCTCGATGTCTCTAGCTTCATATACAAGGTCTAGCACCACGCCGTCACGCACCGCTTCGTCAAATTTATATGTATGTATAAACTCGCCAAATACTTGCACCGAGCTTTTTTTGTCGTTTTTTAAAAGCGGTGTTCCTGTAAAGCCGATAAAAATCGCATCAGGCATTAACATTTTCATAGCTTCGTGTAGCTTTCCGGATTGCGTTCTGTGACACTCATCTACAAATACAACTACATCGCCGTTCACTTTAAAATTTCCCGCTCTACGCTTTATATCGTCCAGATATGCGCTCATGGCACCGTCATCGCTTTCGTCTTCCGCGCCGTTTCTGCCAAATTTATGCACCAACGAGCATATGAGTGAATGCTTGGCGTTGCTTAATTTTTCTAGTAAATCAGCTCCGCTTTTTGTTCTGTAAATGCTTTCTTTTACACCGTTAAAGACATTTTCTATCTGCTCGTCAAGCTCGGTTCTGTCTGTAATTATAAGTACCCTAGAGTTTAAATTTTCTTTTATCCATTTTGCAAGCCAGACCATACTTAGGCTTTTGCCGCTACCTTGTGTATGCCAGATGATACCGCCTTTTTTAGTGCGTAAAAACTCCTGCGCGCATTTTACACCGAAATATTGATTGTGCCGACAAGTCTTTTTTACCCCACAGTCGTATATGATAAAGTCGTGTAAAATTTCAACCAGTCTCTCTCGCCCGCAAATCGCTTTAAGTCCGCCATACAAGCTTAGTTTTTCGCCATTTTCTTTAAATTCTAAGAAGTATTTTTCAGGTGTCTCTATCACGCCGTATCTTAGTCCTTCGCTCTCGTTTCCAGCCATTACAAGCTGCACGGTAGTAAAAAAGCTCTCTATAAACCTCTTATCTTGGCTTGATAAATTTTGCCTTATGCCTTCACTAACCGACACGTTTGAACGCTTTAGCTCTAGCACGCAAACGGCTATACCGTTTATATAAAGCACTATATCTGGGCGTTTGTCAAACTCGCCGTTTGTAGTTTTCACGCTTACTTCCTCAGCTATGCTAAATTTATTTGCCAGCGGATTATCCCAGTCGATGAGCCAGACGCTCTGATTATTTTCGCTTACTTCTTCTATTACTTTTACACCGTATCTTAAAAGTGAGTATATGGCTTCATTTGCATCGTATAGTTTTCGACCGCCGCTTGTGTGATTTTCATATTGTAGTTTTTTTAAGGCTTTATCTATAAGCTTATCGCTGTAGCCACGACTTTTTAGCCATGATTTAAGCTCATCTTCTCTTATGTTTTTATTGTCAAGTCCTTGCAGATCGCCTATATATTCGTAGCCAAGCTCGTTTTTAAAAAGATCTATGACTCGCTCTTGCGTTTTTATCTCTTTTTCTACCGTATTTTCTTGCATAGCTTACCCCTTTAGCCTTATTTTACCGCTCAACAGCTCGTCCATAGCGCCTTGTTTTATCATCTTTAGCTTTTCTATCTCATCTTGCAAAGCCAAAATTTCATCGTCCATATCGCTTAAAATTTGGGCGATTTTGGTTTGTTCGGTGATATCCGGAAAGGAAATTTCAAATTTAGAAAACTCGCTTATCCAATGCCTTTTATGATCTCCAACAAAAAAATTGATATTCTGTAAAAGCATAAAGGCAAATTTGATTGAAATTTTGTCATTTTTTGGTTTTAACATTTTCATTGCAGATGATTTGACTTTAAAGCGAAAATTTACAAATTTACTATCGGTGGTAAAATCGTCAAAGATAATTACAGGAAAATTTTCGTAACAATTAAATTCCTCCTCTGTATAGCCAAGAATAAAACTTTTTCCAGCCGTTAAAACGGGCACACTGCCTTTTTCTAAAATTTTAATATCTTGAATAATATAATTCGTCGGCTGTTCATATTGTAGTATTTCACCAAGCGTTGCAGTGTGCCAGTGGGGCTTTGGGGTGAGAAGTTGCTGGGCGGCGGCTTGTTTTATCGCACGTTTTTTGTCTAAAAGTTCGCACTTTACGCTGATAAGCTCGTCCATATCGCCCAGCACCTGGGATATCATTTTCTGCTCCGCCTTATCCTTTGGATATAAAATTTTTTTACCTTTTAGTTTCGAAAAATGCCTTTTATACATCTCAGGAACAATCGGATCAAATTGTAATAGTTGATATAAAAATTTTGGATTTAAGAATTTTTTAGATTTTAAAATTTTAATCCCATCTGCACCTTGTGCAAAATCAAAATTTACAAATTTTGTTACACAGGTATGATCACCAAAAATTATTACAGGCTCTGAAATTTTAATCACTTTTTTTTCGTCGTCAGTCCATCCGCAAATAAAATCTTGTGATTGGTCTATGATTGGAAATTTTCCACTTTTGCTGTATTCAATAGTGTTTATTTTTGATGGTGGTGTAATAGTTTCTATGCAAACGCCAATTATGGCGGCTTCCCAGCCTTGTGGAATTTGATCGTTATAAAAATGACTACTCATTTTGCTTTATCCATTGTGTCAAGGTGGGCTTTGACGCGAAGCGATAGAGCATTAGCGCGCTCAGTGAGTTCATCTAGTGTCTTGTCGTAGCGAGCTGCAAGCGTACTTATGCGAGTTATGCACTCTTGTACCGCTCGTTCTACGATGGATAAAATTTGCTCTTTGAGTTCGCTTAGCCATTTACCATCGACGACTAAAGTTTTTATCTCGTTCTCGTCAAGGGTTTTAAATTTGTCAAATACTTTTTGATTTAACTCTCCAGCGGCGGCCTTTAGCGTGCTTTCGAGTTCTTTTTGGTTGGTTAAAATTTGAAGTGCTTTGTTATAAATTTCTTGCTCATTTTTATTGCTAGTTTGTTTTATAGCTTCTTTTAGGCTTTTTAGGGTTATCTTGTCTTTATCGTCATAGGCGTTTGATAGCTCGTCCTCTCCGAACTCATCTACAAAATTTATAAATTCATCTTGCTTCTTACTAACCTTGGTTTCAAGGAGCGAAATTTGATCTATATCTTGTGCAAAATAACGTTTTGCTATAAGCTCCGGCGGGATGATCTCGCTTACAAATTTCTTTGCATTTTTTCCCGAACACAGGATTAGATTTGGCGTTTGTTTATCGCCTTTTTCTACTGGCGTTAGATTGCGCGCCGTCAGCCATCCGTTTTGCGTGATAGCATAAATGTCGTCGCTTAATGTATCTGCGACATAGTCCATAAAGACCTGGTAAACGTCATAATCACTCACTAGCTTAGTTTCTTTAAAGTGTTTTAAAAGGCTTTCGCCATATGTTTTAATAAGCTCTTTTGGATGGTCTTTTTGTTTTATGGATTTTAGATCATTTTCATCGTGCCAATTCTCAAAATGCGATAAAATTTCGTTCTCAAATTTTGCATATTCGCTTGATGCTTGTATCGTTGCCTTTAGTTCGCTTGGGGCAAAATTTGGCGAATAAAGCGAGCCATTAGGCGTAAAAATTTTAGTTTTTGTTTGTGTAAAAATACTCCAAAATTCGCCCAAGTCATCAATGTCGCTTTTTGGAATCCCGCCGCCATATAGATGCGCATGTAAGTCTTGCGTATCTGCTTTGTCGGCACTATCGATATAGCGTGGTATGTTTAGATTGTAGTCGTTGCGAGAAATTTCATCCAATGAGACTAAGCGGCTATAGCGTTCTAGCTCTTTTTGCGTCGTAAAGGTATCTACTATCTTATGTATGTCTTGCTCTCGAAGGCGATTTTTGTTGCCATCTTTTATAAAGCCTTTTGATGCATCTATCATAAAGACGCCCCGACCGCTTAAAACTTCGCCTTTTTCGTTAAATGTAGCGTCAAATGAATTTTGCTTATCTATAACTATAATGCATGCCGGTATACCTGTGCCGTAAAATAGGTTTGTCGGTAGTCCTATAACACCTTTGATAACGCCTCGGCGAAGTAGCTCCGTACGAATACGAGCCTCAGCATCGCCACGAAAAAGTACGCCGTGAGGTAAGATAATAGCACCATTTCCGGTAGTTTTAAGGCTCGCTATAAGATGAAGTAAAAATGCGTAATCGCCGTTCTTTTCTGGCGGAATGCCAACTTCAAAGCGGTTATATACGTCTGATGTCGGAACTATGCCGTTTGTCCAGTTTTTATTAGAAAACGGCGGATTTGCCGCAGCAAAATCAAAACGTTTTAGCGTATTTTTATCGGCAAATGCAGGCTTAGCTATAGTGTTTCCTTGTCGGATGTCGGCAGTGTCGTTGCCATGGAGTATCATATTCATACGAGCAAGTGCATATGTGGCTACATCCATCTCTTGACCGTAAATGCTAAGTCCTAATTCTGACTGATTGGCAGCTTTAAGCAAGAGTGAGCCAGACCCGCAAGTTGGGTCGTAAACCGTTGTAGAACGGTTGGCGGTAGGCGGAATGCCTATGATTTGCGCCATGATGCGCGATACTTCGGCTGGGGTATAGAATTGTCCTTTTGATTTACCGGATTCCGTCGCAAAATGGCGCATGAGGTACTCGTATGCATCGCCCAGCAAGTCATCGCCCTCAGAGCTGTTTGACGAAAAGTCAAGGTTCTCAAAAATCGATACTAGCGTACTAAGCCTATCAACCAGCTCTTTTCCTTTGCCTAATTTATCCTCGTCGTTAAAATCAGCTTGATTTATAACGCCTTGAAGGTCGTTTGCTTCTGCGATAGAGGCTATCTTTTTGTTTAGTTCATCGCCTATGCTCGGTTTGTGTTTAAGCGCGACAATGCTTGCGTAATCTGTACCCGTAGGTAGCTCCAAAACCGTGCTGTCTTTGCGGTCTGAGATGTATTTTAAAAATAAGAGCGTTAGAACATAATTTTTGTAAAGGCTTGCGTCCATGCCGCCGCGCAGTTCATCGCAACTAGCCCAAAGCGATGAATAAAGTTCTGTCTTTTTTAATGCCATATAAATCACCTTTTTTTGCTTAAAAAATTTAATTAAATTATATCATTAAATTATAAAAGACAATGCACTATATATTTTTAGCTTTTCTAAAACCTTAACCATAGCTAGTGTATCTAGTTTACAATACCCCCAAAGCGCTTTTATAATCACATCTTGTTCTTTTTTATTTTGCTATTTAACTTTGCATACTCATTCATTGCCTCTCCACCGTTATGGATTAATTCAAATTTACATACGCATCTTTAAAGTTAAGCACTATAGCTGGTAGAACTTTCTTAATAGATGAACTTACGCACATTTTTGGATGGTAGTAAAATTTCTTTACAAATGTAATTTCAAGGTCTTTGATATTGCTATGTATATTCATAAGGTGAGATGAAAATTGCGGAAATAATATGGCCAAATTTTATACTACTCCTTTTTCAAAACCAGCATGATAAGCTAGTACGAAAGTAGAATAAATTAGTCACCAAGATGACTGTTGCAGGGATTTTCATCCCTGCTTTTAGTACAGCAAAATTTCACCTATCTCAAGCTTTTGCACTAGACTAGCACGATCTTATATTGTAGAGGTTCATTTTTACTATAAAATGTTATTTATTTAAGAACTTAATTAATTCATCTTTAAAATGGTCATCATGATACTCTTTATATGTATAATCATAATTTAACACAAAACGCACATTACAAATGTGCGCATCTACTACTGCTGCGTCAGAAGTCGGTTTTTTAGTGTAGGCTTCAATATCTATATTTGTAGGTAAAAAGTTTTGATATGAAAATTCACTTCTAGTAAGAACACATTCCTCATTTAGATATTCATTACAAAATTCTAAAAACTTAGCTCCTAATTCATCTGCTAGCTCTCTTTGTGTGCTAGCCAAATCTGCAAACTGCTCAATTATTGGAGCGGTTTTAACAACTTTTTTATTTGCCATTTTTTCTCCTTTGTTTTAATCTTTTTTGTCAAGATATCTTTGTGACATGTGAAATTATAATAAGAAGAATGGACAAAAAATGTCCATATTTAGAAATTTGAATTAAA
Source organism: Campylobacter concisus (assembly GCF_902460535.1). GTDB lineage: Bacteria > Campylobacterota > Campylobacteria > Campylobacterales > Campylobacteraceae > Campylobacter_A > Campylobacter_A concisus_AS. The sequence continues at coordinate 18,846 of NZ_CABPTV010000006.1, read as the reverse complement.
AATTTAATATTTTTTATCTTACTTTAAATTTCATAGTACTCATCCCAACAAAGTGCCATATCAACAGAGCCTATACGAAGTATATCTTTGATCTTATTGATATGTGTGTTATTGTTAAAAGCTGCAAATAGATAGCAAAAATATGCCTTCTTATCAAAATAGACAGAGCTACCAAAATATTCATTGCAGTTTTGTGTCCAGCGGCTCTTTTGCTTGCTCATTTCGCCAGGAACGATAGGCTCATTGATGATGGCTAAGAAATTATCGTCATTTTCATCATAATCTGGATCGTCTTCGCGCAAATAAAAGACCAAACGAAATTCCATAGCATAGTCTTCAATAAATCCACCCTCAACCCTTGCTTTTAGCCTATTTTCAAGCATTTTTGCATCTCTTATTAGAATATCTTGATAGCTAGCTAGCGCTTTATTTATCTTCTCTATCTGCTCCCACTGATCTTTGTTGGCATCAGAGATATACTCTTCTCTCTCGCTGCACTCTAGCTTTTTTAGGCAAAGATCTATGGGCGTATAGTCGTACCATGAGCGAAGCTTGCCCTCCATCCTGTCGATAGTTAAAATTTCATCCCAGCTAAGATCCGTATGGTCATATAAGCAGTGGTAAAACCAGCAGTGCCACTCGCCAGACATCTCATGTGTGGGCCAGTTTCTAAATTCGTTTTGATTTTCCGTATAAAAGTAGTCATCTATGAGTTTCATATACTCCCAATATCGCATAAGAAGTTCATCTTTTGAGTAAAAAGAGAGTATAAGGCTGCATTCATGATCCCATGCCTCTTTTACATCTTTTACCGACATATTTATCTGCTTTGCACGTGGCACAACTCGCTGTTCAAAATCATAAAGTCTTTCGTTTATGCTATTTAGCTTTCGCCTTTGCTCCTTTGTAAATTGTCTCATTTTTGTCCTTTAAAATTTAATCGTCGCAACTTGTTCGTAAATTTCTTTATCAACAAATTTGCCATCCGTATCAATCGAGTAGTTTTTGCCTAAAAAATAGAGTTTAAAGCCAGTTATAGCTCCAAAAATAGGCAAAGTTTGCGTTTTTTGATAGTAGTTTTTAGTGATCTTTGAGATAGCTTTTAGCTGCTCATTTAATGCTTTAAAACAAAGCTCATCTAAAAATGGTGTTAGGCTGATATACCTTAGATGCTGCGCCATAGCAAGGGCAAATATAGGCTCACTCTTGCGCTTAAAATCCGTATCTATATAGATATATGAGCCTCTAAATTTTACTCGCTCGTTGTAGAGTTTTTGCACCTCGCCAAGCTCTGTGTCTATGTTAAGAGCAAAGTGCTTGCTAAGGGCTAGGATGAGCGTTTCTGAGCTGTGCGCCCAGTCAAAGTGTCCCTTTGTGATAAACTCATCAAGGCTCTTTGCTGTCTCTAAATTTGCAAGTGCTCTTGTGAAATTTTGCTCTCTAACATAGCCAAGTGCTTTTGAGAGAGCCTTTTTGTCGCTTGTTTGTGTGAGAATTTTAAGTTGCTCGTAGATCATTGATTATCCTTTTTTTGATTTTTATCGCCGATACATTTTTTGCGATTTGTGAAATTATAGCAACTAGAATGGACAAAAAATGTCCATTCTAGTTTAGAGAGTTAGTTTATTGTTGGATTTTGCCAAATTTCAAGAAAATCATTAAATATTTTTTCTGAGCGTTCTTCTATTTTACTTTTATTCCAAACTCTATTTTTTATAACTTCTTGCGTTATTTTAAGCATTGCATGTTTTTGTATCTCTTCTCTTTTTTTATCCCAGTTGTTGTTTTGTATAGCGGTATTTAGCTTGCTTTTTAGAAGCGCCATATTTCCTATTTGATATATTAGTTCATTTGCCGTTTCCTCATTTTTACCAACATTTGACCAGTTTTCTTGCCAAGCTTGCGGCATAAGATGTTCTAGCGTATAGGTATATTGCAACTCGCTAATATCATTTTTTTCGCTTCTACAATTATATAACTCTATCCAAAATAGCACTAAGCTGGCACGTTTATTGTCTATATCCAACAATGCTTCCTTTATCTCATCATCGTTGGTTATTTCAAAGTTAGCGATAAATTTTTGCATATCAACTTTACCTTTGATATTTTTAATATTCCTACCGATAACTTTATTTATGCTATTTGTTACTTTCCCGCACATCCAGTGTCTGATTATAAAATTTTCAAGTATTGCATAGCACTCGTCAAGCTCTTTTTTATCAAGCTCTAAACTACGTAGCTTTAACACGAGAGGTATAAAAATATTATATTCCGATATACTCATTATATGAAGCAATCTTTTTTCGTTATCGCTAAATTTAAAGGTTTCGCCCTTATCCGCCCAAGGAAGTTCATAAAAAAGATTTGCATACCAGTTTATCTCTTTTATAATACCCAAAACCTCGTCTTGGCTTTTATCTTTTATATACTCTTTATATAGCATACTAAGTCCATCTTGTGTATGCTTTTCTATATTAAAAAAGCCTTTTATAAGCGCATAAGCATAAAGTAAAATCTCACTTCTATATCTTCTTGAAGCTTTTTCTTCCCAAAATTTTAAACGTTCATTTGAACCTTCAAATATACTTTTCCAGCACTTATCGTATATTTCCTTTGCTTTTTCATCACCCATATTTCCAGATTTTATAAGTCTATCAAATATTGCGTTTTTGATAATATCCATTGACGATAAAACTAAACCTGCTGAGTTTATAGAGTCAAATATTTTTTGTTCATCTTCATTTTCATCTAAATTTATAACAACCCATAACTTCATCTCTAATATATAGTCCAAGAAACGAACAATATCACTACTTTCTAAATTACTATTTTTTAATCTTTCAGAAAAATATTTATAGCATGAAATCAGTTTGTCATCATTTTTTGCTTCATAAAATTCCAAATAGTTTTTTGCTTTTATAATAGATTCAAAAGAAGCTCTATTTATATGTGAGTGCTTAATTTTTGGATTTTTTTCACTTCTTGGCTTTGCATATAAGTATCCTGCATAATCATTCATTCTAACTTCATCCAGCATATCATATATAGATTTAACTAATATAGAAAAAGTAGTTAGTCTTTGCTGTCCATCTATCAAGCTTCTACGACTTCCATCTCCCATAGAGCTTGATAATTGCTTCAGTATGATTGAACCTAAAAAGTGAGGTCTTCTTTCTTTGAAGCTATAAAAAAGATCTTCAAAAAGCTGTTCCCACTGTGGCTTACTCCAAACATAAGGACGCTGAAAAAATGGAATTTCTATGTTATTTTCTTGTTCCATAAATCCAAAATTACCTTCATTCGCCTTCATTGCATCTCCTTTAAAAAAATAATTGATTATATCACTACTTTTTGTCAAAGTAAATATATTAAAAACATCGGACACAAAAATGTCTGATCAACTCATTACAATTACCAAAATTTCTTACAAAAGGATCAAAATGCAAGAGAAGATAGATAGGATCAAAAAGATCATCGCAGAGGCCGATGCGGTTATCATCACAGCAGGTGCTGGCATGGGCGTGGATAGTGGATTGCCTGATTTTAGGGGAGATCTAGGGTTTTGGAGAGCCTATCCACTTTTAATGGATAAAAATTTAAGCTTTGAAGATATGGCAAATCCGCAGTGGTTTTTAGATGATCCAAAGCTAGCATGGGCATTTTATGGTCACAGGCTAAATTTATACAAAAATACAGAGCCTCACGAAGGCTTTAGGCTGCTTTTAGATCTTGTAAAAAGCAAAAACGAAAACTACTTTGTCTATACCTCAAACGTCGATGGACACTTTGCTAAGGCTGGCTTTAGCGAAGATAAAATTTATGAGTGCCATGGCTCTATACACTACTCTCAGTGCATCCACAAGCGTGATGGTGCTATATGGCAGACTTGTAGCGATATAAGAGTAGATGAAGAAAAATTTATAGCTTTAGATATGCCAGTTTGCCCTGAGTGTGGCTGCGTGAGCCGCCCAAATATCATGATGTTTTACGATCATGAGTTTAACTCAAAAAGAACCTTGGCACAGCACAAAAGATATGAAGCATGGCTAGAGCAAAACAAAGATAGCCGCTTTGTGATCATAGAGCTAGGTGCAGGTCTTGCGGTGCCAACAATCAGAAATTTTGGTGAGAAATTTGTCAAGCGCTCCGAAAAAGCAACACTTATCCGCATAAACCCACGAGATAGCTACATCTCAGAGTATATCGGCATAAGTCTAAAATGTGGCGCGCTAGATGGTCTTAGGCAGATATTATGCTAGAAAAGACACCCTCTAGTCCTAGTTTGGATATAATCCCCAAACTAGGAGGCCAAATGAAACCCATCATAACCAAACAAGAAAACAGCAAATTTGAACGCATAAATTTTATAGCCCTAAAGCTAAGAGAGAGACCGCACACGATAAAAGAGCTAACAGCTATGCTTGGAGTGACCTCAAAGACCATCCAGCGCGACCTTTACGACACACTTAGAGAGTATGGTGCCGTCAAAAAGGGGCACTACTGGAGCCTAAATGATGAGGACGCGAGCGACGGACTAGACGGCGATGACAGAGTGGTGCTAAATATCCTTGATAACGTGGCAAAAAACATGGGCTCAAATTTTTACAGCAAGGCTCACGTGCTTCTAGAGCAAATTTCTCAGCAGCTAAACCACCCGATACTGACAAACATAAACAACGAAAAGCTAAGCGAGGATGATCTTGTAAATTTTCAAATGCTTGAGGATGCTATAAGAGAAAAAGTGGAGATAACATGCACGTATAACGGCTTTGAGTTTCTTGTAAAGCCTCTAAAGCTAGCACTTTTTGAGGGATTTTGGTATCTGCTCTTGCTTGATAGCAAAAAGGGTAATAAATTTAAGAAATTTCACCTAAAAAGCATAAAAGATATAAAGCATAGCGGGGATAAATTTGAACTAAGTAGCGAGCTAGATGAGCGTGTAAAGGCGATGAACTCAGCATGGGCAAATTTAGAAGCCCCAAAAATAGTAAGACTACTACTAGCGCCAGAAGTGGCGAAATACTTCGAGCGAAAGCCACACGCAAAACAACGCATAACTGGTCAAGATAGCGACGGCTCAGTCGAGATAGAGATAGAATTTACGCACATAATGGAGATAAAGCCGCTCATATACTACTACCTGCCATTTATCAAGGTGCTTGAGCCAAAAGAGCTGGCTGACGAGGTCAAAAAAGATGTCAGCGAGTATCTAAAAGAGATAAATTTCTAATCTAAGAGGCGCTATGAGCAGCAACGATAAAGAGACGCTAGAGCTTATTAGATACTACAAAAAGAGCTGGTCGCTACTGCAAAAATTTGATGATGGCTCACTTGGTCTTTGCAAAAGCGATGTGGGCGAAAATTTTACCCTTGGATATGACGAAGCGCTAACGGCAGTGGATGAGCTAAAAAGAGAGCTTATAAAAAGGGGCGAGGCGTCAAATATCTTTGGCGTTCAAAAGGCAGATGAATTTGAAGGGATAATAAAAAATATATATCAGACATTTAGCGGACTTGATCTTTTAGCAAGCCCGCAAGAAAAAGCAGCAAATTTGATCTACTACATCATCAAAGACCACCCTTTTAGCGACGGCAACAAACGCATCGGATCATTTATATTTATCTTGTTTTTATCAAAGTGCAAGCTTCTTTTTAAAAGTAGTGGCGAGCTAAGGATGAGCGACAACGCCCTTGTTACACTTGCACTGTTCATCGCTCAAAGTGAGCCAAAGCAAAAAGATATGGTGGTAAATTTGATCACAAATTTGCTTGGGGATTAAAAACAAATGAGCGGCTTAAAACTTTTTCACGCTAGCGATCTACACTTTAATGCTGACTATTTTGACTATATTTTGGCCCTTCAAGATAAATTTGACATTTTTTGTTTTAGCGGTGATTTTTTATACAAAGAGAGTGCGCAAGAAAAAGAGCAAGCTACTTTGTGGCTAAAAAGCTTTAAAAAGTCGGTATTTGTATGTTCTGGCAACCACGATATGCCGCCATCTTGGCTAAATTCTATAAGTGGCATATACTCTGATGGCGCTATAAAGACTATAAACGGCGTTAAATTTGGCTGCGCACCTTACTTGTGTGATGATCTGCTTGAATTTGCAGAGTGTGATATCTTGCTGACTCACGTTCCGCCAGCAAAGACAAAAACAAGCATCAGCAAAAACGAAAAGGATCACGGAGATATAGAGCTTACAAGGCTTATTAAGAATAATCTTTTAAATGCAAAGATCATCCTTTGTGGGCATATCCACGAGCCAAAATCACACGCGGATACTTTAAACGGAGTTAAAATTTATAACTCAGCAAGTAGCGGTACAAAAGAGCCATTTTATCAAATGATAGAGCTATAGTTCTCTATCATTTTAGCCACTTCTTGGTGCTCGTAGGGGGTCATTTTTATATTTAAAATTTGCAAGCATATCTCTTTTATAAATTCGCTCTCACAGCCAAAGTCGTTTTTTAGATTTTGCAGTATAAATTTACTCTCAGCAATGACATCATGTGGGTTGCTTAATGCCTTGACAGCTTGCTTGTAAAAATCTTTTGACATCTCTGTGTTGCTATATTTCATAAAATTAGCATTATTTACGTAATCATAGCTTGATTTTGCCTGCGCCAAAAAAGAAAACTCATCATACTCTTGCCAAAGTTTTTGCTCGCTCATTTTCGCTCCTATCTTTTTATTATAAATAAAAATTTGGACAAAAATATCCCAAAAACAGACATTTTTATGTCTTTAACTCTCGCTAATATCCTCTTAAATTTTTAGGAGGTAAAAAATGGTTTGTACCAAAGAAGAAAAAGAACTTTTGGTAGTTTTTGATCAAAAGCTTCTTGAGATACAGCGCGAGATGACGGCAGAGTATCTGCGCATTAAGGAGCTTTTTAAGACATATCTTGACCATGATAAAGATATGATAGACATTGTCTGCGAGGTTAGTTTTTATATGAAAGACTACGAGGAGGAAATTCTCTCTGTTGAGTTACAGGACTTTTACTTTGAAGATGATGATGATCTTAGTGGTATAGAGCTATGCTATGACGGGCGACCACATGGCTTTGACTGCTCGATCATACTCGCTAAGATGCATAGCGCCTCAATAACTATAGAAGAAATTTTATCTATTGATGATATATGTTGGCATTTTGAGCCAAGGCTATACTACAAAAAGGAAAAAATAAGTGCTGCGCTCAACGAGAAGCTCATTTGGATGCCTATTGTAAGCTCTGATGACTACAACATATATCTGCCAAAGGGCGTTAGAGAGGCAAGCACCTTGAAAGACTTTGACAATATGTATATTCGTAACAGTTTTTTGACCTCTTGGTTTGATTTTGAATATAAAATTTTGCCAAAAAGTTATAAAAATTTTATCACCCGTTTTAGACAAACACCAACTCAAAGCTTTATAGATCTAGATAGTTTCCATAGCAAGGAGTATTTATCAAAGCTATATAAAGACTATGAATTTGTTGAGCAAATAACTGGGCTTATGATATCAAAATATGTACCGCTAGATATGATCTCAAGAAGCGTTTTAGACGCATATAAAGCGATGTGCGAAGGGACTTTACATGCGTGCAAACTAGCGCTTGAGCTAGGCTTTGCCATAAACGCTCGTGGTGGCTTTGGATATTCCACTAAAAACTCTGGTGCAGTAAGAGCCCCATATAACGACATAGCGCTAAGCGTTATAAAGCTTCATAAAGATAGGCCAGATCTTAAAATTTTATATGTAAATTTTGGCAACAAAAAAAGTGAAGGCGTCTTTGAACTAGCGCAAGATGATAAGAGCCTTTGGGTCTATGAGGTCTACACAAGAGGCTATGAAGTTGCTAAGGATATATGCCCCAAATTAGATAATGTCTATTGTGACTCCGTCTTGCCAAATACCACAAAAGAGCAATATCTGCAAAATATAAAAGATGGGCTTAGTAAAGCTATAAGCAAGATAAGGCCAGATCTCATCATCTATAGCTCAGATGTGACTATGACGTCTGGTTTTTTTAATGTAGATGCAAATTTGCTAAACGAGCGTGATGCAGTCGTGACTGCTTTAGCAAGAGATAACAAAATGCCTCTTTGTGTTTGCATTAGTTCAGATCCCTTTCAAGATGCACGTCACAAGGAGATGGTGCATTTTTATAAAAGCCTTGTAGAAGATATGCTCTGCGTTATCGTGCAAAAGAGAAATGAAAAGGCGTGATATATGAGATAAATATAAAAACCATCAGAAATTTTACAAAAATAGCCTAGAAAATAAGGTCCTGCGGTGCTTTGCATAGATACAAGCGGTAGCATGATAGGCAAACGAGAAATGGTTGCAAAAAGCGTTGCGCTATATATGGCAAACACCGCAGTAAGCCAAAAACGTGTATGCTATCTCATAAATTTTAGTATAAATATCAGCTCGTTTGATCTAACTAAAAATGCAGACATGCTAGTGATAAGCAACTTTGAGTTTGCAAAGATAAATTTATCAAAAGATGAGATAGATACAGCGAGATTTTACGGGCTAAATGTGGGCTTTGAAAAGGCAAAGGATGAGTTTTTTGATGAGATGATAGACTATTAAAACAAAAAAATGAAATAAAATATTTTTTTATATTTTATTTCATTTAAAATTGTCGCTGTAAAACTATATTTCTTCTACCACAAATTTTACTATTTTGTCATGGCGTTTTTTGATAGCGTTCTTATCCCACTTATCTTTAGCTATCTCTTTTATCTCCCTTTGTTGAGCTAAAACATTATAAGAGTTTAATTTATCCGTAAATGAAACATTTCCGATTGAGCAATTATGGGATTTTGAAATCAAAAGATAGTTACCAATGCAGTCTAAATACATATTTTTAAATTCTTCATCATATTCACAATACCATTTGGCAATAGGAGTTCCGTCTGAAGGTGTTATCGGCGCAATATGCTCTAATTCAGGGCTTGCGATCTGCTCCATTTGCATAAATCCGTAGCCTTGTTTTTCTTGCGATATTAGATAATTTTCATATTTCCAAAGAATATGCTTTGCTATTTTATGATCTAGGGCTCCTTGCAATGCCTCCTTAAATTTTGCATCAGACCAATAATAATACCACCACAAGTCATTATTATTTGTTTCTTTTTTTAGCCATCTAATACGATCAATAATTTGATATACATCTTTATTTTCTTCCGTAAATTTTTCATAAACCTTTTTAATTCTATCTTCAAGGTGAGCTCTTGTTCCAATTATTCTATGTCTTATAACAAGTGATTCTAACTCAGCAAACAACCTTGCTTTATCTTCATCTGATATCTTATACTTATATGATTTTATTACAAATGGCATTACTTGTGTTTCTGCTAAAAGCGCTAAAGAATAGATCTCATAAATTTTCCTATTTTTAAAAAATAATTTTAGACTATCAAAACTATTTTTTAATTCAAGTGTAAAATTCATTATAAAATTTGTAGCATTGTTCTTATCTTTAAGCTCTTTTTCAATTTTTTCCATAGAGACATCGATATCAAGTGTATTAAAAGAAACCCGTAGAGCATATAGCAAAACATCATCTTCGCTAAGATTATTTTCAATAACCGATATAGACTTATAAATATGTTCAAATCTCTCTTGAAGCTCTTTTATTTTTTCTGATTTTTCTTCTTGGTTGATATTTGAAATCCAAATTTCATACATGAATTGCGCTTTTACAATCTCAAGTTTTGTAGGGTCTTTTCCTCTATTATTTTGAAATATAAACATTTGTATAGCTTCAGCCTCTTCGTTTACAATGTGTGTTGTGCAAGCTGAATTTATTACGCAATTTATATATTGTCTGCAACTTACTTCATCTTTTGATTTTAATTTATTTTCAAAAAAATCAAAAGCTTCCATAATTCTAACAGCCGATAACGTTTCTAGACTTTCTCTTGAAATATCTTTTTGATCAATTACATAGTCCTTAAAAAATGGATTATCATATTCGACGGTCGAAAATCTATATTTACTATTTCTCTTTATCACATCTTCTTTTATTTCTTTATCATCCTCTGTTAAAGATCTGATATTTGCCAGTCTTTTAAATACTGATGAGAGAAAAATTTCAATTGTAGTTAAACGTTGCTGTCCATCAATTATGTTGTATAAATCTTCACTTTTTTGCTCAAAAAGAAAATGTCCGAAATAATACGGAGTAGTAGAGCCACTATCTATATAGTCATCTAAATCAATCAAAAATTGCTTAACTTGCTTATCTTTATCCCATGAATAAGCTCGCTGGTAGTTTGGCACACGAATAAAGTTACCACTTAACATTCTTCTAATAGTTGTTTTTGCTTCCATTACAATTATCTCCTTTTAAAATGTTTTAAAGCATTTTTCTAAAAGTTTATATAAACCTAGATTACTTTTGACTTATAATTTTTATAACTAAAGATCACATTTTTAAAACCCAACTCTTCTTTCGTTTTCTATCTTTTTATATCTGATCTCGTCATTTAGGCGATTTGCAAATTCGCTCGCGTCTGCTACCGGACTAAATTTATTTGCTCTTAGCACAGCTGCAAAGTCTCCAGGCGTTAAAAAGGCGAATGAACCAACAAGTTTTAGATCGCTACTGCTAGCCTTTAGCCCTAAAATTTCACACTCTTTTTTAAAAAGACTAAGTGCTTGCTCGCTTTTTAGATAGCTAAATTCTATCTTCATATCAAAACGCCTCATACTCGCGCTATCAAGCCTGTCAAGCAAATTTGTCGTAGCGATAAATATGCCCTCAAAGTTCTCCATCTGCACTAGCATCTCATTTACCTGACTTATCTCCCAGTTTCTAACCGCGTTATTTCTATCTTGCAAAAAGGTATCGACCTCATCAAAAACAAGCACAGCGCCTTTTTCTCTAGCTTCTTTAAAAGCCTGAGCTATATTTTTCTCTGTTTCACCGATATATGAGTTTATTAGATCGCTTGATTTTTTTAGAACAAGTGGCTTGTTTAGCGACTTTGCTATGTATTTAGCGTAGGCACTTTTGCCAGTGCCAGCTGCGCCGTATATACATATCCTAGCGTTACAGCTCTCTTTTATGCCACAAGCAAGTTTGTTAAGATCGGTGTTTGCGTTTATAAACTCCACATTGTAGCTTTGTGGCAAAGATAGACCTTGATCGGCGATTTTCTCTTTGTCATGTCCTTGCGACTTTAGAGTGTTGTCTATCACCATTTCAAACGCCTTTTGCTTGTCAAATTTATCTAAACTTAACGCCACTTTGGCTGCCTTTTGTATGACAGCTGGCGAGAGAGAAGTGTAGCCCAAAAGCCTTTTTATGCTCTCATTTGTGCTAAGGCCGTTTGAGTATTTTTCTATTATCCTTTTGCGTGTTTTTTCATCTGGGATAGGTAAATTTATGGCTATATCAAAGCGTCTTAAGACAGCCTCGTCCATATCTTGCACCTTATTTGTTATCCATATAGTCGCTATTTTATTGTTTTCAAGGGCTCGATTTATCGCAGCCTTGTTTATCATGATGCCATTATCCAGGCTAAATATATCCTCAGCCTCGTCATACATCAATAAAATATTATTAGAAAAGATATTTTGCACCGCCGTGTAGGCGAGATATCTCTTTGTAGCCCTTTTGTCGTTTTCAAATTTATTATAAGCCACTTCAAAAAGCTCAAGTCCGATCTCTTTTGCCACTAGCTTTGCAAATTCTGTTTTGCCAGTGCCAGCAGGTCCGTAAAGCAAGATATTTATCCCATGCCTTTTTGTGCTAATGGCATTTTTAAGATACTCAAGCGTAAGAGATAGCTCGTCCTTTATGTGCTCAAAGTCACAGCTCTTTAGATCGCCCTTGCCACAAGGCACTACGCTTTTTGAGAAAATTTTGCTTATATAGTTTTTGGTATCAAACATCTCAAAAGCAAAGTCATCATTTAAAAAGCTATATTTAGCAAGAAAATTAATTTTATATCTCTCCATTACGAGTAGCCCTGAGCTTAGCAATTTCGCATCATATTTTAGTGCGTTATTTACAGCGCGTTGCGGTAAATTTAAGATAGTGGCGATCATTTTATTAAAATCTCTATTGTTTATATCTGCTATCTTGCCGATAGTGTTTTCAAGCGTATTTGAGTTTGATACGACGATCAAAAAGCCTAAAATTTGCTTTTGCGTCTCATCCAAATTTAACTTTTCGCTAAGCATTTGTAAATTTTTATCTAGCAAAGCAGGAAATTTTGGCAAATTTTTTAAGATATCATCATGCCTTTTCTTTAGCTCTTTTAAGAAATTTGACATGCCGCCTATCGCTTTTATCTGCTCCTCGCCATAGCCAAGACCCTCTATAGCCCTATCAGCTGTATGTCCATTTACTTTGTCAAACAGCCCGTAATAAAGCACTGCACGCAACAGATAAAATGTAACAAGTCTGTCAAAATTTCTCATCTCATTTCCTTTTTTATTTTGAGATGATACTTAGCTTTTTGGACTTTTGTATGTCTTATTTTTATAAAATTTGCTCTTAAATTTGAAATTTAGTGGCATAGAGCCACTAAAATCTGGGGTTAGTTTTGTTTTCTTTCGACTAAGTTATATTTTTCAAACTGCTCTAAAATGCCTTTTATTATCCCTGCAAAATCTTCTGGACTAAGCTTATCTTTTATTATATTTTCACAAATATCTTCTTTAAAAATTTTGTCACTATAAGCCAAAAAATATTTTGTTTGATTTGGGAGCTGCTGCTTGAATGGATTTTCTAATTTTTCATCGTCTATATTATCATCTACCCTACGAAAACCAACATATGGCATAGAATACGTGCTTGATTTTTGAAATTCGACTGTGAAGTAAAAATTTTTCCATTTTTTATCTTGAGATGTTGTATTCTTTATTACTATAGGTCTGTAAGCTACACTATTTAATTCAATACTATATTTATCTTTTAAGTCATTTTCTAAAATGTCTTTTACATTTTTAAAAAATTCATCTATTATTTTCTTTCTCGTCTCTTGATATTTATTTGCTATCTCCGACACCGCAGTATAATTTTCTTTAAAAATTTCCACCAAATTTGCTGTTTCCATCTTATCTATCCTTTTGTATCTATTATAAATCATCTCTATCACGTCCTTGTATTGCGATAAAAATATATTTAGGTCAGTTATATTTGACACCTCATTTTTGCACCTATCTATCCACTCTAAAATTTCTTTGCCATAGCTAATGACCTTAAATTTTATAGACGGATTTTCTCCTAGTAGCTTGGCATAATAATCGCCAAAGCTTTGTTTATCTGGTAGCTCTCCATCTGGATGCAGATATAAAACATATATATCCTCATCTTTAACGCGGTCGCTCTCTTTAGCACCTTCATTTTGAATAGCTTTGATATACCTTGCTATCTGCGTAGGTTGGTCTTTTGCATATACTTTATTTTCTAAGATGATATGCTTCTTGCCGTCGCTTATGTAGATATCTATATGCTTAAACTCTTTAAAAACGGTCGCCCTGCTCGTGTCTATGCCAAAGTCATCTATGCCACACGTCTCTAAAAATAGCTTTAAAAATAGATCACTCTTGTAGTGATCACCGTTTGGATCAAGTAGCGAAGCTATGAAATTTGAGTGCAAATTTACTTCATCGCTAAAACCATGAAACAAAGTAAAGATATTATAGTCGTGCTTGCCCATGGCCCTTTGCCTGTCTGCCTGCGATTTTGCCGCCATGTAGCCTTTGCTCATATCTGCAAAAAGCTTTTTAAAGTGCTCTTTTTTTGACTTTATCTCCATCCTCTCTCCTTTTAGAATTTGATATCTATATCGTCTATTTTTCAGTATTTTATAGTCGCCTTTATATCAATGATCCGCTCATCGACATAAGCTAGATCATCAGTGATGATCGCATTAAATTTACACTCATCACAAAGCGTATCTCTTATCTGCTCCAAGCAAAGCTTGATCACAGCGTCAAGTGGCATATCTTTAGAAATTTTTAAATTTATCTCGATGCCCTTTGCATTTTCAAGTAGTGCCAAGAGCTTATCGGATATGCTTTGACTAAGCGCATATATGTCCTGCTTTGCCCTAAATATAGCCATGTGCTTCGACTCGCCACTATCATTTTTATACCAAGTTTCAAAGATGCTGGTGTGCTCCATTCTCTCTCCTGCTATAAAATTTGATTTAGCGCTTCTAGGCCGCCTAGCTTTAGGCTGATGCCAAGCTGTGGGTTTAGGTCACTATCTTTTGGATTGATACGGATAAGAGTTGCATTTTTAAAGCGTTTTACCAGTGCTTCACCGTGCTTTCTGATGGTTGGTACCGCTAGGCCTGCGCCTATTTCTATTATGGCTATTTTTGAGTTTTCATTTTCACTTAGCCACGCTTCATATCTTTTGCGCTGTGCCCATGTTCTTTTTGGATTAAACTCGTGATCGTAAAACATCATGATATTTGGACGGCTCACGCAGCCACACTCAGGGCAAACTGGCATCTTTGTGGCGATAAATTTCTCCTCATCTACCTCAACACTACTCTCATCCATCTTCCATATCGTCCCATCGTCGTCGTGGATACACTGAGCGTAGTGAATGGAGCCATGAACTTCATAAATTTTATCCTTGTTAAATCCAGCCTTGGCAAAGTGTCCATCGACGTTTGAGGTGCAGATGAAGTAGTTTTCGTTTTTCTGCGCGCAAAGCTCTTTTAGCATGGCAAAGCCAGCGTGAGGCTCGGTTTTGTTGTAAAGCTTTAGCCTATGGCCGTAAAATGCCCAAGCTAGCTTTGGATCGTCAAAAAACCACTGTGGATTTGCTATATCGGTAAAGCCCAGATCCTTATCTTTTAGCGGCGGATATGCCTTCCAAAAGCCCTGATCTCCACGAAAATCAGGCAAACCACTATCCACACCCATACCAGCACCTGCTGTGATGACTATGGCGTCTGCGTTTTTGATGATCTCTTTTGCTTGAAGTATTGTTTCTTGTAATGACTTAAATTTATCTGTGTCCATGTTGCCTCCTATGGCTTAAATGCTTTTGGCATTATAGCCGGCAAAGCAGACACTTTTTTGTCTATTTTGCCACTTCGCGCAGTTTTTCTAAAACCTTAACCATCGCTAGGGTATCTAGCTTGCAGTATGCTAAAAGTGCCTTTTTGTAGGCCTCTCGCTCATCAGCTGGCATATATGCCATAGCCTCATAGGCCTGCATCGCTTCGCCGCCATGGTGGATCAAATTTAGGTCCTTATACGCTGACTCAAACTCAGGCACGAGCGCTGGCAGGACGTATTTTATAGAGTAGCTGCCCTGCATCTTTGGGTGGTAGTAGCTTTTGCTAGCAAATGGCGCCATCAGGTCTTTTATGTTGTCGTGGATAGCCATAAGCTCATTTGAAATTTGCGGATAAATTTCAGCAAGACGTCTTATCACCCTTTTTTCAAAGCTCATATTATAGGCTAGCACGCAAGCATCTTGTGGGATAAATTTGATCAAATTTAGTGCCAGCTCATATCTAGGATCGGCCCCGACCTCAGCCAAGAACTCAAAATGCTCTAAATTTCCCTTGCCGTTATCTTTATGGATAGAAAACTGAAAAGGTATCTGCTCGTATGGACTAAGCCCCACAAACTCAGGTACGGCCTGCTGAAAGGTCTCAAAGTCAAGATGGTAGAGCGGATAGCTAAGTGTGTCTAGAAATTCTTTGATAGCCTCTTTGTCTATGATCTGCTCTTTGGATAGTTCAGAGCGGATTTGTATCTGCTGAAAGGCGTTAAATTTATCTAGCTCTTTGATATCTTCAAATTTAACTATGCCGCTTTTATAAAGCTCAAATTTCTTTTTACTTCTTAAGCCGCTAATATCAAAAATACTATACTCGGGGATGCCTCGCTGCCCGCGCCAGCAGTACTCCCAAGCGTCGCAATTATAAGGATCTGAGCAGTGAGGACCGATATCAACCTCTGGCTCAGTGTCTTTGCTAAGATTTTCATCAAATTTACTTAAAATTTGAGGGATATCTGCTTGTTTTTGCCTTACTTGCTCGGTCACGTCTTCGGTGTGAAAAAACTTCTCAAGCTCGAGCTTCTCGCCTCTTACATAGCTATTATCTATGTGGATGATATTTACGGCACTCACCTTGTAGCCAAGCGAGCTAATGACGTAGTACTGGATGCTTGCATCATCGATATAGACCTCTTTTACCGAGGTTGAGCTCTTTACTTCGTTGATGATGAGGCCATCCTCGTAGATGCGAAGGATATCGACCATCACAAGGATGCCGTCAAAGCAAAACGTAGCCTCATATATGACCTTTGTGCCGCGTCCCATAAGCTCCTTGGTCTTTGCCATCTGCGAGCCAAAGTCGCCAGTGTATTCTATCCTCTCGCCACCACTAAATAGCTCACAGGCTAGCTCGCCTACTGATGTACCAGTGTCAAATATCGCCTGCGCACCATCATCTGGGGCTTGCAAAAACTCAGGCTTTTTCTTTTTAAGCCACAAGCTCTTTTCACACTGAATACCGCGGATGTAGAGGGATTTAGATAGTGCCATTATCTATGCCTTAAAAATTTGTTTTATTTTTATATATCGTCAAAAATATCTTTGCTTTTAACATCCTTTTACAAAATTATACCAACAAAATAGGAATAAATTTTGTCCATTTTTTACTTTAGAATTCATCCCAAAAAGGAGTGGCGATGAAGAAGATCAAACAGATAAAAGAGCTATTTGAAGCTGGCAAAGAGAAGCAAGCAAAGGATATGTTAGGTCACTTGCTAAATGATGCACCAAATCAATGTTTCGTCTGTGCAAGATGGATATACCGCACGATGTGTGGTAGGCCTGAAAACGGCATAGCTGGCGCAGCTGCTATTTTTAAGCTCATGCAAAAGAACAAAAAAGCTGAGATATTTGGGCGAGTGTATGAACTAGAAGACGATCTTTTTTCACACATAGGCTTTCATAAATGGGCTCGCGAATGTTTCAAAAAACTCATAAAAACCGCCACAACAAAAGAAGAATTTTTCATTGTAGCCGATGAGGCAGAAAAATATATCAAAAGAGAGATAAAACCGCTCTCATACTACAAAGAGATCGCGGACCAAATTTCAAAAAGCGAAGCAGTGAAGATAATCCCACTAAAAAGCAAGTGCTACTTCATAAAACTCGAGTACAAGCTATTTAACTATGCCATAAGAATTTCTAAAAAAAGCTGGCAAACTTACGTCATCTGCAAAAATGCAAAGATAAAATTTGAGTGGTTTTTAAGACCTGATGCCGAATTTGACACCTATAATAACTGCAGTGTAGAAGAAAATATATGTTTGCATAAAATATCAAGCGAATTTGGCCTTTGGGATAACGAAATTTACTTTGAAACAGATACGCTAATATGTATAAAAATAGCAGAAATTTTCTATGAAAATAAAGTTATTGACAAGGCAAAAATAATGTTGCTTCAGGCTCTAAGTGTGGCTTATTATAAAGGTGTATTTATAAAAAATGTCATAGCAACTTTAAAAAGTGCGGCACAACATTTTGGCAGCGACAGGAAATTTATAAGAGAGATTTTAAAGCGTACATTAAGCCTTAGATATGAGTATCTTGAGCGAAAGAAGCTAAGACTAGCGTTAAAAGAACTTGGGTGCTTTGATTACTGGGCTGAAGATATAGACTATGAAAAAGAGTATAGTGATCTTGATCCGCTTGATTATTGTTAGGGTGGAGGGCTTATAAAATGTAGGATTTTAAATAGATAGATAACCTAATCATTGCACTTATATTAGCATAGATATATTTGGAGATAAAAATTTATATTTAATCTCCCAATCAAAAATCAAACCCCATACCACCAATATCTCTCTTTTTTGGCACATCTACATCGATCTTAACATCTTTTTGCGCATGACTTAATGCATACCTTCTAGCGACTTCTTTGAATTCTATTGTAGCTCTTGACATTGCTCTTGTGACAATGAATGATTTTCGTATTTTTTGCTCAAGTTTGTTAGTTGCAAAAGATAGTTAATACCCGCAACACTACCGCCGTTTTTAGCTTTAAAGAATTTTACTAACATTCTTAACTTCTTGGATTTTGCTTTTGTAGCATTAAGTTGTCTAATTCTTTATTAACGTCAATTATAGGACAACTTAGAGCGAATTAGGGTAAAAATATTTTATGTTTTTGTCTATAACTCTTTAAAAACAAAAAATAATATACAAAAAACATATTAGATCAAAATAGAAGAATTTTAGAATATTAAATAGACCTGATGGAAAATAAAGGTGGAATGCAAAAAATAAGAAGCTTAAAGTTCTTGAAACATCGTTAAAATCTGGTTTTAAAAGGATTTTTAAAGAAGAATGGCTCCGGATGCTGGGTTCGAACCAGCGACCAAGTGATTAACAGTCACCTACTCTACCGCTGAGCTAATCCGGAACACTTAAAAGAAGTCGTATTATAGTTAGCAATCATTTAAAAACAGCTTAAATAACTAAAAATTTTAGCTGCTTTATTATAAAATATATATTTAAGACTACTCAAGCAAATTTGCATGAGTAGTCTTGTTTAAACTTATTTAAAACTCTAAACCAGAAGTATTTTAAAATTTATTCTTCCTAACATCTTCAACTATAGCTTTAGCCATCTCATCTACTTCTGATGTTACTTCGTTTGCTTGGTTTGCAATTACTACGTTTTCTTTTGTCAGATTATCTATTTGAGCAACTGATTGATTTATCATATTTATACCTTCACTTTGCTCTTTGATTGATTCACTCATCTCATTTATTGATTGAGCTAGGACATTTGTATTTGCTTCTATCTCACCTAGAGATTTTTGAGTTCTTTCAGCTAGCTTT
>NZ_CABPTV010000005.1:121286-122564 GCF_902460535.1 Campylobacter concisus | reverse complement strand
TAAGAGACAGGTGTAGAAAAGTAACATATAAAATGGATTAAATTTATCTTTTGTTTAATTAAATTCTCCAAAAACGCAATAAATATGAAGCTAAAATTTATATCTAAGATATTTTAATATTTGACAATGTTTGTCACAATTATATATGTTTTGTGACAGGAAATTTTATAGCGAAAATTTAATATTTGAAACAAATAGCTTGCGGTTAAAAACTCGGGCAAATTTTAAAATTTATGAGTAAGCATATCGCGGTTCTAAATTTATAAATTTAATATGTTGCCAAGACGAGTGACTAAGATTTTGAAATTTGCCAAGCAACTCAATTAAATTTGTAAATTTTTATCCAAAAGGGAGACATGGGGGACTTGAATTACGGTCTGCTTGCAATTGCGAGCTAGCAAAGCAAAGCCATCCCACTATCCCTCTTTTTAATCCCCTGTCTGCTTACAGTTATGAGGCGAAGCCCTAAGTAACCCCCCCCCTTCGTGCGTTAGAGGTGCATACTCCAGCGCTTCACACTGCATGCCGTTTATATCAAAGAAGCTCTGACAAATTTTAAAATTTCATGAACGAGTAATTTCGGCTCTGATTTTAGTGGCAAGCTTTGTGAGACCTAAAATCAGTAGCCAACTCTTGCAAATGAGTGGAATTTTAAAATTTGCAAACATTACAAGTATGAGTGGAAAAAACCAAGATAAAAAATTTAAAGCAACTATATAAATAATTAAATTCAAAAGATAATTTATTAAACCCCAACCCAGCTTAAACTAGGTTGGAATTTATTGAGTAGTTTTTCATTAAACAAATTTAAGTTTATTTAAAACCCTAAACCAGAAGTGTTTTAGAATTTATTCTTCCTAACATCTTCAACTATAGCTTTAGCCATCTCATCTACTTCAGATGTTACTTCGTTTGCTTGGTTTGCAATTACCACATTCTCTTTTGTTAGGTGATCTATTTGAGCAACTGATTGATTTATCATATTTATACCTTCACTTTGCTCTTTTATAGATTCACTCATCTCATTTATTGATTGAGCTAGGACATTTGTATTTGCTTCTATCTCACCAAGTGATTTTTGAGTTCTTTCTGCTAGTTTTCTAACTTCATCAGCAACAACGGCAAATCCTCTACCATGTTCTCCTGCACGTGCTGCTTCAATTGCAGCATTAAGAGCTAGAAGGTTAGTTTGATCTGCTATATCTCTAATGATAGTTATGATGTTTTTAATTTCATCTGATTGTCTTATAACATCAGCTGTCTTTTGAGAGATGGCAT
>NZ_CABPTV010000005.1:90541-121103 GCF_902460535.1 Campylobacter concisus | reverse complement strand
ATCTCAATGCCTAGTGAGTTTATACCACTTGCTATCTTACCATCATCATCAAGTCTTTTTGTAAAGTCTTGGTTTTTATAAGTGTTTAGTAGATCAAGTACATCTTTACCATTACTTGAGATTGCATTTTTAAGAGCAAGCTGCAAATCTTTAAATGTGCTTTTTAGTTGATTTAGAGCTGGGTTATTAGTATCAGCTTCTAGGCTTGCTTCATAGTTGCCATCTTTTATCTCATTTACAAAGGTGTTGGCTTTTTGGATGAAGATACTTTGATCTTTCATACCATCTTCAATGGCCTTTGTGTTTTTGTTTATTAGCTCTGCCATTTGACCAAATTCATCTTTAGATGTTATCTCTATAGGCTGGGCTTTATTTGTCTTATGATTTAGTAGATCAAAGAAGGATAGTAGGCCTGTTTTTAGTTTGAGGATGATTTTTAGGAGGTAAGACGATAGGTAAAGTGAAACTATCACAGAGATGATGATCGCTGCTAAGATAACGCCGATAGCTGAGTAAAATAGCGTATGCAAATCTTTTAAAAGCACATCCTCGTCCATCTCGCCAAAGAGGTACCAATCAAGGCTTGGGATATATTTTGAGCCAATTATCAAATTTCTCGTGCCATCAAAGTGACGGATAACGCCGCCATTTTTATTCATCAAGACATCAAATTTCTCTTTGCCAAGGACATCTTTTACATTTACTTTGCCGACCCTGTCGCTCTTTTCTATCTTTACGATACCGCTTGAATCAACCATTAAGAATTTACTGCCCTCGCCCATGGTTTTTGAGGTGACTAAATTTACGATGTCATCAAGGTTCATGCCTATCGCGCTGACGCCATAAAATTTGCCGTCTTTTTCAACCTTGCTATTTACATAAAGCGTTAGCGAGCCAGTAGCTTCTGAGACTTGGATGTTTAGAGAATTTACCTCTTTGCCATTTTTAACGTCAAAGTACCAGCTATCGCGTGGATTATCCTTGCTAAGCTGCTTTAAAATTTTGTCGTTTGTGTAGTAGTTTAGAGTTTTATCAGAGACAAACATCGCCGTTGAGAGGTTAAACGCCTTCATAAGGTCGGTGTTGTAGTTAAAAAGCGTTGCTAATCCATCTTTTGACTCGCCTTCGTCGATCCATTTTAGAAGATAGTCGTTTTTAGTCATCTGATAAGAGGTGTTGATGACCTTATCTATAGCGTAGCCGATCTCACCTGCAACGTTAGAGACAGCTAGTGGTAGCTCATCTTTCACAACTTTTTCTGTATATAGGTTGCGAGCTATGTTGTAACTAATGAGGCTAACGCCGATTAGTAGCAGCACGATCACAGCTGTCAAAATAACAGAAATTTTAATCCTTAAAGACTTCATAAATCACTCCTTGATCAATATTTGCATAATTATTCAACTTTTTATATAAAAGTAAAATTAATTTAAATAAATATGAAATTTTGTTTTAACTATGTCACTTTGTGGGGTCATAATGACACAAATTTAAATCACTCCCTGCCATAAAGTGCTAAAATTTCTAAGCAATTTTTCAAACTGCACACCATAGCTTGTGCGATTACTATCTTTTAGCGTGATCTTGATGCTCTCAAGCACAAAATTTGCTGCCTTTTTGATAGCATTTTGCATGCTTTCTCCATTTATGAGCGAGCCAAAAAGCACTGAAGCGAAGATATCTCCGGTGCCACTTGCGTGAAAGGGCAAATACTCGTGAAAATACTCCACTTTTTCTTTCGACTTTGTGTCATATGCTATAATGCCGCACTCGTTTTGCCTATACCTAATGCCCTTTAAAACGATCTTTTGCGCGCCAAAACTAGCCAAGCCCTCAAGCAGCTCCAAAATGTAATCCTCGCCGTATCCCTCGCTTAAAAATGACTTTCCACACATAAAACTTGCCTCAGTTATGTTTGGCGTGATGACGTGTGCCTTTGTGCAAAGCTCTCTCATCTTTGCGACAAATTTCTCATCAAAGCCGTGATAGAGCTTGCCATTATCGCCCATGCAAGGATCCACAAGCCTTAGCAAAGAGCCACTATCAAACTCAGCAAAGACCTTCCCTATAAGCTCAAGCTGCCTAAAACTACCTAAAAATCCAGTGTAAATTCCATCAAAGCTGATGCCCTCTTTGTGCCAAACCTGCGTTATAGCGTCAAATTCATCAGTTAGATCACGAAAAGTGAAATTTTCAAAGCCAGTGTGTGTTGAGAGCAGTGCCGTTGGCAAGATGCAAGCCTCGATGCCTTGGGCGCTGATTATGGGAAGTGCGACTGTGAGCGAGCATTTGCCCACGCACGAGATGTCTTGTATAGTTAAAATTCGTTTCATCTATCATCTCAATTTATAAAATTTAACGCCAGCAACGTCAGTTTGATAAACCGCACCATCTTGCAAAAGGCTGTTTAAAATTTGCTTTGAGTGCTCTGAGAAATTTTCTTCTACATTTGCCGTAGTTTGCGGACGGCGCTCTAGCATGGCTAAAATTTCACTCTTGCTAAATTCATACTTTTGCTCTATCTTGTGAGCCCTAGCTATGGTGACTGGCACGCCATTTATCTTGCTTGCTAGCTCTTCAAGCCTACTAGCATCAACGCCTTTTACGTTGTAAGCTGGCGGACGATCTATCGTGCCCACATCCACTCGGTGCGGAGCTATCTCATTTATAGCCTCATTAAGCGCTATAAATTCCTCTTCTTTGTCGTTAAATCCAGCCACGACCAAAATTTCAAGCACAAGCTCGCCCTTAAATTCCTTGCGAAATTTAGCCATTGCCTTTACAAGCTCGCCAACTTCTATGCCACTTTTGTTGCGGTCTATCTTTTTAAATGTGCTTTGCACGGCGCTATCAAGGCTAAATTTCACTATATCAAGCCCTTGCAAGGCTTCACAAATTTTTTGATCCCTCACACCTGAGCCATTGCTTAGGATAAGAGTTTTTGCCCTGCCCTTTATCTCATTTACTTTTACTATCAGCTCTTTTAAGTGCGGATAAAGAGTTGGTTCGCCATTTGCTGTAAGTGTGATGACATCGATATTTTGATGAACTTTTAATGCTTCTTTTAAAGCGCTTATGATCTCATTAACGCTTGGTGGATTTTCTATCTCTTCAACTGGCTTTGCGCCCTTTAGCTCACAATAAACACAGTCAAAATTGCATGATTTTTGCTTTGGGCTTAGATCGATGCCAAGGCTCATGCCAAAACGGCGCGAATTTATCGGCCCAAAGACGATAGTGCTATCTTGCACTTTTTCTTTGAACCTCTTTTATGAAATATTTTGCGTTTTCAACTGGCACATCTGGCAAGATCCCGTGACCAAGGTTGAAAATATGCGGTGCGTCTTTCATCGTGCTTAAAATTTTATCCACGCCCTCATCGATCGCCTTTTTGCTATATAGCCTTGTTGGCTCCATATTGCCCTGAAGGACGTATCTTGGGCTAAGTTTTTCTTTTGCTAGCTCGATCGGCGTGCTCCAATCAACGCCAAAAACGTCAAATTTACCTGAAATTTTATCTAAATAGCCGCTTATACCTTTTGGGAAAACTATGACTGGGATCTCTGGAAATTCAGCCTTTACGCTATCAACTATCTTATTTATATAGCTAAATCCAAACTCAAAATATGCCTGCTCTTCAAGCGCAGCCGCCCAGCTATCAAAAATTTGCACGGCATTTACGCCAGCTTTTATCTGCTCTTTAACATAAAGAATGAGCGCTTGCGTCACTTTTTCTAAAATTTGATGCAAAAATTCTGGATTTTCATAGAGCATCTTTTTGCAGACCGCATAGTTTTTGCTGCCGCCACCCTCTATCATATATGTAGCTATCGTCCAAGGTGCTCCGCAAAAACCAATGAGCGCCTTATCTTTGGCTAAATTTTCTCTTGTAAGTTTGATCGTGTCATAGACGTATGCTAAGCTTTTAACCGATCTTTCGATGCTAAGTGCATCAAGTGCGGTCTCATCACGCAAAGGCTTTGTAAAAACTGGTCCCTCGCCCTTTTCAAAGCGCAGATCCATACCCATTTCAAGAGGTACGACAAGGATATCGCTAAATAAAATCGCCGCATCAACACCAAGAATTTCAACTGGCTGAAGCGTGACCTCGCTAGCCTTTTTATAGTCTTTGCAAAGTGATAAAAAGTCCCCAGCTTTAGCTCTTACAGCCATATATTCTGGTAGATATCTGCCAGCTTGGCGCATCATCCAAACAGGCGTGTATGGCGTAGGTTTTTTAAGGCAAGTGTCTATGAAAATCATCAAATTTCCTTTAAATTTTTAAATGGATATTATCCAAAAATAGCTAAAGAAAAGATGTAGGAGAAATTTTAAGCGTAAGAACGCTTAAAATTTTAGTGTTCGCCCTTGTGAAGGAAGTAAAGTCCAAGGCAAAGTGCTAGGATAGAAGCCGCAAGGTAGGCCATCTCAAGCGGAGTTGTGAAATTTGCATGAAGCACTCTTTGGAAGAAATTTACGATGAGGACCATGACGATCACTTTGCCAAGCTTGTCTTTTAGCTCATCAAGCGAATGCACTTCAAGCACCTTACTCTGCTTTGACTGCTTTAGCTGTGTGATCTCTGAGATGAAAAGCTCGTAAATTCCGAAGCTAAATATATAAAGAACAAGCGCCATCAAGTATAGATCGATCGCTCCAACTATCTCGCCAACGACCTCTGGGTGGAAATTTTCAACGTGAAAATCTGCAACAAAGAAATATTTATAAACCTCTAAAAGCACCTTGCCAACATCATAACTTGCGATGATAAAAAGCACGATCGCACCTAAAAGTCCAAAGACTACCGGAAAAAGCGTGAAACTGTTGCTTGCAAGCAAAATTCTCTCAAATATTTTACGCAATAAAAACCCTTTTTATGAAATTTAAAAAGGGGGTATTTTATAGTTTTTTCCTTAAATTTTAGGTGCAAGATCGCAATTAATTTTAATGCAAACTACTCCTGCATCGCGATCCATTTTTGTGCGATCCTAACGGCATTTGTCGCAGCTCCCACACGGATCTGATCGGCACTGCACCTTTTGATTATGGCTTAAATTTTAGTGACTAGCGTGTAGAAATTTTCATTGTAGTTTGTATTTATTTGGCTTCATAGTTAGGCTCGTCGCAAGCAGATATTTCAGTCTTTTGGGCTGTAAATTTAACCCAAAAGATAAACATCAATTAGTCAAAACGAATAAATTTAGCAGGCTAACGCTTTAGCCTGCAATGATTACTAAAATAAGCTATTTACGCTTTCGTTGTGATAAACGCGGCGTATCACTTCGCCAAATAGTGAAGCTGTGCTTAGCACTTTTATACAAGGGAGTTCTTCTTTTAACGGGATCGTGTCAGTCACCACTAGCTCGTCTAAAAAGCCAAGTTTTAGCCTATCATAAGCTGGTCCGCTAAGCACTGGATGCGTGCAAAACGCCATTACACTAGTTGCTCCGCGCTCTTTAAAAATTTCAGCTGCTTTTACGATGGTGCCAGCAGTGTCGATCATATCATCGACCAAGATCACGTCTTTGCCCTTTACGTCGCCGATCACGTTCATCACTTCGCTCTCGTTTGCTTTCTCGCGGCGTTTATCAACAATGACCATATCTAGCAAATTTAGATTTTTCGCCAAAGCTCTAGCACGAGCTACGCCGCCTACATCTGGGCTTGCAACGACTGGATTTGGTAAATTTTTAGCTTTTACGTAGTCGTTAAAGACAATGCTACCATAAAGGTTATCTACTGGGATGTCAAAAAATCCTTGAATTTGCCCTGCGTGAAGGTCCATAGTAACGACTCTGTCGATGCCTGCTGTTTGCATCATGTTTGCCACTAGTTTTGCAGTGATAGGCACTCTAGGAGCCGCTTTTCTATCTTGTCTAGCGTAGCCAAAATACGGCACGATTGCTGTTATAGAGCTTGCGCTACTGCGTTTTAAGGCGTCAGTTAAGATAAGAAGCTCCATTAAATTTATATTTGCTGGGGCACATGTTGGCTGGATGACAAAAACATCTTTCCCACGCACGCTTTCGCCGATCTGCACGCTGATCTCACCATCGCTAAATCTTTTTATGCTAGCTTCACTGAGTGGAAGCGACAAATATTGCGAAATTTTCTTCGAAAGCTCGATGTTTGCGGTGCCTGAGAAAATTTTATAGCCTCTCATAATAGTAACCTTTTTTAGTGATTTTTATGTTGGGATTTTATCAAAATGAGCTTTAAATTTAAATTTATTTACCAACTATTTTTAGTCAAATTTTCTACTCCAAAAGCTAAAATTTACACCAAATTTTTAAACCATTTTACATTTGTAAATTTATGAGGACTAAGATAACAAACATGTTTAAGATATGTAGAATTTACGACTTTATTAAAAGCGATGACGAGAGTTTTAAAGGTGTCTTTATCGATAGACTTTATCCTAGAGGCGTGAAAAAAGAGATATTTTCTAGCTTCATCTGGCTAAAATCAGTCACTCCGTCAAACGAGCTAAGGTCATGGTTTCATGAAGATAAAGAGGCTAGGTTTGATGAGTTTTGCAAAAGATTTAGGCAAGAGCTAAATGGCAAAGAGGAGCAAGAGGGACTAAAAGAGCTTAAAAAGCTAGAAAAAGAGTATAAAAACGTGGCGCTTCTAACCGCTGTCAAAGAGCCAGAATTTAGCCACGTTAAGGTGATAAAAGAGGCGCTTAGTTCTTTATAAAACCGCTTGCGATGACGCGATCACCCTCATACATCACGCAAAGCTGACCTTGCGCTACGCCAAGTGCGTTTTGATTTAGCGTTAGCTTTGCGGTTTTGTTAGCTTTATCAACCTCAACAAAAGCCTCAAGTTTAGGGCTTCTATATCTTATTTTCGTTTCGCACTCAAATTTATCTTCATCTATAAATAAATTTACATTTTCAAGCTCGACCACCTTTTGAGCAAGGTCGTCCTTTGTGCCGACAACGATCTCGTTTTTTTCGGCATTTATCTTGATGACAAAGTGTGGCTCATGAGCGCCAAAAATCTCAAAACCACGACGTTTGCCGATAGTGTAGTGCATGTAGCCTTGGTGGCGGCCGATGATATTGCCGTCTTTATCAACTACATTGCCTGGTAAATTTGTGTTGTAGTGCTTGTTTAAAACCTCGATGTAGGTATTTTCCACAAAGCAAATTTCACTACTTTCTGCCTGCGTAGCGAACTCTTCAAGCACTTTTACGCCTCTTGCTAGCTCTTTTATGTCTTTTTTAAATTTATCTCCAAGTGGGAAAATGACATCTTTTAGCACCTCTTTTGGCACCTGAGCTAAAAAGTAGCTTTGATCCTTGCTGGGGTCTTTTGCGCAAGTTATAAAGCCATCAACCACCTGCACGTAATGCCCAGTAGCAAGCTTCTCGCAGCCATTTGCCTTTGCAAAGTCAAGTAGCGCACCAAGCTTTATAAATTTATTACACAAGGCGCAAGGATTGGGCGTTTTGCCCTCTTTATAGAGCCTGACAAATGGATCATAGACATATTCGTTAAATTTATCCTGCAGGTCAAGGATATGCACCTTGATGCCAAGATATTCGCCCACTTTTTTGACTTTTCTGATGTTTTCTTCGTGATATCCTGGCTTTTGATGAAGCATCATGTAGCAGCCTTGCACCTCATGTCCAGCCTCTTGCAGAAATTTAGCCGTCATCGTGCTATCTACGCCGCCGCTCATTGCAACCATTATTTTCATATTTTTACCTTTTTTAAATTTAAAGGCGATATTTTATATCTTATTTTTAAATAGCCAAAATTTCACTTACGATAAGCTCTATATCATCGGTGATTTTATATAAATTTAAATCTTCTTCGTTTATCGTTTTTTGAGGGATCAGCGTCTTTCGTATAAACTCATCAAGCCCTTGCCAAAACTCGCATCCATAAAGAAAAATTTTCACTTTTTTGCTGCCAACGTGAGCTAGGACTAAAATTTCAAATAGCTCATCAAGCGTGCCAAATCCACCAGGAAAGACGACAAATGCGATAGAGCTATCAGTTAGGGCAAATTTTCTTGGACTTAAATTTGAAAAGAGATATTTTGCGGTGACGTATGGATTTGTTTGTTGTTCAAACGGCAGCCTCACGTTTAGCGCGACACTAGGGGACTTTGCGCTATCAAACGCACCCTTGTTTGCCGCCCTCATTATGCCATCTCCGCCACCAGTTAAGATGGCAAAACCTAGCTCATTTAGCTTATAAGCTAGCTCGTATGCTTTTTTGCAGTAGAAATTTTCTTCATCAAATCTAGCCGAGCCAAAGAAGGTTACATTTTTGTTTTTATACTTTAAAACGCTTGGAAATTTTAAGAGATCATTTACTAATTCATTCATTATTTTAACTGCTGAAGCCTCTCGCGTTTTGAGCCTATCTGTGTGATCTGGATGCCGAAGTTTCCGTCTATTATGACCACTTCGCCAAGGGCTATCACCTTATCTCCTATCAAAATTTCAAGCGGATCGTTTGCTAGCTGATTTAGCTCGATGACTGAGCCTATATCCATAGTGAGCACATCTTTTAAGAGCATCCTTTTTGAGCCGATACGAACGCGCATTGGCAACCTTACGTCCATGATAAGGCCGATGTTTCTCATCTCTTCTGCGCTAAATTCGCCCTTTAGTGCATGAGGAGCAGCTTGAGCCTTTGCGCCATCTGCTGGCTCGCTTTTGGCAGGCTCAAAAAATCTCATAAGCGTGTGATCGCAGACAAAAGCCACGTGCTCATTTAGATCCTCGATCTTTATGTTAAACAAAAAAAGCTTTTCAAAAACGCTAAAATCAAGCGATGAGTTTTCATCTAAGAAATTTACATTTATCACCTCAAAGCTGATCTTTGGCATGCCCTTTTGCGCTCCAAGAGAGGTGCTAAAGGCGCTAAAGAGGTTTGAAAATATCTCTTTAGCAGCATCAAGCTCGTCGCTACCGAGGTTTTCATTACGTGAAATTTCCTCCTCGCCCATCATCCACTCGCTAACCGCACTTATAAGCACCGGCGTGCAGGCGATCTCTGCTTTTGCATTGATGTCACCACTTAATGTCACACTAGCCATGACAACTGGCGGTTTTATCCCGTTTTGCGCAGGCGCGTCAAATTCATTTCTCTCGCCGATCTCTGGCGCTCTGCCCGTCAGCCCTTCGATGGTCGCTTTTAGTTCATTTGAAAAGATGTTAAAAAATTCATTCGTCATTATCTTCGCTCTCTTCTTCGTTGTTGTGTTCGTTGGCCTCGTCGTATGCCATTAGTTTTGCTTTTCGCTCTTCTTCGTATTTTTCTAGGATGTGTTTGATCTCGTCTTTATCAGAGCGGATTAGCTGCTCGATCTTGATAGACTTTCTAAATCTATGAAGCCCAACTTCAGCTAAAAATACCTCTTTTTTATCGATGCAAACGATCGCCTTATCATCAGCGCTTCTATCAAGCCTTAAGATATCGCCCTCTTTTAAATTTAAAAACTCATTTACGCTAACGATTGATTTGCCAAGGATCGCCTCATAAAGCACCTCGGCACGGCCTATTAGCGTTTTTAGCTCTTTGTTTCTACTCTTTTTAGCGCTCGTTTCACCAAGCATGATGTCTCTGTTTGCAAGGCGCGATAGGATCGGCTCTAGGTAGATGACTGGATAGCATAAATTTATCATACCGCTTGAGCCACCAACGATGATCTCCATAACGACCATGATGACGATCTCGTTTTGAGATACGATCTGCACGACATTTGGACTGCTCTCTTTGGCCTCGACGTTTGGATACATATCAGTTATCATCGACCAGCTCTCTTTTAGACGCTGCATGATCATCCTAAGCACCGCATCGAGTAAATTTACCTCGATGTCAGTTAGCTCTCTGTTTGCCTCAAAATTTTCGCCAGTTCCGCCAAGCAAGCGGTCTATCATAGGAAATGCAATGCTTGGGTTTATCTCTAAAATGCAGTTTCCATCAAGTGGCTTTATCGAAAAGACGTTAAAGCTAGTTGGACTTGGCAAACTCATCAAAAACTCGCCATATGTCATCTGATCGACGCTGTGAAGCCTAAGCTCGACGATACTTCTCATGACACTTGAAATTTGACTAGCTAGGTTTCTAGCAAGCTTGTCGTGGATGCCTTTTATCGCACGAAGCTGCTCTTTACTGACGCGGTTTGGGCGCTTGAAGTCATAGATAATGATCTGCTTTTGCTCGCCTTGCGGGCTCTCTTCTATCTCGATATTGCTCGTATCGCCGTCTTCATCGACGACTTCAAGTAGCGCATCTATCTCTTCTTGACTTAAAATATCAGCCATTAAACCCCCAAGCTGCGTCTGATACGATCAAGCAAACGTTTATGAATTTGTGAAATTCTACTCTCGCTGATGTTCATTATCTCGCTGATCTCTTTTAAATTTAGCTCTTCGTAGTAGTAAAGCTGAACTATCATCTGATCACGCTCATCAAAGTCTTTTAGCGCACTTTCGATCTTTAAGATAAGATCCTCTTTTTCTACGCTTTTTTCAACATCGCTTTGACCGATTAGCTCCATTTGCTCGTCTATTGGCAAAATGGTAATGATACCACTAACACCCCTTGCTTCTCTTATCTTTTCGATATCTTCATTTAGCTTTTCAGCCAGATACTCGTCGCTTGGCTCTTCTTCGTGTGTGTTAAAGTAGTTATCTATCTCAGTATTTATGCTCTTTACTAGCTTTCTGTCGCTTCTACTAACAACATCAAGCGCCCTTAGGTAATCAAGCATCGAGCCATAAATTCTCTTTTTGCCATATCCCCAGAATGAGTCGTTTTGCTCTTTGTCATACTTCCTGCTAAGCTTTATCATCTCCTCAACGCCAACGCTTATAAGATCATTTACGTCGATACTTGAAGGCAAGCGCTCCTTTAGTCTAAACGCCATTGCACGCAGAGCTGGCATGTATTTTAAGACAATCTCGTCTTGCTCTTTTTTAATGGTGCTTTTATAAGCGTTAAGCTGCTTTTGCTTTAGTTCGTACATTTTGCTTACCAGAGTCTAAATTTTCGGTGGTTACTTTTAGCATGATATTTTCCATCCGTTTTTCCCTAACGTTTAGCTCAGAGATGAGATAGTCTGCGATCTCCTCATGTCTTTGCTTGTCAAAAAATTTCTTCAAAGTCCTTTTTACATCGACATAGTTCATTATCACGATGTGAATTATAAGGTAAAAAAATAAAGTAATAACTAGCGTATAAACGAGCATTTCGATAGGCTCGCTCACCTTTAGCAAGGTAAAAACTATGCCTATGAAAAATCCACAAACCGTAAAAAATGCTATAAAATTTTCTGCACGCAAAGCTCAATCTCCATTAAAATTGTTCTATCAAACGCTTAAAGAAGCCCCCAAAGCTCCTGCTTTGCTCATCTTTAAGCACTTTTCGTTCCAACCTATAAAGCAAATTCGAAGCAATCTGCTTGATCTGCACGCTAGCAGAGCCGTAAGCTTCGTCATCTGTAAAGAGTGTCCTTTGCTTTATGCTCCTTGCAACGCTCTTATCAGAAGCCACGTAGCCAATTAGCTCTAAATTTAAGCTTGGCCCAATATTTGCATTTGCCACTCGCTTTACATTTTCATAAATTCTAGTGGCCTCAGCCTCGTTTTTTACCATATTTAAAAGCAAAAGCTCGCTATTTTTAAACCTTGAAACGATCTTTATTACCGCATACGCGTCGGTTATCGCCGCAGGGTCAGGCACGGTCACCACGACAACCTCATCAGCTGCCTCTAAAAATAGCTGCGTGCTGCCGCCTATGCCAGCACCGGTATCGATGATCAAAAAGTCAAGCCCATCAAGCTCGCTCGCCTCATCTAAAAATCTCTCAAATAAAAATTGATTATTAAATTTCAAAATTTCATCGCCGCTCTCGCCAGGGATGAGGATGAGATTTTTATTTATAGGTATCAAGATATCTTTTAAGCTGCACTCGCCCTTTAGCACGTGAAGCAGGTTTTTGCCCATTTTTACATTTAGGATCACATCAAGGTTTGCAAGGCCGATATCAGCATCAAATAGCCCTACTTTATAGCCATTTTGCGACAAGACATTTGCTAAATTTGCACTTATCGTGCTCTTGCCAACGCCGCCTTTGCCGCTTGTGATCGCTATAAAATGCGTATTTTTAGCCTTATTTTGAGACTGGACTAAATTTTGTAGTTTTTGCGCTTGGTTATTCATCGCTAGCCTTTTGCTTTGTAAAGCCGTCAAACACGCACTCTACTAAAAATTCGCTCTTTGCTTCCACAAGATCATCAGGCACCTCTTGACCCACACTAAAGTAGCTAACTGGCGTGTTTGTCTCATATACCAGCGAAAAGACGTTGCCAAAAATTTTAGTCTCGTCAAATTTGGTGATTATAAGCGTGTCGATCTCCAAAAATGAAAATCCATTATAAATTTCTATCAGATCCTCGACCTTTGAGCCAGCTGAGAGGACTAAATTTACATCGATCTTTGCGCCGCTATGCTTTAAAAATTTATCAAGTCTTTCAAGCTTTTCTTTGTCATACTGCGAATTTCCAGTGGTATCAATTAGTATCACGTCGCAGTAGCTAAGCTGCTTTATGGCGTTTTGAAAGTCCTCGACCTCTATGACGTCAAGGATCGGCAGCTTCATCATCTTAGCGTACTGAAATAGCTGCTCGACCGCTCCGATACGGTACGTATCAAGCGTGATGATGCCCGTTTTATAGCGCTTTTCGTTGCCGTAAGCAAAACGAGCCGCGAGCTTTGCAAGAGTCGTCGTCTTGCCAACTCCAGTTGGGCCAACTAGCATCATTATGCGCTGTTTTTTATCACTTAGCTCTTTTCTGCAAGGCAGCATGTTTCGCAAAAGCGAGTAAAAATACCTTTTTACCGCGGTTGGATTGCTTTTCATAGAGACTGGCAAATTTTCAAGCGTCGTTTGCATGATCGCCTCTAAATGCTCCTCTTTCATGCCGCTTTGTTTTGCAAGCTTGTAGATGCTAGCAAACTCTGGCGGGATCGAGAGATTGTTGCGATTTGGGGCTTTTTCGTCCCAGATCATGTCAGTTATCAGCCCTATTTTCTCGCTTAGCACGCTTACTTGCTTTGCTACGTCATCTATTTTTTTATTCATGCCATTTGTATTTGGCTCTTTTATCTCGTTCATATCGACATTTGCGATCGCACTTATCTCTTTTGCGACGTCTGAAATGTTTAAAAGCACGCTCTCATTTGGATCGTAAGGCTCAGGCGACGTCGTCTTTGCCTCAAATTTAGCAGGCTCCTCTTTTATCTCAAATTTCGGCTTTGGTGGCTCGTAGTTTTTGCTAAATTTAGAGTAGGCATTTTCATAGTTTATTGCTTTTACATTTGGCTTTGGTGGCTGCTTTACCTCTTCCTCTTCAACGCTTACTAAAATTTCATAAAGCGGCTTTTTGTTTATCGTTTTGGCTTGAATTTGCTTTGTAGTGACGAGTATGGCCTTCTCGCCGCACGCCTCTTGAGCCTTTTTCAAAGCCTCGATGGTGCTCTCGCCTGTAAAAGTATGAAATTTTGTAGCCATTTATATCCTTTAACCTCTCATAAGCCCTAGTGGCACGATCACGCTGAGCCTCTTATCAGCCCCTGGGTGCGGGACGATAAGGCGCGGCGTCTTATAGACTT
The DNA here is from genome assembly GCF_902460535.1 of Campylobacter concisus. GTDB lineage: Bacteria > Campylobacterota > Campylobacteria > Campylobacterales > Campylobacteraceae > Campylobacter_A > Campylobacter_A concisus_AS. Next base: position 107,459 of record NZ_CABPTV010000005.1, on the reverse strand, counting down.
TTTTACTAAAATACAAAATATCCAGATCAAGCGTGCGTGGTGCATTTTTAAACGTCCTCACGCGCTTAAATTTACTCTCATAATGCCCTAAAATTTTTAGCAAATTTCTAGGGCTCATAGATGTTTGTAAATTTATAACAGCGTTACTAAAATCATCCTGCGCTTCGTAGCCAAACGCCGCATTTATAAGGATCGGCGAGACTTCGACTACATGAAACCTGCTATCACTTGTAATCGCTCTTATAAATTTATCAAACCTCTTTGCGCTATCGCCGATGTTGCCGCCCATGCCAACTAGCGCCTCATACTTAAACTCATCTCTTTTATGAAAAAAACTAGGGCAAAAACGGCTTTTTACGATCTTTCTTGCTCCAGCTAGCCTCATAAAATTTCGCACCCACCTTCTCTTGCGACCACGACGTCCTCGATGCGCACTCCAAATTCATTTTCTAGATAAATTCCAGGCTCCACGCTAAAGACCATGCCCTCTTTTATGAGTGTTTCGCTCCTTGCTGAGATGACTGGAAGCTCGTGTATATCGACACCCACGCCGTGTCCTGTCGAGTGAAAAAAGGCCTTTTCATATCCAGCCTTTGCTATGACACTTCTTGCTGCAAGGTCTATCTCGCACGCCCTAACGCCAGCTCTTGCGACCTTTATCGCAGCAGCCTGAGCCTCTTTTACGATCTCATAAATTTCTTGCATCTTGGCGTTTTTAAATTTTTGCTCCTTTGAGAAGTTAAAATTTTCATCAAAGCAAGCAGTTCTGGTGCGATCAGAGCAGTAACGCTTAAATTTAACACCAGCGTCAAGTAGCAGCAAATCGCCCCTTTTTAAAATTTTATCCCCAGGCAGCGCATGCGCCTTTGCAGCATTTTCGTTTATCGCTACGATCGGATCAAAGCTAAGACCTAGCTCATTTTTTTGCCTAAAGATGAGCGAGGCGTTAAAGTGAAGCTCTTTTTCGCTCATTCCTTCGCCATTTTCACGCACAAATTTAGCAAATTCATCAAAGCATTTCGCCCCAAATTCGCTAGCCTTTTTTAAAATTTTTATCTCATCTTCACTCTTGCAAATTCTCTTTAGCCTAGAGAAATTTGCCTTTGGCTTAAAATTTATATTAAAGCCCTTGCTAAGCGCGTTATACTCGCTGATACTTAGCTCATCAGGGTTAAAAACGAGGCTTTTTGGCTTCATCTTTCTTAAAAATGCCCGCACCTCGCTTATTAAATTTCTCTGCGCTAAAAGAACGACCACGCCTGCATTTACGCAGCTTTTTGCCTCGAAATAATACCTCGCATCCGTAAAAAAATATTTCACGTCATCAAGGCATAGCAAAAACTCATTGTCGCAGCTGTAGCCGCACTCGTAAAATACGGCGTTTTCGTCCTTTAAGATGAAATTCATTGTGCTTTTTGATTTGCTCTTACTGCTTTTATCTGCTCAAAAATTTGAAGCATGCCTATCATCGCCAAATGATAGCCAACTGGTCCAAAACCCACGATCTGGCCTGCTGCAACTGGTGCGATGAGGCTTTTATGGCGGAACTCTTCTCTTCTATAAACGTTGCTGATATGCACCTCGATAACCGGCAGCGCAACCGCACTTAGCGCATCACGGATAGCGATAGAGGTGTGAGTGTAAGCGGCTGGATTTATGATGATGCCGTCAGCATCGCCCAAGCACTCTTGGATCTTATCGACTAGCTCGCCCTCAAGGTTGCTTTGAAAAAACTCGATCTCAACGTCATTTTGATCGGCGACGATCTTCATTTGAGAGTGGATATCCTCCATCTTCATAACGCCGTAAATTCCTGGCTCTCTAGCGCCAAGCATGTTGATATTTGGGCCTTGGATAACCATTATTTTTAGCTTCTTATCCATGTCACTCCTTTTTGATTAAATAGCCCAAATTATACATTTTCGTTCCTAAATTTTCGCTACAATAACAAAAATTTAAGGCTAGAAATGGAAATTTTAAAAGCAAAAAAGATCATCACTGGCGGAGAAAATCCAAAAATTTTAAGAAATTCTTGTGTTGTCATTGAAAATGATAAAATTTTAGAAATTACAAGCGAAAAAAAGGCGCAAAAGAAATTTAAAGAGGCGAAAATTTGCGACTTTGGTGAGAGCGTGATCGCCCCAGCGTTCGTAAATACACACGTTCATTTGGAGTTTAGCTCAAACGTTAGCACTCTAAAATACGGCGACTTTATAAAATGGCTTGGCTCTATCGTCGATAAAGGCGGCGAGTTAGCTAAAATGGACGCTAAAAAAGCAATGAATGAAGCTATAAATTCGCTGCTAAAAAGCGGAGTTTGTACCATTGGAGAGATATCTAGCTTTGGTAGTGATCTTGAAATTTTAGCCGCTAGTCCGCTAAAAGTCGTGCTTTTTAGTGAGATTTTGGGCTCAAATGAGCAGATGGTTCAGCAAAATTTGCAAAATTTCTCAGCTAAATTTGAAAAAACAAAGGGCTATAAAAACCAAAATTTCACCCCAGCTATCTCGCTGCACTCGCCCTACTCTGTGCACCCAAAGCTCGCCAAAGCCGCCCTTGAGATAGCTAAAAAGGATGGTCTTCTTGTAAGCACGCACTTTTTAGAGAGCAAGGCTGAAAAGCAGTGGCTAGAGCACGGCAGCGGTGGCTTTAAAAAGCATCTTTTAAGATTTAGCCAAGATCCAAAGCCGATGTATGACGCGGATGGCTATTTTGCGATGTTTCGTGAGATAAATACCCTCTTTACGCACTGCGTTTATGTGAGCGATTTTGCTAAATTTGAGCCTCATCACAGCGTGACACACTGCGCCGTTTCAAACAGGCTACTTGGCAAAAAGGCGCTAAATTTAAAAGAAATTTTCAAAAACAACGTCAGTCTAAACATCGGCACAGACGGCCTTAGCTCAAATATCAGCCTAAATTTCTGGCATGAACTAAGAGCCGCTTTATTTACCCACGCTAGCCTTGATCTAAACGAGCTTGCCACTAGGCTTTTTGTCGCTGCAACGCACGGGGGCGCAAAGGCACTTAGGACAAATAACGGCGAGATAAAGGCAGGACGTGCGGCTGATCTTGCGGTCCACAACGACCTAGAGTGCGATGATAGCGAGCTAATACTTCAGCTCATACTTCATACAAACGAGGCTAAAAAACTATATATCGGAGGCAAAATTTGCAAATTTTAAGGCTTATTTTTAGAGGGATTTTGGGAATTTTTAAATTTATAAATAGCTACTTTAAAGCGCTCATATTTTTACTCATATTATTTTTTATTTTCGCGCCAGATAGCAAGATGAAAGAGCCAAATTTAGCCCGCATAGACATCACCGGCACGATAGTGGATACTAGCGAAATTTTAGACGAGCTCGAAAAAGCAAGAGCTGATAGCAACATCAAAGGTGTGCTGCTCTACATCGACAGCCCAGGCGGAGCGCTAAGCCCGAGCGTGGAGCTAGCCATGGCGGTCAAGCGACTAAAGGAGGGCAAAAAAGTGCTCGCATACGCCGCTGGCAACATGGCAAGTGGTAGCTACTACGCTGGCGTAAATGCCGATACTATTGTAGCAAACCCAGGCGCTTTCATCGGTTCTATCGGCGTCATCATGCAAGGGGCAAACATCGAAAATTTAGCCAAAAATTTAGGCGTGAGCGAGCAGGTAGTAAAGGCTGGCGAGTTTAAAGAGGCTGGCACCTTTATGAGGAGCTGGAGCAAGCAGGAGCGTGAGAGCTTGCAAGGGCTCGTAAATGACGCTTACATGCTCTTTGTAAGCGACGTGGCGGCGGCTAGAAATTTAGATATCAATAAAAAAGACGAGTGGGCAAATGCAAGGGTATTTTTAGCGCACAATGCCCTAAAAATGGGGCTAATAGATAGCCTTGGCAGCTACATAGACGCTCAAAATGAGCTAGCTAAAATGAGCCTCGTAGATGAGCCCGTCTGGCAAGAAAAACCGCAGCTCGAAAAGATAATGGAGAAATTTACAAAGCAAGGCATAAACTCGCTTTTTGGCGCATTTTTTGAAACAAAGCTTAGATAAAAAGCCAGCCAAGTTAAATTTAACTAGCTGGCAAAGCTTTTTATAGCTAGTTTATCTGAAATTCCCTTCGCTATCCACGAAGAGTTCTCGCTCTGCTATTTTTATCAAAAAAGTAGTTTCATTTATCCTTTGAAGCACCTCAAATTTATCATAAATGCTATTTTTGATAATGACATTAAACTTTTCATCCAAAAGTCCAAATTTATCACCTAGTCGTGATAAGTAGAAAGTGTTATTTGACCTGTCTATAGCCTCATCAGGCACATCTATCTCATTTTTTGCTTTCGTCAAAAATAACAGAACATCCTTTGGTGTTTATATAACCCCATTTGCCGTCTTTTTTAACTCTAGCAAAACCTTCGTTAAAATCATAAGCGTCATCAAATTTACACTCTACGATCTGCTCACCTTTGGTATTTATATATCCGCACTTGCCATCTTTTTGAACAGCAGCAAGACCTTCGTTAAAACTCCAAGCAAAATCAAATTTACACTCTATGATCTGTTCGCCTTTGGTGTTTATATAACCCCATTTGCCATCTTTTTCAACCCAAGCAAAACCTTCACTAAAACAATAAGCATCATCAAATTTACACTCTATGATCTGTTCGCCTTTGGTGTTTATATAACCCCATTTGCCATCTTTTTCAACCCAAGCAAAACCTTCACTAAAACAATAAGCATCATCAAATTTACACTCTATGATCTGTTCGCCTTTGGTGTTTATATATCCCCATTTGCCGTCTTTTTGAACAGCAGCAAAGCCTTCGTTAAATTCACAAACACAATCAAATTCCCAAAACATATCCCTCTCCTTTGTTTATATGAGTTGTGTTATTTTAGTTTATATTATTTTAAAAAGTAAGTAAAATTGAGAGAAATTTAAAGTAGATGGTGGAAGCGAGGGGGATCGAACCCCTGTCCAAAAGCAAAATCCATACAGCCTCTACACGCTTAGCAAAAGTGAAAATTTCATCTAAAAAGGCTCACTTTCCAAAACCAGAATTTAGACTAAGACTAAAATTTCAGCTAGCAAGCAGTCACTTTGCTGGCCTACTCTAGCTAAATAACTCGCTTACATCCTAGCTAGAATGAGACAAAGTGAGGCTCAACTGAACTTACGCAGCTTTAGCGTAAGCAGGAGCGAAATTAACGTTGTTTGCGTTTAAATTTAATTTGAGCTTTTTACGCTTTGCTCAAAGCGACGTGCCACCGTACACACTCTGCTCCTGTCGAAGCCAAGTCGCTCCCATAAAAAATGAAATGGTTTAGTTGGATTGTTTAGTCAAGCTTTGCAGGTACGTCAATGATCTTTGGCTCAAGGACGCTAAAATACTCTAGGTCTTTCTCGACGTCGCCTTTGTATTTATGAAACTGATCGCTAATAAGCAGCAACCAATCTATAAATTTATCATTTGCTGGACCTTTTAAGCTTCTAGCCTCTTGAGTGACCTCTTCAGCTAAAGTCGTCAGCTTTAAGATCGGGTCAAGATGCATAAAACCTGCTGCTGATTTAATATTGTGAAAGATCCTAGAAAGCTCTAAAATGCTCTCCTTATACTTGTCAGCTCTTCCTAAATTTATTATCAAAGGCTCTAGCAAATCGCACATCAAAGTGTAGTGAGAGAGAAACTCCTCAACTATATCATAAGAATAATCGACTTCAAGCCTTTTTAATATACCCATTTTCATGTCCTTAAGAAATTGGCGTAATTGTAGCAAAATTTTGATAAAATTGTTAGCATTATCACAAAATTTACCGGACTTAGCCATGAAAGATGAAACAATCGCAAAGAAAAAACTCACTATAAATGATATAAAAAACAAAAAAGGCGTCGAGCCTATCGTGATGATAACCGCCTATGATGCGCTATTTGCGAAGATTTTTGATGATTACGCTGATGTTATCCTTGTTGGCGATAGCTTAAATATGAGCTTTAATATGAAAGAGAGCACGCTAAGTGCCGATATGAGCACCATGCTCTATCACACAAAGGCTGTTTGCGCCGGGGCTAAAAAGACTTTTATCTTAGCTGATATGCCATTTGGCAGCTACACAAACGAAAAACAAGCGATCAAAAATGCGATGAAATTTTTTAAGCAGACAAACGCAGATGCAGTAAAGCTTGAAGTTGGCATGCATCAGGTAAATTTAGTAAAACGCCTCTGCGAAGAGGGCATAAACGTGATGGCTCACATCGGACTAAAGCCGCAGTTTTTTAAATTTGAGGGCGGATATAAGATAAAAGGCAGAAGCGAGCTTGAGGCAAAAAGGCTAGTTGAAGAGGCTTTGGCGTTTGAGCAAGCTGGCGCGTTTGGCATACTGCTTGAAGGCACGCTTAGCAACGTAGCAAGTGAGATAACAAGACAGGTTCGTGTGCCAGTTGTGGGCATAGGCTCTGGGGCAGATGTCGATGGACAGGTGCTTGTCTGGTCTGATATGTTGGGATTTTTCGAGGACTTTAAGCCTAAATTTGTCAAGCGCTATCTTGACGGAGCCGCTCTTGTGCGAAAAGGCGTGCAAAGCTATGCTAACGAAGTAAAAAGCAAAATTTTTCCAAGCGAAGAGTTTTCGTATAAGGGCTAAATTTATCTGCCTTGCTATCTAAAATCAAATTCTAGCAGCACTAAACTGCTAGAATTTATAAATTTAAAAAAGCTCTTCTGATTCAAGATAATTTTGCGAGATGTTTCGCTCTTTTTCGTCGGTATTTACGTGAAGAACGTAGTAGCCTATCTGCGTGTTGCTAGCATCAAATAGCGGCACAACGCAAAAATAGTGCGTCTTATATACGTAAAATTCATACTTTTTAAGGTCGATATCGCGCAAAATTCCAACTATATTTAAATTTGCACTGCTTAAATTTTCGATGTAATAATCACTTAAAATTTGATCACTTGGCGCGCTTTTATGTGCTGGCATCTTATCTTTTGATAGGAGCACAAAGAGGTCGATGCCTTGCGTTTTATAGAAATTTCCAAGTGAGTCGTAGTTTAGTAAAACCTCGATACTACCGATGTTTTTGCCCTCATGCATCACATTTGAAACAGCCCTTATATGCACTCCAGCATACCACGCCTCGATGCCAACCATGGGCCTATCTTGACGCCTTGACTCTTGGACTAAAAACCTACCGCTAGCGATCATATCGCCATATCTGTTTAGATCCCAGCTTCTTACGTAGCTTTTTAGATCTTTGTCGTAAAGATGAAGCTTAATGTTGTTATACATCGACGCTGCGCCAAGAGTTTTGGTCAAATTTTCGATATTTTTTACGCACTCGTCGCGGTTTTGACCTAGCAAGCACATCTGTATAGACTCATTTTGAGCAAGTAGGATCGAGATCGCCATTGATGAAAATTTCTCATCATCGATGCTTTTGTTTAGCTGCTTTACATGGTAGTCAAAAAAGACACGCATATTGTTTTGCTTTTTTTCAGCCATGTATGAGCTATAAAGAAAGTAAAAAAGGCTACCAAGCACCGCAAAAACGATTAAAACGATATAGATATTAAAATATTTTTTGTATTTACTCAAAACTAAGCCTTAGTTTTTCTTCTAAAAATTTAGCAAATTCATCAAATTTAGGCAGTACAAGCTCGCTTTTTCTTTTGGGGCTAGCCCAAACGCTATCTGGGAAAAATGCATCGTTTTCAAATCTCGCAATAACGTGAATATGCACGTGTGGCACGTAGTTTCCAAAGCTTGCGATGTTTATCTTAGTTGGTTTATAAAACTCAAGCATAGCCTTTTCAGCCACTAGCATCACTTCAAAAAGCCTAGCCCTACTCGCCTCATCGCACTCACTTAGCTCCCTATATGGCTTTGCGCTAAAAATTTTCACCCACGGAAGCTCGTTCTCTTCGCGCTCAACTCTTATAAATTTATCTTCATATATCATTTTTACCCCTATTTTATACGAAATTTCTCTCTCGCAAAAGCGTGTAAAGTTTGATCGTTGAGACAAAAAATGTCACGATCGCAGGTCCGAGGATCACGCCCCAGAAGCCAAACGTCGTGATACCAGCGATCATCGCAAAAAAGATGAGTAGCTCGTTTATCTTTGTTGGTATCTTGACTAATTTTGAGTTTATAAATTTAATGACAAGCGGCTTTAGCAAGGTATCAGCGCCAAATGAGATCACAATAATAGTGTAAAGTGCGATCGTGATAGCGGCTGCTGTGTTGCCATTTGCAAACTCATAAATACTAATAGGCGCCCACGCCAAAAAGCCGCCAACGACTGGGATGAGTGAAGCGAAGCTAAAAAAGATGCCAGTTAGCACTCCGTCATAGCCGTAAAAACTGGTGATAATGGCAAATAAAAAGCCCTGAATGATCATATTTGCGATGGTTGAGTAAAAAACGACGCCCATCACGTTGCCAACCTCGCTTAGTATCGACTCAGTGTCCTCTTTTTTAAGGGGAAGCGCCTCTTTTAGGTAGTTTATAAGCTCGTTGCCGTAAAGGTTGCAAAAGAAGAAAAAGACCAGGATGATGATCATATCAACACCAAATTTAAGGCTTAGTTTGCCTAAATTTGCAAGATTAGCAGCGACTTGCGAAAAGAGCATCTTGATATCAAGCCCGCCTATAAATTCCTTGATCTTTGGCTCTAAGAAATTTATCGACTCTGGCAGGCTAAAGTCGTAGTTTTTGATAAATTCAATGGTCTTTGTGACGTTGTTTATGTCAAAGCCAGCTGCGTATTTCGCGATCTCTACGACTGCGTAAAGAAGTGGCGCGATAAATAAACAAAGAAGCGCAAATGTCGTAAGACCTGACGAGAGCGTTTTGCGGTTTTTAGTAAGCGTTAAAAATGCGATCTGCACGTTTGCAACAGCCACCGCGAGCAGTGCTGCGATAAAAATGTCAAGTAAAAATGGTTTAAAAAGATAGACCACCAAAGCCAAAGCACAAAATGCAAAAATTCCAAAAAACAGCCTATTATTCATCTCGCTCCCTTAAAATGGGGTAATTATAGCAGATTTATCAAAGCTACTCATTTGCTTGATAAATTTGCTAAAACGCTTCGGCACCAAAATTTGCAAAGAGTGGGCTTTTGGCATTTTAGCGTGGCACTGATGCTTAGCAAATTCAGATAAATTTATGCCTTACGTAAATTTTCTAGCTCAAAAGCTTCTATAAATTCAGCCTTTTACGTGCACTGAAAATTTGCTCCGACGACCTCACACTCATCACAAATTTGCATATAGATCGTTCCCTCGCCGTCTATCAAGCCACCAAAAGGGATTTGCGCTAGATATTTCATCGTTTTACCGCATTTTGGGCAGTGCAAGTACTCAGCGTCTTGCTGCCACTGCGGATATCCGCCAAGTAAAATTTCACCATCGATCATAGCCGCATAGTGCATACAGACCTCGTTTGCTAACTCAAATTTTTGCCCGTCAAGCACCGCCACAGCATCTCTTACATAGTCTTCGCTCTCACCCTCGCCCACTACCTCTGTTTGCACATTATTGCCGTCATTTTGGCAAAAGTACTGCACAAAGCCAACGCATGTCGGACAAAATTTAAGCACAGCGTCATTTTTAAGCTCTAGCCCAAACTGCTTTAGGCTCTCTTTTTTGATTGTAAATTCCAGCATCTCGCCGCTACAAAATTTACATTTTTCATCGCCTAGTGCTTTAAATTTAACGCTTGCCTCTACGCTTTGGCTTGGCTCGCAGGTAAAGCACTTATCAAAAACTAGGCTTCTTCTCTTGCCACTGCTATCAAAGCTCCAGCCAGCAGTCTGCGAGTATCCATCAGTGTCGGCATAAAGCTTCGTCTTCCAAGGCTTTGGCGCACCATAAAGCCTAAAAAATAGCTCCCTTACTACCTCATCGCCCTGCCAGGCAAGTGCTGAGAGGATGTGATTTAGCTTGACTATATTTTCTTCGCTTGAAAGCCTATTTATAAGCTCATCTCTAAGCCCTTCTGAAGCCTTTTTGTAAATTTCAGGTGGGTAGTACTCGCCGTTTTTTGTAAGCTCATTAATGATCTGCTCGTCGCAAATGCCATGTAGATAAAAAATATATGTAAGATCGCTGTAAATTTCATCAAATTTATCTAGCTCGTCAATGTGAGCGAGGATATTTTTCTGCCTATTTTTGATCTCGTCTTCGCTTAAGCCTTGGTAAAACTCCAGCTTCTCTTTTTGCCTGCACCAGTAGCAGATCCCGTCAAAGTAAATCGTCCTTTGCTCGCACTTAGGACAAAGATGTGGCTCGCCCATTTTTGCTCCAAATTTAAATTTCGCTACTCAAAAAGCCCTTTTTCGATGTCGATCTTGATGTTAAAGGTCTCAAAGCACTTCGCACTTGCGATCCTGCCCTTTGCGGTACGCTCGATAAAGCCATTTGCAAGCAGATATGGCTCGATGACGTCCTCGACCGTGCCCTCGTCCTCGCTAAGTGCTGCTGCGATCGTGCTAAGCCCCATAGGACGGCGCCTTGCTTGCATCAAAATTTCTAAATACCTAATATCCATCTCGTCAAATCCAAGCGAATTTACACCAAGTGCGTTAAGTCCCTCTTTTGCGCGCTCGTGGCTGATGATTTGCTCGTCATTTACCTCGGCAAAGTCGCGGATACGCTTTAGCAGTCTAAGGGCGATCCTAGGCGTGGCACGTGAGCGTTTGGCGATCTCCAAAGAGGCGTTTTTGTCGCACTCTTTGCCAAGCTTAGCCGAGGCTATCTGCACGATACGGCTTAGCTCGCTGCTTGTATAAAACTGCAACCTAAAGTCCATACCAAAGCGATCTCTTAAAGGCGCTGAGATCATACCAGCACGAGTGGTCGCGCCGATTAGCGTAAATTTTGGCAAGTCTATCTTGATAGTCTGAGCTGCAGGTCCTGAGCCTATGATGATGTCTAGCCTAAAATCCTCCATCGCAGGATAAAGCACCTCTTCGATAGCTGGGCTTAGGCGGTGTATCTCGTCGATAAAAAGCACGTCGCCCTCTTGTAAATTTGTAAGGATCGCCGCAAGATCGCCGCTCTTTTCTATCATCGGCGCTGCGGTCATTTTGATACTTACGCCCATTTCGTTTGCGATGATGTGAGCAAGGGTGGTTTTACCAAGTCCAGGAGGGCCGTAAAATAGCACGTGATCTAGGCACTCATTTCGCTTTTTGGCTGCTTTTATAAAGACGTCTAAATTTTGTTTTATCTTTTCTTGGCCGATGTAGTCTTCAAATTTTGTCGGTCTAAGCGAGACTTCAAAGTCGTTTTCAAAGCTTACTTTTTCGATTTCAACGATTCTATCCAAAGTTTTTCCTTCTAAATTTAAGGCTTCATTTTACGCTTTTATGCTTAATCTAAGCTCGTTTAAATTTGTAGTAAAAGGTGCTGCCCTCGCCATAAACGCTATCAACGCCGTATAAAATTTCATGTTTTTGGCAAATTTCACTGACGATATTTAGCCCAAGACCAAAACCGCCTTGAATTTCATCCTCTCTCACGTATCTTTTCCAGACCCTTTTGACGTCCTTTATCCCCTTGCCAAAGTCCTGCACACTAAGATTTATGCGATCTGCTTCAAGCTCTAAATTTACTATTATCTCGCTCTCTTTTGGGCTGTATTTTATGGCGTTTGTGATGGTGTTATCGATGATGCGCTGAGCTTCGACCTTGCTTAGCATAGTAAATGCCTCGCTTGCTAAATTTGTCTTTACTACGATGTGCTTAACTTCAGCCACGCTTGAGAGAAATTTCACTCGCTCTTTAACATACTCGCCTAAATTTAGCCTCTCAAGTGGAAATTTGATGTAGCCACGCTTTATGAAATACTCGACATCTTCGTAGGTTATTTGCATCTGTTTTAGGGCGTTTTTGATGCGGGTTATATACTTGTTTTCAAGCCCCAGCATCTCAAGGTTCATGCCAGCCACGCCAAGGGGTGTCTTTAGCTCGTGCATAGCGTCGTTAAAGAAATTATTCATATACTTTTGAAACTCTTTATAAGGCTTAACGCTGCTTAGATATAAAAAATAGACGATAAAAAGCACCGCCACAAGGATGACAAGCAGCATGATGGCTGTTAAAAAGATGTTCTTTTTGTTATCAAGCTCCTTTTCTACGACGATGTAGTAAGGGGTCTTATCTTTTATAAAAAAGCTCTTGTAAAAAAGATATCCGCCCTCTTCTAGAGTTACAAATTTAAAGCTGCTTGGCTCTTTGCTAAGCGTTGAGATGACTGGTTTAAAATTTACGTCGTAAATCGCAAATTTATATTTTAATGAGCTAGCTATATTTTCGTTTTTTAGAAATGAATTTTTGATGATGGTTTCATGCTTCATAGCACCAAAGAGAGCCTTTGAGCTGCTATTTTTCTGACTTAAATTTAAGATCACAAAGCTTTGAAAGCAAAAGAGCGACATTATGACAAATGTCGCTATGATCTGGATCTTAAAGCTCTTGTGCATCTATCTTGTAGCCTATGCGCCTCTTTGAGATGATGAAGTTATTGTTTGTCTTGTTTCTTATCTTTAAAACGTGCATCCTTATATCAGCGCCCTCGATCTCTTTGTCGTTCCAGACAAGATCTCTAAGCTCCTCCATGCTGACGTAAGAATTTAGATGTGAGACCAAACACTCGACCAAAGCGACCTCTTTTGCACTAAGATCAACCATCTTGCCATCTTTAAGTAGCACACGTTTATTTAGATTAAAGCTAAACTCGTCATTTATCTTAACTATATTCTTATCATCGGTGCCATAGTACTTTCGCATAAGCTCAGCAACTCTAAATTTAAGCTCAGCTAGCTCAAATGGCTTTTTTAGATACTCATTACAGCCAAGCTCATAGCCAATCGCCATATCATCTATATCAACTAAAGATGTCGTTATCATGATAGGAGCGTTTGGATTTAGACTTCTTATATACTTGATGACCTCGTGACCATTTACTCCAGGCACTTTTATGTCAAGTATAAAAAGGTGATAGAAATTTTTCTCTATCAAGTCGCAAGCCTCTTGACCGTCGCTCACCGCTGTAACTTCATAACCAAGCGTCTGCAAAAACTCGCAGACGCTCTCTTGGAACCCCAAATCATCTTCTAAAAGCAAAATCTTCAAAATGCTCTCCTAAAAAACAAACTTTAATAAGATTTTTATCTATTGTAATACTTAATAGGTAAATTTCAAATTAAAATTCTTTTTTAAGTATTAAATAAAAATTTGTCCTGCATAGACTATGTAATATCTTAGTAAAAAGACACCACAAATGACTAAAATAGCGTTAAGCACGGCAAATTCGCGTTTGAAATCATGCACCTTTAAAACGCTTAAGTCCAAGATGATAGGCACAGCCATACCAAGACCTATGACGCCGATATAAAACATCAGCCCAAGAGAATTTGCGCTAAGCGCGTTTGAGACGCTCTCCGCACCACTTACGCTTGCACCTTTTACGACCATGAAAAGAGCAACTATTAGCAAAAACTCGACTATTATCGCAAAAAAGTCAAATTTTAATAAAAAGTGTGCAGTTTGGTTTTGCTCTCTTGTTTCATCTTTTAGCACTCCAATAAGCAGTGTAAATGCACCAGCACAGCTTAAGCCAGAGACTAAGAATAATACTGGTAGAACTGGTGTGTTCCAAAGTGCGACCTTGTGAGCTGCACTTAGCAAAAAGCCCGTATATGCGCCAACGCCGATGCCTAAGATGAAAAGCAAAACCCCAAGCAAACCTGAAAGCTTGCTAGCTAAATTTGCAAGCGCGTCAAAAAGAGAAATTTTAAGTGACGCGATCTCATTTTTAAACGCACCAACCGCGTATATAACGCTAAGAGGCGTATAAACTAGAAGCAGCGCAACGCCTATTGACATAACTGAGTCAAAGTTATAAAGCAAAAGTATCCAGTAAAAGCTAAGTGGCTTACCAAGATCAATCACTAAAAGAGCAAGTCCAAGGACGATCGCCACTGGAGCGATAAGAGCGGCTGCTTTAAAGTAGTAGTTATCCTTGCCAAATTTATTTGAGATAAGCACAGCAACGATGCTAGCACCTGCACTAAGTCCTGCTAAAAATAGATAAAAAGCTATCGGCCAGCCCCAGTAAATTTCAGTGTATTGAGCTAGGCTTCCTGACATGTTATTCATGGTGTGCTCCTTTTGTATTTGCGATCATTGCAAGTGAAGGTTTTGTGTTTAACTCCGCTTTTGGCAAGTAGTATTTGCTCTCTTTTAGTTTCTTTGAAATTTTAGAGTTTTCATCATTTACGTCGCCAAAAGTTAGGGCATTGGTAGGGCAGACGCTAACACAAGCTGGGTCTTTGCCCTCTTCTAGCCTGCTCTCATAGCAAAATGTGCATTTGCCTATCTCGCCATCTGGTAAGACGTAGCGAGCGTCGTATGGACAGGCTAGGATGCAGTATTTGCAACTAACGCAAATTCTGTGATCAAGCAGCGTCACGCCATCAGCCGTTTTGAAGCTAGCACCAGTTGGGCAAACCTCAACACAAGGCGCATCTTCGCACATAACGCAGCTTTGACGTAAAAAGTCAGTCTTTAAATTTGGAAATGTCCCACTCATCTTTGCATGCACCTGAAAGCGGTAAAGTCCCCTTGGCACGTTGTTTGCACTTCTGCAAGCTACCGAGCAGCCTTGGCAGCCGATGCATAAATTTTCATCATGTATCATCATATATTTTTTCATTTTCTATCCTTACGCTTTACTTATGCTAACGCCAACATTTGTAACCATAGTCGCAGCCACCGGACCCTCAGCTGGATCAAGAAGCACGCTTGTGTTAAGTCCTACGTGATCTATGCTCTTAAGACCTGGCGTGATGTGTCCAAAGCCGTGATAGATAAAGAGCGTATCTTCTCTAATGCCCTCAGTCACCATAAGCTTGCCCTTTTGCTCGCCAAATTTATTTTTGACTAAGACCGTGTCGCCGTCACGTAAATTTTGCTTTTTAGCGGTGTTTGGATTGATCCAGATAGGGCTATCGCTCATAAGGTCATTTAAAAATGGCACTGCCTGA
Organism: Campylobacter concisus; assembly: GCF_902460535.1. GTDB lineage: Bacteria > Campylobacterota > Campylobacteria > Campylobacterales > Campylobacteraceae > Campylobacter_A > Campylobacter_A concisus_AS. The sequence continues at coordinate 92,429 of NZ_CABPTV010000005.1, read as the reverse complement.
GTGTGGCCGTTGGTATGGATAGGCGTTTTGCCGCAAGTTAAGCAAAGCTCGTGTCCGTCAAATGTGTCCATATCTTTGTCATTTAGCGCGCCATATCCTGCAAACTGCGCCTCGACATCAGGCAGATATAGCTCTATCTTGCCGCTTTTTGTTTTAAGCTTAGCCATATCGTCCATTAGGCCATTTTCTCCTACAAATTTAGCAGCTACTGGATATTTAGCGATAAATTTATCTATCATACCTTTTTCTCTAAACAAAATTCCCGGCTCATCCCACGTGATAAAGCCATCTTTTTCTAGTGCTGCAAGTAAATTTACATCTCCACCAGCTTGTTGCATCCTAAACTCACGTATGTCGTTCCAAGTGTAAAGCTCATCTATCTTCATGCGGCGTGCTAGCTCTCTAAAGATAAATGCCCCATCCTTCGTGTCGCCAACTGGATCAACGACTTTATTTCTTATCATATAAGCTGGTTTTAGACCTGACTTGTCCTCTATGCCCTCGTCGCGCTCAAGGTAGCTGCTCTCAGGCAAGATGACATCAGCAAAGGTCGCCATATCGTTTAGATAGACATCGCTTACTACGATGAGCTCAAGCTTCTTCATCGCCTCTATGCTCTTCATCGTCTCAGCAACGTTTATTAGGTGATTAAATCGGATGTTAAACCAGCCTTTTATGGCGTATGGTTTCTCGCTTAAGATAGCGTCATTTATATCCATCAAAACGCCATGTTTTCTGCTTACAAATTTATGCCCACCAGTCTCGCCAGCGAAGTCTAGTCTAGTGACTTTTGGTACTTTAAATTTCTCATCTGGATTTTTAAGAACTGGAAATTTATTCTCGCCAACTAGCTTGTTAAAGGTTTTAGCATTTTTGCCACCAAAAAGACCGCCTTTAACCTCCCAGTTACCCATCATCGCATTTGCTACCATGATGGCTTTTGTCCTCATATATTCAGCTCTTGTGGTAGTTGTCTTATGCCCAAAATCAAAAATAACTCTTGGAGCAGCTTTGTAAATTTCATCAGCGATGCGTCTAACATCGCTTGCTTTTATGCCAGTAATTGCCTCTTGCCACTCAGGTGTTTTGCCCTCGACACTCTTTACGATCTCATCAAAGCCAGTTGTAAATTTCTCAATAAATTCTTTATCATAAGTGCCATTTTGTATCCAAGTGTTGATGAGTGCTAGAACAAAGGCGAGGTCTGTGCCAGGTTTAACTGGTAGCCACTCATCGGCCTTTGAAGCTACAACGCTAAATCTTGGCTCAAGCACAAGTAGCTTTGTATCCTTGCTAGCTGCAAATTTAGCAAGCTTTTTAGCATCAGCTATGACGATGCCCTCAAAGAGGTTGTGACCAAAATTTACAACGTATTTTGCATTTGCAAAGTCTCTTTTTAGCTTAGCGATGCCATACATCTGCTCACAGACCATTTGATAGGTGATCGGACAGCATGAAAAGTGTGAAAAGCAGTTTGGTGAGCCATAAGCTGAGGCAAAATTTACCATTAGCTTGTGTGTTTGCGAGCTTTTACAGGTAAATACAAAGCTTTCAGGGCCATACTTTTGCTTGATGTCAAGCATCTTTGAAGCGACATAGTCAAGTGCCTCGTCCCAGCTAACCTCGCGCCATTTATTTTCGCCTCGCTCGCCAGCTCTGATTAATGGCTTTTTGATTCTATTTTCATCATAGAGCTGGCTAAGACCTGAGCCACCTCTTGCGCAAAGAGAGGTTGCCGTGCCACCAGCTTTTGGATTGCCAACATATCCTACAACACTAGGTGCGATAGCGATGGACGATACAGGAACTACAAGAGTTGGTAAATTTGTATTTAACCACTCATTCTTCATCCCAGGAACTATAATGGTTGCATTATCAGTTATCCTTG
>NZ_CABPTV010000005.1:16337-90220 GCF_902460535.1 Campylobacter concisus | reverse complement strand
GGATTAAATTTTAGTGCGATTTTTGCGTGATTTATAAAAATGAAAAAATTAAATTTAAAAAGAGATATTATTTAAGAATTTGATATAAAAAATTGAAAATTTAAAGTGGATTAAAAAAGCCGAGAGAGATCTCGGCTTAAATTTTATATAAGAACTGGAGCTACTATAAATCCAAGGATAACTGATAATGCAACCATTATAGTTCCTGGGATGAAGAATGAGTGGTTAAATACAAATTTACCAACTCTTGTAGTTCCTGTATCGTCCATCGCTATCGCACCTAGTGTTGTAGGATATGTTGGCAATACAAATAGACCAGAAACTGCAGCAAATGAAGCTACAAGGATCCAAATTTGACCTGAATTTTCAGGGCTAGTCATACCAAGAGCAGCAGCAACAGCAGGCATCATAACCTTTGTTGTAGCAGCTTGTGAGTATAGCAAGCAGCTTAAGAAATAAAGCGCAACAGCTAGGATAAATGGATACTGAGTAACGAAGTCTTTTGCAACCTCTTTGATAGCGTCAAGGTGTCCATTAACAAATGTTGTACCAAGCCATGCGATACCAACAACGCAGATGCACGCATTCATACCGCTTTGGAAAGTGCTAGTTGATAGAAGTTTGCCTGTCTCAACCTTGCAAGCTACTGCTATCGTAAAGCCGATAGTTAGCATAAAGCTAATGATAGCTGCATCTCTTGAAAGGATAGGTTTTTCTACTAAATTTAAGCTCTTTGAAATGCATAGCGCATAGCAAACAACGATCAAAACACCAACCGCAAAGATAGCGACTGATCTTTTTGCGTATGGTTTTGGCTCGTGATACTCGACATCCTTAACCTCTGCAACCAAACCTTTTGCAAGTCTTTCTTGATAGATAGGATCTTTTGAAAGGTCAAGATCGTAAAATTTATTGATAATAAACGCAGTGATAACCATCGCTACAAATGTAGTTGATATACAAATAAATAGCAACACTGGATAGCTAACACCTAACTTCTCGCATAGACCACTCATAGCAACAAACGCAGCTGAGATAGGGCTTGCAGTGATCGCTACTTGAGAAGAGACAACTGAAAGCGCAAGCGGAGCTGAAGGTTTGATGTTTTGAGTTTTTGCAACCTCAACAATAACAGGGATCATAGAGAACGCAGTGTGTCCAGTACCTGCAAGGATAGTTAAAAAGTAAGTAACTATCGGAGCAAGAAAGTTGATCTGTTTTGGATTCTTGCGTAAAATTTTTGTTGCTACTTGAACTAAATAATCAAGTCCGCCCGCAACTTGCAAAGCTGTGATCGCTGAGATAACTGAAGCGATGATCAAGATAACATCCATAGGGATGTCTTTCATATCGACTTTCATACCAAGCAATGCAAGTATCACAACGCCTAGACCACCTGCGTAGCCAACGCCCATACCACCTAGTTTGACACCAAGATAGATGCCGCCAAATAGGACTATAATCTGTAAAATCAGCATTATATCCATCGAAAACTCCTTTATTAAATTTTATTACTAAAATCACCACTTAAGCGTGTCAGAATTTTGGCACGCTTTTGATAATACTTTGCTTAAAATTTTACTTAACCATGCTCGGATTTAGCATATTTTTAGGCTCTAAAATCTTATCGATCTCTTCTTTGCTTAGATAGCCTCTCTCTAGGCAGATATCGCCAACTGCTTTGCCTGTTTGAAGGGCTTCTTTAGCGATACTTGCTGATTTTTCGTAACCGATATATGGGTTAAATGCTGTTACGATACCAACTGAGCCAAGAACTGATTTTAGGCAAGCCTCAGGGTTTGCTGTAAGTTTTTTGATAGCTTTTTGGGCTAGTGTTTTCATAGCATTTTCAAGGATAAATATAGAGTTAAATAGCGCATAAGCGATGCCAGGCTCAAACGCATTTAGCTCAAATTCGCCTCTTTCAGAGCAAAGCATGATAGTTACGTCGTTGCCGATTACTTCATAGCAAGCTTCACCTACAACTTCTGCGATAACTGGATTTACCTTACCTGGCATGATTGAGCTGCCTGGTTGCATTTGAGGTAAATTTATCTCGCCAAGACCACATCTTGGACCTGAGTTCATTAGTCTTAAGTCATTTGCAATTTTTGAAAGTCTAACAGCTGCGGTTTTAAGCGCACCACTTACGTGAACGAAGTCTGCAGTGTCTTGTGTAGCAGCGATGAAGTCATCAGCCTTTTTAAAATCAACCCCAGTGATCTCTTTTAGTTTTTTAACAACTACATTCTTATACTCTGGGTGGCAGTTGATGCCTGTACCTATCGCAGTTGCGCCCATGTTTAGATGTGTCATTGACTCACGAGCAGCTGTGATCTTTTCGATGTCACTTTTGATATAGCTTGCAAATGCGTTAAAAGTGTTGCCAAGCGTTGTAGGGACAGCATCTTCAAGCTCTGTTCTACCCATTTTAATGATATCTTTAAATTCTTTTGCTTTTTTCTCAAGCTCATCTTTTAGTAAATTCATAGCAGCAAGCAAGTCAGTAAGTTTTGCATAAGTTGCTACTTTAATAGAGCTTGGATAAGTATCATTTGTGCTTTGTCCAAGGTTTGTGTGATCATTTGGATGGATGTATTGATACTCGCCTTTTTTGTGACCAAGGCTCTCAAGTGCGATGTTTGTAATGACCTCGTTTGAGTTCATATTTGTGCTTGTTCCTGCGCCACCTTGAACCATATCAACGACAAATTGATCTAAAAATTCACCACCTATAACTCTATCGGCTGCTTTTGCTAATGCATCAGCTATCTTTGGATCTAAAACACCAACCTCTTTATTTGCAAGGGCAGCAGCTTTTTTGATCTGTGCAAATGCCTTTACAAAGTATGGATACTCTTTTAATGTTCTACCACTCATGTGAAAATTCTCAGTAGCCCTAAATGTTTGGATGCCATAGTAAAAATTGTCAGAAATTTCCAACTCGCCAATAAAATCATGTTCTCTTCTGGTTGCCATAACAGCTTCTCCTTAGTAAAAATTTGTTACCGAGTGAAATTATATAGGTATTTGAGGTTTTAAATATTAATGACTACTTATTTTTTTTAAGTTTTAAGCTTTTGACTTGATATGGCGCTCTTTGAAAGAAAATTATATTTCATATTTAAGCTAATTTTTAGGAATTTACTTGTCTAAATTGTTATATTACTAATAATATTATTTTTTTATTATATAAAAAGGAGTAAATTAGCTCAGATTTGTCCTACATTTTAAGTTTAAAAGCCATTTTTGAGAAAAATTAACAAAATATTAATATAAATTCAAAGTTATCAAAATAGTAAAATAAAAATTCTAAGTTAAATTTTCTTTATAATATTACTTCGTGACATATTTATATGATGAAAATTTAAAATTTGCAGCTATACATAAATTTACAAACTAGCTTTGAACGGTAAATTTAATGGAAAAATTTAAACTGCCCCTAGAAAAACTAGAGGCAAAATGAGCATTTAAGCTTCAAGTCCTAAATTTGCTCTGTATTCTTCGTATGTGCCTTTAAAATCAACGACTTCGCCATTACCTTTTAGGTGTAAAATTCTATTTGCAAAGGCGTCTATCAGCTCCCTGTCGTGGCTCACGCAGATGACTGAGCCATTGAAGTTGTAAAACGCCTCGCCAAGTGCGATGATAGCCTCAAGATCAAGGTGGTTGTTTGGCTCGTCCATGACAAGTAAATTTGGTCTATGAAGCATGAGCTGAGCTAGTCTTACTCGGTGTTTTTCGCCACCGCTTAGTGCGCCTACTGCTTTTTCTTGTTCAGCACCGCTAAAGAGCATCCTGCCAAGGCACTTTCTGATCTCGTCGATGTCCTTGTTTTTGGCATCTTGTAAGTACTCATAAAGCTTTAGCTCGCCATCTATCTTATTTACCGTATCTTGCGCAAAATATCCTAGCTCGATGGTCGCACCTATATGCACCTCGCCCGCGTCAGGCTTTATCTCGCCCATTATGATCTTACAAAGTGTGCTTTTACCAACGCCGTTGTGGCCGATGATGGCTAGCTTGTCGCCCTTTTCGAGCTTAAAGTTAAAGTTTTCAAATATCACTTTATCATCAAATTTCTTACTTACATTTTTAAGCTCTATTAGCTCATTGCCTATCTCGCGGTTTGCACGAAATAGTATGCTTGGATCACGTCTGCTTGATACTGCGATCTCGGCGATATCTAATTTTTCAAGCTGCTTTGCACGAGAGGTCGCCTGCTTTGCCTTGCTCGCATTTGCTGAAAATCTCGCGATAAATTTCTCCAGCTCCTCTTTCTCTTTTAGCTTCTTATCACGCTCCATCTCATGCTGCTTTGCGATCAAATTTGCAGCCATATACCAGTCGTCGTAGTTGCCTGAAAACTCGCGAATTTTCTTAAAATCCACGTCCAAAATGTTTGTGCAAACTCTATTTAAAAAGTGCCTATCGTGGCTGATAACGACAAGCGTGCCCTCGTGGCGGTTTAGCTCGTTTTCTAGCCATGCGATCGCGTCTATGTCAAGGTTGTTTGTTGGCTCGTCTAAGAACAAGATGTCTGGCTTTGGAAAGAGCACTTGAGCTAGCAAAACCTTAACTTTATCTGAGTTTTCGACCTCGCTCATTAACTTATCAAATTCATTTAGCCCTAGCGAGCTTAGGATTTTTTCTATCCTAGTCTCGTACTCGTAGCTTGGGTCCTCTTCAGCGCTTATCATCTCAAGCTCGCTTAAGCGCTCATTTATCTCATCTGTAAATTCCTCACTCATATAGAGCTTTTCTTTCTCTTTGACAGCGTCGTATAGGCGTTTATTGCCATAAAGCACCGCATCTTTTAGTGTGAAATTTTCAAATGCAAACTGATCTTGCCCAAGCACACCAACCTTTAGTCCATTTTCTATGATGATCTCGCCGCTAGTTGGCTCGATAGCTCCGCTTAAAATTTTTAAAAATGTCGATTTGCCAGCGCCATTTGCGCCGATTAGTCCATATCTGTTGTGGCGATTTAGCTTTAAATTTACATCCTCAAATAGCAAACTGCTTGCAAATCTTTGAGTAAGTCCCCTAACTTCTAACATTATTTTTCCTTGAATTTATTTTTTGCGATTTTGCCTAAAATTTGATTAAAAAGCCATTTGCTACTTTAGCCTAAAATGCCCCGTGATTTTGTAGCTATAAAGTATGTTTTCTTCCTGCACGCCAGAGCCGATATTGTGGATGACAAGCGGCGTTTGGCCTTCAAATTTATCTGAGATCACGCCGATGTGAGGTAGATTTCTTGGCAGCATCCATGTGACGATATCCCCTGGCAGAAATTTATCATCTCTAACCTCAAAACCTTTTCTTTTTAGAAAGGTAGCGATGTTTAAAACACGCCTGTGATCGATGTTTTTATCAGCCTTTTTAAGGCCCCATTTTTTAGGATAAACTGAAAAATTTTTACTCATATCTTCAAAAATGAGCCTTTGCAGATCCATATCTTGATGCCGCAAAGCCCTTACTACAACGTCGGTGCAAACGCCCTTTTTGATATCCACGTCGCCCATTGGGTAAGCAAGCTTTTCGTAGCTTGGGTCGTAGCTTAGCGTCACGCCGATCTGTGACCTAGCGTCATTTACAAATTTACTCGCCGAAAAGGCAAAAATTTGCGTGGCAAAAAGAGCTAAAAGTAGAAATTTCTTCATTTCTACTTTAAAAGCATGGTTTTTAAAATACGTTTTCCTATCTCAACGCCTGGCTGATCGTAGGTGTTGATGCCTAGCATGATACCAGTGGCCGAGGTTAGTAGCTCGTAGTAAAAAATGAGCCAGCCAGCGTGAAACTCATCAAGCCTCTCAAGTGTGATCGTATCGACACTTATGCCCTCTTGCACCAGCGCCATAGCCGTCGCGTCGCACTGCAAATTTATAAGCTCATTTAGGCTTAGACCCGCCACAAAATCGCACTCTTCAAGCCCTTTTAGGCTTAAATTTGGGATAGTCTTGTCGCTTGCGTGATCTTTTATCTTTATAAATGTCACACTCTTATCTTTTACGCCATCCATGATAAGCTGCAAAAAGCTGTGCTGATCGCGGCTGCCAACAAGTCCAACTGGCGTAAGACCGACCCTTTTATAGCCTCTTTTTTTACCAAGGCTCTCCGCCCAAAGCTGCACGTACCAGTCGTTAAATTCAAAAAATCTATCGCAGTAGCTAAAAATGACATTTATGCTGGCATTTCTGCTAGTGGCGTAGTGGTAGGCTTTAGCGACTATTGAGCTATCTTTTTGCTCGATGTATTGCTTCTTACAAGCAAGCGCGCCATCTAAAAGTGCCTTTATATCGTAGCCGCAGATACCAAGAGGCACAAGGCCGATCGCACTTAGCACGCTAAATCTCCCACCAACATTTTTTGGGATATTGAAAAATTTAATCCCATTTTCTTTGGCGAAATTTTCTAAATTTGTGCCTGGATCAGTTATGATGAGGAAATTTTTACCTAAATTTTTAGGCTTAAAGTCATCAAGCAAGCATTTAAAAATAGTTATCGTCTCGATCGTGTTACCTGATTTTGAGCTTATTATAAAAAGTGTCTCGTCAAATTTTAGCCCACTAAGCGTGCTTTTGTAGCTACAAGGATCGACGTTATCTAAAAATAAAAGCTCTCTTTTTATCCCCTTTGTGCCTTCAAGCATTGATTTTAGCGCCTTTACGCCAAGACTGCTACCGCCAATGCCAACAAGTACTACATTTTTGATATGAGCTAGCCCTTTTTCGTACTCCTCGATCTCGCCAAGCAAATTTTGGCCAAGAGCTGGCAGGTGGTAGTAGCCTATCTCGCCGCTTTCGTATTCGTCGTTTATGCGTTTGGCATAAGAGTCGATGACCTCGCTGCTTGCAAAGTTAAATTTAAATGAAGTTTCTATCATTTACTGCGCTCGTAAAAGAAATTTGTAGCCTCGACAAAGCCATCTATGCTGCCACAGTCAAATCTCTTGCCCTTAAATTTATAAGCTAGCACCATGCCATCTTTTGCCTGCGTTTTTAGCGCGTCTGTGATCTGGATTTCGCCGTTTTTGCCTGGTTTTGTTCGCTCTAAGATGTTAAAAATATCTGGCGTTAGGATGTAGCGGCCAATTATCGCTAAATTTGTCGGAGCCTCGGCAGGATCAGGCTTTTCAACCATATCATCAACCATTATGAGATCATCTTCTATAAACCTACCGCTTACGACGCCATAAGACTTGGTCTGCTCTTTTGGCACCTCCATCACCGCAACGACGCTGCAGCGATACTTTTCATAAATTTTAACCATTTGTGAAAGCACGCCCTCGCCATTTTCATTTATACATAGATCATCTGCCAAAATAACCCCAAATGCCTCATCTCGAACTAGAGTTTTGCCCGTATAAATGGCGTGTCCAAGCCCTTTCATAGCATTTTGCCTAGTAAATGAAAATGTACATGAGCTCATTAAATTTCTAACTTCGCTAAGTAGTGACTCTTTTGAGCTGCCTGCGATCTCTTTTTCTAGCTCGTAGCTGATGTCAAAATAGTCCTCAAGCGCCCTTTTTCCGCGTCCTGTGACAAAGGCCATATTATCCATGCCAGCCTCAAGCGCCTCATCAACGCCGTAGTGAATGAGCGGTTTTGTAAGGATCGGCAACATCTCTTTTGGGAGCGATTTTGTAGCTGGTAAAAACCTCGTTCCATATCCAGCCGCTGGAAATAGGCAAGTTTGTATCATTTTAGTCCTTCATGAAAAATTGCAAAATTCTACTATCTTTTCCTTAATAATATAAATTTGTCTGAATTTACAAGGCTTTAATTAGCAAATTGATAAGATTTTTGAAATTTTAAAAAAAGAGCAAATTTGCAGACGATTGATAGGATTTTTAAAGCCCAGCTTGATATAAAAAAGTCAAATTTCTTAGCATTTTTGTGCCCGATAAGCTTGTTTAAAAGCTTGCACGAACACCTAAAAGAGGAGCATTTTAAGGCTGTTCACGTAGTTTGGGCGACAAGGGAGCTAAACAAATACGGACAAATCGTTGAAAATCAAAGCGATGATGGCGAGCCAAAGGGCACTAGCGGCCAGCCAAGCCTAAATGCGCTAAGAGGGGCAGGGCTTATAAACGTTGGGGTCTTGATAGTTCGCTACTTTGGCGGGATAAAGCTTGGCACTGGAGGGCTTGTTAGAGCCTACTCAGGGGCTGTAAATGAAGCGATAAACGAGGCGATAAAAGATGGTGGCGTGATGAAATTTGAGATAAAAGATGAGGTTAAATTTTTTACGCCATTTTCGTTGATGAGCCGCTTTGAGCACTATTTTTCCACTAAAAATTTAAGCGAGTTTGAAAGAGAATTTAATGACCTTGGAGCGATCTGGAGCGTAAATTTAAACGAAGCCGAGTTTGCTGAGCTATTTAAATTTTGTAAAGAATTTGAAGCAAGCGAGTTTAAATTTCTAGCCTTGCCACTTGGCAGCAAAGCGCTGTTTATTTATTAATTGTAAAATCGCATAAATTTAAAAAGAAAGTAAAAAATGGAAATTTGGAACGACATTTATAACCACTTTAACCCAGTCGCTTTTAGTGTTTTTGGCTTTAGCGTGCACTGGTATGGGCTTATGTATATTTTGGCCCTTGTTTTGGCGCTCGCCATGGCGAAGTATCTCGTTAAAAAAGATGATATCGCTATCTCAAGCCAACTTTTAGACAACTACTTTTTTTGGGTAGAAATAGGCGTTATTTTAGGCGCTAGACTTGGCTGGGTTTTAGTTTATTCTGGCGAAGCAAGCTACTATCTAACGCAGCCTTGGCAAATTTTTAATCCAATCCACAACGGCGAGTTTATAGGAATTCGCGGTATGAGTTACCACGGCGCTGTGGTTGGCTTTTTGCTAGCGACAATTTTATTTTGTAAAAGATATAAGCAAAACGCTTGGCAGCTACTTGATCTTTGCGCCATTTGCATACCTTTTGGCTACACCTTTGGCAGGATAGGAAATTTCTTAAATCAAGAGCTTTTTGGCAGGGTTACAGACGTGCCTTGGGCGATAAATGTCTTTGGTCAGCCAAGACATCCAAGCCAGCTTTATGAAGCATTCTTAGAAGGTTTAGTTATTTTTGTCATTTTATTTTTATATAGAAAATATAAGAAATTTAATGGCGAGCTCATAGCACTTTACGCCATTTTATACACATTTGCAAGATTTATTTGTGAATTTTACAGAGAGCCTGATTCTGGACTTGGATTTATTATTTTTGGTCTATCAATAGGGCAAATTTTATCACTTATTATGTGTGGGTTCGGAATTTTTGTCTATATTAAACTCTATAAGAGATTTACGAAAATTTAATGTTGGTATTTAAAATTTATTAAAGTAAAATTCTGATAACATTAGCTTTATCAATTAATGCTAATGTTTAAATTAGTATTAAGAAATGATAACTTATTTCAAATTTCTTAGGAGGGCTCATGACCGGGCTTATAGAAGGTTTTTTGGGGAAACGGTCGGACGGCAAAAAAAGCCGCACTCCAGCCGCTTGGGATAGATGGCAAAGTATTACAGGATTTATTCTAGCCTGTTTCATATTGTGCCATATGGTTTTTACTTCTACTATACTACTTGGCAAAGACGCATTTAACGCTGTCGTAGGATTTGCAGAGGCTAAATTTTTATTTGGCGAGGCTACTTGGTGGATCACAAATGTTATAGCTGCTGTTATCTTTGTAGTTTTTGTAACTCACGCCTTCTTGGCAATGAGAAAATTTCCTGCAAATTATAGACAATACTTAATGTTTAGAGGCCACAAAGACCGCATGAAGCACCTTGATACCACACTTTGGTGGTTCCAGTTTTTAACAGGCTTTGCTCTATTTTTTGCAGCAAGCGCCCACCTTATAGATATTATTTTTGGTGGACACATCACTGCTGACAAATCAGCTGCTGCTTTTCACAAACTAGAAATTTTCTACTTCGCACTACTTGTTTTCATGGTCGTTCACGCTAGCGTTGGCATGTACCGCTTATATGTCAAATGGGTAAGCATTGATGGCGTAAATAAACACGAAATGTTTGCCAAAAGAAACAAGGCAAAGACAGTTGTATTTGTCATTTATGGCATACTTGCTGTGATCGCTTTGATCGCCGATTTCGTGTGGATCAGCCATTAAAAAGGAGCTAGAAGATGAATGTAAAATATTATGACGCATTGGTAATTGGTGGCGGTCTAGCTGGTCTTAGAGCTGCTGTGGCTGCTGGAGAAAAGGGCTTAAGCACCGTAGTTTTGAGCCTCATCCCTGTAAAACGCTCTCACTCTGCTGCTGCACAAGGCGGCATGCAAGCAAGCCTTGGTAACTCTAAAATGAGTGAAGGCGATAACGAAGATGTACACTTTGCTGACACAGTAAAAGGTAGCGACTGGGGTTGTGATCAACAAGTTGCACGTATGTTTTGTCAAACTGCTCCAAAAGCGATTCGTGAGCTTGCAGCTTGGGGTGTGCCTTGGACTAGGATTACAAAAGGCGAAAGAAGCGCTATCATAAACGCTCAAAAGACAACTATCGTTGAAAAAGAAGAGGTTCATGGCCTTATCCACTCACGTGACTTTGGTGGTACAAAAAAATGGAGAACATGCTACACAGCTGACGCAACTGGTCACACCATGCTTTTTGCTGTTGCAAACGAAGCACTTAAGCACAATGTAGAAATTCACGACCGCAAAGAGGCGATCGCTTTGATACACCAAAATAACCGCTGTTACGGCGCGATCGTTCGTGACCTAGTAAATGGCGAGATCACAGCTTATGTTTCAAAAGGCACACTTATAGCAACTGGCGGATACGGCAGAGTTTATAAACACACTACAAACGCTGTTGTTTGCGAAGGTATCGGCGCTGCGATCGCACTTGAGACTGGCGTAGCTCAGCTTGGCAATATGGAAGCTGTTCAGTTTCACCCAACTCCGATCGTCCCATCTGGCATTCTTTTAACAGAAGGTTGCCGCGGTGATGGTGGAATTTTACGTGATGTTGATGGATACCGCTTTATGCCTGATTATGAACCAGAAAAAAAAGAGCTAGCTAGCCGTGACGTCGTTAGCCGCCGTATTATGGAGCACATCCGCGCAGGCAAAGGTGTGCCTAGCCCTTATGGCTATCACGTTTGGCTTGATATCTCTATCCTTGGACGCGAGCACATCGAGAAAAATTTACGTGACGTTCAAGAAATTTGCGAAATTTTTAACGGCATCGATCCTGCTGACACTGAAGTATATACCGACGAGACAGGGCATCAGCGTGGCAAAGGCTGGGCGCCGATCCTGCCTATGCAGCACTACTCAATGGGCGGCATCAAGACAAAACCAACTGGCGAGAGCCCAACACTAGCAGGTCTATTTAGCGCTGGCGAGGCTGCTTGCTGGGATATGCACGGCTTTAACCGCCTTGGTGGTAACTCAGTTTCTGAGACAGTTGTCGCTGGTATGATCGTTGGTGATTATTTTGCAGATTACTGCGCTAGCCACGAGATCGAGATAAACACAGCTGATATCGAGAAATTTGTTAAAAAACAAGAAGATTATCTACTAAGTCTTGTCAATAAAGAGGGTAAATTTAACGTCTTTGATATCAAAAACAAGATGAAAGAGGTAATGTGGGAGCACGTTGCGATATTTAGAACAGGCAAAGGTCTAGAGCTTGCTGTTAAAGAGCTTGAAACACTTTATAAAGAGTCACTTGATGTAAAAGTAAGCAACAAAGCACTATTTGGCAACCCAGAGCTTGAAGAGGCTTACCGCGTGCCAAAGATGCTAAAACTAGCGCTTTGCATCGCAAAAGGTGCGCTTGATAGAACAGAGAGCCGTGGTGCTCACTGCCGTGAAGACTATCCAAAGAGAGATGACCTTAACTGGCTAAACAGAACGCTTACAAGCTGGAAAGAAGGCGATACTATGCCAACTATCACTTATGAGCCACTTGATATCATGAAGATGGAGATGCCGCCAGCATTTAGAGGTTATGGTGCAAAAGGAAATATCATCGAGCATCCAAACAGCGCTATCCGCCAAAAAGAGGTCGATGAAATTCGCGAAAAAATGCAAGCAGAAGGCAAGAGCAGACAAGAAATTCAAGAGGCTTTGATGCACTATGACCTTCAACCAAAATATAAAGCACCAAATGAAAGAGCAGGTATAGGAAATGAGTAGAAAAATAACCATAAAAGCTTTTAAATACAATCCTTTAAGCAAAGTTTCAAAGCCTCATTTTGCGACTTATGAGCTTGAAGAGACTGATGGTATGACGCTATTTATCGCGTTAAATCAAATTCGTGAGAAATTTGATCCAGATCTCAGCTTTGACTTTGTTTGTCGTGCGGGAATTTGCGGTAGTTGTGGCATGCTAGTAAATGGCAAACCAAGCCTAGCTTGCAGAACCTTAACAAAAGACTTTGAAAGCGGTGTCATCGAGCTTATGCCTTTGCCAGTCTTTAAACTACTAAAAGATCTAAGCGTAGATACTGGTAACTGGATGAACGCTATGAGTAAGCGCGTCGAGAGCTGGATACACACAGATCATGAGACTGATATCTCTAAGCTTGAAGAGAAAGTTGAGCCAGAAGTCGCTCAAGAAGTTTTCGAGCTTGATCGCTGTATAGAGTGCGGAATTTGTGTTGCATCTTGTGGAACAGCTATCATGAGACCTGATTTCATCGGCGCTGTTGGTCTAAACAGGGTTGCTAGATTTAAGATAGACGCACTTGATAAGAGAACTGACGAGGACTTTTACGAGCTAATCGGCGATGATGATGGCGTATTTGGTTGTATGACTTTGCTTGGTTGCGAAGACAACTGCCCAAAACACTTACCGCTTCAAAGCCGCATAGCTTATATGCGTAGAAAAATGGCTGCTATAAAGTAGCAAAGGGGCTGTAAAAAGCCCCAAATTTATTTAAAAACTCTACAAACAGAGACCAAGATACAGATACAAATATCTAGCGCTGCCAATAAGAAAAAGATAAATATTAAAAGTGGAAACGATAAGACTATGCCCATTATATAGCCAAGTGGCAAAGTAATAAAAAATAAAAGATCAAATCCAGTGCTAAAGTAAAAAAATATCGCGAATAACGAGGCGATCACTTTCACAAACAAACTGATATTATCAGAGAAAAACTCTGTTAGGCTTACATATTTCATGCGGTGATTATATCCATAAAAATGTAAAAAACAAGAAATTTTTTGGTAAAAATTTATATAATTTGACATCAAACAAATTCATTTTTAGGATATAAAATAATACCAAGCTATAAAGAGATGATGCTACCCATTTTAGAATTTGTAGCACAAAATAACAATACAAACAGAAGTAAAATTTACAAATTTATAATAAATCAGTTTAAGCTAAACGATAAATATCTTTTGCAAAGGATAAAAAGAGGGACACCTACTTATATAAACCGTGCCGACTGGGCTCTAACGTATTTGGCAACCACTGCACAGGTAAAGGCAAAACCAAAGATGAAGCCTCTTGAAAAAGTTGGCAAAAGTCTGTTTTCTATAACAAATTTTGGTAAAGAGCTGATAAGTAGCAAGGACACAAAAGAGAAATTTATATCTTGGTATGATGAAATTTATAAGCAAGAGATCAAACAAGAAAAGAAAGAAGCAGTAGAAAATACACCAGACGACAGCCTAAAAGATGCATATGAAAGGATAAAAGAAGAGCTAAAAAGTGAAATTTTGTCTAGCATTTTGGAAAAAGAGCCAAGATTTTTTGAGCATCTAGTAACAGAGCTTTTAGAAAGGATGGACTATGGAACTGGAAGCCTTACAAACAAAGGACCAGATGGCGGGATAGATGGCATAATAGACGAAGATGAGCTAGGACTTTCTAAAATTTACATCCAAGCAAAGAGATATAAAGATGGTAGTAACATAGGCAGGCAAGAGATCCAGCAGTTCATCGGCGCCATCTCAAACAAAAATACCAAAAAATCTTTATCACAACAGCTAAATTTACAAAAAAATGCCGAAGAATTTTCCAAAAATAGTCAAAATTTTAGCGTTGTCTTGATAGATGGCGACAGGCTAGCTGAGCTAATGATAAAGTATAAAGTAGGCGTTCAAACAAGCCAGATATATGAAATTTGCAAGATTGACACCGACTTTTTTGACGAAAATAATTTTTAAAAATGCTAGCGAAATTAAAATTTGCTAGACGCTCGCACGCGCAGTTTAAAGTCAAATTTCACTTTAATACCACCGAACTCTCTTGTAGTTTTTCTAGCTTTAAAATTTGCTCTTTTGGTTTTGCTTTTAGGCGTTCAAGCATTGCGGTCTTTGAGGCGTAAATTTCATCAAAATTGCTCTTTATATCAAGCAAAGTTTTATTTAAAAAAGAGTTGTTTGAGCACATAAGATCGTCAAATTCATAGAGGCTAAAGGCATTTAGCATGCGATCAAAAACCTCTTTTGCGCTCGGGATGTAAAGTGGTGTGCCCATTTGCAGGTGCGAATTTAGCGAGTTTTCGATCTTTTGCTTTAGAAAATAAACCGCAAGCTTAAGTGCATTTTCGTAGTTTGATGCGACCTTTACGTCAAGCTTTTCAAAAAAGAGCGATATCTTTTGCGTCGCCTTAAATTTGGCATTTTCATACTCTCTTAAGAAATTCTCATAGGTCCTGCCAGCGTAGGTGTTTATCGATTTTGTCTCGTAGTTTGAGGCAAACTCATCAAATGGATTAAAACTCTCATAGCGAGATTTGTAAATAAAAAGCTCATCTTCTAAGCTTTTATAAAGCTCATCAAAAGCCGATATGATCTCGTTTTCAAGCTCTTTTAGATCTCTTTTGTAGCGTTTAAAAAATTTAGAAAAAATGGCGTCTTCGTAGATGAGCTTTGAAAAGACTTCGTCCGTGTCAAGGCTTATCATCTCAAAATTTTCGCGCTTATAAATTTCTTTGTTTAAAAGCGTCTTTGATGGGTTAAATTTTGTCCTAGAAAATGGTTTAAGCAGCTTAAAAACTTCATCGCTTGCAAGCTTGATAGCCTCGCTCATATCGCTGTATCGCAGGGCGATTTTAGGCTTAAACTCCTCTTTTATCGCTTCTAATTTTTCTTCAAGCGTGGCATTAAATTTATCTAAAATTTCACCAGCTGCGTTATAAACTTTGAGGCGATTTTCTTGCTCAGCTATTAAAAAATTTACTATCTTTTTCGCCCTTGCTTTTATGAAATTTTCTTTAAAGTTCGCGTTTAAAAACGCCTCTTTTACCGCACTTAGTGCTTTAGCAAAATTTGAGCTTTCTAGCTCGCTCTTGTTTTTATTTGTTGTGCCATTGAGCGCCTGCTTTGACGAGATGGCGATGATATCTTCAAAAAGCTCGCCATAAGTTTGCCTAGCGTGCTTTAGCAGACTTTCAAGCTCATCCTTGCCAAGCTTGTCCTTTTGGTTGATAAAGCAAAGCGCCTTTAGGTCGTTTGTCTTTAAAATTTCTTCTACGCTTTCAAGCTCACTAGCCTTTGCTGCGTTATTTGCAAGGCTTAGCCAGATCGCGCCGCAGACCTTTTTTAGCGTGTTTTTGGTCTCTTTTGTGTCGGCATCTCTTAGAGAGTTTAGCCCTGGCGTGTCGATGAAATTTACCTCTTTTAAAATTTCACTTGGCGCATAAAGTGTCATGCTTTTTATCTGCTCACTCATGGCGTTTAGCTGGGCAAGCTCGCTGCTAGCTAGCAAACTCTCGCTGCCGTTTGTAAATTTCACGCTAAGAAGCGGCATCTTTGCAAATTTTAGCCGCACAGCCTTTGCCGTGACAGGCGTTAGACCTGATGGCAAGATGTTTTGTTCAAGCAAAGCGTTTAAAAATGTTGATTTACCACTTGAAAACTGCCCGATGATGGCGATGAGAGGCGGCTCGTTTAGCGTATCGATTAGTAAATTTAGGCTCTCTTTTATCTCATCGCTTGCGTGCAGGCTTGGATCATTTAGCTCATTTACCAGCCTTGCTAGCTCGCCCTTAAAGTCGCTTGTAAAAACCTTAAAATATCTCGCCTTATAGGCATTTATAAACTCATTAAACATTTTCTAGCTCCCCCAAAAGCGAGCAAATTTCATCTTGCAAGGCGTTTTGCTCTTTTAGTTTTAAAAGTGAGTTTTGATTTTGCGAGCTAAGCTTTTCTAGCTCACGATCTAGCTCTTTTAGCCTCTTATCAAGCGTGGCTTTTTGAGCGCTTTCGTAGGTTTTTATGAGGTTTAAAAGGCGATTTTTTTCATGATCAGTTAAAATTTCACAAAATTGAGAGATATTTTTATCTTTTAGCAAACCCTCTTTTAAGCCTAAAAGTGCTTCACTTGCGTCACTTGAAATTTTCGCTCTAAATGCAGCTAAAAGCTCCTTAAATTCAAGCTTTACGCCCATTTGCTCTAAAAAGTCATTGATGTTAAAAACCTCATCTTTACTCATCACATAATCATCAAAATTTAAAGCAATGTTTTGCTCGCACGATCTTGTTTGCACCAAAGTTTCGTTTCTAGCCT
This sequence comes from Campylobacter concisus, assembly GCF_902460535.1. Classification (GTDB taxonomy): domain Bacteria; phylum Campylobacterota; class Campylobacteria; order Campylobacterales; family Campylobacteraceae; genus Campylobacter_A; species Campylobacter_A concisus_AS. Next base: position 73,718 of record NZ_CABPTV010000005.1, on the reverse strand, counting down.
CTCTCATAAGTGCCATCACACCGTCACGAAGTGTCGTTTTTGCGATTTGCTCTAGGCGCTCAAAATTTAAGCTTTGCTTTTTGCTTTTGCAGTAGGCTATCTCGCTTTTTACCTTATCGTTTAGGTTTTGCAAAAGCGTCTCAAGCCCCATTTTATAGATGTTTTTGGTATTGCTACTTTCAAGCTTTGCAAGCTCGTTTTGAGTTAGACTTTCAAGTTTAGAGAAATTTTCACTAAGTGCGTTTTTGACGTTTGCCTGCTCATTTTGAAGCTTTTTAAGCTCCACTTCATAAGCTTTGAGCGACAAAATTTCAGCCTTAGTAGCTTCAAGCTTGCTATTTAGGATATTTTTTAGCTCCTTTTGATACGAGCTTAAGATAAGGGCTGATTTTTTAGAATTTTTGCCAAAAAGCACCTCGTAAAGATAGTCCTTAAACTCATCTACACCGCTATTTGCAGCACCTTCTAAGTAGCTTTTTGCACTAAGCGCAAAATAATCAATCTCCACGCCATTTATCTGCTCACCGATCGCTTTTTTAGTATAGTTTAGCGTCTCGTTTAGCTCTTTAGCACTTAGCTCATCAGCGTGAGTTAGCACCACAGCAAGCCTTACGATGTGCGAGTTTTCAAGGCATTTTTTCAAAAAGAGCGCGTCCTTTTGCGTGGCACTTTGTGAGGCGTTCATGAGGTGGGCTAAAAGGTCGCACTCTCTCATAAAATTTGTAGTGATCTGCTCCCTTAAAACCACCGCATCATCGATGCCTGGCGTGTCTATGATGCAGACATTGTCCTTTAAAAGCTCCAAATCATCATAAAGCTCGACGCTTTTTACGAGATTTGCTGTTTTTGAGCTTGAAGAGGTGTAGTTTTTTATCTCATCTATGCCGATATCTACACTTTTGCTTGGTAAATTTTCGCTTGGTACGCCAAGTGCTAAAAGCTCATCAATGCTGTAAAAATTTACCCTTGCAAAGCTATCTTTGGAGTATTTTAAAATGGTTAAATTTATCGTCTCTGGCACGTTTGAAGCGCCAAGGACGGATTTGTTTAAAAGTGCGTTTAAAAGGGTTGATTTGCCAGAGTTTATGACGCCACTTGCAGCTATGTTAAAAAGCGTTTCGTTTGATCTTTTTTTGGCTGCCACAAGCGCCTCTAAAAATGTTTTCTCGCTATCAAGCAAGCTTGCTTTTTTGTTTATCTCATTTAAAAAGTCTAGGTTTTTATGGAAGTGATCTTTTGGCTTTATATGAGAAATTTTAGCCTCATTAGCGCCCTTGTTTTTGCTTATGATCTTTTCTAAAAAGCCAAATTTCTCATCATCTATGATCTTTTCATCACGCAATATTTCTAGGTATTTTACTATCTCATCACTTGAAATTTTAGCCTCATTTAGCGCTTTAAGAGTCGCAAGCTGCGCACTTTGTATGCTAAATATATCAAGCTCGATTTTAAGCTTTTTTAGCACCGCTCTAAACTCATCAAGCGCCATAAACTGATCTAAATTTTTCTCGTCGCATACTAAAAGAAGAGCTAGCAGATCTGGGTAAAATGGCACGCTAGCAGCAGCATTTGTATAAATTTTATTTGCACGCCAAGCCTGTTTTAAAAACTCATCCATAAAGACTCTTTTTGTTAATATTTTGGGATTTTATTAAATTTTTACTTATGAAGCTATCAAAAAATGAGGATGGCGCTCAAGCAAAAGGATATAAGAGAACTTCGCACAGCTACAAAAATAGTATCAAAAAAGCACCGAGTTTTGGTTACAAGTAAAATACAACTTTAATTTCTAAAATAGCTAATTTACACTTATCTAAATGAGCAAGAGCATGCTTTTAAAATGTAATACTTTTAAACTTAAATATATTTATTTTAGTAGCAAAATTTATCTTGCATAAAACATTGCCACCAAACCACGGTTTATATCTTTTGTGTCGCCGTCATCTATCTTTGTAACCTTTGAGATATTAACACTTTTATCGCTATTTATCGTGAAGGTGAGCTCAATAACTCTCTCATTTATCTTTTTAGTATTTTCACCAAAATAGATCACTTCTGGCTCTTTTTGCGAGTAGTAGGCGGCGTATTTGCTTTGGGCTACGACGTTGTCAAAGACCCATTTTTGCTTGATATCTAAAATTTGAGCAAGCTCATTTTTAAACTCAAGATCACAGCTAACAGAGGCTATATAGCTAGCGCTTTCTTTCATCGGATCAAATTTACAGTGCTTGTTCGCGATAGATAAAATAGTCTCTTTGTCTATGCTTTTACCGTTCTTTAATATGCTATTTGCGCTATCAAGTGCGAGCTCCAAGCTGTTATCAACTTTTTTTTGCTGAGCAGACTTGGCATTATTTAGAGCTTTTATGTAGCCGTTATTTTTTCTTTTAAACTCATCTTCAAGTACATTTTTCCCCACTACGCAGCTTACTTTAACCACTTTCTTTCCATCGCTACTAATGTCTTGCCATTGAGTACTTGAGCAACCTTTAAAGCTATCTATCGCCGAACCTATCGTTATTGATTTGTTACCTTTTAAAATGTAGTTTTTAACAATGCCTATATTGCTTTCCTTGCAGCCCACTAATAATAAAAGTGCGCTAAATCCTAGAAATAGAGCCTTTTTCATCATTTTACCTTTTTGTAAATCTGACAAAATAGTACCAAACTAAAGTTTAAATTATTATAATTTTATTAGAATAAATTACATAAATATAATTTATTAAAATAATTATTTAAATTTTAAGCTTGAAATAGTGCAAATTTGCATTATTTTAAAATTTTAAAAATAGAGGATTTTTAAAAAAATTTGAAGAAATTTAGATATCTAGCTCAAACTTCTTAAAGCTAACCCTTGGATTTATGGTTAGCTTATCATGTGAGATAAACTCTTTTTTTAAGTATTTTTCACGTCCAGCTCTTGCTATCATCAGCGCATTATCAGAGCAAAACGCAAGTGGAGCTAGCAAAAGCTCGCACTCATTTTTTTGGCAAAGAGTTTCAAGCCTTTTGCGTAAATTTAAATTTGCACTCGCTCCGCCAACCACGCCAAAACGCTTGAAATTTCTTAATTTAAAAACCTTTTCTAGCTTATTTAAAATGTGCTCGCAGGCTGTATTTTCAAAGGCGTAGCAGATGTCGGCGATATCTTTTTGCGTGATAGTTTCAAGCTTTGAAATTTCAACTCTGACTTGGTTTTTAAGCCCTGAAAAGCTGTACTCAAGGCGTTTGTCGTGAAGAAGCGGGACGGTAAATTTAAACCTCTCTTTATCCTCGCATAAAAGTGCGTTTTGCTGCACCACAGCACCCCCTGGATAGCCAAGATCAAGCATCTTTGCCACCTTGTCAAAGCTCTCGCCAAAACTATCATCGCTTGTGCTTGCAAGCTCTAAAATCTCGCCATTTTCATCGATCTCTAGTATCATCGTATGTCCGCCGCTAACTAGCAAAACGCCAAGTGGGAAGGTGGCCTCACGGTCTAAAAATAGCGAGTAGATGTGGCCAACTAGGTGATTTACGGCGATTAGCGGGATATTTAGGGTGATGCTTAGCGCTTTTGCCATGCTCACACCACCTATCAGGCTCACGCTTAGCCCTGGCTCGTTTGTCACAGCGATGGCGTTTATATCTTTTAAATTTGGCAAGATATCATTTAAAAGCGCTGGCAGAGCCTTTGTGTGAAGCCTCGCTGCAAGCTCTGGGACCACGCCACCAAAGATAGCGTGCTCCTCTTCTTGTGAGATCTTTTTATAATAAATTTGCTCTAGCGTGCCTTCATCTATTAGCGCGACAGAGCTGTCATCGCAGCTGCTTTCTATGCCAAGTATCATCTAAACTCCGCTAGTATCATGCCAGCAAATTTCTCTTTGCCATTTTCGCTTTTGTAAAACTCGACCCTGTAAATTTTGCCATCTTTATCTATACTATAGCTTTTGTTTAAGCTATTTTTATCGATCTCTTGCTCGCTCTCATCAACGCTTTTTGTGCCGTATCCTATAACATTTACGCGCACGTTTTTGAGTGATTTTATCTTAAAGCTCTTTTTCACGCTAAATTTATCGCCGCTTTTTAACACCTGCTCGTTGCCATCGCTCAAAAGAGAAATTTTATCAAGTGGCTTTGCAAACTCGAAGTATTGCGGCTTTAGCTTTGTAACAGAGCGGTTGCCATACTGCACTTTGTAAGTATCTTTATCTTTTATGACGGCGATTAGCGGATTTGGCGAGTGGTAGCTTAGCTCGCCCTTTTTAAATGGCACGAAGCTTATCACTGGTTTTAAATTCTTAAGGCTAAGAGCATAGCTGTCAAATAGCTCAAGTCTGATCTCTTTTTCGATCGCTTTTTTCACACTTTTGACATCAAGTTCAAAGGGCCTAGTAAAGCTAATACCAGCCTTTTTCATATACTCTTCGATCGCTACTAGGTGATAATATGTCCTTTGCTCGGCGTTTAAATTTTTACTAGCTTCGTTTGCAAAGGCAGACTTGTTTTGCGTGATAGCGTAGTAGGTGAGGCTTTTTAGCATCTCTTTATCGCCCATCGCGGTGTGCGTATTTTTGACGTGATACTGATGTTTTGGGTCTATGAGGTGCTTATTTAGCACGTCTTTTACGCTTGAGGCGATGCTTTCAAGCTCTGGGTACTTTGAGCCTGGTAGCGTGCTTTGGTCGATGATGCAGGTGTTGCCCCATTTGTCTGGATTTTTATCCTTGCTTATAAAAGTATCTCTATAATATCCGCTACCATCGTGTAAATTTAAGATGAGAGTGACGTTTTTGTCGGTGATGACGTCTTTTATCTTCATCACTGAGTTGTAGTCTGGATCGTCCTTTTCGACGTGGGCAAATTTTCTATTCATATCGCCTTTTGTGCCGCGACTTCGCTCGATGATGCTTGGGAAATTTAAATTTGGCACGACCCAAAGCGAGCCTTTTGTGATGTTATAATCAGTCGCCACGATAGAAGCCGCCAAAAAGCCGCCTGGCTCGTCGCCTTGGATGCCACCGATTAAGAGCATAGTATTGCTACTTGGCTCACCTTTTTTGATAAGTGCATAGTCCAGTGCACTTGCATTTGCAAGGCTTGCAGCCGCTAGAGCTGCCAGAAAAAGTCTAAATTTACGCATTAGTATCCTTCGTAATGCTTTGTCTTTGGTAAAAGCAAATTTAAAACTATACCAGTAACCGCGCCAAGTCCTATACCTGAAAATTTAACCGCTCCAAGGTCAAGCACCATGCCGCCGATGGCGAAGATGAAGATGAGAGCCACTATTATCATATTTCTAGGGTCGGCAAGATCGACTTTATTTTTTATAAGTGTCTCCATGCCAACGCTTGCGATGATGCCAAAAAGTAGCAGCATGATGCCGCCGATTACTGGTGCTGGGATGGTCGAGAGCACCGCACCAAGCTTGCCAACAAAGGCTAGCACGATAGCAGTGATCGCTGCAAAGGTCATGATCGCTGGATTATAGGCCTTTGTAAGGCTAACTGCACCTGTGACCTCTGAGTAGGTGGTGTTTGGCGGACCACCAAAGGCAGCAGCTAGCGAGGTGGCTAGACCGTCGCCTAAAAGTGTATTTTTAAGTCCTGGATTTTTCAAAAAATCCTCTTTTGTGACATTTGAGATAGCGAGCATATCGCCGATGTGCTCGATCGCTGGGGCGATGGCGATAGGTATCATATAGATGATCGCTTCGAGTTCAAATTTTGGTGCGCTAAAGCTTGGCACTCTAAACCAAGGGGCGTTTGCGATGGCGCTAAAATCAACCATACCAAAGCAGTAAGCCACGATGTAGCCAGCGATGATGCCAAGCAAGATCGGTATGAGCCTAAACATCCCGCGTCCTAGCATCATGACAACGATAGTAGCTATAAGCGAGGTGGCTGCTACCATCATAGCTACATTTTGAGTGTAGGTTTCGGTAGCTGAAGTTGCCATCTTAACGGCATTTGGAGCTAGTATGAGGCCTATGGTCATGATGACAGGGCCGACAACCACTGGAGGCAAAATTTTATGCAAAATTTTCTCTCCGCCAAAGCGAACTACAAGACTTAGCACGACATAGAAAAATCCAGCAAATATAACGCCGCCCATCGTCACTGGTATGCCCCATTTTTCGATGCCATACTGAAGCGGAGCGATGAAGGCAAACGAGCTTGCTAGAAAGATCGGCGGGACATTTTTTCTAGTTATTAGCTGAAAAAGCAGCGTGCCAAGACCTGCTGTAAAGAGCGCGACGTTTGCATCAAGCCCCGTAAGTATGGGCACAAGCACGAGCGCGCCAAAGGCGACAAATAAAAACTGCACACCGATGAGACTTTGCCTAAGATCAAATTTATACCCCTCATACCTTTGCATTTAGCATCCTTTTTGCGTATTCTCTAACCTCTTTATCAACTTCATAAATTTCATCTACGCTTGAAATTTTAAGACTCTTAAATTTTTTAGCTGAACCTAAAATGAGCCTTGATATATCTAAAAATGAGCACTTTTTCTCTAAAAAGCTAAATACTCCAACCTCGTTTGCAGCGTTTATGACGACACCTAGATCAGGACTAGCTAAGACTTCGTCTTTTAGAGAAAAGACTGGATATTTTTTAAGACTGATCCTCTGAAATTTGATATTTTTTAGATCAAGTAAATTTGCGTGTGAGACGATATTTTGCTCAACTTTTTCAAAGATAGCATGCGCGATAGCTAGCTTCATATCTGCTCGCGAGAGATGCATCGTGCTTGAGCCGTCGATAAACTCGACTACGGCGTGGATGGCTGAGGTCGGCTCTATCACGGCCTCGATATCTTTTATGCCGTAAAGCCAGTAGGCCTCCATCACCTCAAAAAGCTTGTTTGTCATCGTCGCGCTATCAATGGTGATCTTTGCGCCCATATCCCAGTTTGGATGTTTTAGAGCGTCGCTTGGCGTGGCATCTTTTAGAAATTTAATCGGCTTTTTATAAAATGCGCCACCGCTTGCTGTGATGATGAGCTTTTTGGCTGGAGTTTTGTTTTCTAGTAGAAATTTAAGCCCAAAATGCTCGCTGTCTATTGGCAAAATTTCTCTTGTTTTTAAAAACTTGCCACCAACTACAAGGCTCTCTTTATTTGCAAGGGCGAGCCTTTTACCAAGCGCTTGCGTCTTTAGACTAGGAGCAAGCCCAGCAAAGCCAACAAGGGCGTTTATCACCTTTTTTGAGCTTGAAATTTCAAGCATTTCTAGCAGTCCAGCCTCACCAACAAAGATGTTTTTGTCCTCAATGTTTTTTACATTTTTAGCTAGCTTTTCGTCGCCCACGCAGACAAATTTTGGCTTAAATTTTAAAATTTGCTCATTTAGCAAAGCTACGTTTTTAGCGCAGCTTAGTGCCTCGACGCTAATGTCAAATTTCTCACATAGCGCTAGAGCATTTTTACCGATCGAGCCAGTGGAGCCAAGTATTACCACGATAGCGACCAAAGTAGCGCAACAACGCCAAATAAATAGCCATCTATCCTATCAAGCATACCGCCGTGTCCTGGGAAAAGTGTGCCGCTGTCTTTGACGCCGCAAAGTCTTTTTAGGTAGCTCTCAAAGAGATCTCCCCAGACCGCAAATACGCAGACTAAGAAGCTTGAAAATAAAATTTGGAAAAAGCCTTCTGTTACGAAATTTCCAACTATGCAGCCAACTACCGTGCCTAGCAAGACCCCGCCTGCTGCGCCTTCTATGGTTTTGTTTGGTGAGCTTGGGCTAAATGGGTGTTTGCCAAAGGCTTTACCGACAAAAAATGCGCCGCTATCGCTTGCAACGACGCTTAGTATAAGCCATGCAAGATAGCCTATGCCATACTCAGAGTAAAGCGTCCACATCATAAATATCGGCGTGGTTGGGTATAAAAATGGCGCAACTGGTTTTAAATTTTCACTTTTTATGTGTGCTAATATCGAAGCTACTATCATCACAGCAAGGATGGCGATGAACATTGGATTTGTAAAATATGTGAGCACGTAAAATGCGAGCGCTGCGTAAACTAGCTGTTTGTGGTAGATCTCATAAAGCTTTAGCGACTCATTAAAGGCAAAGTAAAGCACAGCGCCAAGCAAAATAAAATTTAAAATATAATTATCTATAAAAAAAACTACCAAAATAGCAACAAACATCAAAACGCCAGTGATAATGCGTGAAGACATACACTCTCCTTAAAATAGTTATTTTGCCGTAATTATAACACTATAAATTTAGACGGCGTTTATAAGAGTGAAATTTGGTTTAAAATGTGTTTGAAAATTTGATACGAGCATGGAAGGACGTTTGATAGAGCTTAACATTGCATGCGTTTTATTGAGACTCCAGCAAATTTTAAATTTAGAGCTGGCATAATCACGGCTCTAAATTTAGTGCTAAACGAAGTGCAACCTAAATTTAGTAGTCTGCTAAGGCGAGTGAGTAGAGTTTTAAAATTTGCCTAAAATGTATAAATTTAAAAAAACTCTTATAAATTTTAAAATTTCATGAGCGAGTAATTTCGGCTCTAAAATTTGAGCTAAGCGATAAGCGAAGCCAAATTTTAGTAGCCAATTCTTGCGATGAATGGAATTTTAAAATTTGAATTTTTACATAAAACCAAGGCAAATCCCTACTCTACCCTGCCTCTTGCTAAAACTGGCACTTTTTCGCAGACCTCATCGCCACTTACGAGATAGGCGTAGTCATACAAATTTACCACCGGACAGATGTGATTTGGATAGATGCGCACGAGATCGCCCACGCGCACACTTTTTGCAAATTTCTCGTTTAAGATGATCGCATGCTCGTCAAATAGGCTATCTATCCACACTTCATGCTCCGCGATGAGCCCCATGCCAGGCGTCGTGCAAAAGCCCTCGCTGCGTCTCTCTTTGGTTAGCGCCTTTGCCCCAGCATCAAGGATCGTGCGGGTCGCAGTCGGCCTTGAGATCACGACGCTAAGCACGCTAGCAGCGTTCATATCAAAGCTACCATAGGCATTTGCCTGCGACGCATCCATAAATATATATGTGCCAGGGCGAAGCTCCGTAACGCCTTTTGGCATCTCAAAATCATTTATCAGCGAGGGCGTCGAGCCGATGCTAACGGTAAAATTTTCATATCCAAACTCACGCGCGATATCAGCAAATTTTAGCGTCCTGTCGGTTGCCACCCTAAAAATTTGCTCGCACTCACACTTATCTTTTGCCTTGTACGAGTGACCATCATGCGAGAAAACACCGCAAAATTCCACATTTTTACACTCTTTAAAAGCGCTCATCAAAGCTCTAAAATCGCCCTCTTCTATGACGCCTGAGCGGTTTTCGCCAACTTCTATCTCGACAAGTAGCCTAGCTATCTCGCCAGCCTCGCCAAATACCTCATCAATGAGTCTTAAAACGCCCACGCTATCGACGCCAAAGCTCACTTTTACGCCAGATCTTACAAGGGCTATGATGCGAGCAAATTTCTGCCTTGTGACGATCTCATTTGCGATGAAAATGTCGTTTAACCCCTCTTTTGCCATCACTTCAGCCTCGCCCACCTTTGCCACCGTGATGCCCTTTGCGCCGCGCTCTACTTGCAGTTTTGCAAAGTATGGCATCTTGTGCGTTTTGGTATGTGGTCTTAAGCTTACGTTAAATTTATCAGCATATTTTTGCATTTTGTCTAAGTTTTTTAGCACTATCTCTTTGTCTATGAGCAGTGCTGGAGTGTCTATTTCGGCTATTTTCATGAGCTATCCTTTCTTTTTTCTTAGATTTTAACTCTAATTATTTAAAAAAGGATAGCTTTTAGCACTTTAAATTTTCAAAGTGTTACTTTTAGGCCTTTCTTGAGCCGATCTTTGGTGCGTCAAACGCCCTGACACGTTTTGGCGTGCCTTTAAATTTCTCGACCTCGACAAGGCTCGTGTGAGCGGTGTTGCTCTGGCTCATCTTGCTTGATGGCACGTCTTTTGTGAGCACGTTTAAATTTCCATGCAAGCAAAGGCTCTTCTCGCCTGGCACATCTGGGTCGTACCAAGCGCCCTCGCTCACGATGACGACATTTTGTGGCACGTCCTCGGTCACAAATGCACCGCACAAAATTTCGCCCCTGTCGTTGTAAATTTTTACCACATCGCCCATTTTTATCCCTCTAGCTTCGGCTGTTTTTGGGTTTATGAGCACTGGCTCGCGCTCTGCGATCTCGTTAAAATGGCGAAGCACGGAGTTATTTAGCTGCGAGTGAAGTCTAAATTTAGAGTGCGCGCCGCTGATGGCGATAGGGTATTTTTTATTTTTTGCGCCCAACCACTCAAATGGCTCAAGCCACGTCGCATGCGGCGGGCAGTCATCATAGCCAAAGCCAGCGACCGTTTCAGAGTAAATTTCTATCTTGCCAGATGGCGTTTTTAGCGGATTTGCCACTGGGTCGTCGCGGAATTTCTTATAGTTTGTAAAGTAGCGTTTTTTCTCATCGACCTTGTCAAATCTAAAATAACCCTTCTGCCAAAACTCATCAAAGCTCGGCATGCTCTCATACCCAAGCCCAGCAGCCTTTTTAACGGCATCTTCGTAAATTTCTTTGACCCACTCTAGCTCGCTTTTGCCCTCGCTAAATGCCTCTTCTCTGCCCCACTCTTTTGCGATGAGCCTTGCGATCTCGAAGTCGCTTTTACTCTCGCCAAATGGCGCGACAAGTGGCTTAATGGCAAAGAGATATTCGCTAGTTGAGTTTGCCATCTCGATGTCCGTTCGCTCGCACTCAAGCGCAGCTGGCAGGACGATGTCGCTAAATTTAGCCGTGCTCGTCCAAAATGGCTCGCAAGTGATGATCGCTTGCACTTTTTGCATAGCTTTTATCGCTCTGTTGGTCTCTGGATGCCTTGTAAATGTCGAGCCATTGGCGTTAAACATCACTCTGATCTTTGGTAGCTTGTAGCTCTTGCCATTTCTAGTTATCTCCTTGCCAGGGCTTAAAAGCGCGTCTATGAGCCTTGAGTTTGGCAGCTCATAGCCCTTAGTCTTTGGCACTAGCCCGCTATCAATGAATTTTTGTGGCACCTTCGTCTCAAAAGCCGCTAGTTTAGGTGCTATGAAGCTCTCATCAGCGTTTTTGTGCATGCCGTCATTTGTGACAAAGCCACAACCCTCTTTGCCGATGTGTCCAAGCATCGCATTTAGCGTCACAAGCGCCCAGTAGGCCATCTCGCCGTGATCTTGCCTTTGGATGGCGTAGCCACTAACTATGACCGAGTCGTTTTTAGCTAGATCCTCACTAAATTTTGCCAGCTCCTGCTCGCTCACGCCACAAATTTTGCTTGCCCAAGCTAGGTTTTTATTGACCCCGTCTTTTGTGCCAAGCATATACTCTTTAAATTTATCAAAGCCAACGGTGTATTTTTCTATAAATTCTTTGCTGTAAAGCCCCTTTTCAAAAAGGTAGTTGCATATGCCTATCATCATCGCCGTATCGGTGCAAGGCACGACTTCAAGGTACTTTGCGCCAAAATATCTTGCGCTTTCGTTGTGATAAACATCGACGCTATAAATTTTCATCTCGCCGCTCTCGCCTTTTTTTCTGATCTCATCGTAGTATTTATATGAGTTGTGAAGCGGTACGCCAATGGCGATCTTGTTTGAAACGACTGGGTTTGTGCCCCAAAATACGATCGTTTTGGCATTTTTTAAGATGCCTTCCCACTTTGTTGGCGCGAGCGTTGGGTCGATCGAGCCAGTGATATGAGGCATGATGACAGTTGCTGCGCCGTATGAGTAGCCGCCAAGCTCATTTACATATCCGCCAAGCACGTTAAGTAGCCTCTTTGCTGTCTTTTGGCTGTGGCCAACTTTGCCAAGGCTACCCCACTGATAAACCTGTCCGTATATCGCTTCAGCGCCGTATTTATCAAAATTTTCTTTTAAAATTTTCGCACTTAGCTTTATCGCCTCGTCCCAGCTCACGCGCACAAACTCCTCTTTGCCACGAAGCTCTGGCTTTGGGTTGTTTGGGTCAGCCAAAAAGCTCTTTCTAACAAATGGATATTTTACACGGCTTTCGTTTTGGATATGATCAAGAAGTGCGTTATTTAGCTCATTTGGGCACGCATCGCCCTCAAATGGCTCAGTCTCAACCACGCGACCTGCGATAGTTTTTACATAAAATGGGCCAAATTTGTTTGCACTTAGTCCGCTTTGCTTGTCAAAAAGTGCCTGAGCTGCTCCGTCAAGTTCTTTTGCTTGAAGGCTTGCTGCGCTTAAGGCACCAAGCTTTAAAAAGTCTCGTCTTTTCATTTTTTCTCCGATATTTGGTTAAATTTGTTTGGTTTTATGAGTTATAAATTTAGTATTTTGTATCATCTTGTCATGAAAAGGCCTTGTAATGTAATACGCAAACTTGCGTCTAAATTGCGTTATTTTAGCCAAAAAATATTAAAGGATAGGCAAATGGTAGGATTTTATGTAAATGTAAAGTTAAAAGCTGGATGTGAAACGAAATTTGAAGAAATTTTAAAAGAGATCGTGCCAGCTTCAAGAAAAGACAAAGGCTGCATAAGCTACGAGTGTGGCGTAGTTGTGGGCGCTAAAAGCGAATACTGCTTTATGGAGAGCTGGGAAAATTTAGAGAGCCAAAAAGAGCACATGAAGAGCGCTCACATGGTGAAAAATGCAGCTGCTCTGGAGGCTTGCAAAGAGAGCCAAGAGGTGAAAATAATAAATTTTGTAAGCACAAAGGAATAATATTTGCTTAAAAAGGGGCAAAATTTAGAAAAATGAGCGAAGAAAAAATGCTTGAGATGATAAACGCGACTGCCGATATTATGTTTATGGCTATACTTAGAGGGCGTGTGAGCCTTGAAGCCTGTAAAAAGGACAAGGAATTTATCGACGCCCTAAGAGAAGAGCTACTTAGCAAAAACCCAAACAAGCTCAAAGTCGCGCAAGACTCGCACCAGATGATCGCCATTTTCGAAAAATACCGCAATAAAAAATAATCCCACTTAAAATTTAAATCCATTTGCCGATATTGTGCTAGAAGGATTTGACATGATAAACACGCTAAATGGACTTAATCAAAGCTTTAACTATCAAGACGCTTTTAATAAGCAGCCAACGACTATCGCAAATTTAGGCAAAGTAAAAATTTCTCCCAATGCCCTAGACATCAAGCATCTATCACTTTCTGGCTACTCGTCAAATGATAAAATTTCTATCTGGGGCAAGATGAACGGGCTTGATAGCAAGATGGGTAAAGATGAAGTTGCTAGCCTTAAAAATTTCGTTGATAGCACGAAGCTTTGGCGAGCAAGCTCCATCCTAACTAGCGAGAAAAACGGCTTTAGCGTAGATGAATTTAACAAAACCTACAATATATCCGCTAGTGCCACCGACGCTCTTGGCATCATAATCAATCAAAATAATGGCGCGCTTCATCTAAGCCCTGAAGCTAGAAATTTGCTAGATTCTGATCTAAGCATAGATGAATTTAAAGACAAATGGCTGGAATTTACTGCCGAAAGGATACTTGGCGAACATGCAAATGTGAAAATTTCTTTCAAAGATGGCGCCTTGCACTACGAGCAAACATCGGCTAAGAAGCGCATAGATATCTTAGGTCAAGCGATGCTACAGCGTGTAAGCTACGCTGATAAAAACAGCAAAGATGAGTTTTTGAAATTTCTAAAAACAAGTTATGAAAAGGGCGAAAATATCGCTGATGTGCTGCAAAATATCGCTCTTGTGCCAGTTAGGGAAGATGGCGATGAGGATATAGAAGAAGAGAAATTTAAGCCTATGCAAGTTACCAAAAAGAGCGTGACCTACACGGACAAGGATATAAAACGCGAGTTTTTTGAGGAATTTATCAGGCGCGAGGTCGAAAATGGTGCAAACTTTGATGATCTGGTGCAAAAGCTAAACAAGCTAAAGCCAAAGGATATACTGGCTTAGCTTTAGAGTTTAAATTTTGGGGCTGGCTTAGCGCGCTAAATTTATTTTGCTTAAATTTTTGAGGCTGGCTTAGTTCTCTAAATTTCTATTTAAATTTGAATTAAAGAGCTAGCTTAACTCCAAATTTTATACTCAAGTTTAAATTTAAAAAGCCAGTTTGACTTCTCAAATTTCTGCCTGGGCTTAGATTTCTGGAGGCTTTTAGCTCTCTAAATTTCTACTTATGTTTAATTTTAAAAAGCCAGCTTGACTTCTCAAATTTCTGCTTAGTCTTAAATTTTAAAAAGCCAGCTACCCCCCCCCCAAAAAAAATTCTACTTCGGATTATTTATGCTTATCACCATATTTTTCTCATCAAGATATAGCCTAGCAGCCTCTTTGATGTCGTCATTTGTGACCGCTTTAACCGCATCTATATACTCATCAGCCGTGTAAAGTGGTGTGTTAAAAATTTTATTTGAGATGATGAGATTTTGCCAAAACTCAGGCTTTTCGTAATCTTTTTTTATAGAAATTTCACTCTGCGCCTTAAAATCCTCCAAATGTTTTGGCATAAGCGCGCCATCACGCTTGATGCTAGCTATTATCTCCTTTATCTCGGCGATGATCTTGTCCGTGTTTGCAGGGTCGCAAGTAAAGCCGATCACCGCCTTTGAGTGCTCATACGGATAGCGAGCGAGCTTGGCGTTTAGGCTAAAGCCGTATGTTTGCCCCTTATCCTCTCTGATCTTTTCACGAAGCGCCGTTTTTAAGACCGAGCTTAGCGCCCTTAGCTTGACCACCTCTTTGAAGCTATATTTTGTATCTAAATTTATTATATCCACGCTCACATCGCTTCTTTTTGTGCTTTGATACTCTCTTTTAAAGGTGTGCTCTCCCTTGATGCTTCGCACGCCGTCATCTTTAAAATTTTCAGCCTCACCAAGCTTTGGCAAGGTGGCGATATACTTTTTAACAAGTGGCAAAAGCCTCTCCTCGTCGGTGTCGCCGATGATTACGAAAGTGTATGAGGCTGCGTTTGTAAATTTATCTTTGATGACCTTTTTTAGCTCATTTAGCTTTAGCGCGTCGATCTGAGCCATATCAATGGGCGCTACACGCTTGTTGTTTTCGTAAAAAAACTTGCTAAATTCGGTGCTAAATTTATATTCAGGCAAATTTTGCTCTTTAGCTAGCTCATCTTTTGCCCTTTGCTTTATCCTCTCAAGCACGTTTGCATCGGCTCTTGGGGAGTTAAACTCTAAATTTATAACAGCTAGCAGCGAGCTAAGATCGCCACTGCTAGATGAGCCGTAAAAGCCCTGCGTAAGCGCCTCTATGCTCTTTTCGTAGCTTACTATCTTGTCGTTTAGCACCTTTGAAAGCTCGTAGTTGTTAAATTTGCCAACGCCACTTTCATTTGTGAGCGCAACCGCAAAACCACCAAGCTTAGGATCATCTAGATCTGAAGTGCCGCCCTTGCTAATGGCTGCAAACAAAATGCTATCTTTTTTGGTAGCTAGTGGCTTAAAGATGACTTGCGAGCCATTTGGCAGCTTATAAGTGTAGATGCCATGCTTTTGGTCAAATTCACTAGAAAGAATATCTTTTGGCTCTAAATTTTCATTGCCAAGGCTCTTATTTAGGCTCACGTTAGCTAAATTTGTATCGTAAGGTTTTGCCTCATCCTTTAGCTTTAAAAAGGCATCTTTACTAAGCTTAAAGCCATCTTTACTAAAAACCCTCACGCGCTCATCAGGTATGGCTAAAATTTGCCTAAATCTAGCATTAACATCCTCTAGCGTGATCTTGTTTAAGAGCTTTAGGCTAAGGTTTTTGCTATCTTCATCGCTTAGCACAAAGCCGCCATTTTCGATCATGTTTAAAATTTCACCTGCATAAACGCTTGATTTTTTAGTTTTTGAGCGTTTAAATTTAGCCTCCACGTTTGCCACAAATGCCTTTTTCACATCGTTAAAATCGCCTTTGCTAAAGCCAAATTTCTCAATACCCTTTAAAACGCTTAACATATCTTTAAGGCTAGCGTTAAAATCATCCCCGATCACATTTGCCTCAAAGCTATAAATTTTTTGCTTTGCTTGAAGCGTTTGTGCCATAAAATCAACACTTAAATTTGATGAATTATTTGCATTTTTTTGCTCATAAAGCATATTTATAAGGCTAGCTATTAGCGCATCTTTTAAATTTCTCTTCACATCAGCCTCATCCAAGACTGGCTTAAATTTATCAAAAAAGCTAAGTCTTACAAACTGAGCCGCCGTCTCGTTTGCGTCGTAGTTAAAGACGTTTAGCCCATCTTTAAAAGCGATACTTTTATCTGGATGAGCGTAAGAGTTGCTATTTTTTGCTGCGCTAAAGCTTTTTTCTATCAGAGTTTTTATCTCATTTTTATCAAAGTCGCCAACTGCCACAAAGCTCATAAATCTTGGCTGATAAAGCCTCTCGTAAAACTCTTGCATGTGCTTAGCATCCACGCTTTTTATCACGTTCATGTCGCCTATAGGCACTCTTTTTTGATAGATGCTACCTGCAAAGATGTCCTTACTTTGGGCAAGATAGAGCCTATAAGCTGGCGTATTTCGCTGGCGCTCCTCCTCCATTATGACGCCACGCTCCTTATCAAGCTCGCCTGCATCGATCTTTACGCCATCGATCCAGTTTGAAAAGACCTTAAAAACGTCCTTTAAATTTTTCTCATTTACATTTATGCTTAGCGTGTAGCTCGTCTGATCATAGCTTGTTTGCGCGTTTAGATCAGCGCCAAATTTGACCCCAAGGCTCTCAAGCTGTTTAATGAGCTCATTTTTGCTAAAGTCACGGCTGCCATTAAACGCCATGTGCTCTAAAAAGTGCGCAAGCCCCTGCTCGCCCTCTCTCTCATCAGTAGAGCCTGAGTTTACGACTAGGTAAAATATGGCCGTTTTTTGCGGGAGTTTATTCTCTTTTATATAGTATTTAAGCCCGTTTTTTAGCTCGCCACTTAGCATATCTTTGTCATTTTGCAAGGCAAAGAGACTAAGTGCTAGGCACAAAAGTAGCAGAATTTTTCTCATAATCCGTCCTTTAAATTTCTATGTAAAAGCGGATTTTAGTATAAATTTTAAAATGCAAGATAAAGCTAGCCTGCTAAATTTGCAGGCTAGCTGGGAGGTGTTATTTTAGTTCGTATTTTTTAAGCAGTGCGTCGTAGCTGCCGTCTTTTTTCATCTCATCTAAAATTTGATTTATCTTAGCGATAAGCTCGCTCTGCTTATTTTTATCAAAAGCTATTGAAAAGCCTTCGCTACCATCAACCTCTTTGAAAAACGCCTCTACTTCAGGGTTTTTCTTGATAAAGCCATAGCCGATCGAGCTATCAAGGATAACCGCGTCAAATTTGCCAACTTTTAGCCCCATGATGAGTGGCACAGTATCTTCTGAAGGCACTACTTTTGCGCCATTTATCGCATTTGCAGCTAGCTCTTGGATGGTGCCTTGTTGCACGCCTACTTTTTTGCCAGCTAGCTCCTCTTTAGCTTTTAAAGCGTCGTTGCCTTTTTTCTTTAGGTAGATGTTTTCAGTTAGGTAGTATGGCTTTGTAAAATCAATCGACTTTAGTCTATCAGGAGTCGCACTCATCGCACTTATGATGCCATCTATCTTGCCAGCTTTAAGCGCTGGGATGAGACCATCAAAGCTCATATTTATGATCTTGTATGAAAAGCCAGCACGCTTTGAAATTTCGTCTATCAAATCGATGTCAAAGCCTGTTATTTTGTTGTTTTCATCGATGTATTCAAATGGCGGGTAGTTTGCCGCTGTACCAAATTTTAGCTCGTTTGCACAAAGAGCAACAAAAGCTGTCAGTAAAAGAGCAAAGATCTTTTTCATGTCTATCCTTTAAGGTGATTTAAAGCCCTAATTATCGGCATTTATCTATTAAAATTTGTTTAAATTTAACATAATTATAGAAATTTGCACGAGAGCGTATAGGTAAATACGCCAAAAGAGGTCAAGCAAATTTTAAAATTTAAGAACGAGTAATTTCGGCTCTAAAATTTGAGCTAAGCGCTAAGCGAAGCCAAATTTTAGTAGTTAATTCTTGTGAGTGAGATTTTAAAATTTTGCTTGCGAAATAAATTTATCCAAAAGGGAGACAAGGGGACTTGAATTACGAAGCCGCCCCCTTATCTCCCTTTAAATCCCTCAATCCCCTCGCACGTTCAAAGTGCATGCTTCAGTGCTTCGCACTGCATGCGGTTAAAATCTAACGCGAATTTTAAATTTAGAGCTGGCATATTATGCTTCTAAATTTAGTAGTCTACTAAGGCAAGTTTGTAAGATTTTAGAATTTAAAAAGCCAATAAATTTAGACCTTTATTCAAAGAGAGTTAAATTTAAAGTAGCCAGCTGAAAATCTAGCAGCTGGCTAAAATTTTAGTTTTTATGTATGCGAAGGTAGCTATTTAATGCGCCAACATAGGCCTTAGCGCTTGCCATCATCGTATCGATATCAAGTCCGTGACCCATTACGGCTGTTTTGCCCTCAAACTCGACTTTTACATCGACCTTTGCAAGGGCGTCTTTGCCTTGAGAAACAGCTGTGACCTTATAGTCTTTTAGCGTGCCACTAATGCCACTAATGCGATCAACTACCTTAAATATCGCATCTGCTGTGCCATTGCCAAGGGCTGAGTCACTAACGATCTCGTCGTTGTGCCTGATGCTCATAGAAGCACTTGCTAAGCTGCCACCGCTACTTTGAAGCAAGTCTGTGATCTCGTAAGCTTGTGGAATCTTGGTGATCTCCTCTGCCACAAGCGCCCTGATATCGTCGTCAAATATCTCTTTTTTCTTATCCGCCAAGTCTTTAAATTTCTCAAACGCCTTATTAAGCGCCTCGCTATCAAGGTCAAATCCAAGACTAGCAAGCTTATCTTTAAACGCATGGCGGCCGCTGTGTTTGCCAAGGACGAGCGAGTTTTTCTCCAAGCCGATGCTCTCAGCGCTGATGATCTCGTAGGTCTCTTTGTGTTTTAGCACGCCATCTTGGTGGATGCCACTCTCGTGCGCGAAGGCGTTTTTGCCAACGATTGCTTTGTTTGGCTGTGGCTCGATGCCTGTGATGTTAGCGATCAGCCTTGAAGTTGGATAAATTTCTTTCGAGATGATGCCTGTGTAAAGTGGTGCAAAGACGTCCTGGCGAGTTTTTATAGCCATCACGATCTCTTCAAGCGCAGCATTTCCAGCACGCTCACCTATACCATTTATCGTGCCTTCAACCTGCCTTGCACCAGCTTTTATGGCGGCTAGCGAATTTGCCGTAGCCATGCCTAGATCGTTGTGGTTATGCACCGAAACTACCGCTCTATCGCCTATAAATTTTACTATTTCGCTAATGCGAGCTGTGATCTCCTCTGGATACAAGTAGCCAACCGTATCTGGGATGTTTATGGTTTTTGCCCCTGCGTTTATCGCTGCATCGCAAATTTCTTTTAAAAAGCTCATCTCGCTTCTGCATGCATCCTCGCAGCTAAACTCCACATCATCGCAAAATGTTTTTGAGTATTGTACCGCCTCAACCGCACGCCTGATCACCTCGTCTGGGCTCATTTTTAGCTTGTACTGCATGTGAATCGGGCTTGTTGCTATGAAGGTGTGAATTCTTTTGTTTTTTGCTGGAGCTATTGCCTCGCCAGCTGCCTTAATATCACGCTCAACTGCACGTGCAAGCGAGCAGACAGTGATGTTTGAAGCTTGCTTTGCGATCTGATTTACCGCGTCAAAATCCCCTGGGCTAGCCGCTGCAAATCCAGCCTCCATCACATCAACACCAAGCCTTTCAAGCTGAAGTGCGATCTGTAGCTTTTCAGCTGTGTTCATCGACGCTCCCGGGCTTTGTTCGCCATCTCTTAAAGTCGTATCAAAGATTATAATTTTATTTTTATCCATTTTTTGTCCTTTTATTATTTTTTATATTTAAATTTAATGAGTTAAGTAAAGAAGAATTTGCTACCTAAGTAGCAGCAGTAGAGAGTTTTTGATTTCGATTTTTGGTAAAAATTTACGCGATTTTATTATGCCGTTTTCGCTCATTCACTCTCCTTTTTTTTATGATTTTTGCTAAACATTATAGCCGCTCTAATAATACCATAAAGCATATAAACACTCATCAAAAATGTCGCACTCTCATAAGGATATAGATAAAGCATAGAAAATACAACTACGAGCGCTACTAAAATTCTTATAACATGAGTTTGTTTTAAGTTCATCTTTTTAAAGCTTGGATAGCGGATATTACTAACCATCAAGATAGCTAAAACCGCTTCAAGTAGTATCAAGCACCACTCAAAGCCATATAAAAACTCATACTTTAAATAAACTCCAACCCAAAGCACTCCAATGATAGCTGCTGATGGTATAGGAAGTCCGATAAAAACATTTGGCTCGTATGTGCCGGTGGTGACGTTAAAACGAGCAAGTCTAATAGCTCCAAAGACTACAAACATAGCTGCTATTAGTGCACCAAATCTGCCAAATTTTGCGCCAACCGTTAGATAAAACAAGATCGCCGGAGCCACACCAAATGCTACAAGGTCTGCAAGGCTATCAAACTCTACTCCAAATTTGCTTGTAGTCTTTGTAAGTCTTGCCACGCGTCCATCAAGTCCGTCTAAAATCAGTGAAAGAATGATGTAAATAATAGCTTTAAAATAGTTTCCCTGAATAGATGAAATAATGCTTATAACGCCCAAAAAAGCGCTTGCTGCGGTAAATAAATTTGGCAAGATATACATTAACTGCATTTTTTGTAAGCTATTCATTTTATTTTTCCTCTTCAAAGTATCCAAGAAGTGAAGCAGCTTTAACGCTCTCGCCAACACTTACACAAATTTTAGTATCTCTTGGCAAGTATAAGATCACTTCGCCGCTTCCTAAAAAGCCAAATTTTCTAGAGGCTTTTAGGCTGGTAATGTTATAAATTTCCAAACTTCTACTAAAAACTCCAGCTATGATCTTCATAGCAAATTTGATATTTCCTTTTTCAAAACGAATTATCGCTCTTTCATTTAGCATCTCTGAAATTTTCATAGCCTGGCATAAAAAGAGCCCATGCCTTTTTTTAACTTCAGTGACGTTAGCATCGCTTATAGCTCTTAGCGTACCTACGCCAAAAAATGGCTTTGAGATAACTATCTTAGCTACCTCTTTATCATCAAAATTTGAAACGCTGATCTCTTTTATCTTACCATCTATGGGCGAAAGTAAGGCTAGTTTATCATCAGTAAAAGGCTCTCTTTCAGGGTCTCTAAAAAAATATAGAGTTAAAATAAGTAACGCTAGAAAAAATAGTGGCACAAACCCAAATAACACAGATATAACAAATAAAATCAAAAAGAATAATATAAATTTATACCCTGCTTTAGCGATGTAACCACTCATTTTATTCCTCTTTTTTGCCTTTTTCCTCTTCTTCAAGCTCTACAAGCCTGCTTTCAAGACCATTCTCTTCTTCGTAGTTTTTGATGATCTCTCTAACTCGTTTTCCCTCGATAGTCTCTTCTTCATAAAGCGCTGAGACCATGTTTTCAATGGCACCTTTATAAATTTCAAGAAGACCAAGCACAGCCGTATATCTCTCATGAAGAAGTGCTTTTACAAACTCATCGACCTTTTCAGCCATCTTGTCACTATAGTCTTTTATGCTTTGTCCGCCATTTAAAAATGTTGCGCGTTGCTTTTCAAGCACCATAAGACCAGCAACATCGCTCATACCATACATACTAACCATAGCTTTTATGATATCAGTTGCACGCTCTAGGTCATTACTAGCTCCAGTTGATATCTCTTTTATAAAGACCTCTTCAGCAGCCCTACCAGCCAAAAGAACATCCACTTCTGCAAGCAACTCATGCTTTTGCATCATAAATTTATTCTCTTCAGGTGTATTTAGCGTATAGCCAAGCGCTGCAAGACCACGTGGCACGACTGAGACTTTTGTCACTCTTTTTGCACCTTTTGTTAGCTCAGCTACCAAGGCATGGCCGCTTTCATGGTAAGTGACTATCTTCTTCTCTTTTGGATTTACGCGGCGTGATTTTTTCTCTAAGCCAGCTATCGATCTCTCGACAGCCTCCACTAGATCAGCCTGCTCAACAAAAGTCTTTGACTTACGTCCTGCAAGAAGAGCTGCCTCATTTATGATATTTTCAAGATCAGCCCCTGCTAAACCTGTAGTAAGCCTTGCTATATCTTCGATATTAACGTCTTTACCGATCTTTACATCTTTCATATGAACTTTTAAAATGTCGCAACGTCCCTTAAAATCAGGCTTATCAACAAGCACTTGCCTATCAAATCTACCAGGTCTTAAAAGCGCAGCATCCAAAACCTCAGGTCTGTTTGTAGCTGCTATAACAATAACTGGTGACTTATCCGCATCAAAGCCGTCCATCTCAGAAAGAAGCTGATTTAGCGTCTGCTCTCTCTCATCATTTCCTCCCATTGGACCAGAATTTCTGCTCTTACCGATCGCATCGATCTCATCTATAAAAACGATCGCTGGAGCCTCTTTTTTTGCATTTTCAAAAAGATCTCTAACTCTACTTGCACCAACGCCAACAAACATCTCAATGAAGCTTGATGCCGACATAGAGAAAAATGGTACGCTAGCCTCGCCTGCAACTGCCCTTGCAAGAAGTGTTTTACCAGTACCTGGAGGGCCAACTAGCAAAATACCTTTTGGGATTTTTGCGCCAAGTCTTAGGTATTTATCTGGGCTCTTTAGATAGTCAACTATCTCTTGAACCTCTTCTTTTGCCTCTTCAACACCTGCAACATCGTCAAATTTAACTTTTGGTTTTTCAGAATTTATAAGCTTTTTCGCACTTCCTATGCCAAGTATGCCACCGCCGATATTCTTTTGCATACGACTAGCGATAAACATCCAAATAGCAAAAAATATAAATACCGGTATGATCCATGAAAATATAAGATCTCCAAACCAGTTATTTTCGCTATAAACACTGTAAGTTATGCCGTTTTGCTCAAGTATGCCAATGAGCGTTGGATCATTTATGCGCTTTGCGAGGTAGATGGTTTTGTTATTACCAACGCCTTTTATCGTGGTTTCAGATATCGCAACTTCATTTAATTGCTTATTCTTTAGCATATCCTTAAATTCAGAATAAGCTATCATCTTGCTTTGAGCGTTGCTACCAAGCCCAAAAGTACCGCCTAGTCCGTCGCCGCTAAAGCTTCTAAAAGCTAGAACTATAACTATCGCAAAAATAGCAAAGATAAAGATGGGATTTTTGTTAAAAAACCCGTTATTATCGCCATTATTTTGGTTATTATTTTGATTATTCATCCATTTCCTTATAAACAAAGCTAACCCAATCATTAGCCTGTTTTATCTCAACTAGCTCCAAATCCTTAAACGTATCTTTAATCCTATCTTCGTATTTGTTCAAAATTCCAGACAATACTAAATAGCCGCCTTTTTTAAGCGATTTTTTCAAGTCATTTGAGAGCATAAAAATGACATCAGCAATGATATTTGCTACAACGATATCATATTTTTGCTCTAAATTTGCAATAGATCCTGTCCAAATTTTATTAAATTTAACCTCATTTAGCTGGGCATTACTAAGCGAGCTTTGCGTGGCCTGCTCGTCTGTATCGCAGGCATCGACCTTGCAGCCAAGCTTTGCTAAAGCGATGCTTAATATCCCGCTTCCACATCCCACATCTAAAGCACTATCGCCACTTTTTGCATATTTTTGTAAAAGTTGCAAGCAAGAATTTGTGCTTTCATGATGCCCTGAGCCAAAGGCTAGAGCTGGGTCGATTATGATATTTGTTACGCCATTAAGTGGCTCTTCCCAGCTAGGTCTAATATAAATTTTATCAACCAAAATAGGCTTAACTGCCTTTTTATATTCACCTAGCCAGTCTTTATTTTCTTTTAAATTAAGAGAAATTTTTAAATCATTTGGAATTTTACGAACGCTAGAGAGCCCTTTTACATACTCTTCGACACCCAAAGCTATATCTTTTAGATCATACTCTTCCCTGATGATGATCTCATGATCTAGCTCTTCTACACAGGTGACCCCAAAAGAAAAAACTAACTCTAAAATTTCATCATAAAAATTTGATGTTTTGATGCTTAATTCGTAAAATTTATCTTTCATTAACCAAGAACGTCTTCAAGCTTCTCTTTTAAAACTTGTGGCGTAAAAGGTTTTACGATGTAGTTATTAACACCTGCTTTTAAAGCTGTTATAACCTCGGCTTTTCCGCCCTCTGTTGTTACCATTATGATAGGCATATCAACATATTTTTGCTCAGCTCTTACTTTTTTAACAAGCTCAAGACCGTTCATCTCAGGCATGTTCCAGTCAGTAATAAGAACCTCAATACCCTCGTTTTGCGTCAAGATATTCCAAGCTTCAAGCCCATGCTCAGCCTCGAGAATTTCTTGATGTCCTAACCTTTGCAAAGTATTTTTTATGATCCTTCTCATTGTTGAGCTGTCATCTACAACCAAAATCTTCACATAATATCCTTTTAGTAAAAATTGCCCTATTCTAGCTAATTAAAATTTATAAAAGCTTTAACGCTAGCCAACTTGTTTGAAAGCATCTTTTAAATCAAGTCGTCCCTCATAGTAAGCTTTACCAACGATCACACCAGCTATCTCATTTGTCTCTTTAAGTGCTAAAATGTCGTTCATATCGCTCACACCGCCACTTGCTATGGTTTCAAGTTTGCTGCTTCTAGCTATTTGCAAGCTAAAATCAACATTAACTCCGCCAAGCATTCCATCTTTGTTAATATCGGTGCAAATCACAGCTTCTACACCCACATCTGCAAATTTTTTTGCAAGATCGACTGCTTTTATGTTTGAAACCTCGCCCCAGCCTTGCACTGCCACATAGCCATCTTTGGCATCTATGCCAACTACAACCCTGTAAATTCCAGCCATTTTTGCTGTAAATTCTGGATCACGAAGAGCAACTGAGCCAAGGATCACTCTGCTAACTCCAAGGTCTAAATAGCGCTTTATTCGCTCTTCATCTCTTATGCCGCCACCAACTTGCACCTTTAAATTTGTAGCTTTTACTATCTTTTCGATCGTGTTAAAATTTATAGCTTCTCCTGCAAATGCTCCGTCAAGATCGACCACATGCAGCCATTTTGCGCCATAGCCTTCAAACCTCTTAGCAAGCTCACTCGGCTCACTGCTATAAATTTTAGCACTTTGCATGAGCCCTTTGCTAAGCCTAACTGCTTGCCCCTCTTTTAGATCTATCGCTGGGAAAATTTCCATCACAACCTCGCAAAATTTTCTAAAATTTTAAGCCCAACCTCGTGACTTTTTTCTGGATGTGGCTGAAAGCCAAAGAGATTTTCATGCTGAACCGCGCTTGTAAATTCATAGCCATAGCCCGTCTTTGCAAGCGCAAATTTATCATCACAAACCACGTGGTAGCTATGCACAAAATATAAATATTCAAGCTCTTTTAGCCCTAAATTTAAAGGGCCATTTTGTTTAAAGCTAAGCGTGTTCCAGCCAACGTGTGGGATCTTTAGCGGCTTATCAAATTTAGCTTCATCAAATTTAACAACCTCTCCTGGCAAAAGAGAAAGCCCCTCATGCTCGCCAAATTCGGAGCTTTTTTCAAATAAAAGCTGCATGCCAAGACAAATTCCCATAAAGGCTTTTCCGCTTTTTACAGCCTCTTTTATAGCTTCATCCATGCCGTTCATCTTTAGCTTTTTCATCGCCTCACCAAAAGCTCCAACGCCTGGCAAAACGATGTGAGAGTGCTCTTTTAAACTCTCAGGCTCACTTAGCAAAACGCACTCATGCCCAAGAAATTTAAAAGCATTTATCACGCTTTTGATGTTACCCGCGCCATAATCAATAATAGCAATCATCTGTTCTCTTGTCTTTTTACGCTAAAGAGATAAAAGCTAAGTGCCGCCATTAGCATAGCCACACCGCCTATTAGATAGATAGCGTTTATGATATTTTCAGGTGCAGTGATGGCAAATTTAAACACAAGCATAAGCGCTTCGATGGCAAGTGCGATGATGATAGAGCCGATAAATCTAACCATCGTCTTATAAATAACGCTATTTTCCTCGTGATTTTTACCTAACACCTCTTCTTCAAATATCGTCTTAACAAGGTCAAAAATGGCAAGAGCTAGCGTTAAAATAATGGTTGATTCAAAAATTTCTTCGACATTTATATGTTCGATACTCTTTGAGATAAAGCTCTTTACGCCGTGCCAAAACAAAAACGCACAGATCATAAAAAGCGATGCACAAAATAGTGCATAAACTGTCTTTAAAAATCTACCAAAATGCTCCTCGACAAAGCCGCTATCGACCATATTTAGGATATTTTCTAGGCTTATGTCGATGCAGGCAATAAATTTAAGCTCATTTTTTTCATTATAGATAGGCACGCTTGCTGTGACGCACAAACCTCCATTTAGACTTGATGGATATGGATCGCTTAAAACGCACCTTTTCTCGCGCACAGCGGTGTAGTAGTAGGCTTTGTTTGCGCGGTTTTCGCCTTTTGGAATTTTATACTTTTCATTTAGGCTGATCGAGTCTTCGATCTGTATGCCATTTTCGTCTAAAATGTATAGTGCGTCAAAATTTTCTATCTCATGGCTGATCTTATCAAAGCCAGCTTTTATGTTTTCTAAGCACACTCCAGGCAGCCTGTTTGGCAAATTTCTACTAAATAAATAGCAGATATACGCCCTTGCCTTATATCTCGTGTCACTAAATCTCTTAATATCTTTTATAACCAAAACTAGCCTTTTAAATTTAATGCATGATTAAACTCTGGCACGATCACCTTAAGAGCAGGCGCTACCTCGTCATCTTCAAGCTGTAAAAGCCCATTTATCTGTGAATTTAAAAGAGTTAGATCGTATGGCTGTGAGTGTGTCACGAAGATCGACTCATACTTAGTTTGAACGTCATCTTTGTTGATAAGTAGCTCCTCATAAAGCTTCTCGCCAGGTCTAAGCCCCACAAATTCGATACCCAGATGCTCTTTGTTTGAAAGCAGAAGCATCTTTTTAGCAAGATCGACGATCTTAACTGGCTCGCCCATGTCAAGCACAAAAAGCTCTCCGCCTTTTGCGATAGAGGCTGCTTGAAGGACTAGCTGGCACGCTTCAGATGTAAGCATAAAATACCTTGTGATCTCTGGGTGCGTGACGCTTAAAGGCTTGTTTGCAGCGATCTGCGCCTTAAATTTAGGTATGACTGAGCCACTTGAGCCAAGAACATTACCAAAGCGCACACAAACTATCTCGCACACACCTGCTTCGTTTGAATTTAGCGCATAAAGCTCGCAAACACGCTTAGTTGTGCCCATTATGTTTGTTGGGCGCACTGCCTTGTCTGATGAGATCATGACAAATTTCTTAGCACCATATTTTTTCGAAAGATCGACTGCATTTTTTGTACCAAGGATGTTGTTTTCAACTGCTGAGCGAGGGTTTAGCTCGCAAAGTGGCACGTGTTTGTAAGCTGCTGCGTGGATAACGATCTCTGGTCTAAATTCTTCAAAAACCTCTTCAAAGTCTTTTAAATTTGTGATATTTACGAGCTTGCTAACAGTTCTTTTATCTCTTGTATCTTCGCCAATTTTATAAAGGTTAAACTCGCTGTGCTCAACCATTATAAGCTCACTTACGCCATATCTCAAGCACTGCTTACAAATTTCGCTTCCTATGCTGCCACCAGCTCCAGTAACAAGCACTCTTTTATCTTTTAAGAAATTTGAAATAGCCTCTGGATTAAGGTCTTTTGGCTTTCTAGCGAGCAGATCTTCGATCGAGATATCTTTGATCGGCTCATTTTCGATAAGCGAGAAGAGTTTCATATCTCTTATGCCATATCCAGTTAGCTCATCAACTAAAGCTTGAAGCTCGTCTTGATCGAGCGCAAGTGCGATGATAGCAGTCTTTGCGTCATAGTCTTTTATAAGGCTTGGTATATCTTTTTTATCTTGAACTAAAAATCCATCACAATATGTGCCAACAAGATCGCTTCTGCCATCTACCACGCCAACTGCATAGTAGTCAAGATAGCCCTGCTTTAAGCCACGTAAGACATGAAGTGCCTTTGAGGTCGCGCCTATAACGATACAAGGCTCGCCTTTGTGAGGTCTGTTTGAAAAGTCAAGCGCCATTCGTTTTGAAATTCTCAATATTCCAATAAATAAGCATGATATAAGCATATCTATCAAAATAACACTTCTTGGATACATTGCAAAAATGTCTTGTAATACAAAAAATAGTGGTGTAAATAAGATCGCCGCGCAAACGTGAGCTAGGAAAATTTTACGTGCCTCGTTTAAGCCAAAAAATCTCCATGGCACCTTGTAAATTTTAAATATCCACATGAAAAAGAGCTTAAATACGATCAAAAATCCAGCCGTTACAAAAAGTCCTTGCACGTAGATATCTGGAATGTCAGCGTTAAATCTTAAAAGATATGCTGCATATATCGAAAAAACAAATATAAAAACATCGCCAAGAAGGAAAAATACGAGCCTTTTTAACTTCGTTGCATGAAACATTTACGCATTTTCCTTGACTATTTTTATCACTCTTTCTTGTGTCTGCTCGCTCATATCGCTGCCGCTTGGCAAGCAAATTCCTCTTGAAAATAGATCTTCGCTATATCCATCAACAAAACTTAGCGCGCCTTTAAATACTGGCTGTAAGTGCATAGGCTTCCAAAGTGGGCGACTCTCGATGTTTGCATCAGCTAGTGCTTTTATAACATTTAAATGTGCGTCTTTTTTAGCAAAAACGCCAGTTGTGAGCCATCTGTTGCCACGAGAATTTGGTAGCTCTGGCATAAATTCTAAAATATCGCCAAGCTCTTTTTCATAAATTTCAAAGACTTTTCTCTTTTGCTCGACTCTTTTTTCCAAAACTTCCATCTGAGCCACGCCAATAGCGCCTAGGACGTTACTTAAACGGTAGTTGTAGCCGTAGTCTTTATGCTCGTAGTGAAGCAAAGGCTCTCTTGCTTGTGTGCTGTAAAATCTAGCTTTTTCTACAAATTCACTATCTCCAACTAGCATGCCGCCACCTGAAGTGGTGATGATCTTGTTGCCATTGAAGCTATATCCACCCATCACGCCAAATGTGCCAAGTGCCTTGCCACCGTAAAATCCGCCAAGTGCTTCAGCTGCATCTTCAACCAAAGCGATGCCCTCGTTTTGGCAAATTTCGCAAATTTCTTTCATCTTTGAAGCTTGGCCGTAAAGATGAGTGACGACTAGCGCTTTTGGCTTTTTAGGTAAATTTGAGATCGCTTTTTTAAGTAGCTCTGGGCTTAAATTCCAGCTCTCGTCGCAGTCGATGAAGACTGGAGTTGCCTTTTCATAAAGTATCGGCGAGACTGAAGCCATGAAAGTAAAGCTAGAAGCAAGCACAAGATCGCCATCTTTCACGCCAAGGACGCGAAGCGCTAGGTGAAGTGCCGCAGTTCCAGCGCATAGTGCAAGCGCATCTTTGGCTCCAGTATAAGCCTTTATGCTATCTTCAAATTTATTGACATATTCGCCAAGTGGCGCTATGTAGTTGCTTTCAAAAACTTTTTTTATATATTCCTGCTCTTTTCCACTCATATTTGGTGGAGATAAAAAAACCCTATCCATTTTCATACCTTTCGTGATTTTTTGGCGATTTTAGCACTTATTTTTAAATTTATATCTTAGTGCGCTCGCATGCAGGCACGCCATAAGCCTTTATGCCATCTTTTATATCTATAACGACCACGCTTCCAGCGCCAATGATGCAGTTTTTGCCGATGCTTATGCCTTGAATGATGCTTGAGCCAATGCCAACATGCGTAAATTCTCCCACGCTCACATTTCCAGCAAGGGCTGCATTTGGGCTGATGTGAGCAAATTTACCTATCACGCACTCATGCTCTATCACCGCGCCAGAGTTTATGATAGCGCCCTCTTTTATGCGAGCTTTTGCGTTTATCACGGCATTTGGCATGACAACCACACCTTTTTCTATCACGGCACTCCCGCTCACAACTGCACTTTTATGGATCAAATTTACTATCTCAAAGCCAACATCCTCTACCTTTTGGCTGATCTTTTGCCTAGTTTTATTATCGCCTATGGCTATTATGATGTCAGCTTTTTCTAGCTCTGGGCTAAATTTACGCTCACTAGCATCATCTAAAAAAACTATCTCATCATAGCCATTATTTCTAGCGATATCAGCGATCACAAGACCATGCCCACTTGCTCCGTAGATGTAAATTTTCTTAGTTTTTGCCATTAAATTTCTCCGTCGTCGCCTGCCCCTCTTTGCTGACACCACTTCGTTTTAGCACTTTTTCGATGGTCTGCAAGGCGATCTTTACATCAAGCATAAAGCTTAAATTTTGAGCATAATATACGTCGTATTCAAATTTTTTCTCCCAGCTTATGGCGTTTCTGCCATTTACCTGCGCTAGGCCTGTGATACCAGGGCGCACGTCGTGGCGATGCTTTTGCGTTTCGTTATAGATGGGTAGATACTCAACCAAAAGCGGTCTTGGTCCAATGAAGCTCATATCGCCCTTTAGCACGTTAAAGAGCTGTGGTAGTTCATCAAGGCTAAGAGAGCGGATCAGTTTGCCAAATTTACCAAGACGCTGTTCATCTGGCAAGAGCTCGCCATTTGCGTCACGCTCGTCGCTCATCGTCTTAAATTTATAAATTTTAAAAATTTTCTCATTTAGCCCTGGTCTTGCCTGCGTGAAAATAACATCGCGGCTTACTTTAAAATAGATAAAGATCGCCGTTGCTATGATGATGGGTGATGTTAAAATGAGCAAAAACAAAGCTCCCAAAATGTCAATCGTCCTCTTTAAAAAATTTCTATACATCTATAAATTTCCTATAAATTTCTATATATCTTTTTGCGATTTGCTTCTCGTCAAACTCGCTTACCGCCCAGTCCCTGCCATTTTGCCCAAGCTTAGCGCAAAGCTCCTCATCATCAAGCAAAATTTTGATTTTATCTGCTAAGTCATTTGCGTCTTTTACCTTGCATAAAAGTCCGTTGTAGCCCTCTTTTACAGCTTCATTGCAGCCTGTAACGTCACTTGCGACAACTGCTTTAGCCATACTCATCGCCTCTAAAACCGTTCTTGGAAAGCCCTCTTTATAACTTGGCAAAGCAAGTAAATAAGAAGCCTTTAAAAGCTGCGGGATGTCGTTTCTAGCGCCGAGATATCGCACTTTGCCACCTTTTAAAAAGCTCTCGTCCGCGGTTGATTTATTGCCAGCAAAGCCCTCGCCCACAAAGACAAATTCACAGTTTTTGTAGCCATTTAAAATTTCTGCTGCCTCGTAAAATTCACGAACGCCCTTGTGCCACATAGCTCTTGCGATCATTAAAATGACCTTTTTTTCACCAAGGTCAGCCGCCTGCGTGATAGCTGGGTCAAATTTAGCAGTATCGACGCCGACGCTTTTTATGCGGTACACCTTGCTTTTATCTATCAAATTTCTTGAGATCAGATAGTCTGAATCTGCGTCATTTACGAAGATACAAGCATCAGCCTTTGCAAAAGAGAGCTTATAAAGGCTCTCCATGACAAAACGCACAGCCTTTGTCTTAATATCATCATCGATATAAAAGCTACCAAGGCCTTCAACCAAATTTATCACGTGTTTTATGCCAGCATTTTTAGCGGCAAATGTGCCAAAGACATTTGACTTGTGAGCGCCAGTTTGCAGCAGGTCTAAATTTAGCTCACCTAAAATTTGAGATAGTTTTTTTGAGTTATTTATCACGGTTAGTGGATTTAGACTCGCCTTGTCAAGCTCGTAGGTGACGGTGTGAAAGCTTTTAGCAAGTTCATTAGTGAAATTTCCTTTTGGAGCGATAGCAAAAACTTCATGCCCCATATCTTTTAAAGCCTGCATAATAGGGCGTCTAAAAAAGTGTATGCTCATATCAGCGTGGCTTAAAAATCCTATCCTTGCCATCTCTACCTCTTTAGTTTATAAACTTTTGCCGCCCCGTCAAGTATGACTGGCTCAAAGACCTTTGGATCGTATCTTTCAAGCACGAAAAGCTGGATGTAGGCGCTATTTAAGATGCTCTCATCAAGGATGATAAATCTGCCATAATCCCTCATATAAATGACAGAAATATTTGACATTTCGTTATTTTTATACTCTTTTACATTTAGCTTGCCAGCCTCGTTGTAGTCGGTCTCTATAAAAGATCTTAGCGGTAAGACCTTGCCATCATAGATCAAACTTGTGACATCGCTTGTTAGTGTAAATCCACCACTTAGCCTGATGCCCTTTTCACTTTGCGAGATCGCTCTTGTGGTGACAAAAAGTCCGTTGTTTAAATTTTTACCGCTTTTTAGATCGATCTTGCTAAACTGCAAAATGGTTGGGAAAATACTAAGCATCCTATCTGGCAGGTAATAATATATCTCTCTGCTCTTTGCTGGCAGGCTAAAATTTGCCTCTTTTATCTCGCTAAAAAACTGATCAACGCTTAAATTTCTATCTTTTAAAATTTGAGCCAAGTTGCCATTAAAGTGCTCTTTGAAATTTCGCTCCGTATACTCCACATCAAGCCTTGCCATATTTGCCGAGCTCATCTCGTCGCTTCCAAGCGCAAAACTCACGGCAAAATTTTCACGTCCAAGGTGCTTTCCGCCGTCAATTAGCGTCTTAACATCGCTGTAATATCTAATCGGATATCCATAGTCCCACCACGCAAGTACGTAGTCCTCGCGTCCTGCGATGCTTTTTAGCTTGTTTAAAATTTCAACCTCTTTATTTACAAAGACTGGCTCAGCCTTGTAGCCATAGATGTGAATGAGTGCTGGAGCAAGCACAAGAGCCGCTATGAACGCTCTTATGAGATTTAAAACAGCCTCTTTTAGCTTTAAATTCTCAAGCACGAACTCTACTAAGTAGCCAAAGCCAAGCGCCATGATAGGCACGGCATAAATGGTAAATCTAAGGCCGCTTTTAAAGGCTAAAAAGCCAAGTGCGAGCATGCCAAGCGAGACAGCAAATGAGTGGTGTTTGTAGCAAAATAGCGCAACACCAACAAGCGAGATCAAAAATGTGATGACATTTGCGCTGATCCTCTCGCAAAATAGCGTAAAATCAACGACGCTTGACTCTTGGATAGTTTGATTGACATTAAAAAAGTGAAAGCTCATGCCGCCAACTTCAGGCGCGTCTCTAAAGACGTAAAATTTAAGTTGAAAGATTATAGGATTTAGCCCGCCACGGATGACAAAAACGACAAAGATAATTGCCAAAATGCCAAGAGCAATTTTTAAATTTATCACCTCTTTTTTAAATATACAAAGTGCGTAAATAGCGATAGCAGCGATAAATTTAAGAGTTAGATCAAGGTTTGAAATGGCAAGTAAAAGCAGTGAAATTTCAAGGTAAAAAAGTGGATTTTTCCTATCAAAAATGAGCGTGTAGAGTAAAAATAGTCCAGTTAAAATGCTAATAAGCGAAAAGGCGCTCATATACCACCACATATAGATAAGCACGCTTAAAGGTGCTATTATCAGGCTCTTTGCGTCCTTTTTTTCAAGCACTCTAACAAGCCCCCAAACGACAAAAACGCTAAGTGGGATGATGAGCATGTCAGTGTCGTAATATCCTGCCATAGTGCGGTTGTAGTAGCTATTTGCGATCACTGCAAGAAGTGCAGCGATGAAGCCAGCCATTTTTGCTTTGTATTCATTTGCGATCAAGATAACAGGCACAGCCACAAGCGACGAGAAAAAGACGCTCATATAAATCATCGCCGTCTCAAGCTTGACGCCTAGAAATTTCACGATCCAGTAAGTAAGTGTCGAAAGCGGATAGCCGTAGTAGCTAAGGTCGTTTTCTTGGTGAAAGCCAGCCAGCATGTCCCTTGCGCCCTCGGCAAATGCGTAGCCGTCGTTTGTGCTGATCATCAGCTCGTTGTTCCAGAAAAATACCGGATACTCGCTCGCCCAAAAGACCCAGTAAAGCCTGCAAACCATGCCAAAGATGACTGCGACAAATATCATAAGGTATAAAGAGTAATTTTTAAAAAACAAATTTCTATTCATTAGGATTTTCCAAAAAATTTATAAGCTCGCTCGCTATATTTTCACTATCAAAAAATTTAGCCCGATTATACGCAACATTTTCAAAATTTTGCCTTATCTTTGGCTCGTTAAGCACTTTTATCATCGCCTCTTTCATAGCATTTTCGTCATCAACAGGCACTAAGATGCCAAACTCACTCTCGCCCAAAAGCTCTTTTGCGCCGCTCTTATGCTCGGTCGAGATGATAGTTTTCTCACATGCTAGCGCTTCAAGCAAGACGTTTGAAAAGCCCTCAAAACGCGAGGCACAAAGCAAGCAAGAGGCGTTTTTTATATGCCTAAAAGGGTTTTTATCAGTGCCAAGAAGCTTTACTAGCTCGCCCACGCCAAATTTATCTATCAAATTTTGCAGCTCATCTTTTAAAGGCCCTTTGCCAAGGATGCCAAGCGTGGCGCGAGGGTCGTTAATCAAAGCTATTATTTTTATTAGCATGGCTTGATTTTTACCGCTATCAAGGCGACCTATGTTTATGAAAAATGGCTTAAAGTCGCTCTCAAGTGGCTCATCTTTTAGCAAATTTATAGTTTTTAGATCAAGGGCGTTATAAAGCACCTTTGTTTTTGCCTCGCTCATGCCAAAATTTCGCACCAGATCCTCTTTGTTGCCAGCTGCATTTGCAAGGATTAGATCAGCCTTTTTATAAAGATGAGTGAGTAAAAATTTATTAACCCTGCCGCTTAGATCGTCTTTATATAGGATCGATGGACAGCTTCGCTCGCTGATAACCAGCCTAGCCTTTAGCCCTAAAATCCTAGCAACCCCAGCGATGTAGCATGGGCGGTTCATCAGCACAAACTGCGTGTCGATGCCCAAATTTTGACAAAGATTTTTATATTTAAAGGCAAGCATTGGCATCGCTAAAAAGAGCCTTGCAAGCTTCTTTATCCCGCTCTCGTAAGGATCGCTATTTTCTATAAAGTGGATTTGCACCTCGCTTGGGATCTCGTAAGCGATGACCTTGCTCATTAAGATGAGATGAACTTCATAACGTTTGATCAAAAATGGCAGTAAATTTGCCACATTTCGCTCAGCCCCGCCAGGTCCCATCGAGTATAAAAAAACGGCTAATTTTTTCACTTGCTAACAACCTTTTTTATAAATTCTCGCCACTGCTTGATGATATTTTCTTTGCTAAATAAATTTGCACTTTCGCTGGCGTTTTTTGCTAGTTTTTGCCTTAAATTTTCATCTTTTAAAAGCATCTCAAGCTTCTCTTTTAGATCATCGCTATCACCATTTTTAAAGATAAGTCCGTCTGTGCCGTCATTTATAAGCTCTCTTGCACCCACAGTGTCGCTACTTAGTCTAGCGCAGCCAAAGGCACCTGATTCTATTAGCACATTTGAAAGCCCCTCGCTTCGTGAGCTAAGAGAGAAAATTTTAGCCTCGCTGTAAAGTTTTGTAACATCACTCATGTGACCTAGAAATTTGATATTAAGCCCTAAATTTGACGCCATTTGCTTTAGCTGCACTTCTTGCCTGCCACTGCCTGCGATCTTTATCTCCCAGCCATCAAGCAAGCTTTTATCTACCTTATTAAGCGCCTCAAAATAGATATCATAGCCCTTTACCGCCTCTAGCCTTGCCACGCTTAAGATGACGTTTTGCTTCTCGCAAATTTCAGGCACGTCGATAAAAAGTGGGTTGTGGATGACCTCGCGATTTTTGGCAAATTTATAGTAGTCGTAGTCGCTTTTACTTAGCACGCTTAAACCATCTACAAATTTATACGAAAAGTCACGCATAGTGCTTGCGACTTTACTTTTTAAGTAGCTATGCTCGTGGTGCTCGGTTGCTATTAGTTTGCTCTTTAGCCCAGCATTTGCCAGCACACAAGCGACGTTTGTCCAGTCGATAAAGCTAATTATGAGATCAGCTTTTTGCTCCTTAAAAAGCGCTCTAAGAGCGAGGATTTTTTTAAATTTTAAAGTCAGTCCTGAGCCACTCACATTAAGGTTTATGATATTTATTTTTTCACTAAATTTATAAAGTCCAAGATCCTCTTCAAGCAGGGCGATAGTGATCTCATTGTCTTTGCTAAGCTCATTTGCAAGCACGTTTAGCACGCGCTCTGCTCCGCCGTTTCTAAGTGCGGCGATGACAAAAAGAATTTTCACTTCACACCTCCAAGTCTTAAAAGTTCCAGCCATTTTTTATAAATTTGCTCCACGCTAAACTCATCAAGTCTAGCTCTTGCATTTTTAGCAAATTCGCCCATTTTTGCTTCATCTTGGATCAAATTTGCAAGCTTTTCACTCATCTGCCTAGCGTCATTTATCTCGCAAAGCAAGCCATCAAAACCATCTTTTATAAGCTCTTTTGCCCCGCTAGTCCTTGTCGCAACCCGCACGCAGTCATAGTTTATCGCCTCTATCAATGTGTTTCCAAGACCCTCGAAATTTGAGCAAGAGAGCAGCACCTTTGCCCTTTTATAAAGTGAGGCGATGTCGCTTACATTTCCTAAAAACTCCACATCAGCGCCCAAATTTTTAGCTAAACTTTCTAAATTTGCCCTCTCGCCTCCATCTCCAGCGACAACAAATTTATAGCCGCTTTGCTTTAAGCTTGCAGCCACTCTTACAAACATTTCGCAGTTTTTTATCTTATTTAGCCTGCCAACAAATATGATCAAATTTTCTTTAGAAAAGCTCTCGCTTCGTATCTCTTCAAAGAGTGGGTTGTAAATTTTCATCACATTTTTGCAAAATTTCGAGTAATAGCCAAGATCCTCGTCGCTTAAGACGCTAAGTGCGTTTGCAAATGGATAGCTAAGGCGTCTTAGCACCTTAAAAATGGCTCTTTTTGGCGCAAGGTAGTTTGTGTGCTCGCTTATGATAATAGGCGTTTTTAGACCAGCTGAGCTAAAGAGCACCAAGGTATTTACGGCGTCTAAAAAGGATATCACAGCGTCAAATTTGCCCTCTCTTATGAGCACTCTTAAAGCAAGCACCTTTAAAACTCTCTTTTTTAAATTTCCAACCAAGCCAAGCTCATCAGCCCCAACGCCCAAATTTATGAGCTTCACGCCACTTGCTAGCTCGTAAAATGGCTCATCTTTGTCAAATTTAACAAGGCTTACATCATGATCCATGCTAAATCTTGATGCGATCACCGCGCAAACTCGCTCCGCACCGCCACTTCTAAGCGTTGATGTGACAAATAATATCTTCATACGCCAAACCTTTGCTTGATCTTCACTCTAAGCTTTGAAAGTGCCGGTAAAAAGCCACTTGGAAGTGGGCTAAGTAGCAAAAAAATAAACGCTTCTTTACTAAATTTAATACTAAGACTCTTAAAGATACACCTTAGCATAAGGCCATATTCGCCTGCTATTTTGGCGTAGTAAGCGGCGTTTTTATACTGCAAGGCTAGAAATTTTGGCTCATTTTTTATAGCGATGTCGTAGTGCAAATTTGCTGTTTTTATATAGGCATTTGCGACGTTTAAAGCGTGCTTGCCGGCATTTAGCGTCACACTATCGCTTCTTGCGATACGGTAGATGTAAAGTGGCTTTTTAAGATAAAAGACATTTTTTTCAAAAAAGCGGATGTAAAGCTCATTTTCGCCGCCAAAACTGCTCTCATCAAATCTAAAGTCGTCTATAAATTCACGTGAAAAAAGCTTAAAATACTCGCCATTTATCCGCCCGCAGTGATAATCAACCTTGCTCATCGCCCCACTCTTGATATATGGGCTTCTACCAGCTATCATCTCGGTCATCACGCCATCTTTTTCGCAGATCGCATCTGCAAAGACGCACGAGTACTCGCCACTTTTTAAAATTTCATAGCACACAGCAATCGCCTCAGGCAAAAGCTCATCGTCATCGTCAAGCAAGCAGACAAACTCGCCTGTTGCGTTGTCAAAGCCGTTATTTTTATTACCATTTGGACTTTTTTTGTGAGTGGTGTTTTTTACAAATTTGATCCTTGCGTCGTTAAAACTCTTGCAAATTTCGCTTGCACTCTCGTCATCGCCGTCGTCAGTGACTATAATCTCTAGGTTTTTATAGCTTTGAGCTAGAGCGCTTTTTATGGCCTTTTGTAAAAGCTCTGGACGCTTATAAGTCGCGGTTACTATGCTAATTAATGGCTCGCTCATTTAGCCCCTTTTAAAAATTCTCTCATAGCCTTGAAGTTTTTCAAGCCGTGAGAAAAGTATAAATTTAAATGTTTTTATATAGGCCTTTAAATTTGCCTTGTATCCCCTCTCAAGACGCTCGCCCTCGATATTTGAGCCGCTAAGATCAGTTGGATGCGCAAAAAGATCACAAAAATACATCTGCATATCATTAACGCCTAGCAAATAGTCCCAAACATCGGTCGTACAAAGCGCATTTTTATGAATTTCAAGCAAATTTTTAGCACTTTTTTTGGTTAGCACATAAGCCCCTGCTCTATAAATGCTTGAAAACGAGTGCTTTGAGACCTGCCAAAGCGACCTACTTAGGCTAGTATCCACCTTTTTGCCAAAGGCGCTAAATCTGCCCTCCAGCCCATCTTGCATGCCACATATGAGCACGCTCTCTTCTGGTATCTTGCTAGCTGCTAAAAACGCCTCTTTTATCGCCTCATCATCTCCTATAACGTCGTCTTCAAAGATGAGTGCAAATTTCGCATCACTTGCCAAAAATGCCTCATAAGCTTTTACGTGCGAGAGCGAACAGCCGACCTCTGCTGGGCTTAAAACCTTGCCGTAAGCTTTAAATGATGGCGAAATGATCTTGTAGTATTCCCTTGCGTTTAGCTCCCTGCCATCAACTGCGTCTATTAGATTAAAGCTATCATAAGAGCTAAATTTCTGCTGCAAAAGCTCGCGCCTTTTAGCGTCTTTTGCCAAAGAGATCAGGTAAATTTCATCCATTTAAGACCTTTTAAATTTTTTTAAAATTTTACGCCAAACTATGCCTCGCTCGAAGGCATTAAAAAACAAAAAATATCCCAAAACATAAGCTGCGCCGGCGTATATCGCAGCAAAGATAGCAAATTTTAGCCAGTTATCTAGACTCACAAAGTCCTTGCAGGCAAACATCGCAAGCACGCAGAGCGCAAAAACGGCTAAATTTTTAAAATAAACCCCGTAAAATGTGGTGAGTTTCACCTCTAAATTTAAAGCAGCGTTTATGAGGTCAAAGCCAAGAATTCTTATGCTGTAAAAAACGGCTGCGACGATGACGATGCCATAAACGCCGTAGTCACTAAATTTAAGCAGTGTGATCTGCGCTATGATCGTGCTAACGCCAAGTATGGTGTTGGCAATGGCTGGTCGGCGAAGCTTGTTTGTCGCGCTATCAAGGTTAAAAAGCGAGAAAACAAAGCTTATAAAGACGATCGGCACTAGCGTTATCATCGAGACGTTGTATATAAATTTGACCTCGTCCGCACTTTTAAACGGCAGCCAAAGCGTGTAAAAATCCAGCCCAAAAACGACGAAAAATGCGGCTGGAGCGCTCATCACAAAGGCGATCACCTTCATTGAAAATTTAGCCTCGTTTATGAGGTCCGTGATCAAATTTTTAGAGTAAAGCTCAACAAATTTTGGTGCAAAGATACCGCTAAGCTGCGCCACAAAGCTCTCAAGTATGATAGGGGCGGCCTTGGCGACTGAAAGAAGACCCGTGGCGTTTGCATTGACAAAAATGTTGCAGATAAATAGGTCCATACCTGTTAAAAGTATGCGATTTAGCGCGTTAAAACTATTCCAAATGCCAGAGCTTAGAAGCTCTTTTATCTTTAAAAAGTCAAATTTACTAAGGCTAAATTTTAGCTCTGGCGTGATGCGAGCTGACATAAAAATGGTGCTAAAAAAGACAAAAAGGCTAGCAACTAGCGCTGAAATGGCGATGTATGAGATAAATGGCTTAAAAAAGAAAAATAGTGCGACGATAAGGGCTGCTAGGATCGCGCTTGAGATGGCGTTTCTGATGGAGAGTAGATAGAGCTTATTTGTCACGAAGGCACAGACCGTTAAAACGCCGTTAAATAGCCCAACGCAAAAATTTATAAAGTAAAAAACAAGGGTCATTCTCACGTCAAAGAGTAAATTTTCAGGGACGTTTAAAAAGCTTTGCAAATTTAGTATGAAAACAGAGCTAAGCACCACGACAACGGCGCAAAAGAAGATATTTACAACAAGCACTGATGAGTAGTAGGTGTTTGCAAGGCTTAGATCTTTTTTGTGCCACGCATGAGCGACAAAGCGCCCACTAACCGAGTTTATGGCTACACTTACGACCGCTGCGTAGCTAACGATGGCGTTGCTAAGGCCTACAAAGCCAAAAGCCTCGTTGCCAAGGCTCTTTAAGATAAATGGCGTAAGAAAGAAATTTATACCCATTGATACTACAAAAACGACGATCGAGCTTATTAGATTGATTAGCATTATATTTTAACCTTTGAAATTTAGCCCAAAAGCTAAATTTGAAAAGAAAAAACCAAAAAATTTAGCCGCCAAGCCAGATGACAAGGCAGCTATGTAAATTTTAAATTTAACGCTCACTTACA
Organism: Campylobacter concisus; assembly: GCF_902460535.1. GTDB lineage: Bacteria > Campylobacterota > Campylobacteria > Campylobacterales > Campylobacteraceae > Campylobacter_A > Campylobacter_A concisus_AS. The sequence goes on along the minus strand of NZ_CABPTV010000005.1, from coordinate 33,119 downwards.
GCCTAGCGTCAGCCTCTGGGTAGATATTTTTTATATCATAAACCAAGTGGCCTTTTAGGTTGAGCTTTTTAAATTCATTGTGAGCTACGGCGATCACGATGCAGTCGTAGTCGTCTAGGTTATACTCTTTTACTAGATCAAAGCCGTACTCATGTTTTACCTCAGCGCTATCAGCCCAAGGATCAGTCACATCGACCTTGCAGCCAAAGTCTTTTAGCTCATCAACCACGTCTATAACGCGAGAGTTTCTTATATCTGGGCAGTTCTCTTTAAATGTCATACCAAGAACAAGCACGCGCGCTTTGTTGATAAGCACGCCCTTTCTTATCATTAGTTTTATCACTTGATCGGCTGCGTATCTGCCCATATCGTCGTTGATGCGGCGACCTGCTAGGATCATTTCAGGGTTGTAGCCTACCTCTTGAGCTTTGTGAGTTAGGTAGTATGGATCTACGCCGATGCAGTGACCGCCGACTAGACCTGGGCGGAAATTTAAGAAATTCCACTTAGTGCCAGCCGCCTCTAAAACATCGATAGTGTTAATGTGAAGCTTTTCAAAGAGCATCGCAAGCTCGTTTATAAAGGCGATGTTGATGTCGCGTTGGGTGTTTTCGATGACCTTTGCAGCCTCTGCTACTTTGATGCTTGAAGCTTTGTGAGTGCCAGCTGTGATGATAGAGCGGTAAATTTCATCGACCTTGTCAGCAATCTCTGGAGTTGAGCCACTTGTGATTTTTTTGATTTTAGTTACGGTGTGCTCTTTATCGCCTGGATTTATGCGCTCTGGCGAGTAGCCGCAGAAAAAGTCTTTGTTAAATTTAAGTCCGCTCTCTTCAAGTAGCGGCACGCAAATTTCTTCTGTAACGCCTGGATAAACAGTGCTTTCATAGACAACGATGTCGCCTTTTTTAAGCACTTTTGCCACGCTCTGGGTCGCTTTTACCACTGGGGTTAGATCAGGGCGTTTGTTCTTATCTATCGGAGTTGGGACGGTTACGATGAAGAAGTTGCAACTTCTGATGTCATCTAAATTTAGGCTAAATTTCATGCCATTATCGATCGCTTTTTTCATCTGCTCGTTGCTAAGCTCAAGCGTTCTATCATAGCCACTCTTAAGCTCTTCTATACGTTTTGCATTTACGTCAAAGCCGACTACTTCGTACTTTTCACTAAAAGCTGCTGCTAGTGGAAGTCCCACATAGCCAAGTCCTACTACTGCTATTTTCATTTCTCTTTCCTTTTTAAAATTTTTGGTTTTATTGTTTCTACACGTTCATAGATTCTTATCTCTGCGCCCACGCCTTGCGGAGTTACTATCTTAATGGGGCTAATGCCAGGCAAAATTTGAGTAAAATCATAATAAATTTGCCTCTTTTTCTTTTTGCCGTTGCAAGGCTTAAGCGGCGCATCCTCTGCACTAAATTCATAATAAACCCCGCTTTTATCCTCTTTTTTATCTAAATGTCCGCCCTCTAGCATAGCAAATTCACAGTCTGTTTGCATCTCTTTAAAAAATGCAACTTCATATTTAAAATAATCAACCGGCATCTTTGAGATAGGTAGCTCAAAAACCTGCTCTTGCGCCTTTGCCTCGCTATTGCCTGAAGCCTCGCTAGCTAAAAGCGCAAAAGGCAGCAAAAAAACTACGAGAGATAAAATTTGCTTCACGCTTTGACGCCTATTTGAAAATACTTAAAGCCATTCTCGGCTAAAGTTTTAGCGTTATATTGGTTGCGTCCGTCAAATATGACAGCATTTTTTAGCCTCTCTTTGATCTCCATAAAATCAGGCGATCTAAACTCGCTCCACTCGGTCACAAGCACCATAGCATCGGCATTATCAAGAGCGTCATACTTATTTTTAGCGTATTTCACGTCTAAATTTGGCAAATATTTTTTCGCTTCTTCACTTGCTTTTGGATCATAAGCCACCACTTTTGCGCCAGCCTCGTCTAAAAGCTTTATCAAAGTTAGCGAGCTAGCCTCTCTCATATCATCGGTATTTGGCTTAAACGCAAGCCCCCAAAGTGCGATCGTCTTGCCCTTTAGATCGCCACCAAAGAAGTTGTAAATTTTATCAAATAGTACTCTTTTTTGAGCCTTATTTCTTGACTCGACCGCGTTTAAAAGCTCTGGTTCAAAGCCATTTTGTCTAGCTGTGTAGATGAGTGCCTCGACATCCTTTGGAAAGCAGCTACCGCCATATCCGCAGCCTGGATAGATGAAGCTATATCCGATCCTTGAGTCGCTGCCGATGCCTTTTCTTACTAAATTTACATCAGCGCCCACACGTTCGCAGATATTTGCTATCTCGTTTATAAAGCTTATCTTGGTTGCTAGCATCGAATTTGCAGCGTATTTTGTCATCTCGGCTGACTTTACGTCCATGCAAATAAGCCTGTCGTGATTTTTCATAAATGGCTCGTAAAGCTCTCTCATCACGCCAAAGCCCCACTCGCTACTAGCGCCGATAACAACGCGGTCTGGCTTTAAAAAGTCCTCAACCGCCGCGCCCTCTTTTAAAAACTCTGGGTTTGAGACTACTTCAAATTTAACCTCTACATTTCTCTTTTTAAGCTCAGCCTCGATCACCTCGTGCACCTTAGCTCCAGTGCCTACTGGAACGGTTGATTTATCGACTACTATTAGCGGTTTGCTTAAATTTTCTCCGATCGACTTTGCAACTGAAAGGACATATTTTAAATCCGCCTGTCCATCAGCGCCCATAGGCGTGCCAACCGCGATAAATAGCACATCTGCATGCTCTAGCGCCTCGGTTATCTGCGTGCTAAATTTAAGCGAGCCATTTTTGTAGCACTCACTCACGATATCAGCAAGCCCTGGCTCATATATAGGCACGACGCCATTTTTTAGTGCCTCGATCTTTTTGCTATCGACATCGACGCAGATCACGCTGTTACCCATTTTCGCAAAGCATGCACCACTTACTAGCCCAACATATCCGGTTCCAATTACTGCTACCCTCACGTTTATACCTTAAATTCTCTTTTCCCACTCAAGGGCGGTTTTTATGATGAGCGCTAGATCGTCTCTTTTTGGCTTCCAGCTTGTTAGCGAGCGCAGTTTGCTTGCGTTTGAGATAAGGATAGCTGGGTCGCCGTCCCTTCTTGGCGCATTTAGCACCTTGAAATTTACTCTGCTTACTTTTTTTGCGGTCTCGATGACCTCTTTTACGCTAAATCCTCTGCCATATCCCACATTAAAAATCTCGCTGCCGTTTTGGCCGATATACTCTAGCGCGCTTATGTGGGCGTCTGCTAGGTCGCTAACGTGGATGTAGTCTCTAACGCATGTGCCATCTTTTGTCGCGTAGTCATCGCCAAAGATACCCATGCTCTCACGCTTGCCAAGTGCTGTTTGCACGGCTACTTTTATAAGGTGCGTGGCGTTTGGATAGTTTTGACCGATAAGCCCCTCTTCGTCTGCACCTGCGACGTTGAAATAGCGAAGTATCGCAAATTTGAAATTTTCATTTGAAGCGGCGTAGTCTTTTATGATCTGCTCGCTCATTAGCTTGCTTCTGCCGTATGGATTTATCGGATTTGTAGGCGTTGTCTCGCACACCTCCGCCACGTCTGGCTCGCCATAAACTGCGGCAGTTGAGCTAAATATAAATTTATTTACATTGTAAGTTTTTGCATATCTTAGCACCCTTGCGACGTTTGCGGTGTTGTTTAGATAGTATTTTAGCGGCTCGCTCATACTCTCAAAGACCTCGATAAACGCTGCAAAATGAATGATCGCATCAAATTTACCATTTGCAAAAATTTCGCTTAGGTCATCCTCTAAATTTGCATTTATAAATTTAAAATTTCCTATCTTTTGGAGTGCCTCAAGTGCTTTTTGTGAGCCCTTGCAGAGATTGTCGATGATGGTTATCTCATCTTTGCCTTGCTTTAAAAGTGCTTTTACTACGTGGCTGCCGATATATCCAGCTCCACCTGTTACTAAAATCTTCAAGTTTAAGCCTTTCATAAAAAAGTGGTTAATTTTATCAAAAATAGAGTAAAGCAAAAGTAAAGCAGGGTTAGTTTTTAAATTTTGCTTGAAGACTGCATGGATAGGTCTTTGCCTTTATAAATTTAAAATAGACTTACAATCTATTTTAAATTTAATCTTTATAATCCCTCATCTACAAAAAAAGGATAAAAATGAATGTTTCAATATTAAATTTACTACCGATAAAGCAAGGCAGTGACGCAAAAGAAGTCATAGATGCAGCCATTAGACTGGCTAAATTTGCCGAAGATATCGGCATGAAGCGCTACTGGGTCGCAGAGCATCACAACATGCAAAATTTAGCAAGCTCAGCCACGCAGCTCATCATCGCGCACATCTTAGAGCATACAAAAAGCCTGCGAGTGGGCTCTGGTGGCGTGATGCTACCAAACCACAGCCCATACTCCATCGCCGAGCAGTACGCCACTCTTGAAACGCTATTTCCAAACCGCGTCGATCTTGGACTAGGCAGAGCTCCAGGGACTGACCAAGAGACGGCTGCGGTGCTTAGACGTGGCGCAAGAGAGATAGAATTTGATATGCAAATAAACGAGCTAATGGACTATTTTAACGCCAAAAGAGCCGTAAAAGCCTATCCAAAAATTGAAAAATTTCCGCCTATTTACATACTTGGCTCAAGCATATATAGCGCATACGTGGCGGCTGAGTTTGGTCTGCCTTACGCATTTGCGTCGCACTTTGCACCACGTGCGCTAGAAAAAGCGGTAGAAATTTATCGTCAAAATTTCAAACCATCACCCTTTTTAAAAGCGCCCTATGTCATCGCAGGAGCAAATGTGATAATAGCCCAAAGTGACGAGCTAGCAAGGAGTTTAGCCACTACGCAAACGCAGTTTTTCTTAAACGTAGTAACTGGTGAAAAAGAGTATTTGCAGCCACCAAAAAAGGATAACGACGAGGTCTTTGCTGCCTCTTGTAAAACAGGTACCAAGGCTCCTCATTTTGGGCCGATCGACTTTAGGCAAATAGAGCTAAAAAATAGAGAAAGAATCGTCACAGAAGAGATGATGGCGTGCTCTTTTATAGGCTCAAAGCAAAGCGTTAAAGAGCAAATTTTAGAATTTCAAAACAGATTTGAAGTCGATGAGATCATGGCTCAAAGCTTTATTTTTGATGAAAGGGCGCAGTTTGACTCTTTTGGGGCGTTAAAAGAGATCATAGACGAAATTTAATCCTCTCTAACCCTTAAAAATATAGGAAATCTTGGCTTGCCATAAGACGATAAATTTTGAAATTTATATGTGATGATAGAGCCTATCTTTGGGGGATTTGTGCGTTGCTCGTCGCTTAGTCCTGAGCCTATTTTAAAGATAGTGCCCTCTTTTGGCTCGCCAGCTTTTTCTTTGTCATCTTTGCCGCCAAGCGCCTTGCAAGTAAGCGAGCCAGCAAGATTAGCGTATTTACCGCTGCCTTTATTTATAGAGACCACCTCGCACTCGGCATCTTTAAATTTCTTAAATTTGAGCGCATTTTTGCTTCGTTTTCGCTCGTAGGACGCGTTTGGCTCACGCACGACTGCTCCCTCGCCGCCTTTTGCGATAATGCCCTTTGTAAATTTTAAAAACTGAGCGTTATCACGCATCTTTATCTGTTTTATGATGATTAAATTGTCATTTGGCTCATTTTTTAGAAATTTAGCCAAAACTTCAAGCCTATCAAGCAAGCCACCACTTGCCTCCGGCACGTCAAAAACGTGAAATTTAAGCCTGCCCCACGCCTTTTCATCTGGCAGCTTGTCCATCACGGTCGCTTGAATTTCTTCAAATTTAAGCTCCTTTGCGTAAAGCTCGCCATCAAGTGCAAATTTTGGGAAATTTTTAGTAAAACTTTGCGGTGCATTTAGCCTTTTGCCCTGCCTTGAGAGTAAATTCTCTCCGTCCCAGTAGGCACGCACACCATCAAGCTTCTCGCTGGCTAGCCAGCCACTGACGTTTTGATCTTTAAATTCGCTAAGGCGCAGCAGATCAAGAGAAAATGCAAAATTTAAAAGCACCAAAAGTGCAAAAACTATCCTAATCAGCCTTTTGCCTTACAAAAACAATAGTCCATATGATCATCCACCACGCCCACGCTTTGCAAAAAAGCATAGGTGCTAACAGAGCCTAGAAACTTAAACCCTCGCTTTTTTAGCTCCTTTGCCACAAAGTCAGACATCGGCGTGGTTGCCGGCACTTGCTTGATATTTTGATAGTGATTGATGATCTGTTTGCCGTCAAATTTTGGGTCGAATTTCTTTAGCAAATGTCCCCAAAGATAATCATAAAAGCTACCAAATTCTTGCGTCACAGACAAAAATGCAAGGGCGTTTACAGAAAGCGATTTTAGCTTTAGTCTATTGCGTATCAGCCCTTCATTTTGCATAAATTTAACTATCTCAGCCTCGCCATAGAGCTTGACCTTTTCAGGGTCAAAGCCGTCAAACGCCGCTCTCATAGCCTCTCTTTTTTGAAGTACCCCATGCCACGAAAGTCCTGCTTGAAAGCCCTCTAAAACTATCATCTCAAAAAATTTTCTATCATCTTTTATGACCTTGCCCCACTCATTATCGTGGTAGGCTATGTCAAGCTCGCCTTTGGCCCACTCGCAACATCTCATTTATATCTTGATCCCGTAAAACTCGCTATACCACTCGACAAATTTAGCCACGCCGTCATTTACTTTTGTATTTGGTTTGTAGTCAAAGTCAGCTACCAAGTCGCTCACGTCCGCGAAGGTCGCTGGCACGTCGCCTGCTTGAAGTGGGAGGAAATTTTTCTTGATCTCACGGCCGATCTTTATCTCAACTGCTTTGATGTAGTCCATGAGCTCGACTGGGCTGTTGTTGCCGATATTATAGACTTTAAACGGCGCTTTTGAAGTGGCAGGGTCTGGGTGCTTTGCGTCCCAAGCTGGATTTGGCTTAGCAGGGTTGTCGATGCACTTAATTATGCCCTTTACGATGTCGTCTACGTAGGTAAAGTCGCGCTTCATCTTGCCGTAGTTAAAGACGTCGATGGTTTTATCTTTAAGCGCGGCATCAACAAACAAAAATAGCGCCATATCAGGGCGTCCCCATGGTCCATAAACCGTAAAAAAGCGAAGTCCAGTCGTTGGCACGTTAAATAGGTGGCTATAAGTGTGCGCCATCATCTCGTTGCTCTTTTTAGTCGCTGCGTAGAGGCTTATTGGGTGATTGACTCCCTCGTGCGTAGAAAATGGCATGTTTTCATTTAAGCCATAAACCGAGCTAGAGCTTGCATAGACTAAATTTTTGATCTCATTGTGGCGGCAACACTCGAGGATATTCATAAAGCCTGTGATGTTGCTATCGATGTATGCTTTTGGGTTTATGAGCGAGTAGCGAACGCCAGCTTGTGCGGCTAAATTTACCACTACGTCAAATTTCTCTTTAGCAAAAAGCTCTTTCATCGTCTTTTCATCAGCAAGGTCTGCTTTTATAAATTTTAAATTTGGATGTGTTTTTGAGGCGATAAGCTTGCCGTAGTCTATCTCGCTCACGTCAAAACCAGCCGTTTTTAGGCGTGCAAGCTTTAAATTTACGTCGTAATAGTCATTTATCACGTCATATCCAACAACCTCATCCCCGCGCGCCACAAGGGCATTTGCAAGGTGAAATCCTATAAATCCAGCTGTTCCAGTTACTAAAATTTTCATATTTTTCCTTTCATTTTGGCTTATTCGTCGTCTAAATTTATCTCAGGCACTTTCTCTTCAAAAAGCGTCTTGCTCTTTGGCTCTTTTGGCTTTAGATCGCTTGCTTTTTTTAGCAGACCGCCCAGCATATCGCGGTTTAGCTCCTCTTTGCTAATCGGCCTTACCTCATCAAATTCACTAAATTCCAAAGCCTCTTTATCTACCTTTATCTCGTAGTCTAGCTTGCCAGATAGCCTTGCTAGCTCGTCGCTTATCGCAGAGCAAAAGACCTCAGTGTATCCCCTGTGAGCGCAGTTTTTGGATAGAAATTCGCTCATCACGTTTAGGTGATTTATGTAGTCATCTTGCAAGATATTTGCCTGCAAAAGTTCAAATTTCAAAAAGAGCCAGTAGGTATTAAGCACGTCGCTTTCGCAGTATTCGTTTATCTTATCAAGTTCGCCTGCATAGTAAAGCTCAAGCACCTGATCGCCGTGTACGTCGTACTTGCCAGGTAAATTTAAGCTAGCACAAAGCGTATCAAGCTTTAGCCCTCTCACGCTTCCAAAATCGCTTATAAAATCAAGCAGATCAAGGTGAAATTTAGGCGAATATCTGGCTCTATAATTTTCCCATTTATTTTTGTTTAGCTCTTTGTTTTCGCTCTCATAATATGCCGCCGCGTTTAGGTTGTATCGCATCGCACGCACCATAAGCATAGGCAGGTCAAAGCCACGGCCATTAAAGCTAACAAGCCTTGGGTTATAATCATTTATAAATTTTAAAAATTTAGCGATGATCTCGCGCTCGTCCTTGCCCTCCATCGTGCTAACTTTTAAAAATTTGCCGTACTCATCAGCCATCACCGCAGAGATTGCGACCACTCTATGAAACATCACGGGCAAAAAGTCGCTACCACTGGCCTCTTTTTGCAAGGCCATCGCCTGCACGCTCACATCTTCGTCGCTCCCGTCAATGCCGTAAATTTTTCTTATCAAATTTGCATCAGGTATCGTCTCGCAGTCAAAGACGCAGATGTAACTTTTCGCCATTTTAGCCCTTTTTTAAGCATTTTTTTTTAAAATCATACCAAAAATTTATATTTAAAGTGTTTTATGCAAGATAAAAATCAACTAAAAATAGCCATAGTAAAGCTTTCGGCACTTGGTGACATCGTGCACGCAGCCATCGTGCTTCAGTTTATAAAAAAGCACTGCCCAAATGCTCACATCACATGGCTCGTTGATGCCCGTTTTGCAAGCCTTTTAAAAGATCATCCCCTAATCGACGAGCTAGTCGTTTTGCCACTTAAAGAGAGCTTTAAAAAAAGCTACAAGATCATAAAAACGCTTGGCAAATTTGACAAGATCATCGACTTGCAAGGGCTTTTTAAATCAGCCGTCGTCGCAAAACTACTTGGCAAAGAAATTTACGGCTTTAGCAGAGAAAGCGTCAAAGAAAAGATTGCAGCCAGGCTTTATAAGCATCAATTTAAGATCGACTACAACGAAAATATCATAATTAGAAACCTAAGCCTTGTTGGATATGCTCTAAATTTTGTCTTTGACAGAGATGAAATTTTAGAAAAATCGCCCTGCTTTGAAATAGTAGGGAAATTTAAAAATGAAAGCGGCAAAAAACGCATTTTAATCGCTGCTTTTGCAAGTGAAGAGAGTAAAATTTATGACAAATTTAAAGATGTGATCAGACTTCTTGTTGGTTGTGAAATTTACCTTTGCTACGGGAGTGAGAGCGAAAAAGCAAGGGCTGAGGCGATCATTTCGGGCACATCTGCAAAACTGCTTGAAAAACTAAGCATAAAAGATATGATAGATTACATAGCAAGCTGCGATCTGGTAATTGGCAATGATAGCGGTCTAACGCACCTTGCATGGGCTGTAAATAGGCCTTCTATCACGCTTTTTGGCAACCGACCAAGCCACAGAAACGCCTACGTCACAGACAAAAATCTTGTCATTGATATGGGCAAACAAATAGATGCTAGAAGTATCGATAAAAACGACTTTTGCATAAGAGAAATTTACCCTGAAACAGTTGCAAATTTCGCAAAAAGGCTGCTAAATGGATAGGCTATATCTAGCTGGCTTTTATACCTTGAAATTTCTTATATTTATAATGCCTTGCTCGCTTCAAAACATGCTTGCTAAATTTATGGCATTTGCCTTTATGAAGCTTAAAAAAAAGAGATTTCATATCGTGATGACAAATTTAGACCTTGCTTTTGGCGAGTCAAAAACCAAAGAAGAAAAGCTTGAGATCGCCAAAAAATGCTACTACAACTTTGCAAAATATCTTGGTATAAACTTCATCCTCAATCAAAACACGACAAAGCAAAAGATACTAGAGCAAGTTGTTTTTAAAAATGAGCACTTTTTACTTGACGCGATAAAGTCTGGCAGGCCTATCATAGTCACAACTGCGCATTTTGGGCAGTGGGAGATATTTGGGCTTGCTGTTGCATCTCGCTTTGGGGCCTCTTCGGCGCTTGGCAGAAGGCTAGATAGCAGCGTCATGGATAAAATTTTAAGAGCTAATAGAGCGCAGTTTGATGTGGAGCTAATCGACAAGGATGGCGGTGCAAAAGATATCTTAAAAGCGCTAAAAGCTAGGCGAATAGTAGGAATTTTAGTTGATCAAAACACCGCACCAAAAGATGGGATAAAGGTGCAGTTTTTCGGCAAAGATGTGCTTCACACGCCAGCAGCAAGCGTGCTAGCGCAAAAGACAAATGCTTTAATCATAAACGCATTTATCTACCAAAAAGATGAAAATTCAAATGAAATTTGCTTTGAGCAGCCAATAGACATAAGCACGTTTGACAAAGAAGATGCCGTGCAAAAAGCGACGCAGATGCAGTGCAGTGCGTGCGAAGAGATGGTTAGAGCAAGGCCAGAAGAGTACTTTTGGTTTCACCAAAGGTTTAAGAGATTTTACGAAAATGAGTACAAATGCTAAGCGTTGTCGTTTTGACTTTTAATAGCGAAAAGTACCTAAAAGAGGTGCTAGAGAGCGCTAAATTTGCTGATGAGATCATCGTGGTTGATAGCGGCTCAAAAGATAGCACAAGGCAAATTTGTGATGGCTTTAGCAACGTGAAATTTCACGAGCAAGCATGGCTTGGATTTGGCGCGCAAAAGCAAAAGGGCGTGGATCTAGCCAAAAACGAGTGGGTCTTTGTGCTTGATAGCGACGAGGTAATTACAGGCGAGCTTAAAAATGAGATCATTAGCGTGCTAAAAGAGCCTAAATTTATCGCTTACAACGTTGCTAGGCTAAATTTTTTCTTTGGCAAAGCGATAAAAAATATGGGGCTATATCCAGACTACACGGTGAGGGTTTTTAATAAAAATTTTGCCAAATTTGATGGCAGAGCGGTGCATGAAAAGGTCGTTTTAAATGACGGCTCGCAAAGACTTGGAACGCTTAAAAATCACTTCTTGCACTATGCGTATGAGAGTATCGAGCAGTTTATCGCTAAGCAAAATCGCTACTCAAGCATGGGCGCAAAGAGAAATTTATTTAAGGCGCTTACGAGCCCAGCTTGGACATTTTTTAAGCTTTTTGTGTTAAAAGGTGGCTTTAAAGAGGGCTTTATGGGCTATGTTATCGCTAGACTTTACGCCCAGTACACATTTTGGAAATATATAAAATGAAAATACTTGTAATTAAATTTAGAAACATCGGCGATGTGCTTTTAACGACACCGCTCATTGAAAACCTGCATCACTACTATCCAGACGCGACCATCGACTTTGCCCTAAATAAAGGCACGGAAGCGATGATAGAGGGCAATCCTTATATAAATAAAATCCACATTTATGATAGGCAAAGTGCAAATTCTGGCTTTTTTAAAAAGCTAATGACCGAGCTAAAATTTATAAGAGCGATCAAAAAAGAGAAATACAATATGGCAGTGCAAACGACCACTGGAGACCGCGGCGTCATCATCTCAAAGTACGCCAAGATAAAAAAGATAGTTGGCTTTTTAGGCAAACGCAAGGCGATAAATAAGCTCTTAAGCGTAAAGGCAAAATACTACGAAAATTTCTCGCACACGGTTGATCTAAATTTAAACGCACTAAGAGCGCTGGGCTTTGAGCCAGTGAGTAAAAAAGTGAGCGTCTTTTCAGATGAGAGCGTGGAATATCTAAATTTACCAAAACGCTTTGCGCATATGCATCTAACAAGCAGATGGATGTTTAAATGCGCAAGCGACGAGAGCATGGCTGAGCTCATCGACTACTGCGAAAATGAGCTTGGCGTAAAGGTCGTGCTAACAAGCGACAACAAAGAAAATGAGTTAAATAAGCTTGCAAGCGTGCTAAAAATTTGTAAAAGCGAGCCTATAAATTTAGGCGGTAAACTAAGCCTAAAACAAACGATCGCCCTTTCAAAGCACTCAAGCCTCTTTATAGGCGTCGATACTGCTATCATGCACATAGCAGCGGCAAATGACGTGCCTGTGATCGCCTTTTTTGGCCCTAGCGGAGCTTTTGAATGGGGACCATGGGATAATGCTCTAATGCAAAATGGCTACACATCGCAAAATGGCACACAAAGCATGGGCAAACACATCGTCTATCAAAAGGACTGGGACTTTGTGCCTTGCGACAAAGAGGGCATAAAAGAACATGGCGTAGAAAAAACATTAATGGATTTTAGCGATGAGATGCCACAGATAAAAGCAAAAATCAAGCAAAATTTAGGACTATAGCGATGAATATACTTCACACAGAGACGCTTTTTAACTGGGGTGGGCAACAAAATAAGATCATGAATGAGATGCGTCATATGCGTGAGCTAGGACACGGCACAACGCTATTTTGCAACCCAAATTCTGAAATTTCAAAACGCGCTCGAGAAGAAAATTTTAAAGTTATCGAATGTGAGATGAATAAGAAAAATTTTCATAAAACAGTGCCTATATTTTGCAAAATTTTGTGGCAAGAAAATATAGACGTGGTCATATCAAATGGCTCCACAGACAGCTGGGTAGCTGCTATATCAAAAATTTTTACCAGAAAAAAAGGTGTTAAATTTATACGCGAAAGGCATAATGAGTTCCCAATAAAAGGCTCTTTGAGTAAATTTTTACACACCACACTTTTTGATAAGATCATAAGCGTAAGCCCAAATGTGACAGAAATTTTACAAAAAATAGGTGTAAAAAATGAAAAAATATTTTTTATCCCAACTTTTGTGGACCACGAAGCTCTAAATGCGGTGCAATCAACATTTAAAGGAGAATTTAGCATCCCAAAACAAGCTATAACAGTAGGTATGTTTTCCTCGCTAAGTCGCCAAAAAGGTGTTTTTGAATTTGCAAATGCACTAAAAATTCTCATGCAAAAAAACAGCGATATATACGGCATTTTTGGCGGAAACATCAACAAAAATACAAAAGATCAAATTTTAAACATATTTGATGATGCAGTGAGAGAAAAATTAGTCTTTACAGACTTTAGAAGCGATATAGCAAATGTGGTAAAAGGGATAGATTATTACACCTTTCCCTCTCACACGGAGGGCCTTCCTACGGCTTTACTAGAGGCTATGGCTCTATCTCGTCCTATTGTTGCTTTTGATATTGCCCCTATGAATAATCTGCTCGCAGAAAACAGAGGGCAATGCGCTAAATTTTTAGACGCGCAAGATATGGCGGAGAAGATAAATGCGTACATACAAAATGACGAGCTGGCCAAACAATGCGCAGAAAATGCTAGCACCTTTGTCAAAGAGAATTACGACGCACAAATTCTAAAAACATATATCAAGAGATTATTGGAGAGCCTATGAATCACCCAGTTTGCGTACTGACAGTACATCACTGCAACAACAATAAAAATGACTTTGCTATAAGCCCAGAACTTTTAAAAAAAGCACTTCAAGTGGCGCTAGACGAGGGCTATAAATTTATAAACTACGCCCAGTTTAAAGATATCGTGGCAGGCCGAGCAAAGGCTCACAAAAAGAGTATTTTACTAACTTTTGATGATGGATATTTTGATAATTACAAATTTGCTTTTCCTCTCTTAAAAGAGCTAAATATCCCAGCTGTTTGCTTTTTGATCACAGATAAGATCAGGGATTTTAAAAGGCAGGATTATGATTTTTCCTTTAAAATGCACAAAGATATCAACTACGATAAAGATATAGAGTATTTTTTAAATTTAGATGAGATCAGGCAGATGCAAGAGAGCGGGCTTTTTGAGTTTGATAGCCACACAGCGAGCCACTTTTCTTGCAGAAGTGACGATGAGGCAAAGCTAAGAGAGGAGTTTTCTAGCTCACTTGCTAAGATAAAAGAGCTATTTCCTGAGAAAAAAGAATTTGGCTTTTGCTTTCCAAAGGGGCATTTTAACGAGCTTTCACAAAGGATAGTTAAAGAGTATTATGGCTTTGCTTTTAGCGTGATAGATGGTGGATATTGCATGGGAGATGATAAATTTAAGATAAGGCGTATAGATATCTCTAGCAGCTCAAAAAACGATGATGACTACGTTTTTAGGGTTAAAAAGAAGCTTTTTATCTATTCAATGCCAATAATAGGAAATTTATATTCAAATTTTAGAAATAGAGGCTATAAATAATGCTAGAAGCGTTAAATTTAGCTTGCGAAGAGATATTAAAAGAAAAAAAACGAGTGTTTATCACCCTTGCCGGACTTCACGGCAGTGGCAAAAGCACACTTGGTAAAGAGCTAAGACGCAAAGGTTTTGGAAACTTTAAGCCGTATCAGGTCGCCGTTATAGACGATGGAGTGATGAGTATAAATCTCTTTTTTATACGCCCAAGAGTAAAAATCAAGAGTGATCAAAGAGACGAGCTAAGGCCATTTTTTAAATTTATCATGCCATTTGTAAAGGTTGTGATCTACGCAAGCGCCAACCCTCTTACGCGCATCAGCAAATGCGATATACTCTGTATTTTAAGCATGAACGAAGAAGATAGAATCGCTGGAATTTACAAAAGAAACTCCAGAGAATATCCAGACAACACTCAAAAGCATATAGATAAAAAGGAGCTTGATCTAACGGGCCTTGAGTATAAATTTAAATTAGAGTTTAAATCACCAATAAAACGAAATATTTAAACACAAGTAATTCCTAGATATTGCGAAAAACATCTAGCAAAGAACTAGAAAATTTTTACTAAATAAGTTTATAGCCCACTAAGACCTTATCGCCGCGTAAATTGAGCCTAAAATATCATTTTGATAGATAAACATGGTCTTTTTAAGCCATTTTTCATCACGTTTTGTCACTATGCGTTTTATCTCTTCAAGGTTGCCGTCAGCCTTGTTTATGCCGCGTTTTGTCGTGAAAAACGCATTGTAGCCATGTTTTTTAGCCACGCTTAGATACTCGTCGTTATATTTGCCACGTGGCCAGCAAAGTGCATCATCATCAAAACCAAAATTCTTTTTCATAAACTCACGGCAAAGGCCAAATTCCTCGTCCAGACTTAGCTGCCCAAAGTAGCCATCAAAATGGCCGTGCGTATGCGAGTGAAAATAAAAGCACTCACTCATCTTCTCAATCTGCTCTAAATTTAAGATCACATCTTGTGGCCTACTTGGCGCAAGCTTCTTGCACTCGTTGTGATCGACGTTTAAAAAGCTAGCAGGCCTCATCTCATGAGCCTTTTGTGCCGCTTCTATCCAGCCAGTTATTATAAATATATTTGCTTTTAGTCCAAATTCTTTCACGATAGGATAGGCATAGATGTAGTTGTCCATCCAGCCATCGTCAAATGTTATGCAAACGCTCTTTTTTGGTACTTCCAGCTCGCCCTTTTTGTACGCGATAAATTCATTTACACTTAGAGTTTTATAACCATTTTCGGCTAAGAATTTCATATGCGATCTAAACTCATCCACGCTACTAGCGATAAATCCGCTCTTTTCAAGCACGTGGTGATACATCAAAACTGGTACGCTCATTTTACAAGCTCCATATATAAATTTTGTGTGTTTTCTATCATTTTTTCGATGCTAAATGTCTCTTTTACATACTCTCTGCCAAATTCACCCATATGTTTTCTTAAATTTTCGTCCAAAATGAGCTTTTCAAGTACCTTTTTTAGCCCCTCTTTATCACCATTTTGAAATAAAAATCCACTCTTTCCGTCGCTTACCGCCTCGCCAAGACCGCCCACGTCGCTTCCGATGGTAGCTAGCTTGCACGAAGAAGCCTCAAGCAAAGCTCCGCCGATAGCCTCCATGTCTGAAGGTAACACGCAGATATCAAGCGATCCCAAAAAATCGCTCACATCGGTTCTGTTGCCAAGCATGAAGATATTTTTCTTATCTTTTATATATTCTTTTAAATTCTCATTTTGCGGACCATCGCCTACGATGAAAAGGGCTGAATTTTCTAAGTTTAGCTCGTTAAATGCATCAATTAAGAGCTTGTGATTTTTAGCAGCTCTTAGCACTGCCACGATACAAACGCCCACCACGTCGTCACTTAGCCCAAATTCTTTTTTCATGTCTATCTTAAATTCTGGCGTGTATTTTTGCGTATCGATGCCAGTGTAAATTTTTAGTACCTTCTCTTTTTTAACGCCTCTTTTTATAAGATCAGCGCAGACTGAGTTGCAAACGCCGACCACTTTTGTGCTTAGGTTGTAAGGTATTGGGGAGCTTATAGGTAGTTGTAAATGTCTAGTGCGAACCACGCTAACGCCACAAATTTTGCCCACGATCGCGCCTATCGTGCCGTCTTTGCCTGAGTGAGTTGAGATGATTTTTATATTATTTTGCTTTACAAATTTGCAAATTTTTAAAATTTCAAAGATGTTAAAAGATTTTTTGAGGTTAAACTTTACAAATTCGCACTCTATTTGCTTTTCAAAGCTTTTTGAGCCAGGATTTAATCCATAAAAAACCTTAAATTTACTCTTATCTAGCCCATTTATCACACGCTGCGTGCGGTGCTCTTGCCCACCAAATCCCGAAGAGCTTTCAAGCTCAAGTATATTTATCATTTTTCTACTCTTTAAATTCTTTCATTTTTTTATTTGATAAAAAGCCATTTATTGTATTAAATATTTTTAAAATTTTTGATACATTTTCGTATGATTTTAC
>NZ_CABPTV010000005.1:0-15734 GCF_902460535.1 Campylobacter concisus | reverse complement strand
TTTTAGCATTTTTATCAAAATTCTATGTTTTAGTCTAAACTTTGAAAAACCAGCTGAACTTATAATACTATCAATATCCTCATAGAAAAGGTCAAGCGCCTTTACATAGCTGCTATTTTTTAAATTTGGTCTTGATGAGATAGCTGGCATATAGACACTTTTTATCTTTCTAAACTCTAGATCAGGCACCATCTCAAGAGCTAAATTTTTATTTTTTAAAATTGAAATTATATCTTCATAGACAAATTTATGATCCATTACGGCTTTTAGCTTTTCAAAGCCACTAGTGTTATTTTCTCCGATATTGTAGTTATAAAACGCTCTATTTAGCTTCACAAGAGTCTTTGAAGCGATAACATTTCTTACTAAGGCATGAAAATCTTCAGCCTGTGTAATCCCAACTGGAAACAAATTTTCTTTTAAAATTTCTGTTTTAATAGCTTTATTCCATGTATTATGCAAGACTTTATTATGTCTTGAAGCAAGCAATCTCCTTAAATACTCATCTTTATCTATAGTGCGTTCATCTTTTGTCTCAAAGTCTTTTAAATATGCTTTTTTATTACCATAAATTTTAAATGCATCTGTTATTACTATATCTGCCTCAAACCTCTCTGCAATATCATATACGCTTGAAGCATAATCCTTTTCTACGTAATCATCGGCATCAATACAAATAGTGTATTTTCCCTTAGCTAGCAATATACCGTCATTTCTGGCAGCACTTACGCCTGCATTGATCTTTGTTTTTAATATTATTTTATCTTCATACTCTTTTAAAATTTGTGGTGTATTATCACTACTTCCATCGTCTATAACTATTATCTCAATGTCAGTAAAATCTTGAGATATTAGCGAATTTAAACAATTTCTAACATGCTCCTCTTTGTTAAAAACAGGCACTACAAAGCTTATTTTCACGCCAGACACAATACTTCCTTTTAACTTTTTGTTTAATTGTATATTATTTTTAGTTCATCAATGATAAAATGCAAACTTAAATTTAAAGGATATGCATGAAAAATGAGATTGCGTCAAAACTCTACAACTTTTTTTTACTTGTGATGTTATTTACACTACCAGTTACCGAAGGATTAAAACAAATTTCTTTAACGCTTTTTGTCTTAGTTGGAATTTATGTTTGTGTTAAAGAAAAAAGGCAATTTAAATTTGATGTTATAAATGTCTCCTTCTTTATCTTTGTTTTGGCCACTTTTATAAGCTGCCTTGTAAATGGGGTTTCGCCTTCAAGAGTGCTTGATCCATTAAGATGTATGTTGTTTTTCTTTGTAGCTAGAACTGTTGGAACAGAAAAAATAAATTTTAAATTTATGTTTTATGCACTATTTGCTGGTTTTATTGTCGCTTTTATACCAGCTTGCATAGAAAAATTTAGTGATCCGGATCCAGAGGCTTTTTTAATATTAAAATCAATTGGACATGTAAATCATAGTGCTATTTACATATTTTTAATTTTTCTAACAGCACTATTATTTATATCAAATAAAAATAAAAATAGATCAATAAATATTTCCATATCTATAATTTGTATTTTAGCTCTTGCTATCGCTGGTTCAAGATCGACTGCTTATATGATTCCATTGGTTAGTGTTTTAATTTTCTCATATTTGATATATAAAAAAGAGGTTAGCTTTAAGCTCTCACTAACACTATCCATTTTATTTTGCGTAGTATTTTTTACATATTTATATATAACCATAGCCTTTACTGCAGATGAAAGAATATACGATCAAATGTCAAAAGGGGTGCAAGGTGGTGAATTTAGATTTCTCATATTTGAAAGTGCATTTAAAACATGGCAAGACAATATCTTTTTTGGCATAGGTAGTGGAAATTTTAAGAGTATAGATTTGACACACTTTTTTCCACAAAGTGCAAAAGCACATGTATCTCATGCGCACAACACATTTTTAACATTTTTAACCGAAAAAGGCATCATCGCTCTGCTTGCGTATTTAGTATTTCAACTATCACTTTTTATTAAATTTATTAAAAATTTCAGGCAAAACAGCATAGTTTTTCTAGCGCTTTTGATGCTTGTTTTTCAAAACGTAATTTCACTTGTAAATACAACATTTCACCATGAAAACGCACTTTTGATGCTCTTGTTTTGGGCACTGGCTTTAGGAGTTATATATGAAAAAAATAGTATTTTTAAGAACTAATCCAAACGCAGTTGGAGGTGCTGAAAGATACTTAAGAAGGCTTGTTAAGGCCCTAAATGAGCTTGGTATCCAAACTGAGATTCGCTCATATCTTGGATACACCAGCGTCTCTTCTTGGAAAAAAGCTCTAAATTTTAACCGCCAAGTAAAACGCCAAAAAAGAGAGGATGAGTTTTACTTTAGCCTAGAGCGCGTAAGCTGCGCCGATATCTACAGGGCTGGAGACGGCGTGCATAAGGTTTATAGGACTACAAAGAGCTTTTGGTGGCTAAACCCCCTAAATTTCGTCTATCCATACTTAGAGAAAAGATGCTTTAAAAACTCCCAAAAGATCATCACAAACTCAAATTTCATAAAAGAGCAGATCATCGCGACTTACGGCATAGAGCCTGAAAAGATCACGACCATTTATAACGGCGTAAATTTACCCCAAAGGGTGCAAAAAGCCGAGGCAAAGCTCGCACTTTGTGAGGAATTTGGACTTAAATTTGAGCTTGCAACCCTGCTTTTTGTGGGAAATGGCTTTAAAAGAAAGGGGCTAAAAGAGTTTTTGCTCCTTGCCTCAAAGCTAAAAACGCCTGTAAATACGCTAATCGTTGGCAAAGACAAAAACATCTCAAGCTACAAACGCCTTGCCAAAAAACTTGGACTAAACGCCTACTTTGTCGGCGAGCAAAAAAGCACGGCCAAATTTTATGAAGCGAGCGATATTTTCATCTTTCCAACGCACTATGAACCATTTTCAAATGTCGTGCTAGAGGCACTTAGCTTTAAAAACGTGGTCTTTACGACGGCTCAAAATGGTGCTAGCGAGATTTTAGAAGATAAATTTGTACTTCAAAGCCCAAATGATGAGAGCGCACTGGAGTTTATAGATGAAATTCTCACAAGCCACGAGCTTTTAGCAAGTCTGCAAGAGAAGGCTTACAAGCTATCTTTAAATTTTAGCATCGAAAAAAACGCCACTCTTACGCTTGAAGTGATAAAAGACGCCTTAAAATGAGAGTTTTTATCGAGCTTCCAACCTGGCTTGGCGATAGCGTGATGGCAAGTGCTGCGATAGAAAATTTGGTGCAAAATGAGAAAAATTTACAAATCGTTTTTTTTGGCTCATTTGTAGCCTGCGAGCTTTACAAAAGCCATCCAAACTGCGAAAAAGTGGTCGTTGATGAGAGCAAAAAAGCTAAATTTAGGTTTTTATCTCTTGCAAAAAGCGCAAAAAGTCTTGGCAAATTTGATCTAGCTCTTAGCTTTAGGAGCTCATTTGCTAGTAAATTTTTGATATTTTTTATAAACACTAAGAAAAAAGCCATATTTAAAAAGAGCAAAACCGCCCTTCATCAGGTGCTAAAATATGCAAATTTTGTAAAAAATGCCCTTGGCTTAAGTGAAATTTCCACTCAGTTAAAGCTACATTTTACCCCTAAAATTTTAGCCAAAAAAACGCTAGCTCTAAATCCAGGTGCGAGCTACGGAAGTGCCAAAAGATGGTATCCAGAGTACTTTGCTCAGGTGGCGCTAAATTACAAAGATGAGTTTGAGATAGTCATCTTTGGCGGCAAAGGTGAGCAAGAAATTTGCGAGAAAATTGAGCAAATTTTAAAAGAAAACGGCGTTGCTTGCCAAAATTTAGCCGGCAAAACAAGTGTCAAGGAGCTTTGCGAGCGCATAGCTGGGCTTAGCCAAAATGGCATTTTCGTCACAAACGATAGCGGCCCTATGCACATAGCTGCCGCCTTTCATGTGCCAACGATCGCTCTTTTTGGACCGACAAAATTTAGCGAGACCTCGCCATGGGGAAATGAATTTGCAAAAATAGTACATCTAAACTTAGAGTGCATGCCCTGTATGAAGCGAGTTTGCCCACTAAAAACGCATGCTTGCATGAGAGAACTAAAGCCGCAAATGGTGATAGATGAGATAAATTTACTAAGAAAAGAGCTAGGCTACTAAGCTAAGCGCCCAATAACCCAGCCAAAATATAAGATTACAACTTCGCGGAGATATCTGTTAGTCTATTAAGATCATCAAATTTAAAGCTAAGTTCATCTTTAAACTTAGCTACTATTTCATCTTTATTTTCGTTAAATTTTATCTCACTGCCCAGCAAAAGTCCTTTTATAAAAAGCTTGTGATCAAGCTCATAGGCACTTATGCACTCATTTACTGCGCTTATTACTTCGCTTGCTAAAACTGGCTCTTCAAAGATAGTCTCCGCCCTAAATGCAACGTATGCCGCGCCTCCGTCGTAATCGATCTTATAGTAGCTTAGCTCCTCGCCAAGCGCCACGCAAGCAACCAAGCTAATTGTATGACCATTTATCTCTTCATCTAGCTCAAACTGCGCCGTGCTAAACGTTTCAAGCCCAAATTTCTCGCCAAACTCACGCGCCCTATTTGCAAGGCTAAGCAAGCGCTCGTCAAAGCCATTTATATTTTCATATCCCCAAAGCCAAGTGTTTGATGAAAAGCTCTCAGAGCCGATAAACTGCATATCAAACTCCTGCTTGTCAAAGTAAATTTTGCCACTTTCAAAGTCAGCTTGCCATTTGCTAGCCTCAACCACTTGCTTAAAAAGCCGTTTTTGAAGCAGCATCGCTCTGCCAAGATATGCGCTAAAAAGCTCACTCCAGTTACTTTTATCTATGCCAAGCTCGTCTAAAAAATGGCTCTTTTTTCTAAAAATATCAAACATCTCTTGTCCTTAAATTTACGCCGAAGCAGCGAGCTTTTCTATCTCCTCGCCCACATCGTCGCTTATGATAAACTCAGTCTTATAGATGAAAATTTCGCCAGTTGCTTCATTTTTTATCTTCAAAATTAGCCGTTTTTGATTATTTGGAGCATTTTTGCTAAAAACTAGCGAGTAAATTTGCTCTAGCTTTTGCCTGCTAAGCTCGCTAAGGCTTAAAAGCACCTCTAGTTCAGCATACTCTCTTACCTTTTGAGGGGCGCTCGCCTCTTCATTTTTACTAAATTTAGAGTTTTGTTTTAGCTTTCTTGTCTTAAAGTCTAAATTTTGCGCATCTTCTAGGCTATAAACCTCGTTTAAATTTGTCCTTACAAATTGATCGTCGCGCGAGATATTTATCCTAAAAGCATAAGGCAGATCGCGTTTTGCCTCGTCTTTTACGATATCTTCGATGTTGCCAAGCTCCCTTTCAAAGACGGCGATCTCGATGTTGCCGTGAAAGTCCAGCACATTTATAGTGCCCATTTTTTTGCCACTTTTTGTGATCCTTGTACTAAAGTCCTCGATCTTGCCAACCACCAAAATTTCAGCACTTTGCGGCAAGGTCTCAAACTCCGAGCTTAGCGTGTATTTGATCTTATTTATCTCATCTTTATAGTCATCAAGCGGGTGACCTGAGAGGTAGATGCCAACGCTTTCTTGCTCAAATTTCAATATCTGCTTGATGTCAAATTCATCATTTATCGTGACGAAATTTATCTTCACATCATTCATACTATCATCTTCGCCAAATAGGCTCTCGGCCGCATTTTTACGTATCTGGGCTGCATTTTTGCAAGCTTCTACGATATTTTCTACATTTTGTAAAAGCATCTTGCGGCTAAAGCCAAATTCATCGAAGCAGCCAGCTTTTATAAGGCTTTCAAAGACCTTTTTATTGACCTTAAATGGATCGATCCTTGAGACAAAGTCGTCCATGCTCTTAAACTCGCCCTTTGCGTCACGCTCAGCGATGATATTCTCAATAGCCGCTCCGCCAACACCCTTAATCGCTCCAAGTCCAAATATAATGCCATCGTGATCACCATTTTTAACGACGCTAAATTCTTTGGTTGATTTGTTGATAGATGGTGGCAAAGTATCGATGTTTATGCGTTTTATCTCATCGATGTAGCGAACGATCTTATCGACGTTGCTCTCCTCGCTTGTTAGAAGTGCCGCCATAAATTCAGCCGGATAGTAAGCCTTCAGATAAGCAGTCTGAAACGTGACATAAGCGTAGGCTGCGGAGTGAGACTTGTTAAAGCCATATCCTGCAAATTTGACGATCAGCTCGAAAAGATCGTCCGCTTTTTGGCCATTTAGCCCCTTTGCCTCAGCACCTTTTACAAACTCGCCCTTTAGCCTGTCCATCTCCTCTTTGATCTTTTTACCCATCGCACGGCGCACAAGGTCCGCACCGCCTAAGCTAAAACCGCCTATGGCTTGCACGATCTGCATGACTTGCTCTTGATAGACGATGACGCCGTATGTTGGCGCAAGGATCGGCTCAAGCTCCTTAAATGCGTATGTTATCTCCGCCTCGCCATGTTTTCTCTTGACGAAGTCATCAAGCATACCACTCTCCATCGGTCCTGGGCGGTAGAGTGCTAGCATCGCGACGATATCCTCAAAGCAGTCTGGGCGCAGGCTAGTTCCTAGCTTTCTCATGCCCTCGCCCTCTATCTGAAAGATGCCGATGGCTTGGCCACTTTGTATCATTTTATAAACGCCAGAGTCGTTTTTATCGACCTGCTCCCAGATGATGTCTCTGCCAGTGCGCTGTTTAACGAGCTTGATCGCATTATCGATAACCGTTAGCGTCTTAAGACCAAGAAAGTCAAATTTTATTAAATCAACGTCTTCAAGGTATTTCAGGCTATACTGAGTGACAAAGCGATCTTCTGGGCTGTTTGGCTGGCGAAATAGCGGGGTTTTGTTCCAAAGCTCTTCGTTTGAGATGACAACGCCTGCTGCGTGCTGGCCGGCGTTTCTGTTTAGCCCCTCAAGATCAAGGGCAAATTTCCAAATTTTGGCCGCCTTTGGATTTTGACTTATTAGCTCAGCTATCTTTGGCTCTTTCTCGTAG
The DNA here is from genome assembly GCF_902460535.1 of Campylobacter concisus. GTDB lineage: Bacteria > Campylobacterota > Campylobacteria > Campylobacterales > Campylobacteraceae > Campylobacter_A > Campylobacter_A concisus_AS. The sequence goes on along the minus strand of NZ_CABPTV010000005.1, from coordinate 8,728 downwards.
GCGTCTTTTAGCGTGATGTTAAGCTCATCAGGGATAAGCTTTGCCATCGCATCAGCCTCCGCATAAGGCATATCGCAGACTCTAGCGACATCTCTGATGACACCTTTTGCGAGCAATTTACCAAATGTAATAACGCCAGCAACGTTAAATTTGCCGTATTTTTGCGTGACATAGTCAATGATCTCGCCGCGTCTGCTCTGGCAAAAATCCACGTCGATATCTGGCATACTAACGCGCTCTGGATTTAGAAATCTCTCAAAAAGCAAGTTGTATGGGATAGGATCAAGGTCGGTGATCTTTAGTGAGTAAGCGACCAAGCTACCAGCCGCAGAGCCACGTCCTGGGCCAACTGGCACGCCTCTGCGCTTGGCCTCGTTGATGAAGTCCCAAACGATCATCATATATCCTGGGAAATTCATCTTATTGATGATGCCTATCTCTATCTCAAGGCGTTTTCTATACTCTTCGTGTAAATTTTCTGGGACAAATTTCAGCCTCTCTTCAAGGCCTTTTCTGCACTCGTGCTCGAAAAATACAGCGTCATTTTTGAAACTATATCTGTTTTCTGGCTCTGGGAGGGTCAAATTTCTCTCTTTGGCGCACTCAAGCGTAAATTTAAAATTTGGCGGAGTTGGGTTGCCAAGCTTGATCTCAAGATTGCACTTATCCACGATCTCTTGGGTGTTTTCTATCACTTCAGGGATGTCTAAAAATAGCTCGTTCATCTGCTCTTTGCTTTTAACAAAAAACTCATGGACGCTGTGGCGAAGTCGGTTTGGATCGTCTAATGTTTTGTTCATAGCGATGCACATGAAAACCTCGTGCGCAGCGGCTCTTTCTTTAAAAGTGTAGTGGGTGTCGTTTGTGGCGATGACCTTGATGCCAGTCTCTTTTGCAATACGCAAGATGTCATCGTCTATGCGCCTTTGATCGCCGATGCCGTGGCGCATGATCTCAAGGTAAAAGTCATCGCCAAAAATTTCTTTATACTCAAACGCGACCTCTTTTGCCCGCTCATAGCCTTTGGCGCCAAATTTAACGTTGCGCTCGCTTAAATTTAGATGCCAGCTCACCTCGCCCTGTAAGCAAGCCGAGCTACAAACTATCCCCTCGCTGTGCTCTTTTAGGATCTTTTTATTGATACGAGGATAGTAGTAAAAGCCCTCGATGTAGCTCATGGAGCTTAGATACATCAGATTTTTGTAGCCAGTCTCATTTTTGGCGATTAGGATGAGGTGAAAGCGCTGTTTGGTGCTCTTATCATCAAGCTGCTCGCCGTTATGCACGTAAGCCTCGATGCCAATTAGCGGTTTTATCCCATTTTTTTTCATCTTTTTGTAAAAATCAATCGCGCCAAACATGTTGCCGTGATCCGTGATCGCTGCTGCCGTGTCGCCTCTGTCATGGAGCGTATGAGCTAGCTCTTCTATCTTGTTTGCTCCGTCTAGTAGGGAGTATTCGGTGTGTAAATGTAGGTGTGTAAAGCCAGAATTTTCACTCATTTTTTATCCTTTTTAATGAGCAGATTTTACAAAATTTTGGCTAATAAGGCGCTTGATAAAAGCTTAATGGGAGCTTTAAAATTTAGATATTTTTCGGTATGTAGTAAGAGCAAAGCGCGCGATTATGCTGTCATGCTGCGCTATTTAGCGTCTGACAAATTTTAAAATTTGATCGAGTTTCTAATCGCATGCGGTGCGCCAGCACCTTTGCATGCCCTTCTAACGTGCGAGGGGTTTAGGGGATTTAAAAAGGAGGATAAGGGGACGGCTTCGTAATTTAAGTCCCCTTGTCTCCCTTTTGATAAAAACTTTAAATTTCTAAAAAACTATTTTTTACAAATTTTAAAATTTCATGAACGAGTAATTTCGGCTCTTAAATTTGAGCTAAGCGATAAGTGAAATCAAATTTTAATAGTCAATTCTTAGGGGTGAATGGAATTTTAAAATTTGTAAAGGTAGCTTGATTAAATTTGTAAAATTCTTTTTTATTCAAAAGAGAGTTAAATTTCACCTCACCTTATAATGCACACTGCCGCCATATGCAATGTCTTCGGCTTTTACGTCATCGCTTGTTAAGATTTCACTTATCTTGCCGTTTGCTTCAAGCCTCTCTCTATTTTCATGAGCGTCTTCTTGGTAGCTATAAACCATCGCAACACTCACCACACCGCTAACGGCCTCTATCATCTTAAAAACTCTGATCTCATCTTCTATGCTCTCTGAGCTAACGACCACCACGATCCTATCTTCTGCGTCAGTGATGATCTCGCACTCTTTTAGCTTTCCTATCTCACTTTTTACGCTCTCGTTTTTATTATCCGTATAGACTATCAGGCTTGAAATATTCATCTAACTCTCCAAAATAAAATTTTCTTCTCATAAGCAGAGGTCACAACCTCGTTGTCGCTTATAAAAACTATGCTATTTATCGTGCTTTGACCGGTTTTTAGCATCGCGATATTTTCCAGGCTAGCACTATCAACTAAATTTACATCGCTCATCTCATCGCTCATATACGCTGCGATCTTACCGTCACTACTAAGCCCCACGCCATAAACCAAAAAGCCAGTGTTTATCTTTTTTAGCGTCCCAGCAGAGAAGATGCCAACGATCCTGTCGGTGCCTCCACTTATCATGACGCCATTTTTATAGGCAATGTCGTAGATATTATCAGTGTGGATATCTAAAATTCTATCCATCTTTTTAGTGCGAACGTTGTAAAAATAGACCTTGCCACTCTCACAAGCGATCGCTAGCGTGCCTCTGTCCTCGCTTATTTCCATGTCTGAGAGCATTGCGATTGATATTTTAAAACTATCATAAATTTCGCCACTTTTTAGGTTTAAAAAGTAAATTTCATTGCTGATTGAGGCAAGTGCGACGTGCTCATCATCTAAAAATAGAGCCTTTTTTATCGCTTGATTAGCCATTTTTATGCTTCTCATCTGTCCATTTTCTCTTATATAAAGCACCTTTGTAGCGTAGTCGCCCTCGCTTAGGATGAGTATCTTGCCATTTAGCTCATCGACATTTAAAATTTTTGGCCTTTCATGGTCGCTAACGTAGGTTTTTATATCATCCATTTTGATGATCTCATCAAATTTAGACTCTTTTGGATCGTAAATTTCAACCGTGCCACCATCAGTTGCGATAAAAAGTTTGCCATTTATCAGCGTGGTGCCAAGCACATTTGCACTAGCTTCTATCTCTTTAACAGGCGTTGTGATCTCATTTGCAAAGACAAAATTTAACAAGCAAAAAAGAAAAAATAAAACTCTCATAAAGCCTCCATCTCAAGCGAATTTTTAAAACAAACATCAAAGCACTCGCCGCAGCTTACGCAATTTTGATTGATTATAGGGCGAAAAACACCAAGAAACTCAACTGCTTTAAATTTACAAGCATCAAGGCAGTTGTAGCAAATCGTGTCATTCCACGCTAGGCAGCTAGCGACGTTGATGCTAACCTTTGCGTTTATGCTCTTTGGTGAGCTTAAGCTTAGTGTCACGTGAGCGCTACTTTGACAAGCTTTCGCGCACTCTTCGCAAAAGTCGCAGCCTAGCTTTTTAACTTTAAAAACAACTCTTTCATTTTCAAAGCTAAGAAGCTCTTTTTCACAGGCACTTACGCAGGTAGCCTCACAGCCAGCACAGTCAAATTCTCCACTAAAAAAGGGTGGATCTATAAATTTGGGAGCAGGTTTTGCCCCCAAAATTTTACTAATTAGCTCTCGCCTGCTTTGCATTACTTAACGCCGTCATTTAAAACGTCTAGTAAATTTGACTTATGTGAGCCGTTTTTATCTCTAAAGTCAGGCTTAAATTTGTTACCAACAAGCTGGGTTACGCCATTTTGTTGCTCGACGTGGCAAGTTGTGCAGTTATATCTCTCATCATCAAGCTTGCCTGCAAGATCTTTTTTATTTCTGATGTCATAAAGGTGAGAAGCTGGGATCGCAGTTGCTCCGCTATCTTTTGCAAACTCAGGCATGTGGCAGGTTACGCACATATTTGAATCTTTTGTAATAGGCACCAAACCCTCAGTGTCGTGTGGGATAAATGGAGGTGCATTTTCAAAAGATCTATCAAATCTCTTTGCCATACCTGCTGGCTCTTTTGTGTAGTTGATGTCTTTTAAAACAACGTCTTTATCATCTAACAAATCAACATTTCTAAGGCCGATTTGCGAATCGCTAATGCTTGGATTATTCAATGCACATGCCGCTAAAAAGGCAGCGCATAGTGCTCCAAGCGCCATTATTTTCATTTTCATTTTTCTCTCCTTAAATTTCTAATACTAAAATTTAACGCCCCGTCGCCGCAAACGTCGATACATCTACCGCAGCTTATGCACTCGCTTGAGCTAACCGCTCGGCTCTCTTTGCCGATCATATCTAGCACTTGCACCTCTGGGCAGATGAGTTTGCATTTCATGCACTTTGTGCAGGCATCTGCGTCGTGTTTTACTCTAATGAGTGCAAATTTTGATATCACCGCGTAAAATGCACCAAGCGGGCATACGTGTGAGCAAATTCCGCGCTTTAGCACGAACATATCAAAGGCCACTATGCCAATGGCGATGCCAATGGCACTAACTGAGCCATAGATAATGCCACGCTGGATAATACCAACAAAGCTAATGCTCTCAAACGCTGGCACTGACAAAGCTAGGCTTAAGATAAGAGTGAGCGCTAGCAAGTAGTAGCGTAAATTTTTACTTACGTTTAAAATTTTCTCGCCCTTAAAGCCAAATTTCTCTCTTAGCTTGTAAGCAATGTCTGTTAGTAAATTTACTGGGCAAACCCACGAGCAAAAAGCCCTTGGCGCAATGAGAGCGTAAAATGCGAAGACGATGATCGCGCCGATTACTGCATTTATGCCTACGCTAAAGCTTGCTAGTAAAATTTGAAGCACCGCAAATGGATCGCTTAGTGGAATTTGTCCAAAAAGCGAAGATGAGCTTAAATTTCCGCTAAGTATCTTAAACCCATAAACATTTCCTATGATAAATAACACTAGGATAGAAATTTGAGTTATTCGTCTTAAGATTAAAAATTTCATAGCTCACCGCCATTTAGATAGTCAGTCGCCTTTTTGATGTCGAGCTTTATCTTGCTGTCGGCATCGTCCACGCGCCTTTCATCTTCTTTTATCCAGCCTTTGACGTAGTTATCGCCAACTTTGCCAAGTACAACTTCGCGGTTTAGCACGGTAATGGCTGCTTTTTCGGTGATACAGGCTCGCTCGCACACGCCACAACCTGTGCAGATATCGCTATCAACTACTGGGAGCAAAAATGCGTGCTTTTGTGTCCTTTCGTTGCGGCGATACTCGAGATATAGGGCTTTGTCTAAAAGCGGACAGGCTCTGTAACAAGCGTCGCACTGTATGCCCCAGTATGCCACGCAGTTTTTCATATCGACCACTGCAACGCCCATTTTGGCTTTGTTTATATCTAGTTTGCCAGCTGTGCTAACTAAATTTGCGTCTAGTGCCCCAGTCGGACAGGCTGGCACGCAAGGGATATGCTCGCACATATGACAAGGAATTTTTCTAGGCTCAAAATAAGGCGTACCGACACTTATACCATCTTCAAGAGTAGCGAGTTTTAGCGTATCAAATGGACAGGCCTCTACACAAAGCCCGCATCTAATACAGCTTTTCAAAAACTGCTTCTCCGCTTTCGCACCAGGCGGTCTAAGAAGTACAAGCGGTGAGGCTTTGGCACTAAGTGACCATATAAAGCCTCCACCAAGAGCTAAGATCGCTGCCTTAGCTCCAAATTTCAAAGCTTCACGCCTACTTGAAAATTCCATATCAGCCACTTTTATGCCTTGTAAATTTTAACCGCGCACTTTTTATAGTCTGTCTCTTTTGAGATCGGGCAAGTAGCGTCAAGGCAGACTTTATTTATAAATACGTTTTCGTCAAAGAAAGGCACATAAACAAGACCTACTGGCGGCTTATTTCTACCTTTTAGATCTACTCTAGCTTTTACCTTGCCGCGGCGTGACTCGACCCAAACGATCTCATTTTGAAGCACGCCAAGTTTTTTAGCGTCATCTTCATGCATGTAGCAAAGTGCCTCTGGAACGGCTCTATAAAGCTCAGGAACACGCATAGTCATCGTACCTGTATGCCAGTGCTCTAGAACACGGCCAGTACATAGCCAGAATGGATAATCTTTGCTTGGCATCTCGCATGGATCCATGTAAGGGCGGAAGAAAATTTTTGCTTTGTTTGCAAGAGGAGTTTTCTCTTGATTTTTTACGCCTTTTAGATCGCCTGTTGGAAGAGCTGCGTTTTTGTTGCCATAGAATGCAAATTTATCATTTGGAGCAGCTTTTTTAGCGTATGGGTCAAATTTAGTGTTAAATCTCCACTGAGTCTCTTTGCCATCAACTACTGGCCATCTAAGACCTCTTACTCTGTGGTAAGTGTCAAAGTCAGCTAGGTCGTGGCCGTGGCCAACGCCAAATTTTCTATACTCTTCCCAAAGATATTTGTGGATGAAAAATCCATATCCTTTAAATTCTTTACCATCAGAGCCGATCACCTTTCTGCTATCGCCAAAGACTTCTGTATTGTCATAGTTTTCCATGATCGGATCGTTTGCGCTAAATTTCTTAGCATCTTCATTTGCAAAAAGTACGTCAAATAGCGTATCTTCTTCGCTATATCCCATAGCTTTCGCAGCTTCAAGCACGCTTGGAAGTGTCACTTTGTCATTTAGCTTTTTCTCGCCCCAAACATCTTTTAGCTTAAAGCGCTTACTAAACTCAAGCATTTGCCAGATATCAGGCATCGCTTCGCCAACAGGGAGTACTTGCTGTCTCCAGTGCTGTGTCCTTCTCTCAGCATTACCGTATGCGCCCCATTTTTCGTAGATCATCGCAGTTGGCAAAATAAGGTCAGCTACTTTTGCAGAAATTCCTGGATAAGGGTCACTTACAACGATGAAGTTGTCCATCTCGCGAGCTGCTTTGATCCAGTGGTTTGCGTTTGCAGTGTTTTGCCATGGGTTATTTACTTGAACCCAGATAAATTTAACCTTGCCATCTTCAAGATCACGCATCATTTTTACGTAATGTGAGCCTGGTACGGCATTTAGCGTGCCAGCAGGTAGTTTCCAAAGTTTTTCAGTGATCTCTCTATGTTTTGGATTGCCGACAACCATATCAGCTGGCAAGCGGTGAACGAATGTTCCAACCTCTCTTGCAGTTCCACACGCACTTGGTTGGCCAGTTAGAGAAAAGGCGCCTGAGCCTGGAAGTGCTTGCTTGCCGAGCAAGAAATGCACCATATAAGCTTGCTCATTTACCCATGTGCCGCGTTGGTGTTGGTTAAAGCCCATAGTCCAGAAGCTAACGACTTTGCGGTTTTTCTCGATGTAAAGATCAGCAAGAGCTTTTAGTTTTTTCTTAAATTCATTGATATCTTCGTTTGGATCACCTTTTGCTACTTTAGCTGTAAAGTCAAGTGTGTAAGGCGCAAGAGCTTTTTTGAACTCTTCAAATGTTATTTGCCAGTGATCGCCAGCTTTTGCAGCATTTTTATTTTCTAGCGTATCGCCAGCCTTTAAACCAAGATAAGAAAGTGTAACGCCCTCAGCCTCGCTTAGCACTTTTGACTTCTCAGTAGCAGCTGTGTCTAGCTCGCTTGGAGCATATTTTTTGTGGTGGATATCTGGACGAAGACCATATCCGATATCAACTGGACCAGCCGTGAAGACGCAGTGTTTTTTAACAAACTCTTCATCGATCATCTCAGGGTGGTTATAGACTATCTCACGAGCGATGTAGTTCCAGATAGCAAGGTCAGATGACGGAGCAAAAATGATTTCGATATCGGCTAAATTTGATGTTCTAGTTGAGTAGGTGCTTAAATTTACGACCTTTACTCTATCAGGATCACTAAGCTTTCTATCGCTCACGCGCGCCCAAAGGATCGGGTGCATCTCAGCCATATTTGCTCCCCAAGCTATGACAGTATCTGTTAGCTCGATGTCATCAAAGCAGCCTGATGGCTCATCGATACCAAAAACTTGCATAAAACCAAGAACTGCACTTGCCATACAGTGTCTTGCGTTTGGATCGATGCTGTTGCTTCTAAAGCCGCCTTTCATAAGCTTAACTGCTGTGTAGCCCTCTGGGATTGTGTATTGACCAGAGCCAAGCACGCCAACGCCGTGAGGTCCAAGCTCGTCATAAGTCTTTCTAAACTGAGCTTCCATCACGTCAAATGCTTGCTTCCAGCTTACTTGCTTAAATTTACCTTTTTTGTCAAATTCGCCCTTTTCATTTACACGTAAAAGTGGATGAGTGATCCTATCTTCGCCGTACATGATCTTAGCATTAAAGTAGCCTTTGATACAGTTTAGACCGCGGTTTACTGGTGCTTCTGGATCGCCTTTTACGGCTACTATCTTGCCCTCTTTTGTAGCAACCATGATGCCACATCCGGTTCCACAAAATCTACAGGCAGCCTTATCCCAACGCCAGCCTTTTTCAGCTTCATTTGCCGCACTTAGCGAGCTTGGCACAGCGATACCGGCACTAGCACAAGCAGCACTAGCTGCAGCACTTTTGATGAAATCTCGTCGATTCATTTTTTCTCCTTGAAAGATTTAACACTAATGTTAAATATATATTAACTTTACAAAGCTTAATTTACACCTGATTTACATCGGCTAATTTGTAAAAATCTTAAATTTTAAAATTACAAATT
>NZ_CABPTV010000004.1:360090-370081 GCF_902460535.1 Campylobacter concisus | reverse complement strand
ATATTATTCTACGAATAAAAAATGAATAAAAATTTTAAAAAAATACTAAAAACTAAAAATTTTAAAACACACAAGAAGTTATATTTTTAATGTAAATTTAAAAATTGGAATCTAAAAATTATTTAAAGCAAACAACTTTATTTTTTCCAGCATTTTTAGCATCATAAACTGATTTATCAGCAGCTTTTAAAATTTTTTCCTTTGCCGCGATCTTGTCATTTACCGTAACAACTCCGATGCTTGCAGATCCGATCCAGCAAGCATTTTTAAATTCGATACGTATTTTATTTATTTTTTTATGAATTTTTGTAGCTATTTTTAATGCACCATCAGCATCGGTGCTAGGGCATATTACTAAAAATTCATCTCCACCTATACGGCATATTATATCATCAGTGCGTAGATTAAATTTAAGAACATTTGAAAATTCCACAAGCACAACATCGCCAGCATCGTGTCCAAAAGTATCATTAATGGTTTTGAAATTATCAAGATCGAACATTATGATCGTAAATGGAACTTTACTTTCAGTGTATTTTTGCAAACAGTCTTCAAGCTCATAACTCATTCTACGACGATTTGCAAGTGCTGTTAATTGGTCGGTCATAGCTAAAATTTCTAATTTTTTATTGCTCTCAAGCAACTCTTCTGTGCGCTGTTTAACTTTTTCTTCAAGTGAATTTTTAAGCATCAAAAGTTCTTCATTATATTTCATCAAAACACCAAAAACACCATTAAAAGATTTAACTAAAGTATCAAGCTGCTCGTGATTTACTCCACTAACTTCTTCATATGCCTGTTCTGAAGTATAGCCTGATTTTATAAGTCGCATTTGAGCGGATAAATTTTTATCTATGCCAAGTATATGAAAGGTTAGCCATTGCACCAAAAAGTCAAGTAGTTCCTTTGCCTCAACCTTTATATTATTTGAATTTAAATTTTTATATTTTGATGTAACTTCTTTGATAAAAACTCTGTGAGCTTTGAGATGTTCTTTGGCGTGTCTTGCATCAACGCCTGCCTCCAGCATCAACCCTTCTTCGTTTGAAAAGTGATATTTTTGAATAGCTAACCAGTTCTTCAAAAAGGGGTGAGACATCACGTAAAGTAGTATTTTGTGCAGCAAGTTTATTTCCTAAAGAGTTGATTATTTCAACCAAATATCTATGTTCCGAATCAACTTGTTTAATATTTGTTTCAAATTCTCTTCCCCAAGCAAATACAACTTGTTGTGCCATTTTTTGCTCCTTGCATAGCCAACTCAATTGCGTTTTATTTTATTTTAATATAACTTATATATAAATAAATTTTTGCTAACAAGGAGGTTAATTTATTCTTTGAATATAAATTTATATTTAAACCAAAATTTCTCTCTGACCTTTTGCGTTTACAGGGCTTAAAACGCCCATTTTCTCCATTTGTTCGATTATATTTGCAGCTTTGTTGTAGCCTATTTTTAGGCGTCTTTGTAGGTAGCTGATAGATGTTTTTTGCTCACTTAAGATGATCTCTTTTGCCTCTTCATAAAGCTCATCAAGCTCATCTTCGCCTAGCACGCCAGCAGCCGAGCCTGCGCTAGAGCCCTCCTCTGCTAGAAATTTCTCGTCATAGATCACGTCTTGTTGCTCTTTTAAGAAATTTACGATCGTCTCGATCTCTTTTTCACTAGCAAATGGTGCGTGCAGCCTGATCACTCCAGGGCTTCCAGGAGGCGTAAATAGCATATCTCCTCGCCCTAGCAAGCTCTCAGCTCCCATTTGATCAAGGATGACCTTACTATCGATCCTCTGCCCCACTCTATAGCTTATCCTACTTGGTAAATTTGCCTTTATAAGACCAGTCACGACATCGACACTTGGGCGCTGGGTCGCTACTATCAAGTGTATGCCACTAGCCCTTGCCATCTGCGCTAGACGGCCTATATAAAGCTCCACGTCCTTGCCGCTAGTCATCATAAGATCGGCTAGCTCATCGATGATCACGACGATGTATGGAAACTGCTCGCCACCTTCACTCTTCATCTTTTCGTTGTAGCTCTCAATGTTTTTTGTGCGAGTTTGGCTCATTATCTTATATCTTCGCTCCATCTCAGCGACCATGTTTGAAAGCGCAGTGATCGCCTTTTTCGCCTCAGTGATAACCGGTGTCAAAAGGTGTGGAATGTCGTTATATATGCTAAATTCAAGCATCTTTGGATCTATCATCATTAGGCGCAAAGTTTGTGGGCTATTTCTATAAAGCAAACTTAAAAGCATCGCGTTTATACCCACACTTTTGCCAGATCCTGTTGTGCCAGCGATCAGCAAATGTGGAAGCTTTTTAAGGTCAGTCACAAAAGGAGCACCCACGATATCCTTGCCAAGGGCCATGGTTAGCGGGCTACTCGCATTTTTAAAGACTTCGCTTTCTAAAATTTCTTTTAGATAGATCGTCTCTAAATTTTGATTTGGCACTTCGATGCCAACGACATCTTTACCAGGGATCGGCGCTTGGATACGGATCGTTTGCGCCTTTAGCGCCATCGCTAGGTCATCTTGTAAAGTGAGAATTTTACTAACCTTGATGTGTGGGGCTGGGCGAAATTCAAATGTCGTGACGATAGGGCCAGTGTAGGTTCGCACCACGTCGCCATCTATCTTAAATTTACGCAGTTTGTCGAGTAAATTTGAAATTTGCTGATCGATCTCGGCTTCATTTATATTGTGCGAGCGCTTTGGAGGGTCGTTTAGAAATTTAAGCGGTGGCAAGACAAAGTCTTTTGGCTTTTCGACCTTGCCACGCTCTATCTGATCAAGAAGTTTTTTGTTTTCAGCCACTTCGTTTAAAATTTCAACCCCGCTTATAGTAGCAGGTCTGCTCTCTTGTGCCGGCTCCATCTCTTGCTCAGTTTCTGGCTCACTCTCTAAATTTGGCTCATCATCATTTAGCACCTGAGCATCTATAAGCTCTTCTTCTTTTATCTCTTCGGCTTTTGGCTTTTTGCGCTCTATCTTTGGTATCTGCCTTGCCCTTACCTCTTTTACGCCTCTGCTTTTTTCTTCATAGCCATTTGGCTCTTTATCTACAAAAGCCTTTCTTAAAACAATGACAAAATTTTCTCTAAAAGCAAGTCCAAGTGAGATGATAAATATCATAAGTATTGCAACCGCGGTGCCGATAGCGCCGATGACTTCTTTTAGAGCTGAAACTATAAAGCCACCTATCACGCCGCTATTTGCTCCAGAAGTGGTTAGCGCTTGAAACATCAAAAATGCGATAAAAAATAGAAAAATCCCAACTACAAACTGGGCAAAATCAAAGTCAAATTTCTTAAAATTTTTATATACAAAATAGCCTAAAACGATAAGTAAAAATGGATAAACATAGGCTATAAGGCCAAAATACTTGATATTAAAAACACCAAGACTTTGTCCAAGCAAGCCTACAAAATCAGCAGTCGGAGCAGCCGTAGCGATGCCAAAATATACAAAAAAACAAACAAAAATAGTAAATAATATATGTCTTAAAATTTTAGATCCTTTTGTTAAAAAGGCTTATTATAGCACGCTTGAGTTTAATTTTTAAAAAATCAGCAAGCTAGGCCTGCTGATTTATCATTTTAGTTTAGGTAGTTTAGCAAGCTTAATTGATTTATCTTAGCGCTTGCTTGAAGTGTCGCTTGATATGAGAGTGAAAGCTGCGTAAATTTAAGATATGACTCTGCATAGTCTGCGTCTATAACGTCATTTTTAACAGTTAGCACATTTACTTTCATGACCTCTGCACGCTGATTTGTAGCAGTTAGTAGCTTTGTTTGAGAGCCTATCTTTGTAAGCTCTTTATTTGCATGATCTACCAAGTGATCTAGCCTTTTTAAAGCGCCTTGCATGCCTGTATTTCGTGGGTCGTGATTGTTAGCGTCTGCTCTATAATAGCCATTTCTAACGGCAAATATCATATCATCAAGGTCTTGAAAGACACTTGTGCTTGGCTCATCGATAGTTAAAGCATTGTTTTCGTTAAAGCTAAATACTGAGCCCTTTCCTTGAGCATGACCAGCAATACCAGTGCTATCTCCGTCAAATTTATCTCCATTTTTAGCATCATACATAGTAAGCTCTATATTTGTGACAGATTTTGTCTTGTCAGTTAGCACCATCCTGCCCTTATCGTCTAAATTTACCTCTACTGCGCCTCTAGTCTTTGACAAAGCCTCTTTATAGGCGTTATAGTTTTGATCTCTTCTTACCTTTTCGACATCTGTATCAAAGTTTGCATTTTCTGCGTGCTGAGGATTTGGGATATTATCGCTTGCAGCCATTGCTACGATGTCCATTAGCTGGCGATATGTAAAGTCGCTTGCATAGGTTCTGTAACTACCAAATTCATCTGAGTTATAAACTGTTAAAGTTCTAGTTGGAGATACCGCGCCAGCAGCTGTTGTTGATTTTATATCAAATTGCACAGGAGAGTCCGTGCCACCTGCTTCGCCCATTTTTACTGTGATGTCGTATCTTGTGCCGGTTATTGATTTTACTTGCACGCCTATCTCTTGGCGATCTATGTTGTAAAGCTCCCTCTTTCTAGCATCGACATCTCTTGGGTATAAATTTCTATTGTAGCTCTCTTTTGTGCCTGAAACCTCGCTTAGCTTTGTCTGATCGGTTGCAAACTCACCCGTTCTTCTAGCTACTTGAGGTAAATTTGCGATTAGCTCATTGTCCTTTCGCTCAAATCTAACCTTGTCATAGTCAAATGCGTTTGTTAAATTTCCATCTTTATCAAGATATTTGCTCTTTGTAAATTCAGTTATATGAACCGTTTTTGGCACAGTATCTGCCATATCTTCAAGTGCCTTTAAGGAATTTACATTATTAAGCGTCGTATTTGGAGCTATCGCACCACGATTTGCTGCCACAGAAGTAGCTGCAACCATGTGAAAGTCTATCGTTTGATTGCCCTTTGTGAGGTCTTTTATGTTAAATTGTCCGTCGTTATTTATGCTCACATCGACAACTTTTGTCGTCTTTGTGTTGCCAAATTCCATACCGATCTTCTCCATCAAACCAGCCATTGACGTATCGGCACTCATCTTAAATTTACTCGTAAATGTCGTGCCATCAGGCTTTTTGCCCTGCATGAAAAAGTATGTGTCAGGGAATTTTACATTTGAAGTATCCAAAAAGTCATAATCTGGCTCGATCGTGCCTTTATAAGAGCCATCGCTGCCAACAACTGAGTCTCTAGCGTAGTTTAGACCGATCATATTTTTTATCTTGCTATTTTCGTCAAGATATTTTGGCGCATAAGCGATGTCGGTTCTAGTTTGATCGGCTAGCATCACGTTTGTTGTTAAAATTTTGTTGTAGTCGCCATCTTTTCCTAAAAATAGATCAAATCCCGGGATGTTGTAAGGTAGCTCAACCTGCGCACCAGCTGAAGTTTTCATATAGTCGCGGTTGCCTTGATATTTGCCTGAGCCATCTATCGGCTTAGTATCCACAGCACTTCCTGAGAATAAAAACTGCCCATTTATAGAGGTATTTGCGATATTTACAAGGTGGTTTTTGATGCCTTGAAGGTCGTTTGCTAAAGCTTCAAGAGAGGTTGTGCTATGCACGTCGCTGGCTGCTTGAACGACTTTAGTTTTAAAATTTTCAAGCTGTTTTTCAAATTCTTTCAGTGCATTGTCTGTGTTTTTTGCAAAATTTACTGACTTACCAGTAGCATCTGCCACTTGAGTGAGAGTGGTCGCTTCATAATCAAGCCTCATAGCATCGTTATAAACCGCAGCACCGTCGTATGGATCTTGGATTTTAAGTCCGTTTGAGAGCTGCTGATAGCTTTTATTTACGCCAACCATATTTTTTTGATAGTCGTGCAAAGTCTGACTAAAACGTAGTTGATTTGTAATTCTCATAATTTTTCCCTAAATTTTTATTCACTCTAAGCAAGAATAATTCCGCTTTGTAATATATCGGTGAAAATTTGATTTTTTTTAGTGCGAAAAAGTTTTATTGTATAATCTGCCAAAATTTACATATATAAAAATAGGAAAGAAAATGGCATTAAAAATCCTCTTCTCACCAAGCGAAAGCAAAATTTCTCTAAACACAAGTGATAAATTTGATGGTAAAAATTTGATCTTTCCCAAGCTTTTTAGCAAAAGGGCTGAAATTTTAAATAGATATGATGACTTTTTAAAAAGTGCAAATTTAGACGAGATAAAAAAGCTTTTTGGGCTAAAAGAGCTTGAGGAAAGCGAGCAACTGCGAGAAAGTCTATCTAAAAAAGGCAGTATAAAAGCTATCTTAAGATATGACGGCGTTGCCTACAAGCACCTAAACTACCGCGGACTAAGCGATGATGCTCAAAAATATATAGATAATAATGTTTTGATATTTTCAAATTTATTTGGGCCAATTTTAGCAAAAGATGAGATAGCTGAGTACAAACTAAAACAAGGCGAAAAGTTAGCCGGCTTTGATATTTCAAAATTTTATGAGCAAAATTTTAGCAAGGCGGTCGATAGCTTTTTAGAAAATGATGAAATTTTAGATCTTAGGGCTAAATTTTATGAGAAATTTTATGTGATAAAAAAAGAATTTACGACATTTTGTTTCTTGAAAAACAAAAAGATACTAAGCCACCATGCAAAAGCCTATAGAGGTGAGGTTTTGCGCCAGATCGCAAATGCTAAAGTGACAAACAAAGATGAACTAATGGCTCTAAATTTTGAAAATTTAAAACTTGTGGATATGAAAAAGATAGGGCTAAAAAACGAGCTTACGTTTGAAATTTGTGAGTGAGAGTTCAAAATTTGGTCTTTTTTACTAAAAAAATGCAAAAAAAGAGCTAAATTTAGGGAAAAAGTATTGTATTTTTTTTTAAAAGAGTGTAGAATTGCCCCATAACTTCTTAAAAGGATGGTTCATGAAAAAAGCTGAATTTATTCAAGCGGTTGCCGACAAGGCTGGTCTTTCAAAAAAAGATACTCTAAAAGTTGTTGATGCTACTTTGGAGACAATCCAAGCGGTTCTTGAAAAAGGCGATACAATTAGCTTTATAGGCTTTGGTACTTTCGGTACTGCTGACAGAGCTGCAAGGAAAGCTAGAGTTCCTGGAACTAAGAAAGTAATCGACGTTCCTGCTAGCAAAGCAGTCAAATTCAAAGTTGGCAAAAAACTTAAAGAAGCAGTTGCTGCTGGTGCTGCTAAAAAAGGTAAAAAGAAATAATTTTCTTTTTCGGGGAGCAACTCTCCCCTTTTTCTTTCTTCTCACAAATTTAAAATTTCAATCTTAACTTAGCCCGAGTGGTGAAACTGGTAGACGCGTCAGACTCAAAATCTGATAAGGGCAACCTTGTGTCGGTTCGAGTCCGACCTCGGGCACCATTATACAATATCTTAAAAAATCCAAATACATGTAACGATATATAGTTATAAGTAATTATTTTTTACTGAATAACAACGGAGCATGAAATACCAATTTTCTCTGGAACACCTTTTTGCTTTAAACATAAAAGAAGCTAGGCGGTTATGCCATGAATGATATTAGCATCTTAAGCACAAATGTAAATTCATATACTAAGCAACAACACAAGCAAGATAGATCTATAAATTTTAGTGATATTTTTAACGAAAAAACCAAAGAAAAGATTAGCGAACCAAGCCAAGAACCTGCTAAATTTACTTATACCACTTCTTCGCAAAATAGCCTCATCTCTTTAAATTTCAGTGATCTTCAAGCTTATGGCTACACAGTGGATAAAGCTGGCTTTATGGGAGCTGACTTTAACAAAGCTGCAGGCTTGCCACAGGACTTTAAAATCCATAAAAGCACGCTTGATGAGCTTAGTAGATTTGCCGAACGTAACCATGTGCTAAATCGCATCAAAAGCAAAGACGAGCAGATAAAGATCTTTGATAACATCGATATGGCTGACACCATAAAGCACTACTACAGACTATTTGACCAAATGACCTCTGCCTTAGGTGATGATAAAAAGAGCTACACCCTTGCAGATATAGGCAAACTACCAAAAGGCTACAGCACAAAAGGCACTCACTATGATGCCAAAGGACATTTGCTAAAAGATCTATCAAACTCCACTATCTCAAATATCTACTCTAGCACTGATGAGCTAAATAGCGCCAAAACTCTTAGTAAAGAGCTTTCAAGTGCAGGCGTTAGGCTCATAGTAAAAGAGGTTGATTTTACGATGAGCGAGGCAGGTGACGAGTTTAGTTTTAATCCTGATATCTCTTTTTATAAGTCGGATGAAGGTTATAGCAAAGAGGCTCTTTTCATGGGATTTTTACGTAGTTCTAGACCGCTACCAAGTGATAGTGCAAAGACTAAGCTTAGCAGTGCTGCACTAAATGATATCTCAAGCACTGGAGAGCATAAAGAGTACTTTGTGGATTTTGAAAAAGTGGGTAAGGACAATGAGAGTATCAAAGCACTCATAAAAGAAAGACTTAAAGAGCTAACGCTTTTAATGTATGCAAGATCAAAGAACATTAACGCAGAGAGTGTCACTTCAAACGAATATGAGAAATTTAAGCCAACTAGCGAAGATATAAATTCTCTAGCAAATTCTTGGAGTGAAAGGATAAGTTCTATTAGCAATACTTTTTTGTAGAGAGAAGTCATATATAAACTAAATTGTTGAAAGGTCGATTTAAACAAAGAGAGATTTTACTCAAATAAATTTTTTGAGAAGTCACTAGGTAGTTTAAAACTTACTAAGGATAGTAAAATGCAAATTTCTAGCTCGCCGTATCCTTATCTGTCTAGAGAACACATAGCTAGTGAGATGGGCTTTAAATTTAACGATATAAACGAGATCCTTGATAACAATATGGGATATGGTATGAGCTTTCCTAAATACGCAAGGCTTGATAGAAAGGCTCAAGCTGCGGCTTACGATAGACATATATATCCGCTATCTGGCTTTACAAAAGGTGATGAAGCAAAAGTCACTATCATAGGAAAGCTTAGAGGCTACGATCCTGATTTTACAAGCGAGCAGTTATCAGATCTTAAAAATTTCATAAATGAAAGCAAAGGTTTATTTGTAGAATACATACAAGGTCAGCAAGCAAAACCAGACAATGATAAGCCAAAAATTTTAAGAGATACCCCATACACTGTAAATGAATTTTTAAATGAATATCGTGGCGATCGCCAGCTACTATTTATGCAAAACTCAAGGACTGTCGATCTGCTTGATAGCGATATGAGCGTTGATGAGTTTAAAGAGGAGTGGGCTAAATATGCATTAAAAGAGCGATTTAATATAACTTTATCTAGCGAAGATGCTAAAAATGCTGTCAATATACTAAAAGAGATGAATGAAAAGGGCATTCAAGATATAGAGAGCGTTGAAGAAGAAAAAGACGACACCAAAGAGAAAAAATTTACTCCTATCCAAGCTGAAAGCAAAAACACTGAAACTTATGACATTACTAAGGATGAGAAATTTTCATATTTGCTCAAGCTTCAAGAACTTGAGAGAGAACGAGGTATCGATGTGCTTCGCATTATGCAAAAACTTGAAGAAAATGGTAAAAAAGTTTTTGATAAAAAGATTTAACTTTATCTTTAGTATCTAGCACAAGCCGCTGCTAAGTTATCCTATGACAAGCTCGTTCTGCTTTATCCATCAAGCCATCTTATTTAAAATTTGCTTCTTATCTATCTTTTGCATAAGCTCTAAGACATCTATGCCTCTTTTTTCTTTGAAATTTAAAAGCTATCTTGCATAGAGAAATTTTTGATCCTTATTTATATCATAGGTCTCATACTTCTTCTTAACCTGCATAGGTTTAAATTTCTTCTCAGCCTGCTCTTTAGCAAAATTTGCATTGTATTCTTGCTCTTCTTTAATTATCTGCTTTCTTTGTTCTTCAACATCCTTTGTAGCTTTCTCTCTTGCTTTGGCAAATAATATTTTAAATTCATCTATGCTTAGGTCGGTTCTATCTAAAAGACTAAGCGACTCCTTGTT
>NZ_CABPTV010000004.1:327569-357892 GCF_902460535.1 Campylobacter concisus | reverse complement strand
CCTAAGAGCATTTATCGTTCTTGGAGCAATTTATATATTTTAATAAACTTTCTCCCTTTAAAAACTAGGCCGGATATAATCCGACCTAGCTATCTAATCATTTCTCGCCAAGTGGCCAGTAAACAACTGGTTTAGCTCCTAGTCTTGCCTCACCATGATACATACCAAGTTTATCTTTAGTCCAAGCAAAGCCAGTCTTACCAGACTTATCAATAGAGATGATACCACCACTACCGCCTAGTGCTACTACCTCTTTTACAGCCTCCTCAGTTGCTTTTTGTACATCTGAAGTTTTGTATTTATAAAGAGCTGAGACCTCATGAGCAGCATTTACACGCATGTAGATATCACCTGTACCTGTGCAAGAGACTGCCACTGAGCCATTATCTGCATAGGTCCCAGAGCCAATTATCGGACTATCGCCTATACGGCCAGTCATTTTATTTGTCATACCACCAGTGCTGGTTGCTGCAGCTAGATTGCCATTTTTATCAAGCGCAATCGCTCCAACAGTGCCAAGATATGGACGCTCATATAAATTTAGCGAAGTTTTCTTTGTCTTTTCACTATCAAGCATGAGCTTTTGTTTCTCTTTAGCCCTTTGGAGTGCGTCATATCTAAACTGTGTGAAAAAGTACTTTTGATCAACCATCTCTAGGCCGTTTTCTTTGGCTAGTTTGCAGTCTATACATTTTTTATGCTTGAAAAATTTAACATCATCATAAGTATTTTTTTACAAAGACCTATTTCATACTATTAACCTATATTATCATAGACCGAGAGCATCATACCTTAACACCATCTCGTCATAATTTGCAATTTTTCATTAATAAAAATAAACATATTAACTAAATAAAAAATTTTAAAAAAACAAGAAAATAAATTTTAAAAAGGCAAACAACTCAATAATATAAAAAACATAAAAAATTAATTAATCAATTAAACATATAAGAATTAAAGCAGATTAACAACAAAGCCCGCAACGACCTACTTTCCCAACATCCCAGTAAGGGAGAGTATCATCAGCCAGGACGAGCTTAGCTTCTTGGTTCGAGATGGAGCAAGGCGTTTCCTCGTCTGTATAGTCACGGGCAGTGTTAAATAAAAGATATATTAGATAAATCTCTTATTTAACACTACTAGATAAAGTTAAAAGTCATAAACAAAGTTTTGTAAAAACATATCTTATTAAGTTTTTATCCTTAACAAGGAAGTGATGCTTATTAAAAGATAAGCAGACGAGCTATTAGTACTGGTCAGCTAAAGGACTTTCATCCATTACACACCCAGCCTATCAAACACATAGTCTATATGAGCTCTTAAAAGAAGATTCATCTTGGAGTTGGCTTCCTGCTTAGATGCTTTCAGCAGTTATCACATCCCAACATAGCTACCGAGCGGTGCCCTTGGCAGGACAACTCGTACACCAGTGGTTGGTTCGACCCGGTCCTCTCGTACTAGGGTCAACTCTCCTCAATCTTCTTGCGCCCACGGCAGATAGGGACCGAACTGTCTCACGACGTTCTGAACCCAGCTCGCGTACCGCTTTAAATGGCGAACAGCCATACCCTTGGGACCTGCTCCAGCCCCAGGATGCGATGAGCCGACATCGAGGTGCCAAACCTCCCCGTCGATGTGAGCTCTTGGGGGAGATCAGCCTGTTATCCCCGGGGTACCTTTTATCCTTTGAGCGATGGCCCTTCCACACAGAACCACCGGATCACTAAGACCGACTTTCGTCTCTGCTTGACGTGTATGTCTCGCAGTTAAGCTGGCTTATGCCTTTATACTCTACGAACGATTTCCAACCGTTCTGAGCCAACCTTTGTAAGCCTCCGTTACATTTTGGGAGGCGACCGCCCCAGTCAAACTACCCACCAGACATTGTCCTACTTGAGGATAACTCAAGCTAGTTAGCTATCAGAATAAAAAAGAGCGGTATCTCAACAATGGCTCACCATAAACTGGCGTCTATGGATCAAAGCCTCCCGCCTATCCTGCACATTTTTATCCCAATAGCAGTGTCAAGCTGTAGTAAAGGTCCACGGGGTCTTTCCGTCTTGCCGCGGGTAGGAGGAATTTTCACCTCCACTACAATTTCACTGGATCCCTCTTCGAGACAGCTCCCATCTCGTTACGCCATTCATGCAGGTCGATATTTAATCGACAAGGAATTTCGCTACCTTAGGACCGTTATAGTTACGGCCGCCGTTTACTCGGGCTTCGATCAAACGCTTCGCAGAGCTAACGTCATCAATTAACCTTCGAGCACCGGGCAGGCGTCACACCCTATACATCCTCTTACGAGTTAGCAGAGTGCTGTGTTTTTGGTAAACAGTCGGGAGGGACTCTTTGTTGTAACCTTCAATGCTTACGGAGTAAATCCTTCACAAAGTTAGGCACACCTTATACCGAAGATACGGTGCTATTTTGCAGAGTTCCTTGAAGAGAGTTCTTCCACGCGCCTTAGAATACTCATCCCACCCACCTGTGTCGGTTTACGGTACGGGCAACTATAACTAAACTTAGAAACTTTTCTTGGCTCGACAGTATCAAGGATTTACGATTCATTCCGAAGAACTTCACGCACCTGTAAGGCCTCGGCTTAAAGGAGCTCGGATTTGCCTGAACTCCAACCTGCACCTTTCGACCAGCACTACCATCCGCTGGCTCCTCTAACTCTAAGCGTCCTTCCATCGCACATTATAGTTGGCATTGGAATATTAACCAATTTTCCATCGCATACCCCTTTCGGACTTTGCTTAGGACCCGGCTAACCCTACGATGACGAGCATCGCGTAGGAAACCTTGGGTTTACGGCGTTGGGGATTCTCACCCCAATTATCGCTACTCATGCCTGCATGCTCACTTGTATTCGCTCCAGCACTCCTTACCGGTATACCTTCAACACAAATACAACGCTCTCCTACCACTTAGTAAAACTAAGTCTAAAGCTTCGGTACTCATTTTAGCCCCGTTATATTTTCCGCGCAGAATCACTAGACCAGTGAGCTATTACGCTTTCTTTAAAGGATGGCTGCTTCTAAGCCAACCTCCTGGTTGTTTAAGTAACTCCACATCGTTTTCCACTTAAATGAGATTTAGGGACCTTAGCTGTTAGTCTGGGTTGTTCCCCTCTCGACGACGGATTTTATCACTCGCCGCCTGACTGCCATGATTACACACTAGGTATTCGGAGTTTGATAGGGTTTGGTACATTGGTGTATGCCCTAGCCCATTCAGTGCTCTACCCCCTAGTGTTACTACATGACGCTATACCTAAATATATTTCGGAGAGAACCAGCTATCACGATGTTTGATTGGCCTTTCACCCCTATCCACAAGTCATCCCATAGCTTTTCAACGCTAGCGGGTTCGGTCCTCCACCGGCTCTTACACCGGTTTCAACCTGCTCATGGATAGATCACATCGTTTCGGGTCTGCAACGTCTGACTAAACGCCCTATTAAGACTCGCTTTCGCTACGGCTCCGGGTTTCCTTAACCTCGCCAGACATCACAACTCGCAGGCTCATTATGCAAAAGGCAGTCCATCACCCTGATAAATCATAGGGCTCTGAATGATTGTAAGCAAATGGTTTCAGGTTCTATTTCACTCTGATCACCTCAGTTCTTTTCACCTTTCCCTCACGGTACTTGTGCACTATCGGTCTAGTAGTAGTATTTAGGGTTGGATAGTGGTCTACCCAGCTTCAGACAGAATATCACGTGTTCCGCCCTACTCAGGATACTGCTAAGTAAAATAAAGCTTTCATATACGGGGGTATCACCCTCTGTGCCTAACCTTTCCAGGTTGTTCTATTAGCTAAGTTTAGTCTATATTGCAGTCCTACAACCCCACTAGTAAACTAGTGGTTTGCCCTCTTACGCGTTCGCTCGCCGCTACTAGCGTAATCTCTTTTGATTTCTTTTCCTGAGGGTACTAAGATGTTTCAATTCCCCTCGTTCGCTCCGTTATACGGTAACTAATATCTCTATTAGTTGGGTTGCCCCATTCAGAAATTCCCGGATCAAAGCCCCTTGACGGCTCCCCGAGACTTATCGCAGCCTGGCACGTCTTTCATCGCCTCTACTAGCCAAGGCATCCACCACTTGCTCTTTGTAGCTTACCTTTTCTATATTAGATTATTCTAATTCGCATCACTTCCTTGTTAAAGATAACTTTATGTTACTACATTTAAATTCTAACTCTCAAGACGGAAAGCATTGACTACTATTTAGATAAGTTTTAAATCCTAAATAGATTGTGATGTCAAACTTTTGCATTAAATGCAAAGAGAATAGAAATTTAAATCTTTAACAAGTCCTGTAAAATTGTTTTTAAAACTTGCTTGTGACTATTAACAATATTAATTAAAAGAACATTTAGACTTCGCAGACTAGCAAGCTAGTCTTTACGACCAAAGAGTTACACCCTTTGGAAACCCCTAAAGCACAAAGTTACTTTCGGCAACTTCGTCATCAATAAAGATTAAGTACGCTTAAAAGTCTAAAGTAAATGTTTCTAAAAACACTTAATATAGACTTTTACTGTTAAACTATTTTATGGTGGAGAATAGCGGGATCGAACCGCTGACCTCCTGCGTGCAAAGCAGGCGCTCTCCCAGCTGAGCTAATTCCCCAATTAAATTCTCTGGTGGGCCTAACAAGACTTGAACTTGTGACCTCACCCTTATCAGGGGTGCACTCTAACCAGCTGAGCTATAGGCCCCTATAGGTCTATCAATCTTTCAAAACTAAACAAGGATGATTGAGAATATCTTTCTTATAGATATCTTGTGAGAGAATATCTATATGTACTCTAGAAAGGAGGTGATCCAACCGCAGGTTCTCCTACGGTTACCTTGTTACGACTTCACCCCAGTCGCTGATTCCACTGTGGACGGTAACTAATTTAGTATTCCGGCTTCGAGTGAAATCAACTCCCATGGTGTGACGGGCGGTGAGTACAAGACCCGGGAACGTATTCACCGTAGCATGGCTGATCTACGATTACTAGCGATTCCGGCTTCATGGAGTCGAGTTGCAGACTCCAATCCGAACTGGGACATATTTTATAGATTTGCTCCATCTCGCGATATTGCTTCTCATTGTATATGCCATTGTAGCACGTGTGTCGCCCCGGACATAAGGGCCATGATGACTTGACGTCGTCCACACCTTCCTCCTCCTTACGAAGGCAGTCTCATTAGAGTGCTCAGCCGAACTGTTAGCAACTAATGACGTGGGTTGCGCTCGTTGCGGGACTTAACCCAACATCTCACGACACGAGCTGACGACAGCCGTGCAGCACCTGTCTTAACATTTCTGCAAGCAGACACTCTTCTATCTCTAGATGATTTGTTAGATATCAAGTCCGGGTAAGGTTCTTCGCGTATCTTCGAATTAAACCACATGCTCCACCGCTTGTGCGGGTCCCCGTCTATTCCTTTGAGTTTTAATCTTGCGACCGTACTCCCCAGGCGGTATACTTAATCCGTTAGGTGCATTACTGCCAAGACTAGCTTAGCAACAACTAGTATACATCGTTTAGGGCGTGGACTACCAGGGTATCTAATCCTGTTTGCTCCCCACGCTTTCACGCATTAGCGTCAGTTGAGTTCCAGCAGATCGCCTTCGCAATGGGTATTCCTGGTGATCTCTACGGATTTTACCCCTACACCACCAATTCCATCTGCCTCTCCCTCACTCTAGATTATCAGTTTCCCAAGCAGTTCTATGGTTAAGCCATAGGATTTCACAAGAGACTTGATAATCCGCCTACGCGTCCTTTACGCCCAGTGATTCCGAGTAACGCTTGCACCCTCCGTATTACCGCGGCTGCTGGCACGGAGTTAGCCGGTGCTTATTCGTTAGGTACCGTCATTGTTCTTCCCTAACAAAAGGAGTTTACGCTCCGAAAAGTGTCATCCTCCACGCGGCGTTGCTGCTTCAGGGTTTCCCCCATTGAGCAATATTCCCTACTGCTGCCTCCCGTAGGAGTCTGGACCGTGTCTCAGTTCCAGTGTGACTGATCATCCTCTCAGACCAGTTATGCGTCATAGCCTTGGTGAGCCATTACCTCACCAACTAGCTGATACAATATAGCCTCATCCTACACCGAAAAACTTTCCCTATCTAACTTATGTCAGACAGGAGTATAGAGTATTAGCAGTCGTTTCCAACTGTTGTCCTCTAGTGTAGGGCAGATTAGCTATACATTACTCACCCGTGCGCCACTAACTCATAAGAGCAAGCTCTTACTTGTCCGTTCGACTTGCATGTATTAGGCACGCCGCCAGCGTTCACTCTGAGCCAGGATCAAACTCTCCATATTAACCTTCTTTAGCGTAAAGCAAAGCTTTACTAAGAAGCAACACTAAAGACTAAGATTGCTAATGCAATCTAGTAATAATGTTTTTACTAAAATTGCTTTTAGTATTTATTATGAAGTTTTTAATCAAAAAAACTTTTAGTTTTTATATTAGTTTGTCTAATCTATTATTTAATCATAATAGACTGGCTCAATCGATCACTTGTTTAGATTTCAAAGATTGACTAATAGTTTAACAATTGTAAGTTAAAAGAACAACGATAAGAAAAAGGCTTTATTAACGTTGAAGTTAAAGGTGGTTTCTCGTTTCGTGAGCTGGAATTATATATGAGGGATGCTTAAATGTAGATAAAAATAAGGCTATTTTTTTAAAAGCCCATGAAGAAATTTTGAAGTCCAACTTTTCCGTTAAAAATAACGTCTTTTTTGCTTGGATCATATTTAAAGTCGCTCACAACTTTCTTGCCATCTTCTTTAAGATATCCAGTAGATATTAGAGTTGGCTCAAAAAGTGCCATCTCAGGAAATGCCGTATCAAAGAATTTAGCCAAGCTCTCATCCACGCTTAATTTGCCTTCAAGTGAAAGTTTGTCAAAAATTTCAAGCTGAGTTGAGCCATTTTTAAAGCCATTAACAGCTGCATCTAAGTTTAGTTTTAAACTCTTGTCGCCATTTTTGAAGCTGAGATTACTTACTTTTAAATTTGGGTTTTTCTCTAAAATTTGACCAAGTATTTCATCAAAATTTAGCTCGTCAAGCACGCTTTTATCGCCATTTGTGCTACTTAACTTATCAAGCACCTTATTTATCGCAGGGACGTTGATATTTGATAGCTTACTCTCAAAGGCAAAATCTGTATATTTTAGCTTGCTTACACTTACTGCACCTATCTTTATCGCGTCATTTGAGCTGCCAAGATCGTTTGAAATTTCAAATTTTGACTTATAGTCAAAGTCATCAACCACGATATCACCCTCGCTTTCAGATAAAAGGGCGACTTTTTTAAATTTGGCATTTGCAACATACGGAGATATTTTGCTTTCAAATATCTTTGAAAGCTCAACTGGCGTTGTATAGGCTGTATCTATATAAAATCCCTCAGCCTCAATACTGTCTTTATACTCGTCATAGCTTTTAAATGCGATCTTAGCTATCTCGATATTGGCACTATTAAGGTTATAATTTTTGTCCACTTTTAAGCCAAATTTGAAATCTTTTGTGAGAAATTTATTTGTTTTTTTGTCATTAAAATCAACATCACTAAATTTCACATTTATATATTTATTGCCAGCCAAAGTTGCCTTTGTCTTTGCGGTAGCGACGACATTTGAGCCCAAAAATGTAGCTGCAATATTTTTGATCATATCATTTTGGATAGAAACTTTTGAGTCGATCTCAAAGCCATTTAAAAAGGCAAGCACTGAGTGTGAGATCACGCTCTCTACTTTAAATTTCAAATCCTCATCAAGCTCTTCGCCAGTGATATTGTAAAAAAGATCTTTTGAAACAGTAAGATCAAACGAGCCATTTGAGCCAAAAAGTCCTTTTTTATACTTGTTCTCAGAAACCTTAAAACCATTTATGTCATTTAACTTATCAACGGTCCTTAGATAATGTTCCTCTACTTTATTTGAAGCGATATAAGCAGCTCCAACTGCAACCACGATAACTACAACTAGGGCAGATATCAACTTTTTCATACTTTTCTCCTTTTTGTAATGTGTTGTAAAAACAACCAGATACCAAATAATAAGCCTACCATAGCAAGTGGCATGATATATCCATGCGCGCCAAGATAGTCACTCACACTCACGAAATAATCCCCTGCTTTATAGCTAGCAAGACCAACGATCACCGCCCAAAGCACCGAGGATATCAAATTTATAACACTAAATTTATAAAAAGAGTATTTTGTAAGTCCAAGTGCGATAGGCACCAAAGTTTTGACGCCATAGATAAATTTCTTGATAAATATTATCTTATCACCGTGCTTCTTTGCCAAAATTCCAGCGTAGGCAAGCTTTCTTTTGTGATTTTTCACGTAAGGCATAAGCGAGCTTTTATTAAATCTTGCGACGTAAAAGATCAAAGTGTCGCCGATCGTGTTTGCCACGGCAGCGACGATTATGCTAAGAGTGATGTCCATTTTGCCTGCAAAGCTTAATATTCCAGCAGCGATAAGTGCAACCATGCCACCACCAAGGCTGTAAAAAAACAGCACAACGTAGCCATAAGTTGAGATTGAATTTATAATATCTTGCATCATTGCCCCAAAAGTTTAGAAGCTGAAGATATTAGCTGCTCGTATGCGTAGCCACTTTGTTTTAAAATTTCATCCTTTGCGCTAATCACTGCTCCACCAAAGCTAGCTCCAGCAAAAAACCCATCATTTGCAGCATACGCATAGATGTCGCTTGAAAATTTAAAATCGCTTACTTTATTATAATTGCGCCCGATATCGCCAAATGCCACTGAAAGCTTTGTATCAAGCGTGATCTTGGCGTCTTTTATGTCGTAGATGATGCTATCTTTAAATATAAATAGCACAAGCGAGCTATCTTCATAGCCAAGCTGTATGCCGATGCTGCCGCCACTTATACTAACTGGCAAAATTTCACTTGGAGAGTTGATATTGCCAACGACCATGATGCCATCTCCGCCCATGCCACCAACTACAAAACCGACTTTTTTTACACTTGGAAAGATGATCGTAGCTTTTGACTGCTCGATGAGCTCTTTTATATGGGCGTTTCTAGCGCCTCTCATCGTCGTTATAAATGAATTTGCCGAGTCTAGCACGAGCTCCTCGCTAGCAAAGCCAAGCGAGAAAAACACTATTAATGATAAAATAAATTTCATATCTTGCCGTTATTTCGCAAAATCAACAGCGCGAGTCTCTCTGATGACGCTTACTTTTATCTCACCAGGATACTGCACCTTGCTCTCGATCTCTTGAGCGATCTCTTTTGCCACAAGCACTGCCTCATCGTCGTTTATGAGCTTAGCATTTGCAATGACACGGATCTCACGGCCAGCGTTGATCGCATAAGCTTGCTTAATGCCCTCTTTGCTTTTTGCGATGTTTTCGATCTCTTCGACACGTTTTAAGAAACTCTCAAGCACCTCACGTCTAGCTCCTGGACGAGCTGCGCTTAGTGCGTCAGCTGCGCAAACAGCAGCACTTTCTATACTTGTCACCTCTTCGTGGCCGTGGTGAGCATAGATCGCATTGATAACAACTGGATGCTCCTTGTAGCGTTTGCAAATTTCAGCTCCAAGATCGACGTGGCTGCCCTCGTACTCGTGAGTTAGCGCCTTGCCGATGTCGTGAAGTATGCCAGCTCTTTTTGCTAGCTTCTCATCTCCGCCGCACTCAGCCGCGATGATGCCAGCAAGGTGAGCCACTTCAAGGCTGTGCGCAAGGGCGTTTTGACCGTAGCTTGCTCTAAATTTAAGCTTGCCTATTAGTTTTACGATCTCTGGATGAATTTTATTTAGACCAAGGTCCATGACGATGTTCTCGCCCTCTTCTTGTATGCTTTGCTCAAATTCTTCAGTCACTTTTTTGTGAAGGTCTTCTATCCTCGCAGGCTGAATTCTGCCGTCCTCCACCAAAAGCTCGATCACTCTTGTTGCAATCGCACGTCTGTAAAGGTTAAAGCTGCTTAAGATGATCGCATGTGGTGTATCATCGATGATGATATCAACGCCAAGGACCATTTCAAGGGTTTTGATGTTACGTCCCTCTTTGCCGATGATCCTGCCTTTTAGCTCATCGTTTTTGATATTTACGACATTTATCAGTCGCTCAGCCGCAAATTCTCCAGCAAATCTCGACGTAGCCTGCGCTAAGATATAATTAACCCTCTTTTTAGCCTCTCTTTTTGCCTCTTCTTCGTACTTTCTAACGATGTGAGCGATGTCGGCGCGTGACTTCTCCTCGACCTTTTTAAGCACAACCTCTTTTGCCTCTTCCTCCGTTAAGCCAGCAGCGTGCTCAAGCACCCTTATCGCCTCTTCTACTTTGTTTTGATAAGTCGCTTTTAAATTTAAGCCCTCTTCGTAAGTAACCTTCGCATCTTGCTTATCTTTTTCAAAAAGCTCTTTGCTCTCATTTAAAAGCTCTTGCTCATTTAGCAAAATTTTCTCTTTTTTGGTTAGCTCATCAAATTTACTTGCATACTCTTTTTGAAGCTTTGTCGTCTTGTCATCGTATCTTTTTTTAGCCTCAAATTCAGCCTCTTGCACTGAAATTTTAGAGTTTTTAAGCGTTAGCTCAGCTTCATACTCAATAGCTTTTGCCTTTGCTTTTGCCTGCTCTAAAAATATGTTGTAGTTTGCATCATTTATCTTTTTGGCGTAGAGATACCCTGCTCCAACGCCCACCACACCGGCTCCTAAGCCTATTAAAACCTCTATCATTTATTCCTCTTTTTATATAATTTTTACTTGGGGTTATATAAAAGTCTCCCACCGCATCGTGCGCCTGCGAGAGCACATCTTTGGTGTAAAAGTCTTTTACCTCTAAGAAAACTATCAGTTTTGGCTTAACGGGCAAAGTGTCAAAAAATCTATCGTAAAATCCTTTTCCGTGCCCTATCCTTGCCATAGCTCCATCAACCCCAATCGCTGGAACTACCGCCATATCGAGTTTAACATTATTCATTTTTTTGCCAGATGGCTGCCTGACATTAAATTTATAAGTTATAAATGGCAGTCGCAATCTTACCATCTCTAAGCTAAGACCTACCATAAAAGGGGCAAAAATTTCACATTTATGTGATAAATTTCTTCTCATTTTAAGCACATCGACCTCGTAATCAAGCGGCAAATAGAGCAAAACTTTCTTAGAATTTGTAAAATTTATCAAATTTAAAAGCGTTTTTGCTGCCTTATGATGTGTGCATTTTGCTCTAAATTTAGTAAGCTTTATCAAATTTGCTCTTGCATTTTTTCTAAATTCATTTTTTTCTAAATTAACGCTCATTTTATGCTCTTTCTTGTATAATCCTGAAACATTTTTCAAAAGGAAATTTATGACACTAAAACGCGTAATTATAACATCACTTTGTCTTTTTGCATTTTTCGGATGCGGTGACGACTCTAACAAAAAGAGCGAGCAAAACACTAGCGAACCAGCTGTGCAAAGTAAAAATTTAGAAGAAAATGCCAGTAAAGATGAAAATTTAAGCAAAGATACACTCACTCCAAAAATGAATGAGAGCGTACAAAGCGACGAAATAAAAGAGATAAGCCTAAAACTGCTTAATGGCACAACTATGCAGATCACAAAAAGAAGCAACGGCTTTGACGTAAAAGACGGCAAAAAAGCGACACTTTACGTATTTTTCGCCACTTGGTGCCCGCCTTGCAAGGCTGAGATACCACACCTAAACAACCTAAGTGAGAAATTTAAAAATGAGCTAAACATCGTTGCTGTCTTGCTTGAAGACAAGAGCGAGGACGAAGTAAAAGAATTTGCACAAAAATATAAGATCAAGTACGACGTCGCAGTTGGCGAGGGAAATTTCTTATTTGAAAAGGCTATGGGCGGCATAAACGGACTTCCGTCATCTGCGCTATTTAAAACAAATGGCGACTTCGCGCAAGGATATGTTGGCTTAGTGCCTGAAGAGATGTTAGAAACTGACATAACAAAGGCTATAAAATAATGCTTGAGTTTTTAAAAAGAGGCTTTGAAAAGACCTTTGGAGCGATAAGCTCGGCTAAAAAATCAAACAAGATCGACAAAGAGAGCTTGGAGGAAATTTTACTAGAAGCTGACGTGGCCTATGAGATCGTAGAAGAGATTTTATACTACTTGCCGCCACAAGATGAAGTGAGTAGAGCCGATCTTAGACGCGTTATGAGTAGCTATTTTATCTATGAAAACGAGCGAGTGATCGAGCCTGATAAGCCATTTGTCGATCTTATCCTTGGCGTAAATGGCGCTGGCAAGACGACAACCATCGCAAAGCTAGCAAATTTATATAAAAATAACGGCAAAAGCGTCATTTTGGGCGCTTGCGATACATTTAGAGCTGGGGCGATCGAGCAGCTGCGCCAATGGTCACTTAGACTGAATGTGCCAATAGTCGCCACCCAGCAAGGGCATGATCCTTCAGCTGTGGCTTACGATACGATCAGCTCGGCCCTTGCAAAAGGGATCGACCGCGTCATATTAGACACGGCTGGCAGGCTTCAAAACCAGACAAATTTAGCCAACGAGCTTGATAAGATCGTTCGTATCAGCAAAAAAGCCTACGAAAAGGCGCCTCACCGTAAAATTCTCATCCTTGATGGCACGCAGGGCAACGCTGGCGTCGCGCAGGCAAAGGCATTTAACGAGATCGTCTCGCTCGATGGCGTCATCATCACAAAGCTCGATGGCACCGCAAAGGGCGGAGCGCTATTTGGCGTGGCAAGGGAACTTGAGCTACCTATATTTTATATAGGCGTTGGCGAGAGCATGGACGATATCATCAAATTTAATCCAGACGAGTTTTTAGACGAGCTGATGGACGCCATTTTTGAGTAGGGTAAAATTTCTTAGTAAAATTTGCTTTTTCGCTGCTCTTTTGGCGATTGATTTTCTTGCATTTACTCCAAAAAGTCCTGCGATAATTGAAAATTCGTGGGACAAAGCAAACCATTTTTTAGCCTTTTTCGTCCTTTATATACTGCTCTACCTTGGCTATGAGTTTAAAATTTTAAAGAATTTAGCCCTACTTTTAGCCTTTGGCGTGCAAATAGAGCTCGTTCAGGCATTTTTGCCAAATAGGAGCTTTAGCCTGTTTGACATCGTAGCAGATATGATCGGAGCGGCCTTTGGAGTGATGGTAGTTGAAATTTTAAAAAGGATATATTATGGCAAAAGCAAAGCCAGTTTTTGAGTGTCAAGCCTGCGGAAACCAGCAGGCAAAGTGGCTGGGCAAATGCCCACAATGTGGGGCTTGGGATAGCTTTGTTGAGCTTAGCCAGCAAGAGATAAAGATAAGTAAAGAGATAGCAAAAAGCGCTAGCACACCCAGCAAAGCCATAAGCATAGACGAAGTTGAAATTCAAAATTTTACTAGATTTAGCACCAAAGATAGCGAGCTGGACCTTGTTCTTGGTGGTGGCGTGGTTGAGGGCTCGCTTGTTTTAATAGGCGGCAGCCCGGGAATTGGCAAATCAACCCTGCTTCTAAAAATCGGCTCAAATTTAGCAAAAGACGGCAAAAAAACACTCTATGTAAGCGGCGAAGAGAGCCAAAGCCAGATAAAAATGAGAGCCAACAGGCTAAATGCGGTGGATAAAAATTTATATCTGCTAACTGAAATTTGCCTAGAAGATATCCTGCTAGAAGTGCAAAAGAGCGACTACAAGGTGCTAGTAATAGACTCTATACAAACGCTTTATAGCCAAAATATAACCTCTGCGCCAGGCTCGATCACGCAGGTTCGCGAGATCACGTTTGAGCTGATGAGGCTTGCAAAGAGCCAAAATATCTGCGTTTTCATCATCGGACACATAACCAAAGAGGGCTCGATCGCAGGGCCAAGAGTGCTTGAGCACATGGTCGATGTGGTGCTTTATTTCGAGGGAGACGCGAGCAGAGAGCTGAGAATTTTGCGTGGGTTTAAAAACCGCTTTGGCTCGACGAGCGAGGTTGGTATATTTGAGATGAGCCAGCAAGGACTTGTGAGCGCAAATGAGGTCTCAAGCAAATTTTTCACACGTGGCGGGGCGATGAGTGGCAGTGCTATCACCATCATAATGGAGGGCTCAAGGGCGCTTAGCATCGAAATTCAGGCACTTGTTTGCGAAAGTGCCTATCCAAAGCGAAGCTCGACTGGCTTTGAGAGAAACCGCCTAGATATGCTGCTGGCCCTTCTTGAGCGAAAACTTGAAATTCCGCTTGGGCACTACGACGTCTTTATAAATGTTTCAGGTGGCGTTAAGATAAGCGAAACTGCGGCCGATCTAGCCGTCATCGCAGCGATAATAAGCAGCTTCAAAAACCGCCCTATCAGCAAGGACAGCGTCTTCATCGGCGAGCTAAGCCTAAACGGCGAGATAAGAGAAATTTTTAACCTCGATCAGCGCCTAAAGGAGGCAAAAACGCAGAAATTTAAAAACGCCATCATCCCAAACAAACCGCTTGACACACAAGGTCTAAAGTGCTTTTACGCCAAAGATATCACGCAAGTGCTTGAGTGGATGTAGAGAATTAAAGATGATTTTTACACAAAATGGCAATGAACTACAAAGCCATAAAGAGATAATTTATGCTTTTGTGTCAAAAGATAAAAGATTTTTTAGTAAATATCAAAAAGAGCTCACGCGAAATTTACCACTTTATCCTAGCTTAGAGCTATTGCTTGTCGATTTTGCAGTTATTTAGTACAAAGCCATCCTAACTCAAAGAGATTGTTTTTAAGCTTATGGTTTTATTTGATTTAGTGCATTTATTGTGCTATTTTTTAATGTAATCTCATCAATTTCACCAGTATTTCTTAGTTCTTTAATTGGGCAATATTCTTCCACATCATAAAATAAACTTTGCACAATGTCATAATAATTATTAAAAAAATCGTCGTCTTTATGCAATAACTTAAAGAATTGAGTTTGATAAGTGCTCGCATCTATTTTATCATTGGCAAAATCTTTCATTAAAGTCAAAAAATTATTATAAATCACAAAACTACTCCTATTTATTACATCTAATAACATCATTATACCGACCAATAAAAATCATTTTAATACCCTAAAATAAAACCAAAGCACATATAATGTGGCTACTTGATATATGATGAAATTTATATTTGGCAATACTTAACAATTATTACCATTACGATCTCACAAGCCTCTACTTTTTCTTAATATATTGTATATTTAAATTTAATCATCAAGCACAGATATCCCACTTGAACAAATTCTGGCAAATGGGTTGTTATATTCTTGGTGGCATTTTTCGCACTTTATGACACCTAGTTCTGCGCTTGCTTGCTCTGCATTATAACAATGCGGACAAACTACGTAACAATCTTCTTGCGTATCTACTCCGATAGCTTTGATGCTTGGGTCTTGATAGTCGTTAAAGATTTTTCTAAATTCATATCGTGAAAATGATCTTTTTATAGCACTATCAAATCTCTTATAATACGCTCTTAACGCTGGTAGTTCGTCGTCCCAAAATTCCTCTACAAATCCAAGATAATTTATACATTTAGGAGCAAGCATAAAAATGCTCTCGTTTATCTGTCTTAAAACCCAGTCAGCGCCAATAGTGTCATCTGTTATAACAAAAATATTTGCATCAAAACTCCAAGTTCTATAATCAAATATTACCGAATAACTTATACAACATGGGTTATTTTTATTTACCTCTATCTCGCAAACTTCATACTCTTGATCTATTTTTAAATAATCACCGATGGAATTATATGTCGGTATGTGGTATTTATCTTTATCAACACCATCTTTTAATCTTACTTTCATTTTTTACACTTTTTAGGATCTGGTAATTTTATTACAAACAGCTACTACAATTTTAAACCAAACGTAAAAAATCATATGCATCTTTATTTATACCAATAATCTTTGCTGCTTCTTTTATCATTTCAAAATCCTCAACAGACACCTTTATGTCATATTCATATAATTGAACGCATAAATCTTCCAATACAACTCCATACTCGCCGTAATCCATATTGATCATCTCATTTTTAATAAAATCTGACATTTTCAAATTTATAAATTTTTCTTCATAGTTATTTAACAATTTAGACAAAATACTATGTATAAATTCTAAATTATTATCTTTTTTTATCATTATTGTATCTTCCTATTTAATCAAATTAGCATAACTATTTATGCAAAAGCCACATCAACTTACTTTTCCACTTTGTAAATCCACAAAATATTCCAAGCCATCCATACATTTTATAAACAGCTGTTTTCCTATTATTTTATAATCACATATAATATCTTTAAAATATGTCTCCCATATTTGTGTAGAGCCCATGTAACATATCACACCGCATTCACATATAACAAATACATATTCACCTTCATTTTCAGTAAGAATTTCATAAAACAAAAAAGATAATTTGCTATTAAAAACTATACTTTCCTTTTCTATATCAAAACAAATAAAATTTTGACTAGCACCTATGTAAAGTAAATTTTGTTTTGAGTTAAAACTTATTTGTGGCTTAATCCCATAATCACAGCAAGCTACGCCATAAGCTTTATGTGCAAATTTAATATATAAAAAGTTATTGTATGTATCATCGCCACAATATATAATATTGCCACCGACATTCTCTTTTAAGCTCTCCAATGTCTCTAAAAAGCGAGTTGTAACAAACATAGTATTATTTACCTCTTTTTATAATTACAGTAATTAGTCTATTTTCATCCTAAGCAAATTCTAGTTTTACATCAGTCAACATTTTAAAACTTCTTTTTCAAATATATCTATAAGTCTTTGTATTTTATTGATAAATTTTTCCTTACCTTCATACATCTCCATCAGCAAGGCATCATAAATAGTATCCTTTTCAAGCCCATCAAATGCACTTAGCTCGCGAAGTTCGAGCGATGAAATATCAATGGTTGATTTTAGTTTTACTTTCATTTTTTTTATTGCCAAATTTATTTTATATGCCATTTTATACAACAAACATATGTATTTTACAATGTTCTTTCTTCTACAACCAACGAATAAATAAAATTACCACCATTATTTTTATAATAATTATTGATATATTTACTCGCTTTTTCAAAAGATTTTATAAAGTTGCTCCCAGAAAAGCACCAGCTATCATATGTAATGATGACTTCATAACCATTTAACCCATAAACATCTCCACCAAGCACCACCATCTCTTTTTCTTTGATAATGTCTAAAATTTTTATAACATCGTCAAATTTCCAGCCAATCTCATAAACACCGATTTTATCTCTTAGAAAAATCCCCCTACTTAATAGTGATTGAGGTAAAATATTTATAAAGTCTAAATCTATAATCATAAATTCTCCATCATATCCGTCCAGAATGGCACATTTTTATATTCACTTATATATTTTGGAATATCAACACCACAAAATTCATGCAACAAATACTCTTGCAAATTTCTACTATAATAGACTATATCGCCATAATATATTGACAAGACTGGCGGATCGTTATCATCATTCATCTCTGGCATAAATCTGTGAGAATAGACTGGTATAATCTTGGGTGCATTTTTATATAACTCAGCTACAACTTCAACTCTTTGCTCTCTTGATATCTTACACCATTGATCCGGTAAACAAGTGCTATTTGGTATATATTCTTCAAAAGAGGCGCTTTTCACAAATTCATAAAAATGTTGCATCATATTTTTTATTTTCGTGACATTTCCACTTGAAAGATCACGCCAATCATAAAAGCCATCCGAAACTGGCAAAGCTGTAGTAAAAAATGACTTTAACGAAAGAGGAAATTTAATCTCGTAAATTTCATATATTTTTTTAAGCTCGCTTTGAGTAAGACCGTTGTCAAATTTAATACCCTTATCTTTTAGTATCTGAATAACTCTTAGAAACATTCTCTAGACCTAAATTTTACTTGCGAATTTATTTAATACTTTTGCTATTTTTCTGCTTTTATTAAATTTCACACGATCATCACTGCAGCTACGGCAAATCCGCCGTCGTGAGTTATACTAAGGCTTGCTTCTTTGATATTAAAATTTGTATAAATTCTTGGGCTAAATTTTATCTTTGGTGCGTTTCTTGCGTCTTTGCTGAGCATAATGTCTAAAAAGCCACACTCTTTGCTGATGCCCACACCAAGGGCTTTGCTAGCTGCTTCTTTGGCCGCCCAAAATCCAGCCAAAGTCGCATCATTTTTTGCTAGCGCGATCTCGCTATCACTTAAAAATCTCTTTAAAAAAAGCTCGCCGTGACGAGCCTTCAGTCTTGAAATTCTATCTATCTTAACGATATCGATACCTATCATTGCACCACAAAATCAGTAAAAAATATGTTTTTGATGTAGCCATCATTTAGCACTTCATTTAGCTTGCCGACAATCTCGTCTTTTAGCCTATCTTTGCCCTTTGCAGTGCTTACTTCTTCGTAAGTTTTAGATGAGAGCGTTCTTATGATGATATCTCTTAAAAGTGCTTTTTTCTTATCAAGCTCGGCAGTTAGTAGCTCGTCGCTTTGTTCCAAATCGATCTTAGTTTTAAGAAATCTTGATCCATTTTCACTAAGTAAATTTACGACAAACTGATCAAGCGGATATATCGGTCCCATGTTCGAATAGTCGTTGCCACCGCGTTTTGCTTTGTTTTGAGCGGGTGCTGGTTGAGTTTGAGTCTGAGCTGGTGTTTGCGCCATATTTGTCTCTTTTGGCTCGTCTGAACTAAGCATCAAAAACGCCACTAGCCCTCCGATAACTAGCAATAAAACAAATATCGCGATGATGATTATCATCAAAGCGCCATTGCCACCTTTTTTTGCTTTTTTCTCTTCAACTTCTTCAGCCATCTTTCCTCCTTTAAGTTTTGGCTATAATTATACAAAAAATTCGCAAAAATGAGAAAAGATGATACATAAAACCAACGCCGCTAGGCTTTTGGACAAGCTAAAAATAGAGTATGAGATACTTGAATACGAAGTCGATCTAAACGATCTTTCAGCCGTTCACGTCGCAGCTAGCACCAAGCAAGATATAAAGCAAATTTACAAAACTATCGTCTGCCAGTGCGAGCCTAAAAATTTTGTCGTTGCCTGCTTGCAAGGCGATCTGGAGCTTGATCTAAAAGCACTTGCTCATGCGTGCGGAGCCAAGCGCTGCGAGCTTATAAACTTAAAAGACCTAGAAAAGATCACCGGCTACATCAGAGGCGGCTGCTCGCCACTTGCTATGAAAAAGCACTTTGCGACCTTCATCGACGAGCGAGCAAAAGAGCAAGAGTACGTGCTAGTAAGCGCTGGAGTAAGAGGCAAGCAGATAAAGATAGCTCCAAACGACCTTTTAAAGGCTTGTGAGGCGGATTACGCTGATATCGCTAGACTAGCTCTTTAAAAACTCTATAAATTTAAACTTCTCGCCTAAAAACTCGGGCGAGAGTAGAAATTTTGCCTGTTTGGTGACATTTTCATAGGCTTGCTTGCTGCCTTTTTCAAGTACCAAAGATAAAATTTCATCAACGCCAAGATCATTAACCAAAGCTTCATTTTGTTTTTTAAATTTAAGCATCAAAAAGCCAGCCAGAGAGAAAGCCTCTTTTACCTGCTTAAAACACAGGCTATAAGTTAGATCAGAGCTTTTAAAATATGGTGCAAGATTTGAGATTTCGAATAAAGAAAAAACTTGATGATCTTTAAAAACTCTTAGGCTAAATTTATTTTTTGGCTCAAATTCGCCGTAGTCAAAGCTTAAAAATCTAATTTTTTTTGCCGCATTTGCAAGCTGGAGCGCAAATTTAGCGTAGCTAGTTGAAATTTCACCCTTTTTTATGCCAAATTTCTTTGCAAGGGCTAGCAAATTTTGATCTGCCTTTTGCCAGTGAAATTTTAGATCACTATCCACAAAAAGCATATTTTCCCCCTCTATCACATCGCAGCTAAATGCGTCAAACAGCTCATTTGTGATGACAAAAATTTCATCAAATTTACACTCATCTAAATTTTCATAGTGTTTTATTTTTATCTCATTACCAAAGCGGTTTTTAAATGTTTCAAGCTGTTTTTTGCGTAAAATTTCATGAGGTTCGATGATGATAAGCTCTAAATTTGACAAAATTTCTGGCTCAAGTGTAAATATACCTTGCGCGAAATCAGCCAGCATATCGCCTGAGTTTGCGCCGATCTCCACGACCTTACAAGAGCTAGAGATTTCGCCATTTTTAAGTAGCTTTATAAAGTAGTTTGCAAGGCAGGCGCCAAAGAGATAGCCAACGCTTACATTTGTGTAAAAGTCGCCCTTTTTGCCGATATCCACGCCAAATTTATAGTAGTTTTCATTGACCCAGATATCAAAAAACTCACTAAATTTCATAGATCAGGCAGCTTCCAGCCTCTGTAAAATGCGAACATCCTGACCGTTATACCAGCAGAGAGCAAAAGCATAGTAAAAAATATATTGGTAAGACCCAGATGATAGAGGATAAAGTAGGCAAGCCCCACGCCAAGGCTTATCGTGCCGTAAAGTCCGGTGCGTAAAAACCACGGGACTTCATTTAACAAGATATCTCTTAAGATACCTCCGCCAACGCCGTTAAAAAAGGCGATCATCATAACGCCAAAGATGTTGTAGCTATACTCAATGGCAACCATCGCTCCAACGATAGAAAAGCAGATAACGTCGATCGCGTCGGCAAAGATAAAGACAAATTTCTTCTCCAAACCATCTCTTTTTATATGTAAATTTGTGATCCTGGATGCGACAAGCATAAAGATGACAACACTTACTGGCATGTAGTGAGTGAATGAATAAACCGCCCTGCCAACGAGCATATCACGCATGATACCGCCTCCAAGTGCGGTCAAAAATGCGGACAAAAAGACGCCAAGCCAGTCACACTCCCTCTTTACAGCAAACAAAAAGCCACTAAGCGCAGCTGATGCGATACCAACGTACTCCACAAAAAGTATTAAGCTCATATTTTTTCCTTAAAAATGGGCATTTTATAATGAAATCTCATAAAAGTTCATTAATAAATTTTTAAATAATAGTTTATTTTAGGCTATAATAACAAAAATTTTAAATAAGGAAATTTGATGAAAAAAATTCTAACTTTACTCTTTTTGATCGGCTCATTTTTTGCGTTAAATTTAAACGCTGATGTGATTCAAAATCAAAAATTAAAAAATGCGATAAACATTTTAAACGCTTTTGGCACTAGGACTTTAAAACCAAACACCAAGATAGAGGGCATAAAAGCCATCGCGATCATACCTGACATGACAAAAGCAGGCGCGATCATCACTGGCTCAAAAGGCAAAGGTGTATTTATCGCTAAAAATGACGATGGCGAGTGGTCAAGCCCATTTTTTGTAAATTATACATCTGGCAGCATCGGACTTCAGCTAGGATATAGCTCGGCTGATATGATCATCTTGTTTAAAAACTCAGAAGCCTACGCAAGCTTGTTTAACGCAAAAGATACGATCAGCCTAAAAGCAGAAGCAACTGGCGGCGTTGGCAACGAAGTGGCGATAGCTAGTGATTTGCCTGAAATTTCAGCATTTGTCGAGGAGCGTGGCAAGACTAGCGGAGCTTTTGTTGGCGTTAGCTTAGATGTGGCAAGACTTAAGATAAACGCACAAGACACAAACGACTACTACGATAGAATGTATGAATTTGAAGATATCTACAACAACAGCCCAAAAGCTAGCAAATACACAATCAAATTTAAAGAGATAATCTCAAAATACTTCTTATAATAACCTCATATCTTGGCTCTTTTAGAAGAGTCAAGCTCTTTTTTACATTTTAAAGATTTTAGAAATTTAGTTTATAAATTTAGCAAGATTATGGCTTAGCCTTTTGCTAAACCATAAATAGTGATACAAAGCGTTTTTTAGGGATCGGAGAAAATTGAGTCATATATTCAAACGCCTCTTCGTAGTCGCCGTCAGTGTATTGCGCGACTTGCTCGATAAGCTCGTAAAGCTCTTCGTCATCCATCGAGTCAAAGCTGCCTCTATTTTCCAAAACCTCTAACAAAACGGCGTCTAATTCTAGCTCGTCGTAAGTCATTTCGTTCCTTAATTCTGATTTAAAAAATGCGAAACTATACCAAAAGAAGCTTATAAAATACTTTACTTAGAATTTGTAATAAATTTTATGCATTTTTTAGTAGAAAAGTTGTAAAATCTTTACATTCATTATCAATTTGATAGGGATTTTGTGGAAGA
Organism: Campylobacter concisus; assembly: GCF_902460535.1. Lineage (GTDB taxonomy): Bacteria > Campylobacterota > Campylobacteria > Campylobacterales > Campylobacteraceae > Campylobacter_A > Campylobacter_A concisus_AS. Next base: position 335,654 of record NZ_CABPTV010000004.1, on the reverse strand, counting down.
CTTTGAACTATTTTACAAGCATTTTAACGAGTTTTTAAAAGCTTTTAATCAAAAAGGCTCTGAGATAAAAGAGCAAATTTTGCGTGTGCTTTTTGCAAGCAAGTCACATCTAAATGCTCAAGAAATTTGTCAAAAAATTTATGAAACTTACAAAAATGAAATTTCAATGACTTCTATATATACCTTTTTAAATTTTCTTGAAGAGCACCATTTGGCAAATAGTTTTGAGCAAAATGGTGTTAAAAATTACGAGTTAAATTTAAAGTCCTCCCACGATCATCTAATCTGCGAAATTTGCGGAAAGGTGGTTGATTTTGAAGATGAAATGATAGAGCAAAGGCAGGAGCAAATTTGTAGCCAAAGATCATTTAGTGCAGAGTCTCACAAGATGATACTTTATGGAATTTGTAGTGATTGCCAAGCAAAAAATGGGGTTTAAATTTATCATTTAATTTTGCTTTTTGATAATGAAAGACAAAAAAATTTCAGATTTGTTTAAGTTATATAATAGATAATACGCCATCAATATAAAAGGAAACAAATGGATATAAAAACACAAACTTTAGCACAAGTTGCAAGCTATTTTTCGATGATAGCTCACACAAATGGCAGACTAAGAGTAAGGGTTAGCCCAAAGATCAAAGAGCTAAGCAGTAGCGTAAATTTAGCTAGTTTAGATGATATGATCGCTCAGATAAATGGCATAAAAAATGTTAAATTTAACAATATAATCGGCTCTGTAACGATCGAATATGACCATGAAATTTTCCCTAAAAATCTCTGGGAGGATCTCTTAAAAGGGCAAAATTTAGAAGAAATTTCAGCTAAAGTAAATGAAGTAGCAAAAGAAGTAAAATATGCTTAATGAGCTTTTAAACGCCTCTTATACGAGCGAAAAAAACGCACTTAGGTTATACGAAGGTCTAGCTTCATTTGGCGAAGTATTTGATCAAATCGCAAGCGTGAGAAAAAATGCTATCGTCTTGATAGAGAAATTTGCAAGTGCGCATAAGTATGAGCTTGTTTGTGAAAACGAAGCTATCTTTTTGCCAGCAAAAAATAAAGAAGATGCGCTAATAGAGGCACTAAACTATGAAAATGAGCTAAACAAAATGTATGAAAAATTTTGTGAAAGCTTAGATGATGAGGAGTTAAAAGATCTATTTTTTAGACTTTGGGCTACTTCAAATAACGAATACATCGCCTCTTTAAAGCACTGCTTAAAAGAAATTTATAGCGGAGCTGGAGCAAAAAATAAGATAAATTTAAATGAAATTTCACAAAATTTTGAGCAAAATGGCATAACAAATATTTTAGAAAGCTATCAAAATGACTTTAATGAGATAACTAAAAGCTTGCAAAATATCGCAAGTGGCAAGGCTGATAAAAGCGAGTTGGCAAAGATAACCAATAATCCAAATTTCTCGTTTTTTAGCGGGCTTGCACTTGGGGCATTAGGCATTTCAGTAGTTAGCAAAAATTTAAATAAGGATGAAGAAGATGAATAATTTACAAAATCAAACAAAGAAAGGATTTAAAATGGCATTACCATTTTTAGCAGGTTTAGCAGTAGGCGGTTTAGCAGTAGTTGCTTGGAGTAAAAGAGATAAGATCAAAGAGTGTGCCAAAGATGGCCTAGATAAAGGCAAAGAGGCTGCAAAAGATCTTTATAAAAAAGGCAAAAATGTCGCAAAAGATGCAAAAGACTTCATGGTAAAAGAAGAGAAAAAAGCAAAACGTGGCGCTAAAAAAGTAGAAAAAGAGGCTGAAAAAGTGGTTAAAAAAACAAGAAAACCACGTGCTAAAAAGCCAGCAGCTCCAAAAGCTATCACACCAAACGATATAGCTTAAGGATAGAGAATGCAAGAAAATAATCTTTTTACGCTTTCAAATACAAGGCTTCCGTTTGATCACTTCATCAGCGGAGCCTTAATCGCTGGCATGGGTGCGGCTGCGCTTGGCTTTAACGACTATCTAAACAACAGAGCTACTAAAAAAGATATCGCTAAGAAGATAGTAAAATACGCAGTAACTGGCGGTTTTGTAGGTGCCGTTGGCATTCACGCTTCAAATTTGATAGCACAAAAAAAATATCTAAACGCAGCAGCTTTCACAGCAGCTGGCATCGGCGGTCTTTTAATAGCTGAAGAACTAATAAAATTGGAGAGTAAATAATGAATAATCCTTATATCAATGAAGAAAACGCAAACGAAGTAGCAGCAAATAACACAGCAGCAACTCAGCCAAGTGCAGTTGATAATGCAATAAACAATGCAGCTCAAAATTTACCATTTGTACCTGAAAATTTTAACGCAGCTGGCTTTGTAAAAGGCCTACTTTTAGGCGGCATAGCAGCTTATGTGCTAACTAATCCAAAAGCACAAGAGTGCGTATTTAAAGCGATCATCAAAGGTGGCGAGCTAATAAACGCTGGCATAGAAGAACTAAAAGAGCGTTTTGAAGATGTCAAAGCTGAACTTGACTCACAAAAATAAGGTCACTCTAGCTCATAAGAGCAAAAACAGAGCGAGGTTTATTTGCGAGAGCCTAAACGCTAGAAGCGATGTCAGCGCTATCGAGGCTGCGATCTCAGAGCGAACCGATGCAAGAAGCGTGCGTGTAAATAAATACGCAAAAAGTATCGTCGTCGAGTTTGATAAGAGCTATGAGAAAATTTTAGATTTTATAAAGAGCTATGATTTTCCAATCAAGCCAAAAGATGAGAGCCTGCCTAGCAAAGCAAATATCTACAAAGCTGCTGCTGCACTTGGTGTAACGCCGTTTATGAGTAACAAAACTCTAAAATCAGCCGTAACTCTTTACGCAACAGCTCCAAATTTAATAGAAGGTGCAAAAGAGCTAAGGTACGATGGCATCACCTCAAAAGTGCTTGAGGCAACTGCTATTGGCACTAGCCTTGCAATGGGCGACCATTTAGCTGCAAATAGCACAAATTTGATGATAAATATCGGCGAATACATGGAAGAAAGTGCTAGCCACAGAAGTGATGATCTAATAAAAGAGCTAGCCAAACCAAACATCGAAGAGGTATGGGTCGAGCGAAATTTAAACGGTGAAAAGACGCTTGAAAAGGTAAAAACCGAAAATTTAAAAAAAGGCGACATCGTAGTCGTGGGAGCTGGCGAGACGATAGGCGTTGATGGCTACATCGTCGAGGGTAATGCTGATGTCAATCAAGTCTCAATGACTGGAGAAGCCGAGCCTGTGGCAAAAGCTAGAGGCGACCGCGTCATAAGTGGCACTGTTGTTGATGAGGGCAGGATCAAAATTTGGGCTGAAAACGTAGGTAACGACACCGCAACCGCAAGGATCAAAAAGTACATCCAAAGCTCGCTTAATGAAAAGTCAGCTATCGGCGTAAAAGCTCTAAAACTAGCTGATAAACTTGTGCCAGTCACGCTCTCTCTTGCTGGGCTTTCGTATGTTATAAATAAAAATATGAACAGCGTTGCTAGCGTGCTTCAGGCTGATTACTCTTGCGCGCTTAAGCTTGCTACGCCAGTTGCGTTTAAGTCAAGCATCTCGAAAGCCGGCAGAAACGGCATCCTTATAAAAGGTGCAAAGGCGATCGAGGCTCTAAGCTCGGTTGATACCTTTGTCTTTGACAAAACCGGCACTCTAACTCATGGACGCCTAAGCGTGGTTGAAATTTACTCTTTTAAAGATGGATTTTCAGAGGCTGATATCTTAAATTTAACAGCAAGTGCTGAAGAGCACTACTTCCATCCAGTAGCTGAAGCGATAGTTGAGGCTGCAAACAAGCGTGGATTTAGCCACATTCACCACGACGAGGTTGAATTTATCGTGGCTCACGGCGTAAAAACTGCGATGCACGGCAAAGAGGTGGTCATCGGCAGTAGGCACTTCTTAGAAGATGATGAGATGATAAGCTTTAAAGCTCACGAAACGCTCATAAATAAAGCTTTGCAAAGCGGTCTAACCTTGCTTTACGTGGGATACGACAAAGAGCTTGTTGGCGTCATAGCCATGAAAGATGATATGAGAGCAAACGCTAAAGATATGGTGGCAAAACTACGAAATCTTGGCGTAAAAGAGATAGTTATGCTAAGTGGCGACATCAAGAGCAAGGCTGAAGAGGTAGCGCGCGAGCTAGGGCTTGATAGGGTCTATGCTGAGTGCTTGCCAACGGACAAAGCAGCGATCATCGAAGAGCTAAAAAATGAAGGCAAAAAGGTCGCCTTTGTCGGAGATGGCATAAATGATGCGCCAAGTCTAACAAAAGCAAATGTTGGCATAAGCATGCACAAAGGTGCAGATATCGCTAAAGCAACGGCTGATATAAGCCTTTTAAAAGATGACATTATGAGCGTGGCGCTTGCAAAAGAGCTCGCAAATAAGACGATGAAGCTAATAAGCTCAAATTTCCGCTCAACCGTTGGTGTAAATACAGCCATACTAAGTGCCGCAACGCTTGGCATGCTAAATCCAATAGCAACTGCTATGCTTCACAACGGCACGACGATCTGGCTTCTGCTCAACTCAATGAAGGGCGTGAAGATCAAGTCAAAATAAATTTGAAAGGATAGATGGTGTTTGAGAATTTCTTAAACTTTTTAAACGGCAAAATGGATGTAGCCAACGACTTTTTATATGGATATTTTTTGGTTATCATCCTTGTAGCTTCAGGAATTTACTTTAGCTATCTTACCCGTTTTGTGCAGTTTAGGATGTTCTTTGAAGCTTGCAGAGTTCTGGTAGAAAAAAAGGATAAGTATAACAAGCACCATCTAACACCATTTCAAGCGCTTATGATCTCGACTGCTTCACGCGTTGGTATCGGCAACATCGCTGGAATTTCAGCTGCCATCGTCGCAGGTGGTCCAGGGGCACTTTTTTGGATGTGTTTGATGGCGTTTTTAGGCTCAGCTTCAGCCTTTATTGAGAGTACTCTAGCTCAAATTTATAAGACCAAAGATGTTTTTGGCTTTAAAGGCGGTCCAGCTTACTACATCAAAAATGGGCTTGGCATAAAGTGGCTTGGCTCTTTGTTTGCTATCATCCTCATCATCACCTATGCATACGGCTTTAACGGGCTTCAAAGCTACACCATGACCTCTGCCTTTGAAATTTACTACGATCAAGCAGGCAGCAACATCACTTTTGCGCAAAGTGGCTTGCCTATTGGCATCGGACTTATCCTTACAGCATTTACGGCTGTGATGTTTTTTAGCAAAAGCCACATCATCGGCAAAGTTAGCTCATATATAGTGCCTTTCATGGCGCTTACCTATATCTTACTAGCTATCATCGCGATCGTTTTAAATTTCAAAGAAATTCCAGCCGTTATCAAGATGATCATAGAAAGTGCATTTGATTTTAAAGCGATATTTGGCGGTTTTGCTGGAAGCGTGATCGTAATAGGCATAAAAAGGGGACTTTTTTCAAACGAAGCTGGGATGGGTTCAGCACCAAATGCAGCGGCTGCGGCGCACACAAGCCATCCGGTCAAGCAGGGCCTAGTTCAGGCAATGGCGGTCTTTATCGATATGACGATATGTATCGCTTCTGGTATGATCGTGCTTTTTTCTCAGGCATATCTTACAAAACAAACTGGCGTAAGTGGCGAAGTGCTAACCGCCCTACCTCTCGTTCAAGCAGCAATGAAAGAGTATTTTGGCGACTTTGGGCTACACTTTACGACCCTTGCAGTAGTGCTGTTTGCCATCACATCACTCATCGGCAACTACTACTACGCGCAGGCAAATATGAAATTTCTAACTAAAAGTAAAAATTTAACGCTAGCATTTAAGATCACAGCAGTGATTATGATATTTATAGGCGCTCAGATGAACTTAAAGCTCGCTTGGAACATCGCTGATATCACGATGGCAGCTATGGCTACGATAAATATCATCGCCATTTTCTTATTATCAAAAGTGGTGATAATAGCAGTTAAAGACTACGAATCACAAAGAAAAACTGGTAAAAACCCAGAATTTGACCCAGAGAGTCTAGGTATCAAAAATACAAGCTGCTGGAGCAAAAACTAAAGGAGAAAATTTGGGAAAAGATATAAAGATAAGTGGCAAACTACTAGATCTAAACACTCATAGACAAGTAGCAAAGGTCGGCATGAGCGTCACTTTGGCATCTGTTTGCCTAAGTGCACTTTTTATGAAAAATAGATCTGTTAAAAAAATCCACGTAGTTTCTGGCATCGCATTTACATGCTTTGCGCTTTACCACGCTGGACTTTACGACAACGGCATCTTTAAAAAGATGATCGTAAAAGCAAAAACCGCTTCAAAAAAGGCATAAAATGAGACTAAGCGACGCTGAAATTTTAGACTACATAAACGAGGACCTACCCTACTTTGACCTCACAACGTCGCTTCAAAATATCGATAAAAAAGCCTCACTTGAAATTTACTCGCGTGATGAAATTTGCGTAAGCTGCGTAGATGTGGCAGCGAGTGTGGCGAGGCTACTTGGGTGTGAGAGTGAAATTTTCGTGCAAAACTCTCAAATTTGCAAGGCTGGCGATGTGATCATAAAAATTTATGGCAGCTACGAAGATGTGCATAAGGCTTGGAAACTAGCCCAAGTCGCACTAGAATACGCCAGCGCCATCGCAACCTACACAAACAAAATGGTAAAAGCTGCAAAAAGCGTCAATGAAAAATGCGAGATTTTAGCAACCAGAAAGAGTTTCCCATTTGCAAAGAAATTTTGCGTAAAAGCCGTGCTTGAAGGCGGTGGCGGTATGCACAGACTTGGACTTAGCGACAGCATTCTTTTCTTTAAAAATCACATAAAAGCCTACGCTAGTTTTGATGAATTTATCTCACATTTACCAGAGTTTAAAGCCAAAATGGTCGAGCGAAAGATCTGTGTAGAGGCTGAAATTTTAGAAGAAGCAAGCAAGCTTTTAAAGGCAAAATGCGACGTCGTGCAGTGTGACAAATTTAGCCCAGAGCTTATCAAAAACGTGCTAGCTTTAAGAGATGAAATTTCACCAAATACCATAATCCTAGCAGCTGGCGGTGTAAATTTAGCAAATGCAAAAGAATTTGCAAATGCCGATGCGATAGTAACTTCTGCAATGTACTCAAAAGGCGTTGCTGACATCAGCGCAAGACTTGAAATTTTGTAAAATTTTACATATAAGAATACATATAATTTATATATCAAATAATAACTATCTCTAAATCTGCTAAGTATTTTTGTAAGCGTCTATCAATCATGAACGAGTAATTTCGCCTCTAAAATTTGAGCTAAGCGGTAAGCGAAGCCAAATTTTAGTAGTCAATTCTTGCGAGTGAATGGAATTTTAAAATTTGCAAAAATAGTAAATTTATTTTTAAAATCTGCAATTTAAATTTTAAAATTTATGAGCGAGCATATCACGCTTCTAAATTTAGTGGCGAATAATTATGAGCCCTAAATTTAGTAAGTTGCTAAGGCGAGTGAGTAAGATTTTAAAATTTAAATTGCAAAATAAATTTATCCAAAAGGGAGACAAGGGGGCTTGAATTACGGTCTGCTTACAGTTGCGAGCCTGCGAAGCAAAATTCAAGTCCCCTTGTCTACCTTTTGGATAAAGCAAATTTATAAATTTGGTTAGATTGCTTTGTAAATTTTATCTAGTCTAAATTTACATAGCCCTCTAATGCTTCAGAGAGCTATGCTTTGTGTTTTATTGTGGTCTTTGGTTATATTTAACAATAAGCCTTTTAGAATTTATTCTTCCTAACATCTTCAACTATAGCTTTAGCCATCTCATCTACTTCTGATGTTACTTCGTTTGCTTGGTTTGCAATTACTACATTCTCTTTTGTTAGATTATCTATTTGAGCAACTGATTGATTTATCATATTTATACCTTCACTTTGCTCTTTGATTGATTCACTCATCTCATTTATTGATTGAGCTAGGACATTTGTATTTGCTTCTATCTCACCTAGAGATTTTTGAGTTCTTTCAGCTAGCTTTCTTACTTCATCAGCAACAACAGCAAATCCTCTACCATGCTCTCCTGCACGTGCTGCTTCTATTGCAGCATTAAGAGCTAGAAGGTTTGTTTGATCTGCTATATCTCTAATA
>NZ_CABPTV010000004.1:325781-327301 GCF_902460535.1 Campylobacter concisus | reverse complement strand
ATCTCAATGCCTAGTGAGTTTATACCACTTGCTATCTTACCATCATCATCAAGTCTTTTTGTAAAGTCTTGGTTTTTATAAGTGTTTAGTAGATCAAGTACATCTTTACCATTACTTGAGATTGCATTTTTAAGAGCAAGCTGCAAATCTTTAAATGTGCTTTTTAGTTGATTTAGAGCTGGGTTATTAGTATCAGCTTCTAGGCTTGCTTCATAGTTGCCATCTTTTATCTCATTTACAAAGGTGTTGGCTTTTTGGATGAAGGTGTTTTCATGCTCTTTTGCCGTCTGGATAACCTCTATATTTTCATTTATAAGCGACGACATGATGCAAATTTCATCTTTGCCTTTTAAGCTTAGAAGTTTGGCAGAATTTGTCTTGTTATTTAGATATAAGAAAAACTCGCTTAGCCCGCCCTTTACGCTATCGATGCCTGAGATGATATTTTTACCAACAACAAGCGAGATAAAGACGAGTGCTACAATAAAACAGGCAAGCATTATAGCCATAAATAGCACAAGGTTGCTGGCTTCATCTTTGTCGTGTATGGCTAGCTCTTTCATATCATTTAACAAGTAAAGCTCGTAGTTTCTGAGGCTATCGATCAAATTTGTGATGCTCTTAAACCAGCTAGCCGCCTCGATCTTTCTGGCTGTCTCTTCTGGAGTAGCGATAGCGTCTTTGATAATCTCATCTATTTGCTTAAATTCGTTGCTTTGCAATATATCTTTTTGCAGGCTGTCTGCGTATTTGCCGCTATTAAATTTGACATAGTCGTTTAAAAGCTTTTTGATGTTTGCGTCGTGAGAGATCAAATTTACATATGTGTTTTTGTCGATCTCATCTTTGATAAAGGCGACGTTCATTATCGCTCTTGTGATGCCGTAGTACTCTTTGATCTTTGAAATGCTAAAAATCCTAGCCACATCATCTTTTATAGCTGGCTTGGCGTCTTTTGAGAGAGAATTTAAAAAGACAAGCGTGTTTTCTATCATACCGCTATATTCGCCAAGGAGATTAAATTTCTCTTTTTTATCGACCTTTGCCCTTATGCCACTAAGTACTCTTAACACCTCATCTTTGTTTGAGAGCTCTTTCACGATCCCATCGACCTTAGCTCTTTGCTCTTTTAAATTTTTCTCAGAGTCTTTGCCGTTTGCTATGAAAGCTGCGCTATAACCACGCTCTTTTTGAAGCTCATGGATAAATTCGCCCTGCTTTATGATATCTTCGCTCATTGAAAGGTTTGAAATAGCTTCACTTCTGCTGTTTAAAACGCCTTTTAAGATGTAAACACTAGTCACGCTTAGACAAAGCAAACTCACAAAAACGATGAGTAATATTTTAGATTTTATACTTAGATTATTCATTTTATTTTTCTATCCCTCGATCAAAAACCACTATCCAGTGGCATTTTTTGGTATTTTGGGGCGGATTGTATAATTTTTATTATTAAATAAAACTTGAAACCAGAAATTACCTTTAAGCAATATTTAATAAATTTTGGCTTGCAAATGCCG
>NZ_CABPTV010000004.1:302184-325422 GCF_902460535.1 Campylobacter concisus | reverse complement strand
TTTCATAAATTTGTCAAATTTTATATAAAAAGCAGGAGATAGCTCCCCTGCTTTAAAATTATTTAGAAAATTTTGGTTCAGAAAACGCTGTAAGTTTTGGTGCTTCATCGCCTTGATATTTTTTGATATTTACAAGAGCTGTGTGGCTGATGTTGCCATTTGCTAGCTTACTTGTTGGGATATCTATGGTTAGCACGTTTGCAGAGCCGTTTTTGCAGATGCCACTATCAAATCCGTCATACCAAGCGCCCTCAGCTAGTTTTACAACGCCCTCTTTGATGTTTTTAGTGACATGAGCACCTGCCAAAACCTCGCCACGAGCGTTAAATACACACACCAAATCACCAGTTTTTACGCCAAGCTCTTTTGCGTCATTTTCGTTTATCCACACTGGCTCGCGGTTAGCGATAGCATACTTCTCACGAAGTGAAGTTTGGCTTAGCTGTGAGTGCAAGCGGTCAGTTGGATGAGCGCTTATCATGTGGTATTTCGCAGGTTTATCTTTCATGCCTAGCCACTCGATCGGCTCAAACCAAGTTGGGTGCGCTTTGCAGTCATCATAGCCCATTTTCTCGATCGTATCTGAGTAAATTTCGATAAGACCGCTAGGAGTTCCAAGAGCGTTTAGCACAGGATCTTCTCTAAATTCGCCAAGTCTTACCCAATTATCACTATCTTGAGATGAGGCAAATGTGACTGGTTTGTTTTCATTCCAAAACTCTTCAAATGGCTTCATGTCGCTTGCAAGCTCAGGGACGGCCTTTACTTGAGCGTAGGCTGCGTCATAAAATTCTTTGATCCAGTCAAATTCGTCTTTGCCGTTATCTGTGTAGGCTATGACTAAATTTTTAGCATAAGCCTTGCAAAGGTCAGTGAAAATTTGATAGTCATCTTTTGCTTCGCGGTATTTTTCAACGACTTGTTTCATCGGCACGATGTTCATGTTTGAATAATCACCTGTCATCGTGATGTCGTTTCTCTCATACTCTGTAGTGACTGGAAAGACGATATCAGCCATCTTTGCTGTCGGTGTCCAGTAAGCTTCGTGAACGACAACGGTTCTAGGCTTTCTCCACGCTTTTAAATTTGTATTAGTATCTTGATGATGCACTAGTGGGTTGCCACCGACCCAGTAGATAAAGTCGATGTCTGGGTAGGTGATCTTTTTACCGTCGTGATCTATCACTTTGCCAGGGTGAAGCAACGCATCAGCGATACGAGCTACTGGAAAAGCGTAGTTGGTTGCTTTTTGTAGCCAGCTTTGACCTGTGCCTGCTACTGCGGCTGCTTTTGCGACGAAGCGACCGTGTTTGTCAAATTCGCCCGTATCAGTGCCGATAAACTCGCCTTTTTCGTTAAATTTACCCACACTTGCGCTATTTACGCCGCCGATGACTGCACCTTTGCATGTTGGTGCGCCGCCGTTTGAGTAGTGGTAGCTTAAGCCAAAGCCTCCACCTGGTAGGCCTATCTGACCGATCATCGCTGCAAGTGTTACCATCGCCCAGTGTGGTTGCTCGCCGTGATGAGCGCGCTGCATGCCCCAGCCACTCATTAGCATCGTGCGGTTGCTTACAAATGTATCAGCTAGCTCTTTTAAAGTATCTTTGTCGATGCCACAAATTTTGCTCGCCCACTCTAAATTTTTAGGAGTGTTGTCTGTCTTGCCAAGTAGATATGGGAGGAATTTATCAAAGCCATAAGTGTAGTTTTCGATAAATTCTTTATCGTATTTGCCACTTTCATATAGGTAGTGCATCATGCCTAGCATCATCGCTGTGTCAGTGTTTGGCACTGGAGCGATCCACTGAGCTTTGTCAAAGTATTGTGCTGTTTCAGATCTGATAGGATCGATCACGATCACTTTGATATCTTTTTTGTTTTTTAGTTCTTCAAAGTATTTAAAGCCTTGCTCATCAGTCGCTGTCCAAGCTATGCGAAGTGTCGCAAGTGGGTTTGCGCCCCATATGACTACGACTTTTGAATTTTCTAGCACGACTGGCCAGCTAGTTTGCTGCTCATAAACCTCGATACTACCTACAACGTGAGGCATGATGATCTGGCTAGCACCTGTTGAGTAGTCACCTAGTGAGCCAACAAAACCGCCACTAAGGTTCATAAATCTATGAAGTAAAATTCTTGAGTTATGCACATTGCCGCTTGATTTCCAGCCGTAGCTACCTGCAAAAACGCTTTGTAATCCCTTTTGCGCTCTTGTTTTTTTAAGCTCTTTAGCAACTAGCTTGATCGCGTCCTCATAAGGCACCTCGACCCACTCATCAATGCCACGAAGCTCTGGTTTTGGGCTATCTGGGTTTTGCAAGTAGCTCTTTCTTACCATTGTGTGCTTGATACGACTTTTGTAGATCATATCTGGTGTGTAGTGTTGAAGTGGGTTATAAATTTCACTTGTCTTTTGAATAGGCTCTGACTTTACAGCGATGCCGTTTTTGGTTGTCACTTTTAGCATGCCCCAGTGAGCAGCTGTAAGAGTTTCGCCATTTTTTACAACACCCTTTTTAACCTCATCAGCAAACAAATTTGAAGCTGTTACGCCTGAAAGCAAAGGTGTAGCTGCAAGCGCTGTTGCACCTTTTTTTAGAAAATCTCGTCTGTTCTCGTTCATTTTTTCTCCTTATTTGCCTAAATTTACGTCAGATGAGTGTTTTTGTAGGTACTCGATAACTAGCCACTCGTCTTTTTTCTCTATTGCGGTTCTGCCGATCATTGATTTTAGAAGTGACGGCCATTGATTTGCATTAAAATGCGTAGTTTGAGGCAACGCATGGCAAACGCCGCAACTCTCTTTATACATCTTGTCAGCTTTTGCAAACATCGCGTTTACATCAGTGCTAAAGCCATCTTTTTGAACGAAAACTGTCGTTTCTACCTCGTTCCATTTGCCGTTTTTGCCCTCTTTTATCACTTTGATATCAAAAGGTGCAGTTTTTGCAAATGCTACTGAGATGATCCTCGCGCCATCAGCAAAATAAACTACGTTGCTAACGGCTGGGTTTTGATAGCCTTTTACTTTGATCTGCGCTCTGTCGCCACTTGTTTGCAAAATTTCAACTGCGTTGGTTGGTAGCAGCCTGCCTATGCTCTTAGCTGAGTTTGCGTCAGCATATACGTCCTTTACGACATCTGTGTAGTTCATACCTGCACCAAATGCAGCACAAGCTACGATGGCTGATAGAATAATTTTTTTCATATTTCTCCCTTCAAAGTGAAATTGTCAAATTCTAGGGGCTTTTTGATTAATTACAAATTAAAATTAAAAAAATACTTTAAGAATAACGCAGAAAAATTTATTTAAAAATGAGTAAAAACACGCCAGATACGATAAGGCAAACGGCTAAAATTTCTTTTAAATTTAGCCTCTCACCAAGAAATATGACAGCCAAAATGATAGCCAGCACGACGCTAAATTTATCAACCAGCGCTACCTGATAGACCTTGCCTGCTTGCATAGCTTTAAAATACATAAGCCACGAAAGCCCAGTTGCCATGCCACTTAGTATGAGAAAGAGCCAGTTTTTTGGGCTTAGCGAGCTTAACGGTTGCCATTTTTTAGCCACGCTTAAAAGCAAAACAAGCATCAAAATGACGACGATCGTTCTTATAAATGTCGCAAAATCGCTGTCGATATCTTTTACGCCTAGCTTTGCAAAGATCGCTGTAAGTGCAGCAAAAACAGCCGAAAGAGCTGCGTAGATAAACCACTCTGGCATCTTTATCCTTATAAATTTAAAGGGGCAAATTTGCTTCGCCCCAAGCTAAATTTATCCCTCGTAATCACCAAGCATATCAAGCGTAGGAGCAAAATATAAAGCCCCAGTTACTGGCGTGCTAAAGTCAAGCAGTCTATCTGAGTTGCCTTTTGGCTCGCCGATAAACATCTTTTTAAGCATAAGCTCAACCGTTGAAAATGTGCTAGCATAAGCGATGAAGTAAGTGCCTGTTTTGCTGCCTTCAGTAAATGGCATATTGCCACGCACAACCTTTTTATCGTCGCCGACATTTGCAGCAGCTGAGTGTGAATTTGTAGGTTTTACGCTCTCGTCCATCTCGATGTCATACTCTTTTGAGCGGCCTATAACCTTTTCTTGCTCGCTTACGCTTGTGGCGTTCCACTCTTTCATTTTGTGGAAGTATTTTTGAACAAAAACGTAGCTACCGCCTTTAAATTTAGCGTCCTCTTTGCCGACTTTTGCAAAAAGATCTCTATCTTCGCCATCAGGGTTTTCAGTGCCATCGACAAAGCCGATGATCGCCCTGCCGTCGTGATACTTAAAGCCTTGAGTTTCGTCTGTAAGCTCTGCAAATTTAAACAAAACTTCTTTGATATTTTGCGCCATGTCAAAGCAGTCAGCCGCATTTAGCGCGCGGATGTGGATGTGGATATCGCCCTTTGTGCTAACAGCCTCGTGTTTGTCGCCTTTGATCGCTTTAAAATTTACAAGCTCTTTTGGCAATTCTTTTGAAATTTCAAGTTTTTTCCAAGCATCATGACCCACGCCAAGGACGCAATTTACATTTTCATTTGCGCCAAATCTAACTTTAGCAGTTTTGTTTAAATTTACAACCAAAGCACAAAGCTTAGCAAAGCCCTCTTTACATGCCTTTTTGTCGCCTTTTAAAACCCATGTTTGAAAGACTGTGTTGTTGCCAGGTGCTTGTGTGACCTCTTGTGAATTTACACTCATTTTTTCTCCTTTAAATTTAATTTTTATGCGATATTTTCTAAATTTAATTGCTCGTTGATCTGCTCGTCGCTATCGTCAAAGACAAACTCGACCTTGTTTGCGCCAAAGCTCTTAGCTATCGCTTCAAGCGTGTCACGAGCTGATTTGTGAATTTTACTTTGAAGCTGCGAGATAAGGCGAACGCTCATCTTTTTTACTTCGTTTCTTGCCTCTTCTATGAGCCTGTTTTTGTCCTCTTCTGTAAATGTGCTACCAAAAAAGCCATTTAGCGAGTCAGGCAGCAAAAATGGTATAAATTTGCCATTTTTTTCGTCGTAAAATTTCATATCGGCGATTGAAAATTTATACTTACATGGGGGCATTTTTATCTTGTAACTAGAGTTTGCGATCTGCATGATCTCGAGCTTTGGGCTAGTTAGATCGTAGATGAAATTTATCTCAAACTCAAATATCATCGAAAGCTTCTTCTCGCTTACCAGCCACCTTAGATACTCTTTGCCAAAATTTCCAAACGCATGGTCGGTTTTTGTGACGATCTCTTTGCTATAAACTTGAAAAACAGATAGCTCACCTATGCTTTTAAGCTGCGAAATTTCCGTGCTGACTGAGACATTTTCGCTATCGTCTTTTGCCTTTTTTAGCGCCTTGTTCGACCTATAAAATGCAAATGCCAAAATAGCTAGCAAGATAGCTAATATCAAATTTGCGTATTCGCTCATATTTTCTCCTTTAAAGCCCGCATTTTATCCTAAATTTGTAAAGCAAAAGAAATTTATCACTCTGGCAAGGTGATAGGGCTCTTATAAGGCATGTGAGCTCCCACTATCTTAGTAGTCTCGTCCTCCAAGCCATCAAGCACCTTTTCTCTTGTTTTGGCAGCTTGCACTGGATCTACATCATAAGTGATAGATATGCTTGGCTCGACCTCTTGCACTGCTAGGACGTGAAGAAGGTCAGCTATAAAGATGATCTTGTCGTTATCTGTCTCAAAGCTTATCATGTTGTGCCCTGGAGTGTGGCCGTAGGCTGGGATAGCCATGATCTTTAGAGCCCCGTCAAATAGCGGCTTTTTATGGTCAAAAAAGCTCTTATCGTCCTTATAAAGCGATAAAATTTCTTTTGTCCTCTCATCTTTGCCCTTCATCCAGTAGTCCCACTCCTTTTCATCTATAAAAAGCTTGGCATTTTTAAAAGTCTTTTTGCCGCCATCTATGAGCCCACCTATGTGATCAGGATGAGCGTGCGTGATGATGACGTAGGTTAGATCCTCTGGCTTTATATTGCCAAAAGTTTGCAGATCATACTTTAAATTTTCCAAGCTATCTTCATAGCCGCTATCTATGAGCGCTGTGTAGTCATCGCACTTTGCAAACATTACGTTGTGTTTGTTTGGTAAATTTTTAGTATTTGCCACAAGCTCTTTTTGCGCCTCATCTTTGGCTATTAGCTTATCTACTGGCGCGTCAGTCGTCTTTAGTGAAAATACATAAAGCTTGCATCCACCCATAGATCCTATCCATACTTGATCATTTTGTTTGCCAACCACCTCATCATCGGCACAAAAAGCTAAAGTGCAAAACAACGCAAGGCTCAATAAACTCTTTTTCATATCTCATCCTTGAATAAATTTGCGAAATTTTAGTCCTGTAAATTTAATGAAAGTTAATGCTCGCTACTTTAAAAGGTAGCGAGCTTATAAATTTAGAAGAGTTGAGTAAAAGAAAAGCCGTTTTTATTAAGCGTATCTTTAATCTTTTCTTGATGCTCAAGGCCCTTTGTCTCAAGCGTGATAGTGATGCTTGCATCGCCGTAGTCAAGCTTAGTAGAGAAGCGGTCGTAGTCGATCTTGACGATGTTTGCATTTGCCGATTTTAGACTATCAGTTAGGCTCATGAGCGCTCCTGGCTTATCTACAAGTGTGATTTGCAAGGTCATCTTGCGGTGAGACTTGATAAGACCCTTTTCGATGATGATAGAAAGCACTTGAACATCGATATTTCCACCACTTAGCACCACGCCTATCTTTGCGCCTTTTTTAAATTTGATCTTATCATGCATAAGTGCTGCCACGCCAGCTGCGCCAGCTCCTTCAACCACGATCTTTTGCGTCTCTAGCAAGAACAAAATCGCAGTTGCAATCTCCTCGTCATCGACCTGTACAAACTCATCCACGCACTCAACGATATTTTTAAGCGTTATCTCGCTCGCATCACGCACAGCGATGCCATCGGCTATGGTGCGAACTGACTTTGAGTTTATGCTCTTTTTAGCGCCGTAGCTATTAAACATCGCTGGAGCACCCTTTGCGCCGACGCAAACGACTTTGGTTTTTGGATTGACTTGTTTTATACAGCTTGCCACGCCGCTAGCTAAGCCACCACCGCCAACTGGCACTACAACCATATCAAGGTCGCTTATCTCATCAAGCATCTCAAGCCCAACAGTGCCCTGCCCTGCCATGACGTACTCATCGTTAAATGGATGAACAAAGGTCATATCTTTTTCTTTGGCGTAATTTACTGCAAATTCATACGCCTCATCAAAGTTATCACCTTTTAAGATCACTTCAGCGCCAAGATCCTTTGTGCCAGCTACCTTTAGAAGTGGGGTTGATTCTGGCATGACGATGCAAGCATGCACGCCAAATTCTTTTGCACTTATCGCAACGCCTTGAGCGTGATTGCCAGCGCTTGCAGCCACGACGCCACGTTTTCGCTCCTCATCGCTTAGGCTAGCTATTTTATTGTAAGCGCCTCTTATCTTGTAAGCTCCAGTTCGTTGTAAATTTTCCTCTTTTAGATAGACATTTGCGCCTAAAATTTTGCTAAGTTTTGCACTTAGCGCAAACGGAGTTTTATTTACAAAGTGACCGATCGTTATCTTTGCTTGGATTATTTTGTTTAATGAAACCATTTTTAACTTTCCTTTTAAAATTTATCTTTTGCCTCTAGTAACACGCCACACTCGATGTGATGAGTGTTGGCAAACTGATCAAAGAGCGCAAATTTTATCACTTTATGGCTTTTAGTAAGCTCATTTAGATTTTCTTTTAATGTCTCTGGATTGCACGAGATGTAGATGATGTTTTTGAAATTTCTAATGAAATTTATGACGCTTTCACTTAGCCCTGCGCGTGGTGGATCGACAAGGACGTGAGAGAAGTTAAAATCGCTTAAATTTATCTCTTTTAGCCTATTAAACTCCCTAACGCCAGCAAATGCGCTCATCAGCTCATCAGCGTCCATTCGCAAAAATTTGATATTTTTAGCCCCATTTAGCTCGCAGTTTTTAAGGGCATTTGCGATCGAGCTTTTTGAAATTTCAGTGGCAAGGACGTTTTTAAATTTAAACGAAAGTGGGATAGTAAAATTTCCATGTCCGCAGTAGAGTTCCAGCAGGTCAGCGCCACCTTGCACGCACTCTTTTGCCCAAGCTATCATCTTCTCATTTACCGCTTTATTTGGCTGGATAAAGGCATTTTCACTTAGGCTAAATTTATAAATTTGACCTCCGACATTTAGCTCATCAACTAAATTTAGCTCACCACTTAGCAGCTTTTGACCGCGAGATCTAGCTAAGATCATCACATCAAGCTTGCTAGCTAGAATTTTCATCGCTGCCTCAAACTCACTATCAAGCCTTTTATGATAAAGAAGCGTGACCAAGGTGCCACTTTTACAGGCGATAAACTCCACTCCAAAGAGCTTTGCGCGTAAAATTTCATCATTTTGTAAATTTTCAAGTAGCCTTGGCATGAGATGTGAAATTTGCTCGCAAACCTTTGGACACTCATCTATAAAGACCCTTTTGCCCTTCTCGCTTGCGTGCATCGTGTAGCTAAGCTTGCTATCTTCGTGCCAGATGCCAAACTCAGCCCTCGTGCGGTAGTGCTTTGGGCTTGAGCTAAAAACATCAAATTTGCCATCATAAAATGGGGAGAAATTTTGCTTAATAAGATCAGTTTTAAATGAAATTTGCTCACTATAAGGGGTAAAAAGAGTGCATGATCCGCACTCTTTTAGGTATTTGCAGTCCAAATTTATGCCGCTTTCTCTTCGACTTTTTTGCCTACAAATCTAACCAAAGCCCAGATCGCTAAAAATCCGCAAGGAAGTGCGATCCAAACGCTAAGACCAAGTGCGACAGGCAAGTAGCCAACAAGCACACAAACCGCGCAAACGCTAAGTGCATAGATCATCTGTGTTGAGACGTGATCGATGTGGCTGCATCCTGCGCCCATTGATGAAAGTATCGTAGTATCTGAGATCGGCGAGCAGTGATCACCAAAGATAGCGCCCGTTAGAACGCTTGAGATATTTACTATCATATAAGCGTGCATCGCATCGCCATCTAGGCCGTAGTTTTTGCCCACTGCATAAGCTAGCGGGATAGCAAGAGGCATCAAAATGCCCATCGTGCCGTAGCTGGTGCCTGTTGAGAAGCTGATAAATGAGCCAAGGATGAAAACAGCCACTGGCAGGATAAATTTAGGCGTTGAGTCACTTAGCAAATCAACCAAATATCTTGAAGTGCCAAGCTCTTTTATAACCGCGCTAAGGCTCCAAGCAAGAAGCAAGATGACGACCGTGATGATCATAGTTTTCCAGCCCTTTACCCACGTGCTAATAGCCTCTTTTACATCAAAAATTTTGCGCCAAACGCCCATCGTGATAGCTACGATACTAGCGAGCAATGCTGCTTGAAATAGCGATGTAGCAGAGTCAGCTGCGCCAAAAGTATCTTTAAATGTTGAAAATGAAAGTGGATTTGCAAGTGCATTTTTAAGAGTATCGCCCTCAAGTGCAGCAAGACCGCTAAAATAAAAGCTAGTAAATGCGCCGATAACTAGCACAAGAAGCGGCACTATCGCATTTGAAGCGCTTAGTTTTACGCCCTCTTTTGGCTCGAGAGTCTTATCTTCAAGGTCTTGAATTTGAGTTTTGCCTGAGTGAAGCTCGCCTCTTCTAGCGCGTCTTTCAGCTGCTAGCATAGGGCCATACTCGCGTTGCATCAAGGCTGTGCAGACTATGAAAAACAAGATAAAGAGGTTGTAAAATCTATATGGAATGGTCTCGATAAATATAGAATAAGCGTTTATGCCAGTCTCGCCGATAAGCTCGTAGCCCTTTTCGATGAGCGAAACCTCAAGTCCGACCCATGTAGAGATGATAGCGATACCAGCAATCGGTGCTGCTGTAGCGTCGATGATGAAGGCTAGCTTTTCGCGGCTGATTTTAAATTTATCGCTTATTGGTCTCATGATAGGACCAACGATTAGGGCATTTGCGTAGTCATCGAAAAATACAAAAATACCCATAAGCCAAGTTGAAATTTGAGCTGAAACGCCAGTTTTTGCCTTTTTGCTAAGCCAAAGAGCAACCGCTTTTGTGCCGCCCATCTTTGTGATAAGTGCGACCACACCGCCTATACAAAGCACTTGAAGCAAGATACCAGCATCGGTGCTATCAGCCATCGACTCAACCACTCTTGAAACGATGCCTGTAAAGCCTTTGATGATGCCCATAAAGACATTTTCATTGATGATATTTATGAGAAACGTTCCGCTAAAAACACCGATAAATAGCGACAATATAACGTCTTTTGTGATAAAAGCAAGCGCTATGGCCACAACTGGCGGTATAAGCGTGAAAACGCCGTAAATTTGCGCGTTTCTTTTGGCGACTTCTGGATCAACGCCAAAAAGTACGGCACTAAAAAATAGTAACAATAAAATTTGTCTCACATAAACTCCTTAAAATTTTTCTATCGCAAGTCCAGCCCAAGTCTGCGTGTTTGCCATGACTTCGACCCTGTTTATATTGACACTTCCAGGCATATTTAGACAATTAACCAAAATCGTCGCGATATCCTCAGACGTGATAAAATTTGTATTTTCATAAAGACTATCAGCCTTTGCCTTATCGCCCTTAAATCTAACCTCGCTAAATTCAGTCTTACAAAGACCTGGCTCGATGTTTGTCACCCTGATATTTGTGCCAACTAGATCGTTTCTTAAATTTAGACTAAACTGCTTTACAAAGGCCTTTGTAGCGCCATAAACGTTACTACCAGGATACGGCCACGAGCCAGCTGTTGAGCCAAGATTAAAGATATAGCCCTTTTCTTGCTTGTAAAGTAGCGGCAAAACGGCTTTTGTAGAGTAGATAAGACCCTTTACATTTGTATCTATCATCGTCTCAAAGTCCTCTACCTTTGCGTCTATCGTCTTTTCTTGTCCCAAGGCAAGTCCAGCGTTATTTACAAGCACTTCGATATCTTTAAATTTATCAGGCAGGCTATCAACTGCGTCAAAAACAGCCTTTTTATCACGTATGTCAGCTACGATGATGTGCGTATCGCCAAGCTCACTTGCTAGCTTTTTTAGCCTATCTTCGCGCCTTGCAAGAGCTACTATCTTGTAGCCCTCTTTTGAGAGTCTTCTAGCGATCGCCTCGCCAAAGCCAGATGTCGCACCTGTCACAAAAGCTGTCTTTTTCATATCTCTTCCTAATTAAAATTTGGCTTTAAGCCAAGATCTTCTAAAAATTTAATATTTTTTTCGTTTTTATCTTTAATCGCATAATCAAGCGCGTTAAATCCCGCATCATCAGTGGCGTTTATATCAGCGCCGTTATCTATCAAAAGCTTTAAAATTTCAGGCGTTGCGTGAGCTGCTGCATGCATAAAAACGCTTCTGTTTGTATGCTCTAGGCCGCACGTATCCTCTACTTGCATCATGCCTAAATTTATCATATTCATCTTAGACTGCTCGTCGATGTAGCTCTCGTTTGCATTGGCTCCGCTCTTTAGCAAAAGCTCGCAAAGAGGCGCATCCTCAAACTGCACAGCATAAAAAAGCGCACTTTTGCCAAAGAAATTTTTGTGATTTACATCGGCTCTATTTTTAAGCAAAATTTTCACATTTTCTAAATTTTTAAGAGCAAAAAATAGCGGCGTTTCATCGCCTAAATTTACGTCAGCCCCGCGCCTTATGATCTCTTCTATCATCTCGCTACTTTTGTCATTTAGCAGTGCGATATCAAGTAAATTTGTAAGCTCTGCGGTGGTGAAATTTTTAGAATAAAGCAAATTTGCAAGCTCGTCTTGACTTAGCTTTTGAGCCATCATCTTTTGCTCAGAAGTTAAAATTTTAGCTTTATTTACATTTTTGCCAACGCTAAAGCTTAAAAACTCATTTATCACGCTAGTTGCGTAGTAAGCGGCACTTGCACTATCAACGCCTAAAGCCTCATAAAATTTAACCAGTGGAGTTTGAGCATTTTTATAAGCTTCGCTGAATTTTTTATATTTTAAGAAGTTAAACAAACTCTCATTCGCCCAGTATCTAAAATACTCCATTTGAGCATCTTTTTGAGCCTCAGCCGCTTCTGGCTTTGCAAGCTCTTTTTGATATATTTCAGGAGCAAATGAGGCTTTTAGCAAGATCCATCTAAATTTATTTAAATTTTCTCTATAAACGCCCTCGCCAACGCAGCTTTGGGATTCGCTTCTAACAGCCACACTCGCATCAAAAAGCTCTTTTACCTCTTTTAAATTTAAAAGCGAGCCATCGCAATAAAATAGCCCCTCATTCGCATAAGCAAGCTCGTTTGGAGTAGTTTTAAAGCTCTCTTTTTTAGCAAGATCACCGCACTCTAATGCGTGTAAATTTACAAAAAGAAAACTGCTAAAAAAGAGAAAAAAAGCTACTTCTTTCATCAAAGCTCCTTAAAATTTCGCGATATTGTAACAAATTTATATACTAAACTCGCTTATTTCATTAAAATTTAGGTATTTATAAATTTGATCTTTGTTTAAACTAAGACTATCTCTTACTATTTTTTTATACTCACTAACGCTTGGCAAACGCCCTAGTAGCGCGCATACAGCGGCTAGCTCGGCACTTCCTAGATAGACCTTTGCGCCCATGCCCATTCTGTTGTCAAAATTTCTTGTCGATGTCGAAAAGACGACGGCATTATCATTTACCCTTGCTTGATTGCCCATGCAAAGCGAGCAGCCTGGCACCTCTGTCCTAGCATTTAGCCTTTTAAAAATTTCATAAACTCCCTCGTCCTCAAGCGTTTTTTTATCCATTTTAGTTGGCGGCGCGATCCAAAGCCTAGTAGTAAGCTTGCTCTCACGCTCTAAAATCCTAGCAAGCGCCCTGTAATGGCCGATATTTGTCATACAGCTACCCACAAAGACCTCGTCGATGTTGTGTGCTCTTTTGCTATCAGCTAAAATTTCACTCAGTGTCGCCACATCGTCTGGGTCGTTTGGACAGGCCAAAATCGGCTCATCTATCTGAGACAAATCAATCTCTAAAATTTCAGCATATCTTGCGTCCTCGTCGGCTCTTAAAAGAGTTGGGTTTTCTAGCCATTTTTGCATCTTCTCTTTTCGCCTCACAAGCGTTTCATGGCTCTCATACCCAGCTTTTATCATAGCGTCTATTAGCGCAACGTTTGAGCGAACGTACTCCACGACGCTAGCCTCACTTAAATTTACCACACAAGCAGCCGCCGAGCGCTCAGCCGAAGCGTCACTTAGCTCAAACGCCTGCTCCACTTTTAGACTCTCTAGCCCTTCTATCTCTAAAATTTTGCCCGCAAAAATGTTCTTTTTATTCTTTTTCTCAACGCTTAAAAGCCCTTTTTTGATAGCAGAATAAGGTATCGCATTGACAAGATCACGAAGCGTCACGCCCTCTTTTAGCTCGCCTTTAAATTTGATCAAAACTGACTCTGGCATATTTAGTGGCATCATACCAAGCACCGCCGCAAACGCCACTAGGCCGCTTCCTGCTGGAAAGCTAATGCCAATAGGAAATCTCGTGTGACTATCGCCGCCAGTGCCCACCGTGTCAGGCAAGACCATGCGGTTTAGCCACGAGTGGATGACGCCGTCGCCTGGTTTTAGGCTCACGCCACCACGAAGCGTCATAAATTTAGGCAAGCTCTTTTGCATCTCAAGGTCGCTTGGCTTTGGATAAGCAGCCGTGTGGCAAAAGCTTTGCAAGACAAAATCCGCCCCAAAACTAAGGCTAGCAAGCTCTTTTATCTCATCTCTAGTCATAGGCCCTGTGGTATCTTGCGAACCAACGGTCAAAATTTCAGGCTCCACGTATGCCCCAGCTCTCACGCCAGCCTTGCCGCAAGCCTTGCCGACCATCTTTTGAGCGAGCGTATAGCCACCGCCTAGCTCTTTTGGCTGATCTGGCTTTATGAAAATTTGCTCCTCGCCAAGTCCCAAGGCCTCTCTAGCCTTTTTAGTCACTTGCCTACCTATCATCAAAGGTATCCTACCCCCTGCTCTTATCTCGTCACTTAGGGTGTTTGGGCTTAGTTTAAAGTTTGCCACGAGCTTTTTTTCGTTGCCTGCAAGCTTATAAATTTCGCCTTTAAATGGATAAATTTCTATCTCATCGCCCATTTCTAGCTCATTTACGTTTGCAACTATCGGCAGTGCGCCGCTATCTTCAGCGGTGTTAAAAAATATCGGAGCTATGGTCGTGCCGATCACGATACCGCCCGTTTTTTTGTTTGGCACGCCTTCTATCTCATCGCCAAGGTGCCACTGGATCGAGTTTATACCACTCTTTCTGCTGCTGCCAGTGCCGACCACGTCGCCAACATACGCCACGCTCTTGCCGCGACTTTTTAGCTCTTTTAGGACTTCTAAGCCCTCAGGCATCTTTTTAACCAGCATCGCCTTTGCGTGAAGCGGTATGTCAGCCCTTGTATAGGCCTCGCTTGCAGGGCTTAGATCATCAGTATTTGTCTCGCCAGGCACCTTAAAAACCACTGCCTTTATGCACTCACTAAGTGGCTTTTTATGCGTAAACCACTCCGCGTTTGCCCAAGAAGCAAGCACCTCTTTTGCAAATTTATTGCTATTTGCTAGCTTTGCGATCTCGTCAAAATGCTCATGCACCAAAATGATATTTTTTAGCTCATTTGCCGCAGCTTGCGCGATAGTTTCATTGCTATTTTTTAGAGCTCGCACCAAAATTTCTACGTTATATCCGCCAAGCATCTTGCCTAAAATTTTAATGGCACGAACTGCATCAAGGCCGTCTATTTTAAGCCCTTCTATCACCTCGCCAAGAAATTCCGCCTTTATCTTTGCCGCGTCATCAACGCCTGGATTTACGCGATTTGTGAGCAAATTTATAAGAAATTTTAGCTCGTTTTGCGCCTTTTCATCGCCGCTAGAGTCGCCAGCAAGTCTCATTAGCTCGCAAATTTCGCTTGTTTGCTTGGCATTTAGCGCAAGCGGTGGCACGCCCTCTTTTTCTCGCTCACTCACATGTTTTTCGTAGTCGGTAAAAAAGCTCATAAATTTCCTTTGTGATTTTGCTCGTTTTTAGTCCAAAATCGCTGATTTTGCTTGCATTTTATCAAAAAGCAAAACAATCTAAAGTAAAATTTGCCCAAAATTTCAAATTTCAAGGAGCAAATGTGTCAAAAGCCTACCTAAAATCGCCCATTGGAATTTTAGAGATCGTTGCTAGCGAAAATGGAATTTGTGAGATAAATTTTGTAGATAAATTTGAAAAAGTAGCGGTAAAAGATGAAAATTTAAAGCTTTGTTTAGATGAACTAAAGGCTTATTTTAAGGGTGAGCTTAAAAAATTTAGCGTTAGACTTGATCTAAAAACGACCAAATTTAGAGCCAAAATTTATGAAAATTTGCAAAAAGTGCCGTACGGCGAAACGACCACATACGCTGCTCTTGCACTTGCTGCGGGCCACAAAAACGCTTACCGCGCAGCGGGATCTGCAAACGCCAAAAACCCACTGCCTATCATCATCCCCTGCCACAGGGTGCTAGCCAGCAGTGGCCTTGGTGGCTACTCAGGCGGCGAGGGTCTGCCAACTAAAATTTGGCTTTTAGAGCACGAAGCAAGGCATAAATAAGCCAAATGCAATATAAATTTTGCTTAAAAGTGCCTCTTAAACCGACGAGCCAACCTCTTTAAATTTATCAACAAAATGCGAGATCTCATCGATCACTTTTTGCCTGATTATTGGATAGTTTTTATTTAAAGGGCTGATCTTAGGCAGTATCTCGCCTATTTGCGTTCCACTCTGGCTAACAAAGCCGTTCTTTAACGACGAGCTTATAAACCTTCTTGCTCCAGCCTCGTCTAAATTTAAAGAAGTGATAAGCTCGTCCGCCTCTTTTTTCATCACAACTTTTGCAAATTTAAAAAACTCTTCTATCACGCTGGCTCGGTCTTTAAATTTATCCAAGTCGCTTTGGTTTATAAAATCAACTATCAACCCCTCTTTTGAGCGGTTTTCCAAGCTCGAGCGGATGATGCGACGCACCTCATCAGTAAGTGCTGCTTTATCTTTTATCTTTTTATTATGCTCAAATATCAAACCCAAAATATAGTCTAAATTTATCTCCTGAGATTTTAGTAGATCAACCTCAAATACCACGTCATCCCAGTTTATCCTCTCTTTTTCCTTCTCTTCGCCAGCCTTTTCTTTTCTTAGCCACTCTCTTATATCATTATATGTCCCACGGTAGTCTTGCAAAGCCCTTGCATTTGGCACTTTTATGCTTTGCATCTCTTTGATTTGTTCATCGCTTAAGCCAAATTTATCCCTAAACTCATAAACTGCTTTTTCATCGTCTAAATTTACCTCTTGCAAAGCTCTTAGAGCCACAAATTCATCGTAGTTTTGCAAAGCATTTTCCACCCTTAGATACTCTCCAAAAAGCTTTACAAATTCTTTCTTGTCCTTTTGCGTCTCTATCTTAGTAGGATCAGGGAATTTCGCCTCTAGCTCGCTTACTACATCTACAAAGCCCCTTCTTGCCTCGCCAGATACCGCATCTGTAAAGCCATCCATATACTCTTTATAGCTTTTTTCGAGTATGACGCTTTTGGTGCTTCCTTTACCAAAAAGAGTTATAGCATCTTCTGTCGCTTTTTCTAGGTCTCTAAATGTCACGATGTTGCCAAAAGTTTTTGTAGCACCATAAATTCTATTTGTCCTAGAGTATGCTTGTATGAGCCCGTGATAGCGTAAATTTTTATCCACAAAGAGCGTGTTTAGACAAGGCGCGTCAAATCCTGTCAAAAACATGCCCACAACTAAAAGTAGGTCGATCTCTTGCTTCTTTGTGCGCTCGCTTAGATCTCGGTAGTAGTCTTGAAACGACCCACCATCAACGCTAAAATTTGTCTTAAAGTAGGCATTGTAGTCTTTTATCGCGCTATTTAAAAACTCTTTTGAGCTAACGTCCATCGCCTCTGGCTCAAAGCCCTCGTCAGCTATCTCACCAACCATATCTTGCTCTTCATTTTGTGAAAAAGAAAATATTGTCGCTATCTTTAAAGCTCGCTCTTTGTTACTTTGTAAATTTTTAAACGCTTCATAATAAAGCTTTGCTGCATCTACCGAGCTTACTGCAAACATAGCGTTAAAGCCCTTGCCACTTGCATTTAAGCGGTGAGTTTTTTGATGAAATTTCTCTAGCACATACTCTGAAATTTCTTTGATACGCTCAGGGTGCAAAAATGCACTTTTATTCTCAGCCGCACTTAGCTTTAGCTCGTCTTTTTCTGTCTCTATGCTCTTAAATTTAGGCACGACGTTGTTATAATCAACCTTAAATTTAAGCACCTTCTCATCTCTTATGGCATCAACTATCACATATTCATGAAGCGAGCTTCCAAAGACACTTTGCGTAGTCTCTGCTCCGATGGCATTTTGAGGAAATATCGGTGTTCCAGTAAAGCCAAACTGATAAAATTTCTTAAATTTCTTCTTTAAATTTTTCTGTGCTTCGCCAAACTGAGACCTGTGGCACTCGTCAAATATAAAAACAACCTCTTTTTGATATATGCTTAGATCATCTTCGTTTTTCATAAGGTTGTTTAGCTTTTGTATAGTTGTTACGATGATCTTTCCGTCATCTTTTTGAGTGTTTCGCTTTAGCTCTGCTGAGCTAACTGAGCCATTCACGCTATCTTTTGAAAATTTTTGATACTCCTTCATAGTCTGATAGTCAAGGTCTTTTCTATCCACCACAAAAAAGACTTTATCTATAAATTCAAGCTGCGTAGCAAGCCTAGCCGCCTTAAAGCTAGTTAGCGTCTTGCCAGATCCTGTCGTATGCCATATAAAGCCGCCACCCTCTGGCTTTGCGTAGCATTTAGCATTATGCGAACTATTTATCTTCCAAAGTATGCGCTCAGTCGCTGCTATCTGATAAGGACGCATTATGAGCAAGGTGTTATTTGTATCAAAGATGCAGTATTTGCTCAGTATGCTAAGAAGTGTATTTTTCGCCAAAAATGTAGCTGTAAAGTCCTTTATATCTTTTATGGCTTCGTTTTTTGAATTTGCCCAGTTTATAGTAAAGTCAAAGCTGGTTTTATCCCGCTTGGTTGTGTTTGCAAAGTATCTTGTATCTGTGCCATTTGAGATGATAAAAATTTGCAAGTATTTAAAGAGAGAATTTGATGAGTTAAAGCTCTCTTTGGAGTAGCGATGAATTTGATTAAAGGCTTCTCTTATCGCCACGCCTCGCTTTTTAAGCTCTATTTGCACAAGCGGCAAGCCATTAACAAGTATAGTGACATCATATCTGTTGTGCGATGAGCCAGTTTGCTCAAACTGATTTATCACCTGCAAGCTGTTTTTAGCGATATCTTTTTTATCGATAAGGCAGATATTTTGTTTATACCCATCATCAAAAGTAAAGTCATATATATGATCGTCTTGTATCTTGCGTGTCTTTTCTATAATGCCATCGTTTGGCTTGTCGATATACTCTTCAACTAGCCTTTTCCACTCAGGCGAGCTAAATTTAACATTATTTAGCCTCTCTAGCTGCTCTTTTAAATTTAGTAAAAGTGCCGTTTGAGAGTTTATATCTTTTTTATACTCATAGCCTTGTTTTGCAAGATCATCTATAAGCTCACGCTCCATATCCACTTCGCTTTGGTAGCTTGAAGACTGAGGCAATCTCTCATATTTATCTAAAACGATGAAATTTTCAGACTCAAGTATAATTTTACTCTCTATCATTTTTACGCCCTTATGCTCTCATTTTTGGTTTGA
Organism: Campylobacter concisus; assembly: GCF_902460535.1. Classification (GTDB taxonomy): domain Bacteria; phylum Campylobacterota; class Campylobacteria; order Campylobacterales; family Campylobacteraceae; genus Campylobacter_A; species Campylobacter_A concisus_AS. The sequence goes on along the minus strand of NZ_CABPTV010000004.1, from coordinate 306,629 downwards.
AATTTAAAAGTAGCTCTCTGTAATGCTCATACTGCTTGCGCCTTAGCTCTATCTCTCGTGGCAAACCCTCAGTTATAGAATTTACAAGCGTATCAAATTTATCTAAGATATCAACGACCTTTTGCTGTGTTTGAAGTGATGGGACGGGGATTAAAATTTTTGACATATCAGACGCAGATACATCAATAACCTTAGTTCCTTTAGCATACTTTACTTTCTCATTGTAAAAATAGGCTGTTTGTGAAAGATATACAAAAAATTTTCCCAAAAGAGTATTTTTAGGCTTTAAAATAGTTGCATGCCCACCAGTAACAGCCTGCTCCTTTCCAAGATACACAACAGCCTTTCCAACATCTTGTAAATTTTCACTAGTATTAGTAATTACAACGTCCCCAAAATTAACTTTTTTTAAATTCCTTGCCGTATCAACCGAAACAAAAGATTTAGTCTTGCTAGCAAACGTTCCATAATACGTATAAATTTGACCATAATGTATCGCAGGAACTCCGCTCTCCACAAAGTCCTTCTTTTGCAACCCATTGCCACGTATCAGCTCACAAATTTCTCCAAGCATTTTTAGCTCACACCCTCCCCCATTTTTATCAAGCTCGTCAAAGCTTAAAAGAAAGTCGCGATAAAATTCATACTGCTTTTTCCTAGCTGTAAGCTCTGCTGTAAGCTCTGCTGTAAGAAGCGTGAAAGAGTCCAAGATACGGACTATTTCACGCTGCACTTCCATCGGAGGCACAGGAAATTTTACTTTTTTAAGTTTAGCCATATCAACTGACGGAAAAGAACTAGAATTTGTATTTTGCTTGCACCATTCACAAATTTTAAAGAAATAATAAAAGACAAACTCGATATCAAGTTTGTCTTTTAGCAATTCACGTATTGTAAAAGACGTGAATTGCTGATTCATTAAAAATGAATCAGCGATTGCGAGCGCGTGCTCGCCTATAGTCGCGGTGGTCGCGACTATAATTGAATTTTTAGGGATTAACTTACCTCCCTTCACAGCTTTAGGTGTTATTTTTTGTATGGACTCAGATAAAATTCTACCATTTTCGCGTATATCCTCCATTCTATACCAAGGTATGGTTCCATTTTCCCAAAAATCTTTGTTTGCTTTTGAAGGTGTATAGCCATTTTTCATAATAAAAACTTCTTCTACCTCCATAAATTCAACCCCATCAGGACAAAGCTCATTTATAAGATCAAAAATTTTACTCATCTCTCGCCGTCCAGCTCTATCTGCGCGATGATGTCATCTATCTGTGAGCGTAAATTTGAGATCTTAGCCACAGTCTCTTTTATCTGTAAATTTAGCTCGTTTATATCTATCTTTTCGCGTGTATCTTTTGGCTCGACATAGGAGCTAACTGCTAGGTTGTAGTCATTTTTAGCGATTGTGTCATTATCCACCGATGTAGCTACGTGAGCGATCTCTTCTTTGCTAGCAAAAATTTCTACTATCTTTTTAATGTGCTCACTTGTTAAAACGTTATTGTTCGTTCTTTTTTCAAAAAACTCACTAGCGTCTATAAACTGCGTTTTGTTTTCACTTTTGTGCTTTGAAAGCACAAGGATATTTACAGCGATCGATGTGCCGTAGAAGAGATTTGGCGCTAGGGCGATGATGGTTTCGACGAAATTTTCTTTTACAAGATACTCACGTATCTTCTTTTCTGCGCCGCCTCTATAAAAAATGCCAGGAAAGCTAACGATAGCAGCTCGCCCTTTTGCAGAAAGGTAGCTAAGAGCATGCATGATAAAGGCAAAGTCTGCCTTGCTTTTAGGCGCTAGCACGCCAGCTGGAGCAAATCTAGCATCATTTATAAGTGTGGGATCATCGCTACCGATCCAGTTTATAGAGTAAGGAGGGTTTGAGACGATGGCGTCAAATGGCTTATCATCCTGAAGCTTTGGGTCTAAAAGCGTATCGCCAAGCTCTATGTGAAATTTAGAGTAGTTTATGTTGTGTAAAAACATATTCATGCGAGCAAGGTTAAATGTCGTGTGATTGATCTCTTGTCCAAAAAAGCCCTGCTCTACCTCATGCTTGTCAAATCTCTTTTTAGCTTGCAAAAGTAGCGAACCAGAGCCACAAGCTGGATCGTAAATTTTATTTACACTTTCTTGTCCGTGCATGGCTAGCTCAGAGATGAGCTTTGAGACATTTTGCGGAGTGAAAAACTCACCACCTGACTTACCGGCATTTGCGGCGTAGTTTGAGATGAGAAACTCATAAGCATCGCCAAAAAGATCGATGTGGTTATCTTTAAAGTCACCAAAATCAAGCCCAGCAACTCCGTTTAAAACAGCAGCAAGCCTTTTGTTTTTATCTGCGACGCTATTGCCGAGTCTGTTGCTAGTCGTATCAAAGTCAGCAAAAAGTCCTTTGATGTCTTGCTCTGACTCAAACCCAGCGGCTGAACCCTCGATACTTTTAAAAATTTGGTCTAGATCGGTATTTAAATTTTCATTATTTGAGGCATTTTTTACGACATTTTTAAAAAGCTGACTAGGATAGATGAAGTAGCCCTTTTCTTCTATGATGACCCTTTTTTGCTCGTCATCTATCTCATCATCACCCATGCTAGCGTAGTCGATGCTCTCGTCTCCAGCCTCTATGTAGTCGGTAAAATTTTCGCTGATAAATCTATAAAACAAAGTTCCGAGGACATACTGCTTAAAGTCCCAGCCATCAACAGCACCCCTTACTTCATTTGCGATGCTCCAAATTTGATTTTGTAAGGCTTTGCGTTGTGCCTCTTCGCTCATTTTATCTCCTTTAAATTTCCTTATAACCGACTATATTTAGCCCAAAACCAGCTAAGCTTACAAATTCTTTATTTTTATTTGAGCTTAAAAGCTCGATATCCTTTACGCCAAAGTGATTTAAAATTTGCGCTCCGATGCCGTAGTCTTTGCTAGTGTTTGAGTTGTCACTATCTAAAAAGATCAAAATTCCACCATTTTGGCTTAGAAATTTGATAGTTTTTAAAAGCTCGTCATATTTTGGACTACTCAAAAGCTCGTGATCGGCAAGGATCTTTTGAAATTTGACATTTGCCTTGCTCTTTGGCTCGCCAAAAAGATAAGCTGAGTGGATTTTGCCTTTGTGATCTGTAATATCGTATCTTATAGCCGCGCAGTCTGCGATCTTGACGTCACTTTTTTCGCCAACTCTTATGAGGCTTTCGTGGCTTAGCCTATACTCAACCAGATCAGATACGCTGATCATATTTAGTCCAAATTTCTCGCAAAACTCCTCTAGATAGTCGCGTCTTGCCATTGTGCCATCTTCTTTTACGATCTCACATATCGAAGCCATCGGAGCAACACCTGCAAGCTTGCAAAGATCGACCGAGCCCTCGGTGTGGCCTGTGCGAACAAGCACGCCGCCATTTTTGGCGATAAGTGGGAAGATGTGTCCTGGGCGCACGAAGTCCTCAGGTTTTGAGCTGGCCTCTGCTGCAAGCCTGATCGTCATATCGCGCTCATATGCGCTCACGCCTGTTGTTGCGTCTTTTGCGTCGATCGTAACCGTAAAAGCTGTCTCGTGGCTCGATGTGTTTTTAGCCACCATTAGCGGCAGGTCAAGCCTTTTTGCATTCGCCTCGTCCATCGCAAGACAGAGCACGCCCTTTGCGTGAGTGATAGCGAAATTTACCTTTTGCATGTCGCTACTAGCTGCTGAAAAGACTAGATCGCCCTCATTTTCGCGGTCCTCGTCATCGACCATGACGACCATTTTGCCATTTTTTATATCTTCAATCGCTCTTAATACGTTTTCAAGTGCCATAATTATCCTTTTATAAATTTTTACGATTATATTGATATTTTGATAACTAAGAGATAAAAATAATATTTTTTCTTTGTCGGTAATCACTTTTGAGAAAAAATAGAATTTACACCAAAATTTAAGCTTTTAAGGTTGATATTAGCCATTTGGCAGGATAAATTTATATCATATAGACATAAAAATTTAAACGTATGTTTGTGCGATAAAACAAATTTTGACTTTAAATTTTTAAATATGCCTTAGACAAAGACAAATTGCTATTTTAGTTCATTAATGACGATATGAAAGATAATTGAAATTTACATTAAATAAAAAAGTATAGTTTGATAAGTAGGTTTAAAAATTTAAATATTTTTATTTAAAAACGCGAGCCAAATTAGGCTCTCATCGTTATTTTAGCTATAAAAGTAAAAAAATTTTAATAGAGAAAATATATTCAATCTGTTTTAAAGACAATATTTTATGTATTATTTTACATATTATTTAATAGAATATTTTTATAAAAACTTTGCATTAAATTTAAAAAGACAAAAAATAAAAATAGATATGAAAAATTTAAAGTAGATGGCGCAGCGGACGGGGCTCGAACCCGCGACCTCCGCCGTGACAGGGCGGCATTCTAACCAACTGAACTACCGCT
>NZ_CABPTV010000004.1:265996-302020 GCF_902460535.1 Campylobacter concisus | reverse complement strand
CCTTAGAGGATTTGAACCTCTGTTCCTACACAGAGAAAGTAGAGTCCTGAGCCACTAGACGAAAGGGTCATAAACCCAAAAAATGGTGTCCTGCGTTGGATTCGAACCAACGGCCCCCTCATTAAAAGTGAGATGCTCTACCGACTGAGCTAGCAAGACATGATTATTTAAAAAAGAATTGAGATTATACAAAAAACATTATTATATGTCAAGAAAAGAGCATTTAAATTTTAGAATAAGTCTTTGATTTTATTTATCCATATTATTTTAAAATAAAAAATAAATTCTAAAAAATTTATTTTATATAATTGTCTATTTTTTACAAAATTTTGAGTTATAATCCATTTTAGTAACAACAAAGGAGCAAGGATGATCATTATAAATTCACGCCTTCCAACTCAAAATTTAAAAATAGCAAAGTCTCTAACCAAGCTCATACAAGGCTATATTTACAGCTATTTGCCAAAGACTGAACATGACGGATACAAACATAAAGAGAGTGGTAAAAATTTTAAAAGATCAAATTTTGATTTTAAGCTAAATGGCTTAAGCTTAGAGATAAGATTTAGCTCATTTGTACCAGAATTTGAAAAAACGATCGCTTTTGCTGCGCTAAAAGATGGATTAAAACTTGGCGGCATTTGTTTGCTTGATACATCTGTGTCAGTAAAAGAGCATAGAATTTCACAAAATGAGGCTACTTTTCAAGGATGTGTTGCGTGCTCAGTTGTTGGGCTTTTGGGATACAAAGTGCATCTTGAGCCGCAAGACTCCAGGCATCTTGAAATGATGAAAACCAATGCACTGCAAAGATTTGAAACACTTATGGGGTATAAATACGAGTGTGAGTTTGAGCTAAATTTGCTTTGGCAAAATTTACAAAAGCCTTTTTATTTTTACTACGGTAACAATAATATGCCAGTCAGAGCATGGCCTGCAAAATGGCACATCAAAGCAAATCCAGAGCTTATAAATTTGATCCTTGATGTGGGAGTTGGTAGTGGATGTATGAACTGCGGACTTGGGTTTTTAGAAGTGATAGAAGAAAAGCAAGTTACGTAAAATATGAATTTCAAATCCTACAAGGATAAAAGCTTAATACCTGCTTTTCAAATTAGGTATTTTATATGAAATGGCAGAAAAAATCAAGTAGAATTTTATGTAAACTATGATAACTTGACTTTTAAAGTTATTTGGAGTAGAGTAACACCTACTTAGTTTAAGGAGCATGTTTTGGCTGATATAGTTAAAATTCTTGCTGACATAGGCGAGGTATATGAAAAAGAAGAGCTTAAGCTCAAAAATGTAGCTCACAAATACGACAAGATCAAAGTTTATCTTTACGACATAGCGACCAAGCAGATCGAGCCAAATTTAAACATATGCAAAGACGACCTAATAATATGTAGATTTGGCGTTGGAGCAAATTCGGGCAATCTTTTCCCAAATTCTCAATTTTTATCCAAAGAAGTAAATAAAGACGAAGCTAAATTTATAAGAGGTATTTTGAAATCTATTTCAAATTTGCTCTCCTTTTTTGAGCCAAGCATTATAGAAAAAGACGCCATTTTATCCATACTATCAAGCATAAACGAAGAGCATTTTGCTGGCATTATAGATGAGATCAAAGACCTTGATGAGCTAAAAAACGAAAAAGGCAAAAAAGTCGCTACTTTTTTCTCGCTCTCATATAATGGCAAGCCCGTTTCTGCATATTTTAAGCAAATTTTTGAAAATCATATCAGCGTAAAAGAGCAAAAGCCATCTTACGGATATGATATCTTAACAAACGAAAAAGATATCGGCGGCGATGCAAATTTAGCGTTTTGCTCGGTAAATGAGATGCCTGCTAATATGCAATTTATCAAATCAAAACTACTGCCATTAAACGCCAATAGCGCAAAAAAGGTAGAAAATGGCTTTAAGGCGATAAAAGATAAGCTATCGCACAATTTTTATGGTATGAAAATGGCGATTTTGCCGACTATTTTGAGTAGCTCAGTAAATTTAGAAGAGATTGTAAAAATACTAGAAGAAACTTCAAAAAGCGATATGAAAAATATTGAAATCGCCGAGGAAGCCATAAAATTTAGCATAGATTATTATCTTGAGATAACAGCTAAAAAGCAGGAAAATTTACCTGTTTTAAATACTATTTTATTTTATACACAAAGCAACGCCGCTATCGATTTAAAGCTTGCGATAGACGATGTTTTGCCATCTTTTATCTCTCGTATTTCAAATTTGATGGATAGCTTTAACATAAAAGCCTTCTATGAAAAAAATAGCAGCACAGATGAGACGATTTATCTGCAAAATTTATTTGAAGATAGGCTTGGTGTGATGAGCCTTTTGCTATCGCGAAATAAATTTGATTTAGAGATTATGATAGAAAGATATAGCAATCTGATTTATCATGGTAGCGTCAATAAAAATTACGCAAAAAAATTAGAATGGAGCAAATACTTTAACGATTTTTATAAAGAAAGAAAGTTTGAGAATATTGCAAAATATCAAAATTTCTTTAATGAAATCAATGTCTTAAACAAAAAACTAGTCTTTCAAAAGGAGTGCGATTTGGAAAATTTAACCGATAAAAAAGAACTGATCAAAGAGCTAATCAAAAATAGTGAGTTTTTAAATCAAAACGATGCGCTCATTAGCGCTTATTTGCTTGGTATGCTAAGCGCAGCCCTGATAAACTGGCAGCTTGGTGTGAACGGCGGCGTATCTTTTAACAACTGGCTCAATGGCTGCGGATCTATAAGCATGGAAAATTTAGAGAGAATTTGGACCAAGTGTGATGAGATGATTAGAAAGCTTAAGGCAGCTTCTGGCAAGCCAAATGCTAACATTGAAAACATAAAAGAGTGTTTGATCGAAATTTTACCGCAGGTCTTTTCTAAGGAGAGAAAGATGGTAAAAACCTCGCATACTACGCTTGCTTTTGCTATGGGTGGAAGCGATTATCGTAAATTTATAAAAGACAAAACAAAATAAGGAGAATAAGATGCAAAAAAAAGAGATACTTTTTTTATGGGACGGAGAGAACTGGAACCCAAATGGCGATATGCTAAAGGATAACGCTCCTAGGCGAGATGATGAAACTGGCGTAGCCGAGGTGACGGACGTGCGTATAAAAAGAACTATTAGAGATGAGATCATGAAAAAAGATGAGGCGTCGATTTTTATAAAGGAGTATAGGATAGAGGATGCCCTGCTAGACGCTAAAACGGCTATCAGACAGAGCATAAACATAAAGCAAAGCAAAAACGAACTGCAAAAAGAAATTTTGTCTAAATTTATCGATATCCGCGCATTTGGTGGAGTTTTGCCTATTTCAGATAAAGACGAGATGAGGCAGGATAAGGAGATAAAAACCGCAGGCGTTCAATTTACTGGGCCAGTGCAGTTTAGACTAAGCAAATCCCTAAACAAGGTCGAAATAGAGCATGTTAAAGGGACTGGCGCTTTTGCTAGTGATTACGATCCAAACGACCCAAAAAAACAAAAAGATCAAGCGACTTTTAGAGAAGAGGAATTTATAAAATACGCTATTTTTGCTACTTATGGCATCATAGATAACCATAATGCAGCAAAAACAGGCTTTAGCGAAGCCGATGAGGCTAAAATTTTAAAAGCTTTGTGGCACGGTACTAAAAACCTAACAACTCGCTCCAAAATCGGTCAGACTCCAAGGTTTATGCTAATCATCACATACAAAGAAGATACGTTTGCAGGCGATCTAAACAATAGCATAAGCCTAAAAAGTGAAAAAGAAGATAGAGCGATAAGAAGCATCAACGAATACACTATCGACTTTACAAATTTAAAAAATAAACTCGCCAGATATGCCGCAAATATAGAAAAGATAGAGTATATGAGCGATTATGATTTTGAAGCGATAAACAAAGAAAATTTTGATAGCAGCTGGAAAAAGATAGAGGCATAAAATGAGCATTGTTGCTTTTAGATTATTTGGCGATTACGCTCATTTCTCGCATCCGGCGACGATTTACTCTAGCTTGACCTATCCAGTGCCACCAAAGACCACTATAATGGGCTTTTTAGGCGCTGTTATAGGCGAGGAAGAGTACTTTAAGCTTTCAAGCATTCAATACAGCGTAAAAATAGATAGGCAAATTTTAAAAAAAAGTTTTGTTTTTAACGGCATAAAATTTGCCCTCTCAAGCAATATGCACATAGAGGAAGGCTATCAAAATGCAAAAGAGAAAAAGCAGTTTTACAAAGAGTTAATCTGCTCGCCGTCTTATGTCGTATTTTTAAATTTAGACAATTTAGAGCAAATCTATCAAGATAAAATAATCTCAAATTTAAAGGAGCATAAAACCGCCTTTACGCCCTATCTTGGGATAAATTTTTGTATAGCTGATTTTAGCTGGATCGATATAAAAATATGCGAAAAAATATCACAAGATGAAAGCTTTATAAATACATTTACGCTCATGGATGATTTTGTTTTTGAAGGCATTAATGAAAATGCGAAATTAACTACGGCAAGAATGCCTTGCAACTGCGAAAATGGACGAATTTTTAAAGACTTTAAAGACTTTGTGATGGAGATAAACGGCAAAGAGCCTATAAAATCTAAAAATCATGGAAATATTTATCAGATAAACGATGAAAGAGTCTATTTTATTTGACGAGTTTTGGTCTCATCCAAATAAACTTTTAGAAAACCATATAAAAAATATGATCTCTGCTGGCGACGAAGAGTTGGATAAGCAGGTCAAACTCTATCACGACATCGCAAAACTGAAGAATAATTTTCAAATTTACATAAGAGACGCCTCAAATGATAAGCTGGATAAAAACCACTCGCTTTTGTCGGCATATTTTTTCTTGTTAAACTCAAAATTTGATGAGATACCAACCCTGTTTGGCTTTCTTGCTATCGTTTCGCACCATGGCGACGTGGTAAATTTAATGACACTAGCCAGGGAAGCTAATAAATTTTTTAAAAACCAAAAAGAGCTAGAGCAGTGGGACGAAGTGGCTAATGCTGCTAAAAATATCAAGATTTATTTGGGATTATCTACAAAAAAAGATGAGTTTTTAGATAGAGCGGAGAAGCTTCGTCAATACTTAGTTTTATCGCAGTACAGGCACAAATTTACCTATGAGGACTTTATAAATTTCAAAAGCCTATATTCAAATTTGATTTATAGTGATAAATTTGAAGCGATCTTTAGTATGCCAAAACAAGAAAGCAAAGACATACCGATAGATGTTTTAGAAGCTGGTATCCAAAATTTGCCGCCAAATAAAAAGCGAGATGCGTTTAGAAATTTCGTCTTAAACAACTTTGATGAAAATTACAAACTTTTTACTTTAACTGCGCCTACAGGCTACGGCAAGACTTTGACGGCATTAAATTTTGCATTGAAATTTAACAAATCTCGCATAATTTATGCGCTTCCATTTACCTCAATAATCGATCAAACCTACGATATAGTCGCAAAAATTTATAAAAATAGCGATATTTTGGTCAGCAAGACACATCACAAAACGACGATAGATGAAGAAAATCTAACCAAAGAGGATAGATATTCAAAGATTAAATTTCTAATGGAATCTTTTAGTGGCGAGATAAACGTGACCACGCTTTATCAGCTGATATTTACGCTATTTGGTAATAAAAATAAAGACAACGTTAAATTTAATCAGCTAAAAAATAGCGTCGTTATCATCGACGAGGCGCAAGCGATCCCATATAATTTTAGAAAAGATTTTATCCTGCTTTGTGAGATCATTTCGCAGCGGCTTGGCACTATTTTTATATTTATGTCGGCGACGATGCCGGTCATAAAAAGCGAAAATTTTAAAGAAATTTCAAATTTAGACTATTTTTCAAAGCAGGATAGATACGTCATAAAATGGCTTGATACAGGCGGCGAAGATGAGCTTTTAGAAAAGATTTGCGAAACCGCAAACGATAAAAATACTCTAGTCGTCGTAAATACGATCAAAAAAGCGCAAGAGCTATTAGCAAAACTAAGGGATAAATTTAGCTGCTTTTGCCTAAACGGATATATGTATGATGATCACAAGCGCGCTACTATCAAGACCGTAAGGTGCGCAATAGATAAAAGCAAAGTTGATCCGCTCGCAAGCAAAATTTTACTTATCTCCACACAGTCTATTGAGGCGGGAGTGGATCTTGACTTTGACGTTGGATTTCGCGAAGTCTCGCCTATTAGCTCTATCATACAAACAGCAGGACGCGTAAATAGGCATTTTGGAGAAACAAGGGGCGAGCTATACGTCTTTCCCGAAATAAGCAAATTTACAAATTTGATTTACGGCGATTTATATAAAGTAAGCGGGGCTATTTTGGGCGATCTTAAGCAAAAAGAGGTGCGAGAAAGCGAAATTTTAGAAATTTCAAATTTGTATTTTCAAAAAATAAGCAATCAACTGGAAAATTTGCATATAAAAAGCGAGATAGAAAAGCTGGAATTTGAAAATATAAATCATAAAATCGAAGATATCATGAACGACAACTACAAACAAACCATAATAATCGAGCCTGAAGAAAATTTCATTAAAGATTTTGAAGCTAAAATTTTTGAGATCAAAAATAGTCCGAATGAGAAATTTACCATAAGGGATCTTTTTAAAAACCACATCAGAAAGTTGTCGAAATTTAGCATAAATGTAACGTTAAAAGATATGAATAAGCTAATGCCGAATTTAAAACAAATAAACGGACTAAAAGATATGTTTTATCTGCCATTTGGATCGTCTTATTTTTATAGCGCGGATTACGGGCTTAAAAAAGATACAAATTTAGATATTGAGGACGAGGTATTTGACTAATGTTCTCAAAAGATCAGATCACTGGCACGCTTGTAAATTACTACGTCACCTGTAAGCGCGAGGCGTGGCTTTACGCGCATCAGATCCACGCAGATCAAGAAGACGAAAACGTGCTAATGGGCAAGGCTTTGGCTGATATCAAAGAGCAAGATCTGCAAGAATTTGCCTTTGGCAACCTAAAATTTGACAAACTCTCAAAACAGCACGGTCACTACCTCATCACAGAGTATAAGAAAAGCCTAAAAAACGAGCTAGCTGGCAAGATGCAGCTACTTTTTTACATCTATCTTTTAAAAACTGGCTTAAATTTAAAAGAGGTAAAAGGCAAACTAATAAGCGGTAAAAAGGTGATATTAGTGGAAGATAGCAGTGAAAATTTCGCTCTGATCGAACAAATTTTAGGCGAGATAAGCGCGCTTGCAAATTTAGAAAAGCCGCCCAAATTTACGCAGGGCAAATTTTGCCAAAACTGCGCATATCGCGACTATTGCACTGCTTAGGAGACAAGATGTATGTGATACTTTTTTACGACATCGCAGGGCGCGAGCAAAAAGAGCGAAATAACGCAAATCGCATCAGAAAAGCGGTCGAAAAGTTTCTGCCAAGAGTGCAGTTTTCAGTCTATGAGGGCGAGATCCGCGAGAGCGAATTTAAAAAGCTAAGCAAGACGCTACAAAAAGAGTGCGTAAGCGAGCTAGACTCCATCGTGATCTATACATTTAACTCACTAAAATACTCCGAGCGCATCGTCATCGGCGTAGACAAAAATAGCCCGATATTTAGCTAAGGAGCAAATATGCAAAAGAGCGATAGGACGCACTTTATACTTAGTCCAGGCAGGCTTTATAGGCAAGATAATAATATCTATTTTGAAAAATTTGACGAGACGGGCGAGCGAGCTTCGTGCAAGATTCTGCCGATAAACGCGATCGATGAAATTTACATACTAGCAAAAGTACAAACAGATACCTACACCATTGCGTTTTTGGCGGATAATAACGTCCTTTTGCACATCTTTAGTCCGTATCAGAGCTTTCGCGGGAATTTCTACCCAAACACGCCAAATTCTGTAAATAAAAGCGGCTTTGTGTTGCTTTGCCAGCTCCGCTCTTTTGATGATCCGATCAAACGTGCATATATCGCGCGTGAGATCACTAGAGCTCGCATCATAAATGACGCTGCAAACTGCAAAAAGCATGGCGTTAAATTTGACGTGCAGCCGCACTTAAAGGCACTAGATGCAGCCACCAACGTACCCGCGATAATGGCGGTAGAGGGCGCATTTCAAAAGCTCTACTACGAGAAGTGGAACGAGATCATCGCAGATCAACGAAGCTTTAAATTTACCGTCCGCTCAAAACGCCCGCCCGCTGATAAAATCAACAGCTTCATAAGCTACGTAAATACGCGCATCTACAACATCTGTCTAAGCGAAATTTACAAGACCGAGCTAGATCCTCGCATCGGCTTTTTGCACGAGCCAAACTACCGAGCCTTGAGCCTTCACCTCGATCTTGCTGAGATTTTTAAGCCGATCTTGGGCGATACGCTTATATTTAATATGCTAAATAAAAAAGAGATCACCACAAAGGACTTTCAAACGGACGCCGGCAGGATAAAATTTAGCAACGATGCCGTGCAAAAGATCGAGCTAAAGATGATCTCGCGCCTTTGTGAGACGCTCACAGTGGGTGGCAGGGAGCTAACGTGGAGGCAGGTGATCCGCCGCGAGGCAAATAAGCTCAGGAAGTGCATCTGCGAGGACGCGCCTTATGAAGGATTTAGGTGGGAGTGAAATCGCATTTTGATAAAGCGTTTTTTAAGATTTTAAAATGGTTGAAATTTAGGGATTAGCACGTTTATGCATAGCTAAATTTTAGTCAAATTTAAGGCGAATAAATATAGACTTCTTGGATCAAAAGGCCTATAAAATCAGCTTTTTGGTGCTATTAGAATTTACTCCGTTGGAGTTTGAAACAAGGACACAAAGTGAGTATTACGGTATTATGTAGCATCCGCACAAGATTTACGATATTGTTTTTTAAGGACAGACCTATTTCCAAGCAGTATTTTAAAAGAATAATCCTAAGATAAAATATATAAGAATTTCATTAGTAACGATAAAGATTTTTATAAAAAATATAGACAAAATATTTCAAAAGTATTTAGTCGTCATCTGGCAACTCTTCATTCTCTAGCGCGTACGCATTATACGGACATTGTGATATAAGTTTTTCCATTATAGGCATTTGACGATATTCCTTATTGACATAATCACCATACCTGTCTAGCCCTTGCGTAAAACGCTTAGTAATAGCTCTGTAACTTTCAATACTATTATCAACGCCAATCCAAACTCTATTTAAATCAAATGCTGCCGCAAGCGTAGTTCCACTACCAGCAAAACAGTCCATTACTAAATCACCTTCATTAGAAGACGCTTTTATTATCATTTTTAACATATCAATGTTTTTTTCCGTAGGATAGCCAGTTGTATGTTGGGCTTGGTTAATTGAATCTCTATAACTTAACCAAATATCTTGGATTGGTATACCTTTTGTTAGGTCGAAAAACACTTTTCTTCGCGGATTGCCTGTCGGACTCCAATACATTTCTCCTTTTGCATCAAGTTCATCTAGTTTTTCTGGAGTAAACTGCCAATGTTTGCCATTAGGAGGCATCATTCCACGCCATTCTCTCCCTGTGTCTCCATTTCTTACCCCGGGAGCGTGTATTGGTACTTTTTTATACCTCCTTCCTGTTTTTTCATCGATATAAGGGTATTGTTTGAGTATTTTCTCATCTATCCAATCCTCATAGGCTCTGTTCCAAGTAAACTTGTCTGTTTTGGAATAGAACATTACATAATCAGAAACATTTCCGTATGTGTTCTTTGTGTAATTCTTTGTACTACATTTTTTTCTTGTAATAAAAGCTCTACAATTTTTTTCTCCAAAAATTTCATCCATTATCAATTTCATCGCAAAGGCCATCTTGCTATCAAGATGTAGGTATATAGAGCCGTCATTGGATAATAACTCATAAAGCACTATTATTCTTTCTCTTAAAAATTCAACAAACTCTGCACCCGTAATTTCATCACTATATGCGTGTGTTTGATTTCGATTTAAAAAACTAGACTCTGTGGCAAATGGGGGGTCTATATACACCAATTTTACTTTCCCTGCTAATTTTTTTTTATGCAATAAGAATAATAAAACATCTAGATTATCGCCAAAGAAAAACTCATTATCGCCTTCTCCGTTCACTTTTTTCTTTAAAGTATACTTTCCAAATTCTTTTTTAACAATTTCATCAGCTTCTAATTTACCTTCATAAGTAATATAAATGGGAGCCTTTTTTTTATTTATTCTTTTATGAGAAACCCCTGTAGCCATAACGTCAACCCCTTAACCAATCAATTGTTAATCTTTCTGCAATCATTCGCAGTGTAAGAACCATAATTTTGTCAAGACATCTTTCCTCTATCTCCGAATAATCCTCCCACATACTACCTAAAAGTAAGCCCGGGCCATCATTTAAGAATATTATTTTTGTGCGTAGCCCATTTTTATGAACATAAGATAAAATTTCATCACAACTATTCTTATAACCTCCTGTTCTATCATCTTCTTGCGCCCCACCCCTGTCTCCATCATAACGAGCAAAGCCTACCGCATATATTTCTTTTTTATCTAAAGAAGAAATGACAAAGTCTAATGGTCGGCTCGGGTTAGGATAGTCTGTCCAAAATGAACGTGCTTGAATATCCGCACCAGAACGTCGAGGCCCCCATATTGCAACTTCATGGTAATTTGACTCGATTTCGTCAAAGAACTTATCTGTTAAGTCATACCCTTTCTTCCCTCTATCTTTGTATTCCCACAATACTGCACATAGAGCTTCGTCAGGCATTGGTCTTGAATCAAATTTTTCCTGAACAACATTTATTGTCCTAAAACCATCTCCAAAATCATCGCATATTTTAACAACTTGACGACTTTTTTTTAATAACTCCACAGGAGTTTCAGGAGAAACATATTTTCTGAAAACACGACACAATTGAATTCTCATCCATTGATTCGGAACATTCAAACTTATACTTTTAAATAAAGCTTTCGAACTCTGTGATTTATGCAATAAATCAGAAAAAGTTTCCAATACAGGCTTATATAGTTTACACGCATCACTCAAAATATCTGGATAGTATTCTCCTGTTGAAAACGTGATATAATTTTTACGTTCTTCTGGAATATAGTCTCTAAATTTTTTCACTATATATCTCCTTTTTTTGCAAGTATTTGAGCGCAATAATTGGTTCGCACAGACAGGTTTTAATATTTGCCACATTGTCCCTTTTATCGCTTAATCCATCACAACACCCAGCACATCTAATACCATCAAAGCAAACGCAAAGCTAAACTTACCTCGGTTAATTTTATTTGCTAAATTCTCTCTTGATTCGTTTATGCCTTTTTCTTTTAATAGCTCCGCTAGTCTCGGATAATCTATGTCGGCTTTTGCCATTTGTATTTTTAGATACACCTTTGCTCGTTTTTCATACTCAGTCATCGATAGCCTTTTAGTTTTTACAATTATATCTAAAATTTACAATATAGCAATAAATAATTATAAATAATCTAATAAAATGAAATATCTTTATATGTTTTTAAAATATAAGCATATATGTGATATAATATCATCATAAATAAAGATATAAAGGCTTAAAAATGTCCCAACACTTCCTTCTCTCGTCTAAAGCTAGAACAATATCCGTTAGAAAGATAGCTTCGATGAGCGATAACGAGTGTTACGAGTATTTTAAATCGATTCGTTGGAGCGGCAACAAAGGCAATCCAGTTTGTCCGATACGATATGTTATAATAGACCGAATTTTAACGGATTTTATAGAGAAAGTCTTGTGCGGATGCTACATAATACCGGAGTATTATATACGTATGTGAATTAGAATTTACTCCGTTGGAGTTTAAAAACCACCAAACATGATTAGCGACAACCGTAATCACTCTTTTGATAGTCGTTTTTTCGGTGTAATTCCATACAAATTTTTAGTTGATAAAGTTAGATGGCAGGTATTTTGAGACAAATTAGCAAAACACCTTGACTAAATATTTTAGCAAGATTAAAATGAAGCAAATTATCGGATCAATGAAATTTGAAGAAAGTTGTAATATTTTTTTGTCAATTATAATTAAAACAAAAAATATATGATTTTATAAAACCTACTTGTAAAAACAAGCAGGTTTTAAAATATTTTTATTTCTCTAGTTTCTCTTTAAGTTTTTCTTTTTTAGATTTAGCTTTTGAAACGGCTTTTTCCTTCTTATCTTTTACTTTGTCAACAACTTTGTCTTTTTCG
Organism: Campylobacter concisus; assembly: GCF_902460535.1. Lineage (GTDB taxonomy): Bacteria > Campylobacterota > Campylobacteria > Campylobacterales > Campylobacteraceae > Campylobacter_A > Campylobacter_A concisus_AS. The sequence goes on along the minus strand of NZ_CABPTV010000004.1, from coordinate 289,800 downwards.
CCTTTTGCTTTTTCACTCATACTAGTTTCATCTTCTTTACTAGAAGTTAGCTCTTCTTTAGTTTTAGAAGCTTTCTTTTTAAATTTATCTTTTTTATCAGAGATTTTTTCTTTCATCTCGTCTTTTGCCTCATCCATTTTCTTCTTACCAGCTTTTGCTTTTTCGCTTACTTCGCTCTTGCCAGTAGTAGAAATTTCACCTTTTAGGTTATCAAAAGTTTTATCTCCGATGCCATTTACATTTTTGAGATCGTCGATTGAGTTAAATTTATTTGCTTTTCTATACTCGATGATAGCATCTGCTTTTGCACTGCCGATACCATTAAGACTCATAAGCTCCTCTTTTGTAGCTGTGTTTAGATTGATTGCTGCCATAGCCAAAGATGCAATAGCTGCAAGTGAAATCAAAATCTTTTTCATTTCCATTCCTTAAAAGTAAATTTGAGGTAAAATTCTAGCAAAGAGTGATTAATGAAGTATAAATATGGAGTAATATAAAAATTATTTTAAAATAGTTTAGAAAAGAAAATCCCTGAAAATTTCAGGGAAAAAGTTTTATTTTCTAAGTTCGCGGATCTTAGCTGCTTTACCACGTAGTTCACGTAGGTAGAATAGTTTAGCTCTTCTAACACGACCTTTTCTAAGAACCTTTATCTCTTCTATAGAGTCGCTAAATATTGGGAAAATTCTCTCAACACCAACACTGTTAGCACCGATTTTTCTGATAATAAATGTTTCGCCAGTGCCGCTACCACGTCTAGCTATACAAATGCCTTCAAAATTTTGAATTCTTGTTTTGTCGCCCTCATGAATACGAGTAGCCACACGCAATGTATCACCTGCACGGAAGTCAGGGATATTCTTACCAGCAATTTGAGCATTTTCAAACGCTTCAATGTATTTATTTCTCATGTTTTTCCTTATTTATGTGGCTTTAGCTTTTGATATAAATCAGGGCGAAAGTACCTTGTTTTGCAGTGAGCCATCTTGTTTTTTAAGTTGTGGATTTTAGCATGATTACCCTTTAAAAACTCTGAAACCACAAAGAGTGATTTAAAATTATCAGGTTTTGTAAAAGATGGAGCTTCAAGCAGATTATCCTCAAAACTCTCTACTTCAAGACTCATGTCGTTTCCTAAAACACCAGGTACGTTTCTTGATATCGCGTCACTCATACAAAGTGCTGGAAGCTCTCCGCCAGTTAAAATAAAATCACCTACGCAAAAAACTTCGTCCGCCCAAAGCTCAATAACTCTCTCATCAAGCCCTTCGTATCTACTACAAACAAAACAAATATGATCTTTCTTTGAGAGCCTCTTTGCATCATTTTGACTAAATTTTTTACCAGCTGGTGTCAAAAAAATCACATGGGTGTTTTTATCTTTTTCTTTTAGAAATTTCATTGACTCATCCAAAGGCTGTGGAAACATCAAAAGCCCTGCTCCGCCTCCGATCATATAATCATCAACTTTATTGTGCTTATCGTTGGTAAAATTTCTCGGATTTATGAAATCAATTTCAATAAATTTATTACTAATCGCACGTTTTAAAATAGAATCGCAAAAGTAAGGTTTGACTAAATTTTCAAAAAGTGTAATAAATGTAAATTTCATGAATTTTCTAAGATATCTCTAGCGCCTTTTACCAAAATCTCCCCGCTTTCCAAATTTACAGTTTCGATAAAATGCCCCAAATATGGAATGTAGAAATTCTTTGGTTTGCCGGCTACAATAAGCTCTTCGTCTGTTTTTATGTATAAAAGTGAATTTGCAAAATTATCTTGAATATCTTCTACAATACCCAAAATTTCGCCATTTTCTACAACTTTTAATCCAATAATATCAAACTGAAAAAATTCATCTTTTTTTAACTTGCAGTTTTTTCTAGTGAGCTCTTTTGTAGTGTAGATAGTTCTATTTACAAGTGTTTTGGCAAGGTCTAAGTCATCAAAATTTTCAAACAAAACCAGCTCTTTTTGCCTATTATAGTCTTTTATGATGAGTTGATCATTGTTTTTATCAAAAAAGGTCGCGCCTTTTTTAAATTGCTCTGGGAAGTCACTCTTATTGTGAAGCTTTAAATAGCCCTTTAAACCAACACATCTCCCGATGGTAGCGACTTCAACAATATCACTATTCAATAGCTTTTACCGTTACTCTATAACTTGTATTGTCTTTGGCTTTACAACCAATAATAACGGTCTTTATAGCATTTATCATTTTGCCGTCTTTACCGATAAGTTTTCCAGTATCAACCTTATCGGCACTTATAATGATCTCGACAAAATTTTCACCAAGCTCTTGACGCTTGATAGTTACCTTTTCAGGAAAATCAGCTATCAGCTTGGCGTATTCGTATAAAAAATTTTCAACCATTATTTTGTAATTTGTGCAACTCTATCGCTAAGTTTAGCACCGACGCTTTTCCAGTAATCCAATCTCTCTTTGTTGAAATTTATAACATTTGGCTCAACCATAGGGTTGTAATAACCAATGCTCTCTATCCAACCGCTGTCGCGTCTTTTTCTGCTATCTGTAACAACTATACGATAAAAAGGTCTTTTTTTGCGTCCCATTCTTGTTAGTCTTACTACTGTTGCCATATTATATTCTCCTCTTGTTTTTAAATAAAGCTTAAATTTAGATAAAAAATATCCAAATTTAAACCCTTTTATCAAACAGGTCTTTTTAAATTTGCTTGTGAAAGCATATTTGCAAGTCCTTTTGCTCCGCCCTTTCCTGAAAATTTCTTAGCAAGCTTTGAAGCATTTTCAAACTGCTTCAAAAAGCGATTTACCTCCACTTGAGATAGTCCAGAACCAGCTGCCAAACGCCTTTTTCTGCTATTGTTTAAAAGGTCTGGATTTTCACGCTCTTTTTGCGTCATAGAGTTTATCATAGCCTTAATATGCAAAATTTCTTTTGAATTATCAAGGTCTATATCTTTTATCTGATTTGCAATATTTGAAAGTCCAGGTATCATCCCCATCAAAGATTTCATGCTACCAAGCTTTTTAACGCTTTCCATTTGATCCAAAAAGTCATTAAAGTTAAACTGACCTTTTTTTATCTTTTGATTTAGACGTTTTGCCTCTTTTTCATCGATAATAGTCGATGTTTTCTCGACCAAAGTAGCTAAGTCACCCTCGCCCATTATACGGCTTACGATACGGTCTGGTATAAAACTCTCGATATCAGCTACTTTTTCGCCAGTACCGACAAATCTAAGTGGAATATTTAGCTGTTTTGCGATACTAATAGCTACGCCACCTTTTGAGTCAGAGTCAAATTTAGAAAGGACAACTCCAGAAATTCCCAAAATTTCATTAAAACTTGTAGCTGTTTTGACAGCGTCTTGTCCGCTCATAGCGTCAGCTACGTAGAAAATTTCATGTGGATTTATCGCATTTTTTACATCTTTTATCTCTTGCATCAACTTTTCATCGATCGCAAGACGACCAGCGGTATCCACCAAAAGCACATCATAAAGACCGCTTTTTGCTTTTTCTAGTGCTTCTTTTGCTACTTTTATAGGGTTATTTTCATTTTCTATATAAAAAAGATCGATCTCATTTGCAACGCAGAGCTGTCTTAGCTGCTCAACCGCTGCTAATCTTTGCAAGTCACAAGCAGCAACTAAAACTTTTTTCTTTCTTAGCTTTAGATAATTTGCAAGCTTGATAGTTGTCGTTGTTTTACCACTACCTTGCAAGCCAGCCATCAAAACAATGGTCGGTGCAACTGGTGCATAGACAAAGCCTTGATTGCCAGGAGCTGTTAAGATAGTCGTTAAATTTGACTTGATCGCATCTAGGAAATTCTTTTGGCCAACGCCAGTTTGCTTTAGTTCACTTTCGATAGACGCGAGTAGATCTTTGGTGACTTTGTGATGAACATCAGCTTTTAAAAGAGCTTTTTTGAGCACGTCAAGTGCGTTTTTTAGAGCTTTTTCGTCATCTACAAAACGTATCTTGCTAACGGCTAATCTAAAAGACTCGCTAATTTGTTCGAACACTAATCACCTTTCTAAGTTGTTATTAAAGGGCGTATATTACTAAATAATTTCTTTATTGCTCTTTAAATTTCAAATTTATTAGATAGCTCAAATCCAAGAGAGTTAAATTCTTTTGGGATCGGCGCTTTAAATTTATAGTCTAAAAGAGCGATAGAATAGGCATGCAAGAACATTCTATTTGCCCTATTTTTGCCGTATTTCTCATCGCCAACGATAGGTAAATTTAAACTAGCCAAATGTACTCTTATCTGGTGCGTCCTGCCTGTTTTTATGACAACTTTTACAAGCGTTTTTTTACCCACAACCATGAGCGGTGAAATTTCACTAATCGCCTCTTTGCCATCTTTTGAGATCTTTGAAAAGGCGCCATTTTTATTTTTTATCGTTAAGATCGGCTCATTTACGACCACCTCCTCGCTCATGATACCCCTAACTGCGGCCACGTAAATTTTCTCAACCTTCATCTTTTTAAACTCATTTATGGCAAGGCTCGCAAATTCGTCATTTTTTACAAGAAGCAGCACCCCGCTTGTGTCTTTATCGAGCCTGTGAAGGAGCGGAAATTTATACATTTGACTGATTTTTTCGCTAGTTATAGCAGCAGGCTTATTAATGGCTATTAAATTTTCATCTTCAAAGATAACGCTTGGCTTTGGCATCTCTTCAACGCTAAATTTAGTATTTTCGCTCATTAACGCACGAGCGATCATCACCTTTTGCCCCTTGGCATAGACTAGTCCGCTGTCGATTAGCTCCTTTGCCTCGTTGTTTGAGATATTTTTTTGCTTGGCTAAAATTTTATACGCTTTTTCTTCACTCATAAAGTGCTCCTTATATCTTCTATGATCGCATCAGCGCTTGCTTGCACGGCAATCTTGCTCTTTTTGGTGTCACTACCCATTATGCCACCGATCTCGCTAGCCTTTGCGATATAGATGTTTTCAACTAGGCCAAATAGCGCCTTTTGATTAAATATAAACTCGCCGCTAATTATCACAGGATTAAATTGTGCGCACTCGATTGGATTATGCCCACCGATATTTGGCACAAAACTGCCGCCAAGCACGACTACATCGCTAATAGCATAGACATTTACAAGCTCGCCTAAAGTATCAAGCAAATTTACTTTAGCTTCGAATTTATGCCTTTGGCTAAATTTAGCAAAGCTAAAGCCATACTTTTTAGCGTATTCGCATGCTAGCTTTTCAACCTCTGCAAATCTCTCAGGATGGCGTGGTGCGATGATTAAAAGATCGTTTTCTTTTAAATTTAAATTATCTAAAATCATCTCTTCTTCGCCCGCATGCGTGCTTGCTAGCACGATCACTCTAGCTTTTGGCTTTTCATAAATTTTGCTTACACTTGGTAAAAACGCAGCTTTTATGTTGCCAACAACCTCTATTTCACCTGCTCCTAGCGTTTTTAGCCTCTCTTTATCAAGCTCGCTTTGGGCGTAAATTTTATCTATAAATTTAAAAAGATATCTATAAAAAAAGCCAAATTTTAAATAACTTTTATAGCTTCTATCTGAAATTCTAGCGTTTATCAGTATCACGCGACTGCCTTTTAGCTTTGCCATGAAAACTAGCATAAGCCAAAGCTCAGCCTCAAAAATGACTAAAATTTTGCTCTTTTTTAGCCAAAATGGCAAGAAAATTTCAAATGGCAAAAACCTCGTGTTAGAGCAAATTTTGCTTGCCGCTTCAAAGCCTGTATTTGTCACAACGCTTATGGCTTTGCTGTCAAATTTTTGCATCAAAGGCTTAAGCGCTTGCACCTCGCCAAACGAGCAAGCATGAAAATGCACATCTGCATCTTTAAATTTAGGATTATTAAAGAGAAAAAAACGTGCCGGGATCGATCTATGGTATTTTTTTTTGAAACTTAATAAAAGTAGAAAAATAGCCCCAAAAAAATAGAGTATTGAGGCTAAAAAATAATATATTATTATCACGAAACGTGTTATTGCTCTTGTTTATATAAAATTCTGCCACAATGCGGGCAAGTAACGATATCTTCGCCTTTTACAACCGCAGAGAAAGTTTTATCATTTATTTGCATGAAGCAGCCATAACAAGCTTGTTTTTTAACAGGCACAACGGCTGTGTTGTGAGCCCATTTTCTGATCTTTTCGTAAAATGCTAGGATTTTTTGGTTCATCGCAGCGACAAGCTTATCTTTTTTAGCATAAACCTCTTTGCGCTCTTTTTCGATCTTTTCAAGCTCAGATGAAACCTCGCTTTTTATCTTTTCTAAATTTCCTTCAAGCTCTGTTTTTTTAGCGTTTAGCTCATCTTTTTGAGCATTTTTATTGTCTATTAGTTTTTCAAGTCTAGCGATCTCTTCATTTGCTGCTTCAAGTTGCTCTTTTGCGATGTCTTCTTCAAGACCTAGCGCTTTTATCTCTTTTTCGCTTTTTGCACTTGAGCTTTTTTTAGCTACATCTTTGATTTTTGCACTAAACTCTGCGATGTGAGCGTTTGTGCCTGATTTTTGTGATTTTAGATCATTTACCTCTTCGTCAAGTCTTTCTACATTAACCGCTATAGTTTCACACTCTTCTTCTATGCTTTTATAGGCTTTTTCTACTTCTTGTATGCGCGGTGTGAAACCATCTATTTGTTTGTCAAGATCAGATAATTCAACTAATTGTTGCAAATATTTATTCATAATGTTTCCTTTTTGTTAGCAATATGTAAATGGGTTTTTAGAATTGCTTATTATAACTTCAATTTTTAGATTTTGCAAATATTTTGCTAAAAAATCACTAAAATAACGCTCGCTTTCATAGTGATTTATGTCGATCAAATTTAGTCCATTTTCCTTTGCGTAAAGGGCTTGGTGATACTTTAGATCGCCCGTTAAAAAGGCGTCTGCTTTGACATCTTGCATGAGATCTGCACCACTTCCAGTGCAGATGCAAATTTTAGAAATTTCATCTTTTGCATAAACTGCTCTTAAATATTCAAGTCCGAGTTTCTCTTTTATAAATTTACAAAGCTCACTAAATTTCGTCTTCACATCAGCGTAGATCAAAAAGCCCTCTTTGCTTGAAATTTCAAGCCCCAAAACCTGCGTCACAAATTTTTCATTTAAAAAGGCAAGGTCAGCGTTTGTATGAAGTGAGATGAGCGAGATATTTTTTATCATCATCTCTCTTATGAGCGAGCTTGGATAGAGGCTGTAGTCTAGGCACTTTAACCCCTTAAAAATGAGCGGATGGTGGGTGATGATGAGCGAGTTTGGCAAGACATTTTGCAAAAGCTCGCTATCAAGATCAAGGCTTAGATAAATTCGCTCAAATTCGCTATCAAATGAGCCAACTTGCAGGCCACTATTATCCCAAGACTCTTGGCTCGCAAATGGGCAAATTTCATCTAAATTTTTATAAATTTCAGCTATTTTCATCAAATTTTACTTTTTCTCTAGGCTCTCTTTGTATGTTAGCGCGCACTCTTTTGCAAGCTCGCGAATTTTTAAGATGTAGTCTTGCCTTTGTGTAACGCTGATCGCTCCGCGCGCGTCAAGGACGTTAAATGTATGAGCTGCAAGCATGCAGTAATCATACGCTGGCAGTGAAATTTTAGCCTCCAAACAACGCTTGCACTCGTTAAATGCGTTTTCAAACTGGTTAAAAAGCATATCAACATTTGCCACTTCAAAGTTATATTTGCTCCACTCATACTCGCCTTGTTTATGAACGTCGGCATAGGTTACGATGTTGCCATTAGAGTCGTCCCAAACGATGTCATAGACGCTATTTACATCTTGCAAATACATAGCTAAGCGCTCAAGGCCGTATGTTATCTCACCAGAGATCAGCTCGCATGCGATGCCGCCCACTTGTTGAAAATATGTAAACTGCGTAACCTCCATGCCATCTAGCCAGACCTCCCAGCCAAGTCCCCAAGCCCCAAGTGTCGGGCTCTCCCAGTTGTCTTCGACAAAGCGGATGTCGTGATTTTTCAAATTTAGACCAAGTCTTTCAAGGCTTTTTAGATAAAGCTCCTGGATATTTTCTGGGCTTGGTTTTATGAGCACTTGAAACTGATAGTAAGCGCCAAGGCGGTTTGGGTTTTCGCCGTATCTGCCATCAGTCGGACGGCGGCTTGGAGCTACGTATGCGGTCGCCCACGGCTTTGGTCCAAGGCTTCTTAAAAATGTCGCTTGGTGATATGTGCCTGCACCCGCTGGCATGTCATATGGCTGAAGTATGACGCAGCCTTGCTCTTGCCAATAGTTTTGAAGCGTTAGTATTATTTGTGAAAATGTCATTTTTTGCCTTTTATTTTATTGATATATAAATTTCTATTTTATCTTTTAGGTATTTTTCAAAGTCCGTTTTATAGGCTCTTTCTAGCTCACTACTTTCAAAATATCTCCAAATTTCACCCCAAAATTTTGCAACATTTTGTGGCTCATTTGCAAAACTAAAAAGAGCGTATTTTCCACTTTGTATCTTTAAATTTTCATCACCTTTTTGGTGCGATCTTATGCCGATAAAGTTATCGTAATGTCCATTAAAATCACTTTCGTAGTTACAGTAAACACTATAAATTTCACTCTTGCCATCATAGTATTCATTCATAAATTTGGACCATAAAGCTGGAATTTTGCCGTTGCCGTCCATTTCATCTTCATTTTTAGTGCGAGTTTTTACTCCATAAATTTCAAAGCTATCTTCTAAATTTATAGTCTTCATAAACTACTTTTGTCCGTTGAAATTTTCAACCGCTTGGTTCCACATGAGCTTGTATTTTCGTTTTAAAAATTCAACTTCATCTTGTGAAATTTTAAGCTGTTTTGTAAGTGTCTCGACCGTTTTTCTATCCTCGTCATAGAGCTCTTGCATCGAAATAAGCGCCTCTTTTAAAAATTTATTCTCATTTCTTAAGGTCTCAAGCGTCTCATCTTTTGCATCAAGCACCTTTTCGTGTAAATTTAGTATCGTGCCAATCGTCTTTTCGACAAATGTAAAACCATCTTGGCTTTGCGGCTGTAAGGATAAATTTTGCGAAACACTAGGCACTACGCTCATCGTTCCCTCGCTCGCTTCTATCAAAATTTCTCCATTTTCCTCTTTGGTTTTCAAAACGCCACGATTTATCATATCCTCGATAACTTCGCGCTCCAAGTGCACAAGTTTGCAAAATTCATCAACTCCAAGATAGGTCTGCACCGCTTCTCCTTTTATAGTATCACTTCAACCTTTGAAGAATCATCCTCTAAAGCCTTTATCTTTGCCTCTCTGTCGGCCTTTAGCGCACTTGCTAGCCCCTCATCTTCAAGGGCTAAAATTTGCACCGCAAGATAGGCTGCATTTATCGCGCCAGCCTTGCCGATAGCTAGAGTTGCCACTGGCATGCCACTTGGCATTTGCACGGTTGAGTAAAGTGCGTCTACGCCGCTAAGAGCTGAGCCTGCCATTGGTATGCCGATCACTGGCTTTGTTGTATTTGCAGCGATCGCTCCAGCTAGATGGGCCGCCATGCCAGCAGCTGCGATGAAGACTTTTGCACCCTTTTTCTCGGCATTTACGACGTACTCGCTAGTTCTTTTTGGGCTTCTGTGGGCTGAGCTGATGATCAGTTCATATTTTACGCCAAATTTCTCCAGAGTCCTTGCCGCCTCGCTAACGATCTCATAGTCACTTTTACTTCCCATTATAATAGAAACAAATTTCATATCTTCTCCCTCAAAAAGCTAAATTTTGGCAGCTTAACGCCAAGGTTTATCTCATTTTCATTACCGCTGTGAATTTCGCTCATGACCTTGCCTTTTTTGGTGATGAGCTGCTTAAATTTGATAAATTTCTTGCCATCTTGCGAATAGACCTTTGAAATTTCATTCTCGCTATCATCTATAATTGCCCCAGTCGGCGCCACGATCTCGTAGCCTTTATCTGGGAAAATTTTATATTTGCACTTAAAAAACTCACCATCTTCACTTATGGCATTTACCTGATGAGTGCCCTCTTCTAGGCTGCTAACGTGATTTTGCGTATCGGTTCGCTCATAGGGTCTATGCACCAAGTAGCCGTCCGTAAAGCCGCGATTTTTCAGCGTATTTATCTCATTTTCATAAATTTGCGCGTCAAATTTACCATTCATAGCATCATCTATCGCCATTTTATAGGCTCTTGCCGTGCAAGCTGCGTAGTACTCGCTCTTTGTGCGGCCCTCTATCTTAAAGCTATCTATCACGCCGCTATCAACGATCTCTTTGATGTGTGAGATGAGGCAAAGATCTTTTGAGTTCATGATGTGAGTGCCATTTTCGTCCTCTTCTAAGCGAAAAAGCACGCCGCTCTCTTCGTTTTTGGCGTAGAGTTCGTACTTAAACCTGCAGTCGTTTGCGCAGCTACCACGATTTGACATACGTCCGCTTTGCACTGAGCTTACTAAGCACCTGCCAGAGTAGGCAAAGCACATCGAGCCATGGACGAAAATTTCGATATCAAGGGTCGGAATTTCCTCTTTTATCTTTATAACATCTTTTAAATTCATCTCTCTAGCCACGACGATGCGTTTTGCGCCCATGTCGTGATAAATTTTAGCATCCAGCACGTTCATAACGTTTGCCTGAGTTGATAGATGTATCTCGATATCTGGAGCGATCTCTTTTGCTAGGCTCATGACGCCTGGAGTTGCGATGATAAAAGCATCTGGCTTCATCGCTGAGATGGTTTGTAAGTGGCGTTTTAGCGGCTCTATCTGAGAGTTAAAAGGAAAGGCATTTATGGTCGCATAAAATTTCTTTCCCTTTTCGTGTGTGTAGTCTATCGCCTCTTTGAAAGTTTCAAGGTTAAACTCCCTTGCTGATCTAGTCCTTAGTGAAAAGCTAGCCACAGAGCCATAAACAGCGTCGGCTCCGTATTCAAGGGCGATTTTAAGTTTTGTTAAATTTCCAGCTGGAGATAAAAGCTCAGGCCTTTTTAGCACTATTTTTTACCCAGACTTTCTATCAAGGCTTCGATGTCGTCGTTGCTGACTAGGTTTTCTGTTGTTGTATCACCAGCGATATGAACAGCAGAGCCAACACGCTTATCATCGTCGATACGACCTTCAAACAAGGTATTCATATATTTGCTAAGTGCCCTCATAACGTTGATAACACGTTCGATCTTTTGCCTATGGATGTCTTGATACTGCATCATATCCATAGCCATCATGATCTCGTCTTGTCCCATTTGTAAATTTGAGATGATATTATCGATCGTGCCAAGAAGCGAGTTGTTTTTCTCTAAAGCTTCGCTAAATGCGGCAATATTTGGAAATTTCTCACTTAGCGTCGTAAATAGCTCAACGTTTGAGTTTATTGCGTCTTTTAGGCTATTTGAGTCGCTCTCAGCGTCCATAAAAAAGTTATTTATCGTCTCAAGCTTGTCAAACATCTGAGTAGCTTTCTCTTCGCTATCTCTTGTCACATCGTCAAGCTGATGCACCATTTTATGGTCTTCAGTCGGTGGTGGTGGTGGCCAAACGCCGTCTGCACTCACTCTGTAGTTTTCGCTCTGTTTTGAGCTACTCTCTGACTTTGCTTGTGGCTCATCTGCTTTAGCACTCATTGCCTCTGCAACTTCTGCTACCTCGTCTGTTTCCTCTTTGACGTCCGCGACCTCTTGGCTGGCATCTTTAGTATCACCTAAATCATCCTCTAATCCGCCTGCCATAAGCGCGTCAAGTTCCTCTTGGGTCATAAAAGCTCCTAATAAAATTTGCCTTGATTATATAGGATTTAAATAAAAAGAAAGTTTAAAAAGTATGCGTTTATCTTTAAATTTATCAAATTTTAGGTAGCATTTTTGAAAAATAAACGACTTTAAAAGGCTAAAAATGACCGTCGATCTTCACAACCACACACCTCTTTGCAACCACGCAGTTGGCGAACCGCTAGAATTTGTGAGATGCGCCATAAAAGCTGGCACAAAATACTTTGGCTTTAGCGATCACGCGCCGATGAACTACGATGAAGCTTATAGGATGAAATTTGAGGAGATGCAAAGCTACGAAGACGAAATTTTACGTTTAAGAGATGAATTTAGCGGCGAGATAGAAATTTTACTTGGCTATGAGATGGACTTTTTAGATGGCTTTATGGACGAGCGAGTTTTTGCTAGAAAGGTTGATTATCTAATAGGCTCTGTGCATTTTTTTAACGGCTGGGCGTTTGACAACCCTGAATTTATCGGTGGCTACAAAGGCAAAGACTTGGATCAAATTTGGCAGGAGTATTTTGACTACATAGAAAGATCAGCTAGGCTTGGTAAATTTGACATCATGGGGCACATCGATCTTTTAAAACTATTTAAATTTTTACCCAAAAAAGATGTCAGGATCCTAGCCAAAAACGCGATAAAAGCGATAAAAGAGGCAAATTTGGTAGTTGAGATAAACGCAGCTGGCTTTAGAAAGCCTATCGGTGAGCAATATCCAAGCGTAAATTTACTAGAGCTAATCGCCGAAAATGACATCACTATCACCTTTGGCTCAGACGCTCATGCCAAAGAAGATATCGGTAAAAACGGCGAAATTTGCGAGCAGATAGCTAGAAATTTGGGATATTCAAAGTGTGCGATATTTAAAAATAGAGATAGAGAATTAGTAAAATTTTAGTTTGGGGTAAAATAAAATATAAAGATAATCTTAAATATAAAATTTTGTGATACAATACGAAAATTAAAAACCAGAAGGAGATAAAAAATGGGAAAATTTGTCCAAAACATCGATCATTTTTTTGATTTTTGCAAAGAAAATGAAGTTAAATTTGTAGATTTTAGATTTACCGATCTAAACGGCGCTTGGCACAGCATAAGCTACAACATAAAAGCTGTTACAAAAGAGAATTTCACAAACGGCATCCCGATGGACGCTAGCTCGATGAACGGCTGGCAGCCAATCGACAAGAGCGATATGATAATGAAGCCAGAAGCGACATCTGCGTTTTTGGACCCATTCACCTCTGACATCACAGTCGTTGTTTTCTGCGATATCTACGACATCTACAAAGGTCAAATTTATGAAAAATGCCCTCGCTCGATCGCAAAAAGAGCTATGCAATATGTAAAAGATAGCGGACTTGGCGACGAGGCATATTTTGGCCCTGAGAATGAATTTTTTGTATTTGACAACGTCAAGATCATCGACAGCCCAAACTGCGCGATGTATCAAGTAGATAGCGAAGAAGGCGAGTGGAACGACGCTGCGGACTTCAAAGATAGCTACAACACAGGTCACCGCCCACGCAGAAAAGGCGGTTACTTGATGACTCAACCAATCGACAGCATGGTCGATCTAAGAGCTGAAATGATGCAAGTTTTAGAGCAAGTTGGCCTTGAAGTATTTTTAGGACACCATGAAGTCGCACAAGGTCAAGGCGAGATCGGCGTGAAATTTGGCAACTTAGTCGAGGCTGCTGACAATGTTCAAATTTACAAATATGTCGTTCGCATGGTTGCTCACCTAAACGGCAAAACAGTTACATTTATGCCAAAACCGCTTTATGGCGACAACGGCAGCGGCATGCACGTGCATCAATCAGTCTGGAAAGACGGCAAAAATTTATTCTACAAAGAGGGCAACTACGCAAATTTAAGTGACTTTGCTAGACACTACATCGGCGGCGTTTTAAAACACGCAAGAAGTGTCGCAGCTTTCACAAACCCAAGCACAAACAGCTACAAACGCCTAATCCCAGGCTTTGAAGCGCCATCCATCCTCACATACTCTAGCCAAAACCGCTCAGCGAGCATCCGCATACCTTATGGCGCTGGTGAGAAGTCAGTTAGAGCTGAGATGAGATTCCCTGATAGCACGGCAAACCCTTATCTAGCCTTCTCAGCGATGCTAATGGCAGGCCTTGACGGCGTTAAACACAAATACGAGCCAGTTGGTCCGATGGATGAAAATTTATTTAAACTTCACCTCGATGAGATCAGAGAGCGCGGCATAGAGCAGCTCCCACACACACTTCGTGGCAGCCTTGAAGCGCTTATCCGCGATAACGAATATCTAAAACCGATAATGAGCGATCTTTTCATCGACACTTATCAGCACATGAAATTTGAAACTCAAGTTTGGCCTTACGAAGCACGTCCAACCGCTTATGAGTTTAAGACCTGCTTCTCTTGCTAAAACGCAATCTCCAAGCTTTTTTGGGCTTGGAGATTTTTTTAAATATAAAATCTATATAGTTAAATTTTGAGCTAAATTTAGCTTTACGCACAAGAATAAATTTTAAATTTAATAAGCCCAAACTCATGCGAATTTAGAAATTTAAGCCCATATCCAAAAAAGCCATGGCGGATAAATTTAAGACTTCAAGCTTTAAACATAAAAACAAAAACACCTATCTAAAGTTTGGCTACTTTTGTTTAGAAATTTTGTTCAAAAGGATAAATTTAAAAATTAACAAGCCATAGCCATTGTAAATTTGTTTTTTAGTTTAGAGATTTTGCCTAACAAAAATGGTCATAGCAGATAAATTTTGGCTTTAAATTTAAGTATCAAAACAAAACAACAAGCTAAATTTGACTAATTTTATTTAGAAATTTTGCTTTAGAAAGGTTAAATTTAATAAGCCTAAGTTCATGCAAATTTAGAAATTTAAGTTTATACATAAAAATAATCATAGCAGATAAATTTGAAACTCCAAATTTAATATAGCGGTAAAAATTTAAGCTAAGTTTGATTTTGTTGACAAGGGGCAAAATTGCTAAAATTTTAAATTTATCCGCCTTATTAAAAAGTCAAATTTAACAAACCCTAGCTCTTTTAAAATTGCAATATAAATTTAGGATTTTATTTAGCCAATATTGCCACCGCAGATAAATTTATTAAAAAAACTAAATTTGACCACTTTCGTTTAGAAATTTAGACCAAAAAAGTCAAATTTAAAGCGCTAAATCAAGCAAATTTACAAAACAGCCAAATTCCTAGCTATTTTGCACTTCAGGCTGTCCAAAGAGCCTATTTGCCTCTTTTATCACACCCTCTTCTCTTTGCTTTTTAAGCTCCTCTGGGCTCTTGCTCTGACTTAGCGACATCAGCTCTTTTGCAAAGTCATTTTGCGGCTGAGATAGCGTATTTACCTTAGTTTCAGGCACTACGACTGGCTTGCTTGCTGGCTCATCTTTTTGCTCGTCTTGCTGTCTAGCCTTTATCTTAGCGATCTCCTCGTCAAGGTAGCTATATTTATCCTGTGGCTCTTGTGGCGGAGTTTGAGGCTCTGGCTTTGCGGCAGGAATTTGTGTTTTGGCATTTACGATCTTGATTTTTTTACCAAAAATTGTATGTAAAATTTCATGCATTACGCCCCAGCTTTTTTTGAAAAATGCCAGCTCGTCGCCAGTTGCATTGACGACTAAGCCAAGCTCATTTTCATTTAAAAAGCTAAAACTTATGTGATTTTTAAAAATTTCTCCAAGCTCAAAGCTTCTATCATAAATTTTTGCCACAAACTGCTCGTAGGGCGACTTTGGTGCCTCTTTTATGGCTAAAATTTGCTCACTCACGCCAGCTTTTGGCTCAATCACAGCCACGCTAGACTCGTTCTTAGCAAGCTTTATGGCTTCATCGATATCTTGTAAATTTAGCGCCTCTATCATCATAAAAAGCATAAGCATCAGCACAAAACCATTGTCGCTTGATACGCTTAGCATCGACTTTGCCTGCGCCAAAATCCTAAAAAATCTCTCATATATAAGAAGTGAAAATTTTGGGTCGTTGTCTAAAAATCTCTGCTTTAAATTTGCCAAAATTTCATCTATGATCATCTCTGGCTCATAGGTCTCAAGCTCGGTTACTAGCACCCTAATGGCGTTTTTATCGGCATTTGCAACGTGCTCGATGATCTGCTCGATCCTACTTGGATCAAGAAGTCCGAGCATCGCTGCCACGCTTGATTTTGTGATATTGCCAGCGCCATAAATGATAGCTTGATCAAGCAGTGTTAGTGTATCTCTTAGCGAGCCGCCGCCACTTCTAGCTAGTATCTCAAGCGCCTCTCTCTCGTAACTCACGCCCTCTTTGCTAAGGATAAATTCAAGGTGTTTTACGATCTCATATCTGCTTATTTGTTTAAATCTAAAATGCTGCGTCCTTGAAAGCACCGTTGTTGGCAGCTTCAAAGGGTCGGTAGTTGCTAAGATAAATTTAACGTAGCTTGGCGGCTCTTCAAGCGTCTTTAAGAGCGCATTAAACGCCTCTTTTGTTAGCATATGCACTTCGTCGATGATGAAAATTTTATATCTAGCAGCCGTAGGAGCGTACTTTGTCTGCTCGATGAGCTCCCTTATATCGTCGATCTTTCTGTGGCTGGCTGCGTCCATCTCGATGATGTCCATGTGGCGCGACTCGTTTGCCATCACGCACTGCGCGCAGACCTCACAAGGCCTAGAAGTTGGCCCTTTCTCGCAGACCAAAGCCTTTGCAAATATCCTAGCACTCGATGTCTTGCCGCTTCCCCTAAGGCCTGAAAACAAATAAGCATGGCTCACTCTGTTCTCATCAAGTGCGTGGGTTAGGCTCTTGCTTACGGCTTCTTGTCCGATGAGCTCGTCAAAATTTTTTGGTCGATATTTTAGGGCTAGTGCTTGCAACTGCTTTCCTTTTTGCAATTTTAATTTGCTGATTTTATAAAAAAAGGCATAAATTTATGGTTATGATAAAGTTAAATTTTGCTAAATTTAAGCCAAACTTTAGCGAAAAGGATAAATTTGCAAGCATTTGTATCTGGATTTTTCACCTCTTTATCGCTCATTTTAGCCATTGGCGCGCAAAACGCATTTGTGCTAAAACAAGGCATCAAAAGAGAAAATATCTTTATCATCTGTCTTATTTGCGCTATTAGCGACGCTGTCTTGATCTTTGCAGGAGTTTTTGGACTTGGTAGCCTCGTGCAAAACTTCCCCATCATCAAGCAAATAGCCCTATATGGTGGCTTTTTATTTTTGCTATTTTACGCGCTAAAGAGCTTTCACTCGTGCTTTTTTAAGGACCTTAGCATGGATACCAGCAGCGATTATGCCAGATCAAATTTAAAGAAAAACATCCTGTTAACGCTCGCATTTACTTGGCTAAATCCTCACGTCTATCTTGACACGATGATCCTAATAGGCTCGGTTTCTACTAAATTTAAAGATGAAAATTTGATATTTGGCGTGGGAGCTAGCCTTGCCTCATTTTGCTTTTTCTTTGCACTTGGCTATCTGGCTAGGTTTTTAGCGCCCATCTTTGCAAGGCCCATCTCTTGGAAAATTTTAGAGTTTTTTGTCGGCCTCATCATGCTCACCCTTGCTTTCATGCTCGTTTTTGCTAGCTTCTAGCCTCTTTTTTAGCGCCTCTTTTTTGCGAATTTCTAGCTGATAGGCTTCATTTAGCGCGTCTTCGCCATCTAAATTTGCTCCGTCTAAAAATTTGCGGTAGTCTTCAAACTGCCTATTTTTTATCCCCCAAAGCACGCCAAAAAGCAGGGCTGCCCCCATCAAAACAGAGACCAAAACAAGCATCGCAAGAGTCGTTGTATCCACTATTTATCCTTAAATTTTCTAACTATAAAAAGCGAGTTTAGTATGACGCTAAGCGAGCTTGCCGACATGAAAAGTGCGGCAAATAGCGGCATGACGTAGCCACAGACAGCAAATGGCAGGCTAAGGGCGTTATAAAGTAGGCAAAAGAGTAAATTTTGCTTTATCGTTTTATAGGTAAATTTTGAAATTTTCACCGCTTTTGCAAGGCTTTGAAGGCTATCATCAAGTAGCACCACATCGCTTTTTTCTAAGCTCACCGCCGCACCACTTCCCATGCAAATAGCCACGTGGGCAAGGCTTAGCGCAGCTGCGTCGTTTATGCCGTCTCCAACCATCAGCACCTTTTTGCCCTGCTGCTTAAGCCCAGCTATAAATTTAGCCTTTTCATCAGGCAGCATCCCTGCTCCAAATTCGCTCACACCAAGCTCGTCTGCCACGTTTTTTACAACATTTTGCACGTCGCCACTTAGGATGCACACCTTCATACCAGCGCTCTTTAGCTCCTCTATAAGCGCCTTTGCTTCGGGCTTTACGCTATCTTTTAGGTAAAATTTAGCCACCAGCTCGCCCTGCTTGGCTACAAAAAAGCTCACATTTTCTTCGCTCTCATCAAATTTCACCCCATTTTCAGCCAAAAAGCGCCTACTTCCAGCCACAAAACGTTCGCCTGCAATATCAGCGCTAACTCCCTTTGCTACGCTTAAATTTGCATTTTCAAGCTCAACTTTTTTTGCGCCTTTTTGCTTTAAAAACTCGGCCACCGCCACGCTTATTTGGTGGTTTGAGATGAGGCAAAGCGAGTAAATTTTATCAATACTCACACCATCTTTTATAAAAAACTCGCTCACTTCAAATTTAGCCTTTGTAAGCGTACCAGTCTTGTCAAAGACCGCCACGTCGCACTTTGCAAGGCTTTCAAAAAATTTAGCCTCCTTAAAAAGCACCTTGTTTTTAAAGGCAACCCCAAGGGCGCAAACGCTGCTAACTGGCGTGGCAAGGGCTAGTGCGCAAGGGCAAGCGATGACTATGACGCTCACAGCTGTGACGATCGCTTCTGAAAAGCTAAATTTAAAGTACCAAAACCAAAATGTAAAAAACGCCAGAGTAAGCACACTAAGAGAGAATTTCGAGGCTATTTTATTGACTGCTAGCTCGATATTTGGCTTTTTTAGCTCTGCGTTTTGGAGTAAATTTATTAGTTGATTGAGATACGAGTTTTTAAAAATTTGCCTTGCTTCATATACGATCTGTCCGTTTAGACAGACGACGCCACTTTTTACTTCAGCCCCGCAGCTTATTACAAGTGGCAAGCTCTCACCTGTTAAGCTTGAGCTATCCACGCTCGCCTCACCGCTAAGCACTACCCCATCAAGCAGTGCCCTCTCGCCTGATCTAAGCACGATCTTTTCGCCTAAATTTACATCCTTTGGCTCTTTTAAAATGTCCTTGCCATTCTCTAAAACGCAGATCTTTGCAAGTAGCATATCGCTTAAGAAATTTGATGTTTCAAGCGCCTTTTTCTTGCCTAAAATTTCTAAAAATTTACCGATAAAAACAAAGGTTATGATCATCGCTACCGAGTCAAAATAGCTCTCGCCGCTTCTTGTAAACATCGCAAAAATCGAGTAGATATATGTTATGCTAGCCCCCGTGATTACGAGCAGGTCCATATTTGGCGAGGCGTTTTTAATGGCGATCTTCGCCCCCTTGAAAAACTCGCTGCCAGTGTAGAAAAGCACAGGCGTTGCCAGCACAAACTGCGCAAAGCTTAGTAGGTCCTTCACGTCGCTTCTGATACCGCTAAAGTAGCCGCCATACTGCGCGATCGCCAGCCACATGATATTCATCGTAGCAAAGACGCCAACAAGCGCTTTTGCGTAGAAATTTCGCCTTTTTTTGACTAGTTCGTCCTCTTTTTGGCTCGCCGCGTAGGCCTTTGGAGTGTAGCCAACGGCGTAAATTTTCTCAATTATTTGCTCCACTAAAAGCTCTTGCTCATCGTAAACGATAACCGCCTTTTGGCTAAGCGAGTTGATATTTACCTCCAAGATGCCAGGTAGGCTAAAAAGTGCCTTTTCAAGTAGCCAGATGCACGCCGAGCAGGTGATACCATCAATCAGAAGTGAAATTTTAGAAAACTCGCCCTCTTTTGTCACCAGCTCACTAAAATTTGCTGCTAAATTTTTGATATTTGCGCCGTTTTTTGCAGGGTTTAGCGTGTTTTTGCCAAGCCTCTCGTAAAACTCGCCAAAGCCGCTTTCATTTAAAATTTCATATACGCCCTTGCAGCCAGCGCAACAAAACTTAAGCCCGCCCTTAGCCTCTATCATCGCGCTTTCGTCAAAGCTTTGCTTGCAGTGAGAGCACCTACACTTCACGGACGCTTCTTTTTAAGCTGGTCTAAATAGCCATATATCGTGATCTTTGAGACATTTAGCTTGGCTGCTACGATCTCGATAGCGCCCTTGATGTTAAAAATGCCCTTTTCATTCATAAAGCCAACGAGTTCTAGCTTTTGCTCTTTTTTAAGCTTTTTGCCCTCGTTTTTGGCGATGATCTTGTCGATCAAATTTAAAACTATCTGCATCACGTCGTCGTTTTGCTCGCCCTCATTCTCATTTTCACTCGTTTTTAAGAAATTCCCAGTCACTTCAAAAAGGCTCTTTGCCACGCTCGCATCGACATTTACGCATATCGCCCCTATGATATCGCCTGTTTCATCTCTGATAAAGGCGGTTGAGGACTTCACTAGCTTTTCGTCCTTTGTGAAAAAGTAGTTTGCCACGTAGTCGTCTTTGAAATTTTTACTGTTTAAGACCTCGCTTACAAGGTGGTCAAAACTTTGTCCGACCTTTCTGCCAGTGACGTCGCCAGCTACATAGACGACTGAGCGCTGCGGGTTTGAGAGATCGTGCAGCACGACTTCGCAGGCAAATGGCGAGCTTTTTTGGATCAAATTTGCCGTTGGGATAAATGCCTTTAATATATGGTGCATAAGGCGCCTTTTGTTTTTGTTTAAGTTTAGCCAAAATATTTTTAAATTTTCGATAAGAAAAAATATAATTTTTTATGAAAATTTTTGAAATTTAAGTGGTAATAATAATTTTTTATCTATAATCCTTTAAATTTTTAAGGAGAAAATATGAAAATTTATGAGACCGAAATTTCAAAAAAGAAAAAGGCTCACTACTCTTTGGCGACCGAGCACAACGGCATCCTCTACATCTCAGGTCAGCTTAGCATGGACCCAGAGACTAGGCATATTCCAGAGGGGCTAAAGGCGCAAACAAGGCAAGCTTTAAAAAACCTTGACAACGTGCTAAAGCTAGCAAATGCAACAAGAAATGACATCTTGATGTGCCGTATCTATACGCCAGATATCGACTTTTGGGACGAGATAGATGACGAGTATGCGCTATTTTTTGGCGAGCACAAGCCAGCTCGTGTCGTAGTGCCAACAAACAAACTTCACTTTGGCTGCCTGCTAGAGATCGAAGCCACAGCGATACTTGATAGAAAATTTTAAAAGGAGCGAAAATGCCTAAATTTATCTGCTCAAAGTGCGGCAAGAGCGCAGAATTTGAAAGAGCGATATTTACGTGCGAGTGCGGTGGGCTTTATGATCTAGAGTTTAAATCGGCCAAATTTGATCTAAATTTGATCGACCAGCACGAGTTTAGCCTATTTAGATACCGCGAATTTTTTCCTATCAAAAATGAGCTCTGGCACGATATCAGCCTTGGCGAAGGGCTAACAAAGAGCGTAAAATTTGATGACTCACTCTATCTTAAAATGGACTACGCGATGCCAACGCTCTCCTTTAAGGATAGAGGTGCGGTGATGCTTATTTGGTTTTGCAAAACTCATGGCATCAAAAAGATCTTGCAAGATAGCAGCGGAAACGCTGGAAACTCGGTCGCTGCATACGCTGCTAGAGCTGGGATAGAGTGTGAAATTTACGTCCCAAAAGGCACAAGCGAGAAAAAAATAAAGATGCTCGAGTACTACGGCGCAAAGGCGGTTGTCTTTGACGGCACGCGCGACGAGACGGCAGATGCTTGCAGAAAAAGAGCAAAAGATGAGGGCATATTTTACGCAAACCACGTATTTAACCCACTTTTTTACCAAGGCACTAAAACATATATATATGAAATTTACGAGCAGCTTGGATTTGTACCTGAAAATCTCTTTTTGCCAGTTGGCAACGGCACCTTGCTAATGGGCTGCGAGATAGCGCTAAATGAGCTATATGAGGCTGGAGTGATCAAAAAACTACCTAAAATTTTCATCGTTCAAAGTGAAAATTGCGCGCCGTTTCTTGGGGCGATAAGCGAGCCAGTTGCGATAAAAGCTAAGCCAACTTTGGCTGAGGGCATAGCGATCGCAAAACCTGCTCGTGGCGCCGAAATTTTAGCTAGCAACTACGCTGGCGAGCGCGAGGTGATCACGATAAAAGAAGATGAGATCATGCCAGCTAGAAATTTCCTAGCAAGCCGCGGCTTTTACGTCGAGCACACCACAGCAGCCATCTACGCCGCCTACGCAAGCTACGCAAAATCGCACAAGATAGAGGGCAAAAGCATCATCTCGATGTGTGGTGCTGGGCTAAAAAGCGAGCATTAAATTTAAATTTGCATGTCACTCAGCCTGCAAATTTGCCTATTTTAGCGACTTTGGTTGTGGCATTTCTTGACAACAAAGTTTTATTTTTATAAAATGCCAAAACTTTCAAAAAACTTTTGAAACTTAGAAATTCTGCAATCTTATCCCCGCATTTAAAGAGGAAAAATGGAAAATAATAACCAAACCGAGCAAAGTGCTGCTCAAAACACCAAAACTACAAAAAAACATCAAACATCAAGAACCCACGTACCAGTTGACGGACACAAGATCGAAGAGCTAAGAACGCTTAGCTTAGACGAGCTAGTGCAGATCGCAAATGGCGTTGGCGTCGAAAATCCACGCGAATTTCGCAGGCAGGATTTGATATTTGAGATACTAAAAACCCAGACAAAACAAGGCGGCTTTATACTATTTACTGGAATTTTAGAGATCACAAACGAGGGTTACGGCTTTTTAAGGGCTGTTGATGCAAATTTAAGCGACAGCTCAAACGACGCTTATGTTTCAAACTCACAGATCCGCAAATTTGCACTTCGTGTGGGCGACATCATCACAGGACAAGTTAGAGAGCCAAAAGATCAGGAGAAATACTACGCTCTTTTAAAGATCGAAGCGGTAAATTATATGCCTCTAGCAGACGCAAAAGAGAGACCACTCTTTGACAACTTAACCCCACTTTTCCCAACCGAAAAGCTAAATTTAGAGTATGATCCGATGAAGCTAACGGGCCGTGTGCTTGATCTTTTCACGCCTATTGGCAAGGGTCAGCGTGGCCTCATCGTCGCACCTCCAAGAAGTGGTAAAACAGAGCTTATGAAAGAGCTAGCTCACGGCATCGCTAAAAACCACCCAGAAGCCCAGCTCATGGTGCTTCTAGTCGATGAAAGACCAGAAGAGGTTACAGATATGCAGCGCTGCGTAAAAGGCGAGGTATTTAGCTCGACATTTGACCTGCCAGCGCTTAATCACGTCCGCGTAGCAGAGCTAGTCATCGAAAAAGCAAAACGTCTAGTTGAGATGGGTAAAGACGTCATCATCTTGCTTGATAGTATAACCCGTCTAGCACGCGCCTACAACACAGTGACCCCACCAAGCGGCAAGGTGCTAACAGGCGGCGTGGATGCAAACGCACTTCACAAGCCAAAACGCTTCTTTGGCGCAGCTAGGAACATCGAGCACGGCGGCTCGCTAACCATCATCGCAACCGCACTAATCGACACTGGCTCACGTATGGACGAAGTGATATTTGAAGAGTTTAAAGGCACTGGAAACAGCGAGATCGTGCTTGACCGCAACATCTCAGACCGCAGAATTTACCCAGCTATCAACGTGCTAAAATCAGGCACCAGAAAAGAAGAGCTACTTCAAAAGCCTGATGAGCTTCAAAAAATTTGGGCTATTCGCTCTGCGATAGCTACAATGGACGATGTTGAAGCGCTTAAATTCTTATACGCAAAAATGCTAAAAACAAAAGATAACAAAGAGCTTCTCTCTATCCTAAACGAGTAAATTTAACTGAGCTTGAAGCGCTTGCTTTGAGCTCAAATTTCTTTTTTGCATTAAATTTCTCAATAAATCTTTCATAGTTATACTAATTTAAATTTTTCAGTTTTATTTTTTTTTTTTTTTTTTTTTAAAAT
>NZ_CABPTV010000004.1:156716-265534 GCF_902460535.1 Campylobacter concisus | reverse complement strand
TTTTTTTTTTTTTGTAAAATCCAAATTTCTAACTTATACAAAAAGGAAAAATATGAAAACAAAAGTCGTTTTTTTAGGCATTACAGCAACACTTGCTCTTGCTCTAACTGGATGTGGTGAGCCAACAACTTTGGCTGAAATTTGCAAAGCTGATATGGGTAGTATCAAGCACTTTAAAGGTGAAGTGAAAGTCTATAAAAGGGTAAGCTATACGACCAAATACGACTATATAAAGGACCAATCAAGACTAGAAGAAAATGGAAAAGGCTATCTGATAGTCGATAAAGATACAAAAGTTGATCTAGAAAAATTTAACGAAAAAGAATCAGACGATTACAAGGTTATAAAAAATAGCATAGCAAAAGGGACACCTTATTATTACGGTGAACAAAAATATGGAGAGATAGGTGACGAAAATGCGACAGAATTCTTAGCAACACTAGAAACGCTAAACCCAAGATGTATAAAAGGCGAGGAAATAAAACTAAGCCATAAAGATACAGAACTAACTCCGATAAAATAACAAAAGGTGGGCTAACCACCTTTTAAAAATTTACGTCATCTCACTTTAAATTTATAAATCACTTACTAAATTTTTCTATATCTTGATTGATCAAATTTTCATATTCACAAAGTTCATTACAAGTTTTTTTGCTCTGCTCGATAAGCTCATCAAATTTAAACCCAAGCATCACGATACGATAAAGGTTTGGCTTGTGTTTTCGCCAGTTGTAAAGCGTTGCGACATCAACGTCTAAATGATAAGCCATATCACGTTTTGTCATCTTAGCCACTTTACACTCCTTCTTTTTGAGTGATTTTATAAATTTTATTCTGATAAGAAAACAATTGAATTATTTTATGTTTTTTATTAATTTCATTGAATATTTAAACTTTATTTAATATAAGAAAACCTAAAATAACCGTGTAACATTTTTTAAATAAGGAGTAAAAATGAAAAATGTAGTTTTAAAGGTTACTTTAGGTTTAAGCCTAGCTAGTGCCGCTGCTTTAGCGCAAGGAGCGTTTGTTGGAGTTGAGGGAGACTACTCTTTTGGATCAAACTTAAGCGACAAAGGCACATCAAAAGTCAAAAAAGCACAACCAGGTCTTGGCATAAAAGCTGGTTATGACTTTGATGTAGCTAGAGTTTATGGAGCTTACATATATGACTTTCAAGCTAAAAAGTCACTTGGCAACGAAGATGGCACAATAGTAAAATGGAAAACACATAAATTTATAGTAGGAGCTGACTACACTCCAAGCGTAGCAAAAGATCTTAAACTAGTTCTTGGTGGCTACACTGGCTACTCAAAGCTCAAAATGGATGTATTTGATATTTATGATGGCTCTGAAAAAGCTAGTATAAATGGCTGGATGCTAGGTGCAAGAATTGGTGCTGAGTACTCTATCAACGAAAACAATGCGGTTGAGTTTGGTTTAAAAGCTGATAGAACAAAATATAGCTCTATAACAAAATATAACAATGCAAAAATAAAAGAGACAAATGTCGGTCTTTATATGGGATATACATATAAATTTTAATAATTCGCGAGCTCAAATTTCAAAGCAAATTTGAGCTTTTAGCCAACTATCATTCTTTTAAAATAAGCTATAAATTTAATAAATTTTCTAAATTTTTGCCGTCTAAGCGGTAGGTTCTCCACTCAAGAGATTGATTTTTAGCATCCATGCTCTCATAAAATTTGATACTTGGCTCATTCCAGTTTAGGCAGCACCACTCAAGCCTTTTTAAATTTTCATCCTTGCAAATTTGAGCTAGAAATTTAAAAAATGCCTTGCCGATGCCTTGATTTCTAAACTCTTTTTTGACGTAGATGTCCTCAAGGTACATTCCGCCAAGCCCTAAAAATGTAGAAAATGTGTAAAAATAGATAGCATATCCTATCGCCCTGCCCTCACTCTCGCAGATAAGGGCTTTTGCGTGATTTTTATTAAAGATGGAGTCTGCAAAAATTTCATTTGTAAAAGTGACTTGATCGCTCATCTTTTCATAGCTCGCAAGCTCTCTTACAAGCTCGCAGATCACGTCTATATCAGCTCTCGTTGCTTTTCTTATTTGAAATTTCATTAGTTATCACCAAAGAGTGCTTTTAGATCTTTAACCATTTCGCCATTTTCGCCGTTGCTGCTAGTTTTTGAGCCAAGCTCATTTAGCTCGATCTCATAGCCAGTTAGCATGCTTGCAAGGCGGATATTTATGCCATTTTTACCGATCGCCTTGCTTTTTTGCTCGCTCGCAAGTGTCACGATCGCCTTGTTTTCTTCGATCTTTACAGATGTGATGATAGCAGGTGCCATAGCGCGAGCTACCAAGATCGCTGGCTCAGTGGTGTATTCAATCGCATCGATGCTCTCACCATGAAGCTCTTTGCTTACAGCATTTATCCTAACGCCCTTTGTGCCGACAGTTGCGCCGACTGGATCGATGTTTGGAGTGGTTGAGATGAGTGCTACTTTAGCCCTTTCTCCAGGAATCCTCGCACTTCCTTGGATGATGATGCCGCCATCTTTTATCTCAGGCACCTCTGAAGTTAGCAGCGCTTCAAGAAATTTAGGT
Organism: Campylobacter concisus; assembly: GCF_902460535.1. GTDB lineage: Bacteria > Campylobacterota > Campylobacteria > Campylobacterales > Campylobacteraceae > Campylobacter_A > Campylobacter_A concisus_AS. The sequence goes on along the minus strand of NZ_CABPTV010000004.1, from coordinate 262,953 downwards.
GAAGTCCTTGAAAGCTCGACCTTTATGCCTAAATTTTTATCTGTAAAAACTTTTCTAATGACCGCTTTTACCACATCGCCCACTCTAAATTTCTCGCCTTTTATGCGATTTTTTCGTGGTAAGATGGCACGAAGCTCGTCTATCTCAATAAATGTGTTTTCATCGTTATCGACTCTGACAACTGGTCCAAAGACCATGTGACCGCTCATCTCATTATATTTTTGTAAAATTTTCTCTTCTACTAGGCGCTGGATGTGATACTCAAGCTCTTTGTGAAGCGTTTGAGCTGCGGTTCTGCCAAGGTTATCAAGGCTTAGCTCGTAAGTGAGCTCATCGCCGATCTCTACGCCACTATCTATCTTTTTAGCCTCTTTTAAGCTTAAAAAGTGCTCATTGTCTTCAGCAAGCCTCTCATCGTCGTTTGCTACGATTGAAATTTTTTGATAAAGCTTTAAATTTTTATTAGCATCGATGCTCACGTCATACTCATAGTTTTCTCCATAAACCCTTTTTGCAGTGTTTATCAAGGCTCTTATGACGCGCTCTTTTACATCTTCCATCTCTAAATTTTTCTCATTTGCAATTGACTCGATGATATCTGAAATTCTTTCCATTTTTTCTCCATTGTGACGATAAATTTCGGGGATTTTTCGTGAAGTTTTGAAATTATACATAAGCCATACTTTTAATAACTTTAAGCTTGTTATTAACTTTTATTTAATCCTTTTTTTATGATGATTTGGGTATATTGACCGATTAAAATTTAAGATTTTGAAAGGATTAAAAATGGAGCTAAAACTTGCAAGAGCCGAATTAGACGCAAAACCAAAAACGATTTCACTAGAAAAGATAGAGGCAGCTGTCGAAAAAGAGGGTCAGAAAATTTTCTATTTTGATAAAGAAAACACGCACAAACAACTAATCGCCTTAGTCGAGCACTTTGAAGAAAAAGGGCTAAGCGTTTATCACAGAACCGTGAAATACGGACTTGATGATAGCGATTATATGTATGAAGTGCATATACTTTAATGAGTAAAAAACTCTTTATCCAAACTCTAGGTTGTGCTATGAATGTTCGTGACAGCGAGCATATCATAGCCGAGCTCTCACAAAAAGAAGACTACTCCTTAACACAAAACATCGAAGAAGCTGATTTAATCCTTATAAATACCTGCTCGGTTCGAGAAAAGCCAGTTCATAAGCTCTTTAGCGAGGTCGGAGCCTTTGAAAAAGCCAAAAAAAGAGGTGCAAAGATAGGCGTTTGCGGCTGCACTGCAAGCCATTTGGGTAGTGAAATTTTCAAGCGCGCACCTTATGTTGATTTTGTCCTTGGCGCAAGAAATGTTAGCAAGATCACAAAGGCGGTAAATACGCCTAAATTTATCTCAACCGATATCAACCACGACGAGAGCGAATATGCATTTGGCGAATTTAGAGGCTCGCCATACAAAAGCCACATCAACATCTCGATCGGCTGCGATAAAAAATGCACCTACTGCATCGTCCCACACACCAGAGGCGATGAAATTTCTATCCCCTCAAGCCTCATCTTAAAAGAGGCAGAAAAGGCTGCAAGCACCGGCGCAAAAGAGATATTTTTACTAGGGCAAAATGTCAATAACTACGGCAAAAGATTTTCAGGCGCGCAAGAAAATATCGATTTTAGCGACCTGTTAGTGAAGATAAGCGAGATAGAGGGCGTTGAGAGGATAAGATTTACAAGCCCACACCCACTTCATATGGATGATAAATTTCTTGAAATTTTCACAAATAACCCAAAAATTTGCAAGTCGATGCACATGCCACTTCAAAGCGGAAACACCAAAGTTTTGCGCGAGATGAAGCGCGGATACACAAAAGAGTGGTTTTTAGACCGCGCACTAAAACTTAGAAAGATGTGCCCGGACGTAAGCATCTCAACTGATATCATCGTCGCATTTCCAGGCGAGAGCGACAATGAATTTGAAGATACGATGGACGTGCTTGAGCAAGTTAGATTTGAGCAAATTTTTAGCTTTAAGTATTCGCCTCGTCCGCTTACAAAAGCAGCTACTTTTACAAATCAAATAGATGATAAAACCGCTTCAGAAAGGCTAACACGCCTGCAAAATCGCCACAGCGAAATTTTAGACGAGATCGTGGCGGCACAAAAAGATAAAATTTTTGATGTATATTTTGAAGAGCTAAGGGCAAATGGCGGCGTTGCGGGGCGAAGTTTTAACAACTTTTTAGTTCAAGTTGATGGCAGCGAAGAGCTTCTTGGCACTACGCAAAAAGTAAAGATCACAAACCCAAAACGAATGGTTTTGTATGGCGAGCTGCAAATTTAAAAACACCCTTGAAAAGGTCGCCCTAAATGTTGGCGTCTTTTTCATATACATTTTGATGTGGCTCATTTTTCTAACCTGCAAAAAAAGCTACACTCCAAATTTCTTACCACAAAATGGCTGCGTCGTCGTCTTTTGGCACGGCAGACTTAGCTTTATGAGCTTTGCTTACAGACGCTGGTGGAGCAGCCAAAACAGAAAACAAGGTAAGGTGATAATAAGCGATCACAAAGACGGCGAGCTCATCACTAAAATAATCAAATTTTTTGGCATCGGTACCATTAGAGGCAGCAGCTCAAAAGGCGGCGCAAGGGCGCTTATAGAGGCCCTAAGAGAGATAAAACAAGGTCACGACGTCATCATCACGCCAGATGGCCCACGCGGACCAAGACACAGCGTAGCGGATGGAGCTGCGGTGATCGCACAAAAGTCATCTTGCGAAATTTATGCTCTAAATTTCGAAGCAAACTCGTTTTGGGAGTTTAAAAGCTGGGATAAGATGATACTTCCAAAGCCATTTTCAACTATAAATTTTAGCCTCTCAGCCCCTTTTAGTGTGGCAAATTTAGAGCACAAAGAGGCAAAAGAGAAGATACAAAACGAGCTTTGGCAAGCCTCACAAAATGACGGCGGCAAGAGCGTGTTACAAAACAAAGAGGACTTTAGGTCAAATTTAAAAATTTGGTGGAAAAAATATGCGCATAAAAATCCGCAAATAAGCGACGAGATAAGAGAAATTTTGGACGAAATTTATGAAAAATAAAATTTCTATCTTTATAGCCATTTTCATAGTAGCTTTATTTGGGCTATTTTTTTACAGCGACAACTCCTATAAACTCGCTCTTGAAGCGAAATTTTACTACAAGAGTAAAGAGTATGAAAAGGCTCTAAATTTAAGCCAAAAAGCCCTTGATCTAGACATCTACAACAAAATGGCCGCCACCACGCTTAATCAAAGCAAGGCAGCGATAAAATTTAGCTCATACATAAAAAACGGCAAAGAGTATTTAGAGCGCATCAAAAAAATGAGCCAAAGTGGCGTTAGTAAGGCTGATAATGAGCGCATCAAAATGATGTGTGATGTGATGATAGAGGATTTTGAAAGCTTAAGAAATTCTGCTTTGCTTGATGATGGCCTAAAAAGCGAAGCTCTGAAGATGAAAGAGGCGTTTGTAAAACTAAAAAACGAGCTGTTTTAAACTTATTTAATCCCTTTTTAGCTAACATATCAAAAATAATGCACTAAATTTAGGAGAGTTATGTCTTTTAGCATCAAAAAGCTTTTTTCAAACCTTTTCTTAAGCGTCGTGATCGAGGGCAATGAGTGCATTTTCTACGGTCAGGTTTTTAGAAATGGCAAGCTTATAAAAACCACAAATGCTAAATTTACAGACATAAACATCGAAAATGTCGATGAAAAGGTCATAAAATACATAGAAGAGCAAGAAAAGAGCTACTTTGGCGTCTATATTTCTGTCTTTTTTAACGACGACTCGCAAGGTGCGCTGCCTACTGCTAACTTTGACGAGTACAAAAAATTTAGCATAAACACGCAAAATTTAACCAGCCTTGTGATGCAAGATAGCTGGAGCATATATGCAAATTTAAACTCTATAAGAAGATATAAAAACCTCTTTGGGCAAGGCAGCGTCGATCTTATCTACTCACCTATCGCCCTGCTCTTTCACGAGCTTTTAAAGCGTGGAATTTCACCTAAAACCACGCTATATCTCTACATTCACTCGCACTCTTTTGCACTTGCGATATTTAAAGACAAGCAGATGAAGCTCTCTACATTTTTAAATATGAGTGACGCTGAAGAGGGCAACGAAGAGATCGAGAGCCTAAAAGAAGAGGATATAACAGACATCGACAACCTTATCGTCAAAGAAGAAGATGGTGCAACGGCGCTTGATGATTTTAAGAGTTTGGATGATTTCTTAAGCGATGATAAGCCAAAAGAATTTGAAGATCTAAACTACGAGCTAAACATGCCAGCTTCGACAAATGTCGAAAAATCAGTAGCGATCTTTGGGCGCGATATGAAGATGTTTGACTACATTGCAAAGGCTATGAAAGAATTTTATGAAAATCCGATCTACGGTGGCGATTTTATCGAGCAGATCATCGTTTTTGAAAACACAAAAACAAGCGCGACCTTTTTACAATACCTGCAATCAGAGCTATTTGTGGAGACATCAAGCTATCCGATCAACACAAATCACATCATGAATGAGATCATGCAAGAAGAGATAACATTATGAAATTTAGCTTCATCACTCCAGAACCAAGACCGCTTCTATCTATCTTTAGTAAGCTTTGGCTAACGCTCATAGGTTTTGTTTTTGTGGTGCTTTTGGTGGCAAATTTCTTTATCGTTTATAAAAACTACTCAACCAAGAAAAATATAGAATTTCTAGCAAATGAGCAAAAAGAGCTTAGTCAAAAAATAGTTGATACTGATGAAATTTCAGCCAGACTTGGCGTGCAGATAGACTCGGCAAATGATATTTTCACGTCAAATTCTATCCTAAAGCAAAGCTTGCACAATCTTTTTGACCTTGTGCCTGATAGCATCACGCTTGAAGAGGTCTTTATGGATAAAAACTCGCTCATCATCCGCGGCATAACGCCTACAAAAGATGTCTTTAACCAGCTCTTAGCATCACCACTAAGGTCGATTTTCACCACATCAAACACTAGCTTTTATCAGAGCAAAAACGGCTGGTACGGCTTTATAAGCACAAATAAGATTGATAATTCTGAGGGATATAATGAGTAAAAAAGATACAAGCTTAGAAAAAATCGACCCTGTAAAGCTTTTACTTTTTATATTTGCTTTTATCATAGTTTGCTTCATAATGATATTTGGCTTTATCGTGCCAAATATAAAAGAATTTAAAAGTCTCTCAAGACAAAACTACTCGCAAACCTCATCATACACGAAGGTAAAAAACGAATTTGAAGCTAAATTTAAAGCGCTTGAAGTGACAAGACAAAAAGATGGTGCTATCATCTTGGCCTATGATACAGCTTTTGATAAGGATAAATTTATAAATTTCGCATCGCAATTTTTTAGCGAGGTAAGCCTTAGTAAGATAGAAGAAGGCGAAAATAATGCAACTGAGAAGTTCTTTAGATACCGCCTAAACGTCACTAGCTCACTAAAAACCCCGCAGAAATTTTATGACTTTTTAGACGCACTTAGCAGCTACGATAGCATCATAAAAGCCGAATTTCCTATTGTCATGAAAGGCGAAAACGACAAGATACACACGACCTTTAACATAAAAGTTTTTGGGTTAAAGTAACCAAGTTTAATAAATTTCTCCGCATCAAATTTAAAATTGCTGTGCCCTTAACAAAGGCATGGATATAAAAACCAGCTAGAGCCACCACCATGTTGCAAGGTGCCAAACAAGCTCTTACACGCAGATACTGGCGCACAAAGCAAGGTTGTAAAACTATACAAAAAGCTTCTAAGTCAAAATATCACACCAAGCCATGTCATACTCTTACTCGATAGGTGAGGCTGATATCACTATATACTTAGACATGTAACCACCATTAAAGAGAGCTTCAAATCACGAACATGATGGCAACAAAAGATCTTTTTGAAAATAGGATCAAATTTAAAGAAATTTATGAATACGATATGACAAGCAAACAGCTTTTTAAAAATGGTGAAGAGGTGCAGATGCCAAAAAACGAGGCAAAACTCTTCTTTTTACTTGTGAGTAATATAGAAAAAGTTGTAAATTATGAAGTGATAGAAAACTATGTCTGGAGTGAGAAGTCGATGAGTAACGAAGCACTTAGAATGACTATCAAAAAGATAAGAGCAAAAACTGACGCCGACCTCATCAAAAACATCTCAGGCATGGGATATAGACTTAGCGGATCAAACTAAATTTAACTTTGTGTAGCTTTTATAAATTTAAGCTACACAAATTCTTACTTTTTATCCACGCATTTGCCAAGTTGGCAGGCTCTTTTATAAAGTGCGTCTGCCTTCGTTTCATCGCCGCTTAGCTTTGCAAGCAAGAAGCACGACTGCGCATACTCAAGCTCGCAGCTCTTTGCCAAAAGCTTTAAAACTCTAGCCTCAGCCTTGGTTCTATCTATCTTATGAGTTTTTAAATTTTCGCTTTCGATGTATGACTTTAGTCCCATTGCCTCGTTGTAGCAGCCAACGCCGTCGCCACTATCGCAAGCTAGTTTATAAAGCTTTAGAGCCTTTTCGATATCTTTTTGCTCATCAACTAGCCCTTGCTCATAAATTTGACCTAAATTTGAGCAAGCAGTCGCAAGCCCAGCGTTGCAAGCCTTTTCATAGTAGCCTTTTGCCTTTACGAAGTCCTTTTCGTTGCTAAAATTTACAGCTAGGTTGTTACAGTCGATGCTATTTCCGCTCTCGCAGTTTTGCACCATCTTCTCTTTTTCAAGCTCAAGACGCTCCGCCCTAGCCTCCTCATCACTTTGCCAAAAGCCAAAGCTTACCATCTTTTGCCACGACCAGCAGCCACTTAGCATAAAGCTAGCAGCTACGATAAGCCCAAAATTTAAAACTTTTTTCACTTATTTTCCTACTCACATGCCAAGCTTTGCGCCTAGTCTTTTCATCTGTGGGCACGCCTTGTTTAGACCGCGAAAGCAAGCGACTTTGTAAATTCCATAAGCTCTCTTTTCATCCTTGTTCATGCCAAGCCCTAGCTCATACATCGCACCGATATTTGCGCAGCTTGGCAGATCTCCGGCGTTGCAAGCGTTTGTGTAGGCCTCCATCGCTAGGTAGTAGTCTTGTTTGACGATCTCGCCCTTGCGGTAGGCATTGCCTAGATGATAGCAAGCTTGCACACCGCCACTGTTGCAGCTATCTTTGTAAATTTCGACCGCTTTTTTTGGATCTTTTTTTACGCCAAGACCGTTTTCATAGAGCGTGCCAAGGTTTGAGCAAGCAAGCTGCACTTTCGCATCGCAAGCCTTTTTGTAGTTTGCGTAAGCATTGTCATACTCTTTCATAAGCTCAAAATTTACGCCCAAGTCGTTGCAAGCTTCAGCATCGCCGTTCTCGCACTTTGGAGTTAAAATTTCTATCGCATTTTTTGAAATTTCCTCTTTGCTTTGCACTACTTTTTCATCTTTTGGTTGCTGCCATGTGTCGTCTTGTCTTGGCGTCTCGCCGATGCCGATGACATTTAAGCAGCCTGTAAAAAATAGAGCAGTTAAAAGTAGTAAATATTTTTTCATTTTTGTCCTTTTAAAATTGTCCAAACAAGTCATTTAGCGCTTCACTGATGCTTGGGTGAGTGAAAATTTGGTTTTTAAAGAAATTTGCATTTGCTTTTAAATTCATAGCGATGGCGATCTCATTTATGAGCTCATTTGCGTATATGCAGTGAAAGCTCGCCCCCAAGATCTCGCCGCTACTTGCTTCAACGATAGCTTTAAGCATGCCCACATCGTGATTTAGCACCTTTGCTCCTGGCACTGCCGCCATGCTAAGCTTTAGCTCCTTGAAATTTAGCCCAAGCTTGCTAGCTTCTTTTGCATTTACGCCAACTCTTGCTAGTGGAGTGTCGGTAAATAGCACATTTGCGTGGATGCTTCTGTTTTGTGTGGTGCGTTTTTTATCGCCAAAAATTTGCGAGAAAACTATTCTAAAATCATCCAAGCTAGTGTAAGTAAAAAGCTCTCCGCCACGCACGTCGCCCACTGCGTAGATGTTTGACACATTTGTTTGAAGGCGCTCATTTGTCTTTATAAAGCCTTTTTCATTTAGCTCGACGCCAGCTTCTTTTAAATTTAGATCATCTAAATTTGCCACTCTGCCAAGCGCCACCAAGAACGCATCTGCCTTGATGATCCTATCTTCACCATCTTGTTTGAAATTTAGCGCATTATCTTTTAGGCTCTCTATCTCGCAGCCCTCTAAAATTTCGATGCCCTGCACGTTTAGCGCATCTTTTACGCTTTTAGCTATGTCTTCATCTTCGTTTTTTAGCAGTGGTGAGCGTCCAACGATGGTCACTTTTGAGCCAAAATTTGCAAACATCGATGCAAACTCGATGCCGATGAAGCCGCTGCCAACGATGACAAGATGCTTTGGCATATTTTTTAGATCTAGCAAAGTTTTGCTTGAAAAGACGTTTGAGTTTGTTATCTCAAATGGTGCATACGCCTCTTTTGAGCCAGTGTTTATGATGATAAACTCGCCTTCAACGACTTTTTGCTCGCCGTTTGAGGTTGTAACTAAGACGCTATTTTTATCTTTAAACGAGCCGACACCATCGATCACGTCTATATTTTCTTTATCATTTAGCATCGCGTAGTTTTTAGAATTTAAAGCTGAGATTAGCTTATTTTTGTTTTCGATGCTAAGCGTGTAATACTCGTTTTCAACGCTATTGTCTGCATATATCGCCTCTTTTGAAGCTGTGATTAGGCGTTTTGTCGGTATGCAGCCCACGTTTATGCAAGTGCCTCCATACATCTTTGGCGATCTCTCGATTAGCGCGACCTTTTTGCCAAGCGCAGCAGCCTTTACAGCTAGTGTTTTGCCAGCCTTACCAAATCCAATAATAACAATGTCATATTTCATTTAATTTTTCCTATTATGTAGTATGTAGTTTCGTTTATCTTTTTGATATCCATTTTGTATTTATTTGCCCAGCTTTTGATGATCTCATCAACTCTCTCTTTTATCTCTTTGACGGTCGCAACGTTTTTTATCTTTAACCTATCCTCGCTCCCGCTCATCGCTACAAAGCAAAGGTGCGGCTTTAGATGATCGTTTAGCTCGATCACACTCTTTGGCAAAAGGCCGTCAGTGTTATTTAAAATTCTACGCATATGCTCAGTGGTCGTTTCATCTACGTTGTAGCCAAGCTGTGTCAAAAGTGCGTTATGATCCATATCGTTCCTTTTTGCTTAAATTTGCGATCATTATAAGATAAAATTCGATAAAATCGCCTAAATTTTCAAGGACAAATATGAAAAAATTTATCATTTTTCTATTTAGCATTTTGCTATTTTGGGGCTGTTCGGCAGAGCAAATTTCGCAAAATTTAGGTCTTAGCGAGCCACCACTTGATCCTGAAGTAGAGCAAATAGCAGACGCCATCTACTTATATAACGAGGGCAACTACCCAAAGGCTTGCAAGAGATTTTACGACTACGCAAAAGATGGCAATGTCCTAGCCATGCAGCAAACTGGCGTTTGTTTTCGTGACGGCAAAGGCTTTAGCAAAGATATCTTAAGGGCACTTTTTTGGTTTGAGACAGCTGGCAGATATGGCAATATAGATGGACTAAGAAGCGCTGGATATATCTATGAGTACGGCCTTGGGGTCAATAAAAATTTAGAAAAAGCGATATATTTTTACGAAAAAGCCACAAGCCTTGGTTCAAGTGAAGCTAGCTACGATCTAGGGCTTATATATCTTGGTAAAAATGACTATAAAAAAGCTAGAATTTATCTTGACGAGGCTTGCTTTAAAGGCAAAGAAGAGGCATGCACAAAGCTAAAAGAGATGAAATTTTAGCTCTTAATTAGTTTCAACAGAATTTAGAGCTGAATATCCAATCAAAATCACACTTGCTATCATAAGAACAGATACAAAAATTCCCATTTTTATCCTTTATTTCTTTAAATCTTTTATCTCTTTTAATATCTTTTTAGACTTTGCATTGCCAAGTAATATCAAAATCAATAAAAGAGCTGCACACATGCAAACACTATAAAATTCTAGCTTATCAGCATAGTCTTTGTAGTGTGTAAAAATCCAGCTAATAAGACCAACCAATATTGTAACAAAAATTCCGAGCCAAAATTTTAGCATGCCCAAGCGCTCTTTGGCTTCGTCTAATTTTGGCATTCTCTTCCTTTTTGTTTTTTGTGATTATAGCATTTTAACGCATAAATTTAACAGCTAGCTATATTTTAGCTCCTACGCCTCAGCCTTTTGAGCGATTAAGACGCCCTCTATCATCTTTTTGATATCTCCATCAAGTATCGCATCAGTTTGTGAGTATGCCTCGCCACTGCGGTTGTCTTTGACCTGCTGGTATGGGAAAAGCACATACGATCTTATCTGATGACCCCAGCCGATCTCACTCTTTTCGACGCTGTTGCTAGCCTCTTGTTGCTTCATCAGCTCAAGCTCGTAAAGACGTGACTTTAGCATCTTCATCGCTGTGGCTCTGTTTTTATGCTGACTGCGGTCATTTTGGCACTGCACGACGATGCCAGTTGGTATGTGCGTGATACGGATGGCCGACTCCGTTTTATTTACGTGCTGACCGCCCGCGCCACTAGCTCTATAAGTGTCTATCTTCAGATCTTTCTCTTCGATCTCGATCTCGATATCGTCATCTACTTCAGGGCTTACCATGACACTAGAAAAGCTCGTGTGGCGACGTCCTGCGCTGTCAAATGGGCTTGTGCGAACGAGCCTATGGATGCCATTTTCTGCTTTGAAATATCCATAGGCGTTTTCACCCTTTACAATAAAACTCACATCCTTTAGTCCAGCCTCTTCGCCCTCTTGAAAGTCTAGAGTCTCGACCTTAAAACCCTCACGCTCGCAAAATCTAAGATACATCCTATAAAGCATGCTCGCCCAGTCGTTGCTCTCAGTGCCGCCAGCTCCTGGGTGGATCGATACGATCGCGTTTTTGCCGTCGTCTTCGCCACTTAAAAGCATAGAAATTTCTAAATTTACTATCTTTTCATCTAAATTTTTAGCATCTTCAAATAAAGAATTTATAGTCTCCTCATCATTTTCAGAATTTGCTAGCTCAAAGAGCTCCTTTGCGTCGCTAACTGCTTGGTGAGCGTCGCTAAATTTAGCAAGCATGTTTGAAATTTTTGTCTTTTCTTTATTTAATGCCCCAGCTCTTGCGATATCTTGCCAAAAGTCAGGGTCTTGCTCTATAGCCTCGATCTCTTTTAGCCTAGCTTTTATCTCGTCAGGCTTTACGATAGAGCCTATGTTTTCAACTTTTGTTTGTAGCTTCTTTAAAAGCTCGTTGTATTCGTAACTATCCAAGTTTTTCTCCATAAATTTTTGCCGATTTTAGCCAAAAGTTGCTTACATTTTTAAATTTACGCCCTTTTAATCCTTTTTTGTTACAATGCCAAGTTAAATTTTAGATAAAAAGAGTCAAATATGCAAATTATAAGAACTATAAAAGAACTTGAGGAATTCGTCTCAAACGCAAGCGGCAAGATCGGTTTTGTCCCGACAATGGGCGCACTTCACGACGGACACATTAGCCTTATCAAAAAATGTGTGAGCGAAAATGAGATAAGCATCGTCTCAACTTTCGTAAATCCAACTCAATTTCTACCAGGCGAAGATCTAGAAAAATACCCGAGAAAAGAGCAAAGCGACATCCAAATTTGCGAGCAAAACGGTGTTAGCGCTATCTTCATCCCAAACGAAAAAGAGCTCTACTTTGAAGATGAGCCTCTCATCGTCGCTCCAAAGAAATTTTCAGCCATTTTAGAGGGCAAAACTAGACCAGGACACTTTGATGGCGTCTTAAGAGTGCTAAACAAGCTATTTCGCCTAACTCGTGCAAATAGTGTCTATATGGGCAAAAAAGACACTCAGCAGCTCATCATCGTGCAAAATATGATAAAGACATTTTTCCTAAACATCGAGCTAGTTGCCTGCGATATCGTTAGAGAGCCAGACGGTCTAGCACTTTCAAGCAGAAACGTCTATATCTGCGACGAAGATAAATGCAACGCGCTAAGGCTTTCAAGATCGCTAAATAAAGCACAAAATTTGATCCAAAACGGCGAAGAGGATGCAAGCGAGATCAAGGCAAACATGCTTGAGGTGCTTGAGCCACTAAAAGTTGATTACGTCGCGGTTACGGATAGAAATTTAAACGAAATTTCAAAGGTAGAAAAAGGCAACACCATCATCTTAGTAGCCGCCTTTGTAGGCAAAACTAGGCTAATAGACAACATCTGGATCTAAAAATGCCAAAACTTCATCTAATCTCGCTTGGTTGTAATAAAAATTTAGTTGATTCTGAGATCATGCTGGGACGCTTGCAAAACTACGATATCACGGACGATATCAGCGACGCAGACGTCATCATCGTAAATACTTGTGGCTTTATCAAATCCGCCAAAGAAGAGAGCATACAAACTATACTTGAGATGCACGAAGCACGTAAAAATGGCTCTTTGCTAGTAGTGACTGGCTGTCTTATGCAGCGCTACAAAGATGAGCTCATAAAAGAACTGCCAGAGGTCGATCTCTTTACCGGCGTGGCTGATTATGACAAGATTGATGAGATCATCTTGAAAAAGCAAAATTTATTTAGCCCAGAGACTTATCTGCAGGCAAACGAAGAGCGCGTGATAACTGGCTCAAACTACCACGCCTACATCAAAATTTCAGAGGGCTGTAACCAAAAGTGCAGCTTTTGCGCGATACCGACATTTAAAGGCAAGCTAAACTCACGCTCGCTTGAAAACATCGTAAATGAGGTCAAAAATCTAGTCAAAAAAGGCTACTACGACTTTAGCTTTTTATCCCAAGACTCAAGCTCATATATGCGCGATCATGGCGTTAGCGACGGACTAATAAATTTAATAGACGAGATAGAAAAGATAAATGGCGTAAGAAGTGCTAGGATACTTTACCTCTACCCAAGCACGACCAGCAAAGAGCTCATTTCGCGCATCATCGCTTCGCCTATCTTTCACAACTACTTTGACATGCCCATCCAGCACATCAGCGAAAATATGCTAAAAATAATGAAGCGTGGAAGTGGTGCTAAAAAGATCAAAGAGCTTTTAAATTTGATGAGAAATGCCAAAAATTCATTCTTACGAACTGGTGTCATCGTGGGTCATCCAGGCGAGAGCGAGGAGGATTTTGAGGAGCTTTGCGAGTTTTTAGAAGAGTTTAAATTTGATAGAATTTCCGCCTTTGCCTACTCAAAAGAAGAGGACACAGCCTCTTTTGAAATGGAGCAAATCCCAGCCAAGATCATCTCAAAAAGGCTAAGCAAGATAGAAAAAATCACCAAAAAAGCGATAAACGAGAGCTTGCAAAAAGAGCTTGGCAAGCAAATTTACGCATCGCTTGAGGGTGAAAGCAGCGAGGGCGAGATGTTTTACGCAGCCAAAAAAGATATCTGGGACAAAGATATAGACGGCGAAATTTTAATAAATGAAAGCAAGGTAAAGGAGCTTGAGATCGGCTCGCTCTACCTTTGTGAGGTCAGCGACGTGGTTGATCAAAAACTAGTCGCCACCATCATTAAAAAAGCAAAATGATAAGCCAAAATGTGCTTGATAGGCTAAGCTTGGGCGCAAACCTGCTTGCCTTCTCGCACGGCATCGATAGCACCGCACTTTTTTACATTTTAGACAAAGCTGGGGTTAAATTTGATCTAGCCATAGTCGATCACAACGTTAGAGAGCAGAGTAAATTTGAAGTTGAAAGCGCCAAAGAGCTTGCTAGCAAATTTGGCAAAAAAATCTACATAAAAAGCGTAAATTTAGGTAAGTCAAATTTTGAAAAAAACGCGCGTGAAGCGAGATATGAGTTTTTTGGTGAAATTTGCCAAAAATATGGCTATGAAAATTTGATCTTAGCGCATCAGTTTGATGATAAATTTGAGTGGTTTTTGATGCAGCTTGGCAAGGGCGCTGGGCTAAAAGAGCTCTTTGGTATGAGCGAGCTTGAGAGGAGAGAGCACTTTTGGCTGGTTAGACCGCTTTTAAATTTACGCAAAAAAGAGCTTCAAAACTACCTTGACGAGCGAGGATTGCACTATTTTGTCGATGAGACAAATTTAGAGGGCAAGCTTAAAAGAAGCTTTGTGAGGCTAAATTTTAGTGAGCCGTTTTTAAACGAGTATTTTGGCGGCGTGAAAAAAAGCTTTGAGTTTTTGGAGGCTGATAGGCAAAATCTGCTGCCAAATATCACAAAAATGGATGATGAAATTTTCATTATAAAAAATGATAGTAACGTCGTTCGGGGCGTCGATATGGCGGCAAAAGAGCTAAATGTGCTTTTAAGCAAGGCTCAAAAAGATGAGCTAAGCGCAAATTTAGCAAAGCAAACAAGCGTGGTGCTAAGTGGCAAGATCGCCGTTGGCTACGCTAACGAATTTATCTTAGTGACACCATTTTATAAAGCCGTAATGCCAAAAATATTTAAAGAAAAAGCTAGAATTTTAAAGCTCCCAGCGATAAATAGGGGCTATCTTTTTAAAAGTGGCGTTCAAATAAAAAACCTTTCTAAATTTTTTAGCAAATAGAGCGTTTTAGTCTGTAAATTTTGATCTACCAAAGGTTAATTTAAAACTAAATTTTGCTCCAACTCTTAAGCAAGCACTCAAGAACAAATAGAGCAAAACTACAAATTTGGTTTTAGCTATTTTGCTTTGTCATAGCTGCTTTTGAAGTTAAATTTGAAGTGGCAAAAACTAGAAATTTAAAGTCAAATTTATAGCTCTAGCCTTAGCAAAATACGGCACTAAAGCTGTAAATTTGATCTATCAAAAGCCAAATCTAAATCATAAACGAATAAAATTTAATTTTATTTAAGCCACAGTCAAAGAGTCATCTGTGATATAAATTTCCAAACAATAAAACTCTAAATTTTATCTACAAATCTTTATTGCTAACCAACTAAAATTTAAAATTTATAACGATCTTACGGCGTTAAATCTTAAATTAAATTTGATCACATCACCTACAAGCCATTAAACAAAATGATAAAAGCGCAAATTTGATATACGCAACTAAATTTTGCGAACGAGATAATGAAATTTGCAGATTATTAAAATCAAACACGAGCCTAAATTTAGCCTCAGCTCGTCTGCGGTGCCAAATTTAGAAAACGTGCAAAAAATAGAATTTAGCAAAGCTTACAGCAAAAAGGCTAGCCCATAAATTTTAAACAAGCCAGTGGTTTAAATCTACCTCATCAAAGCCATTTGCATAAAATAATGCGTAAAATTTTATAAATTTTATTACGCACTAGACGAGGATTTTTTCTATCAGCTCTCTTTTTAGCACAAAGTCATAGCTAAAAGCATCCACAACGACACCAGTGTAACTGCTCTCTTTTAGCATCGCAAGATACTCTTTTAGCCCTATCTCTATGCTCTCTTGCTCGCTGTCGTTTCGCCAAAGCTTCATCGCCTCTTTGCTTGTAAATGCCGGAAAATAGCTAAGCTTTTCGCCCTCATCTTCAAGGAGGATAAATTTGATATTTGAGCCCTCCTCCTCATAGACTACACCACCATCAGGCTTTGCAAGCGCTTGATTTAAAAGCACTGGAGCAAAAAAAGTAGCCTTTTTCAAAGCTGATATCAAATTTACCTCATTTTGCCGGCTAGGATCACTTAAAAATTTATCCATCGCTTCTTGCATTTTAGCCCCTAAAAGCCTCATCTACGGCCTGGCAGATCGTGTGGATGAAAAAGATGTGCGACTCTTGAATTCTTGCTGTATCGCTTGAGCTAACGACTAAATTTAGATCACATCCTTCATTCATCGCACCACCGCCTTTGCCGCTAAGTCCAAGTACCGATACGCCCATTTTCTTTGCACTTTTTATCGCCTCAAGGACATTTTTGCTGTTGCCACTTGTTGAGATCGCCACGAGCAAGTCGCCCTCCTGAGCTAAAGCCTCAAACTGGCGTGAGAAAACATAGTCAAAGCCATAGTCGTTGCCAATGGCTGTAAGCGCCGAAGTATCAGTAGTTAGCGCGATGCCTGGTAGTGGCTGGCGCTCGCTTTTATATCTGCCAGTTAGCTCGGCTGCAAAGTGCTGTGCGTCCGCTGCAGAGCCGCCATTGCCACATATCAGCACCTTTTTGCCATTTTTTAGCGTATCAGCCACCATCTGACAAGCGCGCTCCAAGCTAGCCAGCAAATTTACATGCTCGCTAAATGTCTTTTGGTGAGCTTCGAGCTCATTTTTTATCATCGTTTTTAACATCTTTTATCCTTTTTATTATCCCTGTCGTGCTTTTGCCCTCTACAAAGTCAATCAGCCTGACCTCTTTTACGATATCGCTGCCAACGACCTCTTTGCCCTTGTAATCAGCCCCCTTTACAAGCACGTCAGGCTTTATCTTTGTTATCAAATTTAAAGGCGTATCCTCATCAAATATCACGACATAATCAACAAATCCAAGCCCGCTTAGCACGCAGGCTCTGTCATCTTGTGAGTTTATAGGCCTAGCCTCGCCTTTTAACCTCTTAACTGAAGCGTCCGAGTTTAGCCCAACAACCAAAAGATCGCCAAGCTCCCTTGCTCGCGCTAGGTATTTTACGTGCCCAGCGTGCAAGATATCAAAGCAGCCATTTGTGAAAACGACCTTTTTCTTGTCCTTTTGGCTCAAAATTTCCTCTAGCTCCTCAACGCTTTTAAGCTTGTGCTCGAAATTTGCCCCAAATGAGCTATTTAGCAGCTGCTCGATCTCGCTAAAACTAGCCGTTGCGCTGCCGATCTTTGCCACGACTACGGCTGCTGCAAGATTTGCTATCTTTATCGCCTCTTTTATATCAGCTCCGTTTGCTAGCATGTAGCCAAGTGTGGCAAGCACCGTATCTCCAGCGCCAGTGACGTCAAAGACCTCTTTTGCCTTAGCAGCAAAGATGTGTAGCCTGTCGTCATAAAGCGCGATGCCCTCTTCTGAGATCGTGATGATCGAATAGGTCAAATTTAGCTCGTCTTTTAGCTGTTTTATCGCTTTTTCAAGCTCGACTTTGTCTTTTATCTTTAAATTTGTAGCCTCGCTCGCCTCTTTTTTATTTGGCGTTAGAAGGGTCGCGTTTTTATACTTTGAGTAGTCGCTACCTTTTGGGTCTATGAGCACTGGGATATTTAGTCTCACGCACTCGTTTATGATCTCTTGGCAGACTTTTTCGCTAAGCACGCCTTTGCCGTAGTCGCTTAGCAAGACGGCCTTAAAATTTGCAAGGTTTTCTTTGACTTTTGAGACGAACTCATCTTCTAAATTTATCTTGACAACGCTCTCTTTATCGATCCTGACAACTTGCTGGTGAGATGCCATGATACGGCTTTTTATCGAGCTTTCACGCCCTTTTTCGGTAAGTATGAGCTCATCTTTTACATTTAGCTCGGCAAGCCTCTCTTTTATCTTTTTGCCAGCCTCGTCATCTCCTAAAACGCTAGCCACGCTCACGTTTGCTCCAAGGGAGAGTAAATTTCTCACCACATTGCCAGCGCCACCAAGCGTATATGTTTCGTTATTTATCTTAACAACTTGCACTGGCGCTTCAGGCGAGATGCGCTCGCAGCTGCCCCAGATATAGTGGTCTAGCATGAGATCACCGACTACTAAAATTTTAACTCTCTTAGCCATTTATCTCTTCCTTATAAATTCTCTTTATCTCTGGCAAGTAGTCTTTTATCGCCTCTTCTAAGCTCCAAGTCGCGCTAAAGCCAAATGCCTCGCGAGCTGGGGCTACGTCGGCCTCTGTGTGAAATTGATATGAGCCGATAAATGGGTTTTTGATATATTCGTTGCCTAAATTTACGCCGATCTCACGCTGCAAGATGTCAGCGATATCTTGAAAGCTTCTAGCCTTGCCAGTAGCTGCGTTATAGACGCCACTTGGCGCGTCAAGCGCTTTTATATTTGCGTCAATGATATCTTTTATATAGACAAAGTCACGTTTGATCTGGTCGCTGCCCTCAAAGAGCCTTGGGGTCTTGCCAGCTAAAATTTGAAGTCCAAACTGAAGCACCATCGAGGCAGTTTTGTTTTTGAAAAACTCGCCCTTGCCAAAGACGTTAAAATACCTCAGTCCAACCACGCTCACGCCGCGCTTTGCGTAAATTTTATTGATATTATCCATACTTAGTTTACTAAAGCCATAGACGTTATTTGGCGCTTCGCACTCGCCAACTGTTTGTGGGCTCTTTGCGTTGCCGTAAGTCGCCCCTGAGCTAGCGTAGATCATCTTTGCGCCCAAACTCTCGCAGATATCAAGCAAATTTACAAAGGCATTTACATTTGTTTTTATTAGCTCATCTTGCTCTTTTACAGTGGTGTCAGAGATCGCTGCTTCGTGGTAGATGACGTCTGGACGAAAGTTTTTTATCTTCTCAAGCGTGCCAGGGTCGTTGATGTCGCCAGTGTAAATTTCACCCTTAAAACCAAGTAAATTTTTAAAATGACCAAAGCTTTTTAGATTGCCGTTGCTAAATGTCTTGTCGTTTCTAAATTTATCCACGACAAGCACGTGAGCGTATTTATAGTTTTCATCAAAATAGTGCGCCAAAGCTGAGCCGATAAAGCCAGCGCCGCCAGTTATAACTATCTTTTTTCCGTTTAAATTCATAGTGATTTTTCCTTTTTTAGCTTATTTAAAACATCTCTTACATCTTTAAAATTTATGCCATCAAGCAAGAAATTTCTGCCCACACCAGCCCTTTTGCCAGCCTCGACGTCGCTTGGCTTATCGCCTATCATTAGCGAGTTTTCAAGGTCTATGTCAAACTCTTTGCAAGCATCAAGTATCATTTTTGGATTTGGTTTTCTGCAGGTGCATTTTTGCTCTGGAGCATGCGGGCAAAAGTAGACTTTGGTGATAAAAATCTGCTCTTTTTTAAAGCTTTCAAGCATAAATTTATTTAGAGCGTCAAACTGCTCCTGCGTGTAGTAGCCCCTGCCAATGCCTGATTGATTTGTCACGACAAAGAGCTTGTAGCCAGCCTTAGCAAATTCTCTTAACGCATCAAAAATGCCATCAATAAATTTAAAGTCTTTGATCTCGCAAACGTATCCAGCGTCCTCATTTATGACGCCGTCTCGGTCTAAAAAAAGTGCTTTGTTGGCTGTTTCTCTTATCATTTGGTGATTATAGCCAAAATATTTTAACCCGCCCCTTGCAAATTTACATTTTTGTATTATAATGCCGGCACGTTTTTTAAAAAGGATGACAAATGAAAAAACTACTAATCGTTTCAAGTGTTGCAGCACTACTTTCAACTGCTGCTTTCGCTGCAGATGGCGCTACTATCTATAAAAAATGCGTTGCCTGTCATGGCGCTAAAGCTGAAAAAGTTTTCAATAACAAAGTTCCAGCTTTAACATCACTTGATGCAGCAGCTATCGAAGCAGCTCTAAAAGGCTACAAAACAGGAGCAAATAAATTTGGTCTTGGTGCTATGATGAAACCTATCGCTACTCCAATGAGCGATGAAGATGCAAAAGCAGTAGCTGAATACATCCAAACTTTAAAATAATCACAGGGGCGCTCGCCCCTTTTTCTACAAATTCAAACTCACACCAAATTTCAAAAGCTCTTTTGGCAGATGATCGTCTAAATTACCGATTTTGTCGTTATCTATCTCTATTAAATTTAGACCATATTTTTTATAAAGCTCTATCTTTTGCTCTTTCTAGATACGCCTCATCATCTTCATATCCCCAAAATTCAACATAGACCTTGCCTTTTGGTATATAAAAGTCGCAATAGACATCTTCTTTTATCGGCACTCTTTTTTATAAGCGTAGGCTATGTCCTCAGCAAAAGTTTGCGCTAAATGTATCAGCTATATTTCTTTGGTTAAATTTTACGTAAGATCTTTGATATAACTTTTGCCTGATAAATTTTGTTATCAAATTTACTAAAATGACAAATATTATAATAGGCAGCGAAAGCTAAAAAATGCTGGCAGCATAGTGGATAGTAAATTTGCCGTATCAAAAATTTGCATTTTTATGGCGTAGTGAGAGTAAAATTAAATTTTAAATAATAAATTCTGGTTCAAATTTCGTCCCATTTACCCTGACAACTCTTGCTGGTATGCCTACTACTGTTGCGTTTGCGGGGACATTTTTTAGCACGACTGAGTTTGCGCCGATCTTGGCATTTTCACCGATCGTTATGGCTCCAAGTATCTTTGAACCAGCTGCGATGGTGACGCCGTTTTTGACAGTTGGATGGCGCTTGCCACACTCTTTTCCAGTGCCGCCAAGTGTCACTTGATGATACATCATCACATCATCGCCGATCTCAGCCGTCTCGCCGATTACCACGCCCATGCCGTGATCTATGAAAAATCTCCTACCGATCTTCGCACCTGGGTGGATCTCGATGCCTGTTAGAAATCTTGCTATTTGCGAGATGAGTCTAGCTAGAAAAAACCACTTTTTCTCATATAAAAAATGAGAAATTTTATGAAACAAAACTGCATGGATACCAGGAGTGTTTATAAGTATCGCCAAAAAGCAACAACTATGCACCGATGGGTCTTTTTCACGGACGGTTTGAACTAGCTCTTTTAGACTCTCCCACATAATTTTACGCTCCGTAAAGCTCTGTACTTAGGTATCTCTCGCCGTTATCTGGAGCTATGAAAAGCACTTTTTTGCCAGCGCCAAGTCTTTTAGCCACTCTTTTTGCAGCCACGTAAGAAGCGCCACCACTTATGCCTATCATCAAACCATCGCTCTTTGCGATCGCTCTAGCTGCGTTTAGTGCGTCATCGTTGCTTACTTTTTCTACTTCGCTAACTAGGCTCATATCCATTGTATTTGGTAAAAATCCAGCTCCGATGCCTTGAATTTTATGTGGTCCTGGGTTGCCGCCACTTAAAACCGGTGATGCCTCAGGCTCTACTGCGATGATCTTAGTGTCATAGCCTTTTTCTTTTAGAACCTTTGCCACGCCGCTTATCGTGCCACCTGTACCAACGCCTGCTACAAAGGCATCAAGCTTGCTAAAATCAGCCACGATCTCAGCAGCTGTTGTTAGCTCGTGAGCTTGTGGGTTATACTTGTTTTCAAACTGGCTTAGCATTACGTGATTTGGCTGAGAAGCTAGCTCAGTAGCTCTTGCGATCGCCGCTTTCATACCACCAGCTGCAGGAGTTAGCTCAAGATGAGCACCATAAGCTGCAACTATCTTGCGTCTTTCGATACTCATGCTCTCAGGCATGCAAAGGATCACTTTAAAGCCAAGTGCAGCACCGCACATAGCTACGCCGATACCTGTATTACCGCTTGTTGGCTCAACGATAGTGTCGCCATGTTTTAGCGTGCCATCAGCTAGCATTTTTGTGATCATATTAAACGCGATCCTATCTTTTACAGAGCCGCCTGGGTTAAAAAACTCTAATTTCACGTAAATTTCAGCCTCGTCAGCACCTGTTTTTATCTTTACAATAGGTGTATTACCGATCGTTTTAACGATATTGTCGTATATCATTGCCTCTCCTAATATAAATTTCTCGTAAATTTAGCATAGAATTTGAAATAAAACATAAAAAGTCCTAATTTGCGCTAAATTTAAAATAAAAATTTAGTTTTTAATGCTATCAAGCACCTCTTGTCCGCTTTGGCTTAAAATTTTGCCTTTGAAATTTTCCTTGCAAAACTCCAAAATAAGCGCATGATAAAGCTTTAAAACCTCACTCTCGTCAAATTTCTCGCTATCAAGAAATTTATAAATTTCATCATAATCAAGCGAACTAAACCACTCGGCCGCCTCGTCGTAGCTCTCAAAAATGTAGTCAAAATATGCCATTATCCTAAGTGCATAAGCATCAACGACCATGTAAGGCTTGCCGCAAGCATAAGCAAGTATCGCATCACAAGTCTCAGCACCAACGCCTCTTATGCTTATGAGCCACTCGCGGCTTGCGTTTTCTTTAAAGTTTTCAAAGTCACCAAATTCATTTTTTATAGCCAGACAAAGCGTCTTTAGCCGTTTTGCCTTTGTGTTGTAAAAGCCACTTGGCTTTATGAGCGTGGCAAGCTCGCTGTTTTCAAGCGCGCAAATGCCTTGCAAGCTATCTTTGCTGGCATTTTTTAGATTAGTTAGTGCTTTTTCTACATTTTTCCAGTTGGTATTTTGCACTAAAATAGCACCCAAAATAACCTCAAAAGTGCCATCGCCTGGCCATTTTAGCTCGTCTAAATTTCTACTTTTGTGATTTAGTAGAGCTAAAAATAGATCAGTTGATCTCATTTTAAATTTTCTTTAAATGTTAGATAAAACTGCTTTGCAGTCCTGCCACTTCTACTAGCTCTTAGCGTGGCGAAATTTTTAGCAAGTGTGTGAAGCTCATCTTTGTCGCCAGTGTAGTCTTTGAAGTAAAAATCAACCATTTTTAGGTACTCATCGTAGTTACCTTGATAAAAGCTGATCCAAAGACCAAAGCGGTCTGAGAGCGAAATTTTCTCCTGAGTAGCGTCGCTGTAGTGAATTTCGCCGTCTATTAGCTGCGAGTTTTCATTTTCGCTTTTAAACTCGCTTATTAGGTGACGGCGATTTGATGTGGCGTATAAAAGGACGTTTTTAGGCGGTTTTTGGATAGAGCCGTCCATGATAGGCTTTAGAAATTTATACTCATTGCTGCCATTTTCAAAGCTTAGATCGTCGCAGAAAATGATAAATTTAAACTCGCTCTTTCTGATCTCATCGATGACGTCGCCAAGATATTTTAGATCCTCGCAGCCAATCTCAATGATACGAAGTCCCTCTTTATAAAATTTAGTAAAAACAGCCCTTACAAGGCTTGACTTGCCACATCCTCTCTCGCCCCAAAGAAGCACGTGATTTGCCTCTTTGCCGTCGATGAAATTTAGTGTGTTTTGCAGTAAAATTTCCTTTTGTTTCTCCAGTCCATAAAGTGAGTCAATATCGACAAAATCGATATCCTCAACTGGTTTTAACATCCCTTTTGTACTTCTATAAATCGCTGCGTACTTCACGCCCCAATCTATCATTTCTTATCCTTTCTTAGATAGACCAAAATTTCAGCCAAAACATCGTCGTCGTCCTTGCTGCGTGACTTTAGCCTGATCTTTTCGTCATCATTTTTTGTTATTAGTATATTTTGCTCGCTGTTTGAGATCGTCTTTATGCCAGCTTTTAGGGCTAAAATTTTGATGATGATAAGGTCTAAAAACTGCTTTGTGAATGTATCTATCTTGCCAAATCTATCCTCAAGCTCGCTTTGTATCTCATAGACCTCGCCTACCTCTTTGCACTTGCTAAGGCGTCTATAAATTTCAAGCCTGAGCCTATCTTCTCTTATAAATTCTTGATTTAAAAAGGCGCTTACACTAAGCTTTAGATCGATCTTATCAAGCTTTGCGGAGTCTTGATTAAGAAGCTTATTGATCTCATCTTCTAGCATCTTTAGATATAGCGAGTAGCCGATAGCCTCGATGTGACCACTTTGCGCTTCGCCGATGATGTTACCCCCACCCCTTATCTCAAGGTCGTGATAGGCTAGCACCGAGCCAGCGCCTAAAAATGAGTTGCCTTCAAGCGCCACAAGTCGTTTTAGCGCGTCTTTGCTAATGGCGTTTTTATCTTCCACCAAAAAGTAGCAGTATGCCTGCTTGTCGCTTCTGCCAACGCGACCGCGTAGCTGGTGCAGGTCAGCCATGCCAAATTTATTAGCATTTTCTACGATTATGGTGTTTGCATTTGGCAGGTGGATGCCGCTTTCAACGATGCTGGTGCAAAGTAGCAAGTCATACTCGCCCCGCTCAAATTTCATCATCTCATCTTCAGTGACTTTTGCATTTATCTTTGAGTGAAGTATCAAAATTCTAAGCTTTGGCAAAATTTTCCTTAGATCATTTGCCGTCTGCTCGATGTCTGCGATGTGGTTGTGGATGTAAAAGGTCTGCCCGCCGCGTCTTAGCTCACGCATGATAGCCTCTTTGACGACCTTCTCGTCCCACTCTCTCACGCTTGTTCTCACATCGAGCCTCGAGCTTGGCGGAGTGGCTAAAATGCTATATGTTTTTATCTTGCTAAGTGCCATATTTAGGCTTCTTGGTATCGGCGTGGCGCTCATACTTAGGATGTGTGAGTGCTGAGAAATTTCTTTTAGCTGCTCTTTTTGCTTAACGCCAAATTTATGCTCTTCATCAACGACGATAAGCCCTAAATTTTCAGCCTTTACACCAAGAAGTGCATGCGTACCCACGCAAACTATAGGCTCATTTTCTTTTAGCGCTTTTTGCAAGCTTGA
Organism: Campylobacter concisus; assembly: GCF_902460535.1. Taxonomy (GTDB): domain Bacteria; phylum Campylobacterota; class Campylobacteria; order Campylobacterales; family Campylobacteraceae; genus Campylobacter_A; species Campylobacter_A concisus_AS. Next base: position 238,607 of record NZ_CABPTV010000004.1, on the reverse strand, counting down.
TTTTTCTTTGGCGCTTGAGAAGCGGTCTAACCTAAAGACCTTTATGCCAAATTTGCTAAATCTCTGGCTTAGCGTCTTGTAGTGCTGCGAGCTAAGAAGTGTCGTTGGCACAAAGAAAAGTGCGCTAAAGCCTGATTTTATGCAGGTAAATATGGCATTCATCGCAACTTCAGTCTTGCCAAAGCCAACATCCCCGCTAAGTAGCCTATCCATAACCTTGCCGCTTTTTAGCTCATCTTTTATATCATTTACCGCCTTTTGCTGATCGCTCGTGTATGAAAAACCAGCGTCTTGGACGAAATTTAGATAAGAGATGTCCTCTTTTTGTAAAATTTTGCCTGCGATTAGCTCCCTTTTTGCCGCCATCGCTACGATCTTTGAGGCGATCGCAAAGAGTTTTTCTCTAACTTTTTCTTTTATCTTGGCAAAATTTGCCTTACCCAAGCGATCAAGCACCGCCATAGAGCCATTTTGCGCTATATAGCGATCTATCAAATTTAGATGTTCAACCGGCAAAAGAAGCTTGTCGTCATTTTGATAGGCGATAACCACAAATTCCTTCGTCGCGCCCAAAACCTTGATCTTTTCAAGCCCCAAAAACCGGCCTATGCCATACTCTTCATGCACGACATAGTCATTTACTTTTAGCTCATCCACCACGAGGCTTGAGCGTTTTACTCGCCTTTTTTTCTCAAATTTATTTAGTGAGACTACGATCTTGTCGCTTGAGGTTAAATTTACTACAAGGGGCGAAATTTCAAGCTTTACGTTGGCAAAGCAGTCAAGCTCATAGCCCTTAAAAAGCCCCTCGTTTCTTGAAAGAACGGTTATATTTTTGCTCTTATTTAGCTCAAAAAAGTCAAAATTTAAAGTAACTTCTAGGTCTTTATAGACCTTTGGCTCAGGCAAAATTTCAATGTCCTTAAATTTCTCCTCAGGCGCGTCATAAATTTCAAAATCGATCTTCTTAACCAGCTTTGAGTCAAATTCTTTTAAGTAGTCGCTAAAGCTATCTATCGCCCAAAATCCAAGCGAATTTAGATCACTCACCAAGGCGTCACTTTGCATATCCTCGATCTTTTGGCTCACTTTTTCAAACTCATCTTTGCTAAGATTTGCGATAAAAGGCACGATCTCGGCTTCGCTTAGCTCATTTTTGTTGCTAATTTGCGTGGCGGTATTATAATTTCTAATACTCTCCACCTCATCGCCAAAGAGCAAAATCCTAACAGGATCATCCATATTTACGCCATAAATATCCACGACTTCGCCACGTATGCTAAACTCGCCAACGCTCTCAACGATATCGACGCACTCGTAGCCAAAGCGTATGAGTAAGTCGGCAAATTCGTTTAAATTTAGATTATCTTTTAGCTTGATCGTTGAGCTTTCTAGGTTTTTTTGCGTTGGGAGTGGGTTTAAAAGCGTGCTAAATGGGCTTATGATGATCTTTTTGCCATCAAATTTATAGTATTTGCTAAGCACGGATGAAATTTCAAAAAGCTCTTCGTTAAAGCTTCTTAGATCATCGCCTTTTTTAGCTCTAAAATCAGGTAGTTTAAAGGCGCTAAAGCCAGCAAAACTGGCCGCATCAGCACAGAGCGCCGCCTCTTTATCATCTTCGCAGATGAGAATTTGTGGGGCGTGTGTTAAAAGATACTCATAGACCTTTGCTTGCATAGTACTCTTTTAAAAAGGCTTCGGCTAGGTGAAACGAGCCAAATGCTAGGTAAATTTTGCCGTTTTTTGCCTCTTTTATATCGTTCATATCGCTTGACTCAAACTCTCTATGCGAAATTTCAAGCTCATTTAGCGCTTTGTTTATGAGCTCTCCGCCAAGCTCCCTGCCCTCGCAGTGGTAGTGATAAAGCAACACGCTCTCAACGACTGGCTTTAGGGCTGCCAAAACTGCCTTGAAATCTTTATCTAAAAATGAGTTATAAACTAGCGTTATCTTCTTACCGCCAAACTCTTCTTGGCTAAATTTCTTAGCCACAGCCTTTGCGCCAAGCTCGTTGTGACCGACATCAACGTATAAATTTGAATCAATCTTTTCACATCTACCACGAAGCGATAAAGAGCCAAGCTTTTTGATATCTATGCTGCTATCTAAAATTTTAGCCGCGGCGTAGGCTAGAGTTAAATTTGAGCGCAAAAACTCTGGTAGGTTAAATTTATCTGCATAGTTTGCGATCTCGTTTAAATTTTCTTTGGTTAAAATTTCTCTTGGAAAGCTTAAAAGCGCTTTTTTCTCGCTAGCGATCTCTTTTGCGATAGCGATACTTGCCTCGTTCATATCGTTACTCAAAACCGCTCTTGCGCCCATGGCTTCAAATTTGGTACGTGAAATTTCTTCTATGCTATTTCCCAGTATCGCCGTGTGATCAAAGCCGATCGGAGTAAAGATGCTTAGCTCTTTTTCAAAGACATTTGTCGCGTCCAGCACACCACCCATACCAGCCTCGCAGACAAAGTAGTCGCAACCCTCAAAAAGCACCGCAGAAAGCAGCGTCATATACTCAAAATAGCTCGTTTTTATCTTGTACTCATCACTCAAAAGAGCTTGTAATCGCTCGTGAGCCACCTCTAAAATTTCATCGCTAGCGACCTCGCCATTTAGCCAAAATCGCTCGTTAAATTTAAATATATGTGGGCTCGTGTAATGCCCTACTTTTGCACCATTTTGGCTTAGAATTTGCGCTAAAAAGCGGCCCGTGCTACCTTTGCCATTTGTGCCGATGATGTGGATTATCTTAAAAGGTTTTAGATGACCTTTGATCGTATCATAAGCCCTTATGATCCTGCCATAGTCGATCTCTTTGTAGTAAAGTGGCTTGCCGTCAAGAAATTTCGCTAGGCTCATTTTTCCTCGATTATCTTTGGCATGACTTGGTTTCTGCCACCCTCTTTTGAGAGATAGAGCATCTTATCAGCGCCCTCAAGTGTCATCGTATCACTTAAATTTGCACTTCTTGTCGCCACACCAGAGCTAATGGTGACCTTGATGCGCTCGTTTTTATAGATAAATTTGAAATTTTCGATCATGCTTCTTAGCTTCTCGCCAAATCTAACACCATCTTTTAGGCTCGTGCTTGGTAGCAAAATGACAAATTCCTCGCCGCCATATCTACCAACAAAATCAACCTTTCTAGCATTTTTCTTAAGCACCTGAGCCACGGCAGAAAGGATCACATCGCCAGCTTCGTGTCCATATGTGTCATTTATCTTCTTAAAGAAGTCAATATCAACAAAGCAGATCGAATAGTCCGTGCCATAGCGCTTATAAGCTTCTTCGATGCGCTGAATTTCACTCATCAAAGCTCTTTTTGTAGCCACTTTTGTCAAAAAGTCCTCTTTGCTCTCAAGCTTAGCAGCTTCAAGCTCTTTTTCTAGGCTTGTGACCCTGTTTTGAAGCTCAGAAATGGTCGCTTGCTTGCTGTTCATCTCAAGGCCAAGCTCCTTACTCTCGATCTCTAAGGCACCTGCGATCTCGATAAGCATACTTTTTACATGATCTATGCTATTTTCATTTAAATTTACACTTTTAAGGTCGTTTTTGATGCTTTGCGCCTTAGCTGAACTACTTTTTGAGCTAGCTGCGATGTCAGAAATTCTATCGCCTATGTTTTGCAAGATATTATTTATCGAGCCAACTTTTTCGATGATCTCGCTTCTATCCTCTTCTATCCTGCGATCAACAAAACCCTTTATCTTATCTTGAATTTCTTTGCTATTTAGGCTTTGTGGATTTTGCTTTAAAACACTTCTAATGGTGCTAAGCTCCTCGCCAAGCTCCTTTGTGATAGAAGGCTCAAGCGCAAAATTTAAAAGCTCAACTAAAGCGTTTTCTTCTGTGTTTTCATTTTTTTGAGATAAGAATTTCTCAAGCTCAGCGCTCATAGTCTTTAGATCGTCAAAGTCTCTCACGCCATAATATTTCAAAAAGTCTAAAAATTCAGTATCGTAAGAGCTTACAAAGTCAAACCATTTAAGGCACATCTCTTCAAGATTTTTCTCATCATATCTTCTAGCAAGTAGCTGCATGCCCTGCTCTGCTAGGGCTTTTGCATCTTTGTTGTGAAGCATAGAGATAGCTTGGAGAATTCTTCTTGCAAAGGCGTTTAATGACTTTAACTTTTTATCATCGACCACTTGGGCTGTGCCATTTTTAGCACCATGGGAGAGCCTAGCAGTCATAAAAGCTACAAACTCATCAACCGTTTTTATATGAAGGCTTATAGCTTGCGCTTTATAGTCATCACCAAGCCTTGAGATATATTTTTCTATCTTTTTGCTCTCTTCAGTTGTAAAGCCATATTTTTTAGAAATTTCATTATAAACTTCGGTGTAATTTTCTGGCGTTAGCATCAAATGGCGATCTTTTATCTCGCTCAAGGCCTCCTTGACTATTTGACTAACGGTTACTGCTGCCATTTTTATATCCTTTTACAGCTAAATTTGCGATGTACTCATCAAACGCCTCTTTTGAAGCCTCTTTTATAGCTTCATACTTTTGAGTATCGCTAATGACACTATCTGCGTATCTTACGCTCTTTTGACGTCTTGCCACACTAAAATCATACTCGCCAGTAGCAGGTATATCTATGACACGACCATCTTTAAATTTGGTTTTATAGTTTAGAGTTAAAAGAGCTTTATAAGATGTGATATAGCCGTATTCATCATAGATTATCGCTTCATAGGTTAAATTTTGCACTGAGACAATTATCGAAGTATCAGCGCTATCTTTGCTTGATAGTGATTTATGTAGCCTTGCGACCATGCCCTCTTTTACGGCGTCTTTTATCCAGACACTATTTTTTGGCTCTTCTTTGCTGATGATAACATCAACATAAACTCTATCTCCAACCAAATCCTGCGAGATCTTTGAAACTGGTTTATAGCCACATCCGCAGATAAATATAGCAATAAAAAACGCTAAAAAATATCTCAAAATTTATCCTTTAATGACAAAATTTACTAATTTGCCTTTTATATAAATCTCTTTTAAAATTTCTTTTCCTTCAAGCCATTTAGCCACGTTTTGCTTAGCTTGTTTTAAAATTTCACTCTCACTTTCGCTTGCTGCTACTTCAAACTCAGCCCTTTTCTTGCCATTTACTGTAACTGCAAGAGCGATGCTATCTTTTACAAAGACCTCTTCTTTTACAGCTATCTTTGTGAAATTTTTTCTGCCAAAAAGCTCTTCGCTAAGCTCATTTGCGATATGCGGCACGATAGGTTCTAGTAAATTTAAGATGATGAAAAAGCCCTCAGCATTTACGTCCTCATTATCCTGCGCATTTATAGCGTTTAGTGCCTCCATGCAAGCAGCGATTAAAGTGTTAAAAGCAAACGTATCGCCAAAAACCTCAGTTGATTTTTTAAGTGCTTCATAAATTTTAAGCCTTGCAAATTTCTCATCTTTATTTAGACTTTCGTGATCTATCTCAGGTAGTTTATCTATCTTTTTAATAGTTTGTGCCTTCTCCCAAAGCCTATTTAAAAACCTAAACGCACCCTCAACTGCGCTGTCGTTCCACTCAAGCTCTTTTTGAGGAGGAGCAGCAAAAAGGATAAAAAGCCTTGCTGTATCGGCGCCGTATCTATTTATGATATCATCAGGGTCTACGACATTGCCCTTGCTTTTACTCATCTTTTTGCCATCTTTTAAGACCATGCCTTGAGTTAGCAAATTTTCAAATGGCTCATCATCTCTTAAATAGCCAAGGTCTCTTAAGACCTTTTGGAAAAATCTAGCGTATAAAAGGTGCAAGATCGCATGCTCGATACCGCCGATGTACTGATCTACATTCATCCAATAATTCACACTCTTTTCATCAAGTGCTTTTTGCCCCCAACTCTTCTCATCACTTGCAAATCTAGCAAAATACCAGCTACTCTCTACAAATGTATCCATCGTATCGGTCTCTCTAATCGCGTCTTGGCCGCATTTTGGACACTTTGTAAATTTCCAAGTTGGATGTTTATCCAAAGGATTGCCCTCGCCTGTGATCTCGACATCTTCAGGTAGCGCGATAGGTAAATTTTCCTCTTTTTCTGGCACTACGCCGCAGCATTTGCAGTGCACGACTGGTATCGGAGCACCCCAGTATCTTTGGCGGGAGATTCCCCAGTCTCTTAGTTTGTAGTTTGTGATCCTTTTACCAAGGCCATCTTTTTCAAATTTCTCTATTATAAAGCTTTTGGCATCCTCTGAGCTAAGTCCGTTTATCAGCTCAGAATTTATAGCAACTCCGTATTCTGAATACGCCTTAGAGTCATCACTCTCACCCTCAAGCGGCTTTACGACTGGTTTTATAGGTAGATTAAATTTGCTTGCAAACTCGAAGTCTCTTTGATCATGAGCAGGAACAGCCATGATAGCGCCACTGCCATAGTCAGCTAGTATGAAATTTGCAACCCAAACTGGGACCTTTTCATTTGTGAGTGGATGAACGACGTAAATTCCTAAAAATTCTCCATCTTTATCGCTTGCTTGACGCTCTCTTGGGCTTTGATTAAGTATTGCTTTTATCTTTGCCTTCTTGCTTTCATCAAATTTATCACTTTCAAGAAGCGCTTTTACGATAGGATGCTCTGGCGCAAGGGCTGTGTAGCTAACGCCATAAATCGTATCAGGTCTTGTTGTAAATACCTCAAAGCCGTCAAATTTACCACCTAAAGTCTCTTTTGAAGCCTCATCAAGGCTAAATTTAAACTCCAAGCCGTAGCTTCTGCCGATCCAGTTTTCTTGCATTGTGATGACTTGATTTGGCCACTTACCTTCAAGAAGTTTTAGATCTTCAAGTAGCTCGCTAGCGTATTTTGTGATGTTGAAGTAATATCCTGGAAGCTCTTTTTGCACAACATCATTACCGCATCTCCAGCATTTGCCGTCTTCAACCTGCTCGTTTGCAAGCACGGTTTGATCGTACTCACACCAATTTACGATGGCATTTTTTCTATAAACAAGCCCTTTTTCAAACATCTTTATAAAAAAGCTTTGCTCCCACTTTGTGTAAAGCGGGTCAGATGTAGCTAAAATTCTCTTTTTAGAAAATGAAAAGCCAAGGCTTGCAAGCTCCTTTTTCATATAGTCGATGTTTTCGTAAGTCCAAATTTTAGGGTGAATTTTATGTTTTATGGCTGCATTTTCAGCTGGCATACCAAAGCTATCAAAGCCGATAGGATGAAGCACATTGTAGCCGCTTTTTCTATATGATCTAGCCAGCGCATCGCCGATAGAGTAGTTTCTTACATGCCCCATGTGTATGCGTCCGCTTGGGTATGGAAACATACTTAGGATATATTTTTTTGGCAAGCTTAGATCATCTTTTGGTTCAAATTCTTCATTTTTATCCCAAATTTCTTGCCACTTTTTTTCTATCTTTAAAGGCTCATATTTTCTCTTCTCAGCCATTTTTTCTCCTAAAATTCTTCTTGTGATTTGCTTGATTCTATTAGTACCAAGGCCAGTGAAAATATATTTGCAATGACTGCGCCAATAGCTAAAGAGTAACTAAGCGTTGCATTTTCAGAGACTTGCAAAATAACAAAAGCTGGTATAAGGTGCAAATCAGCAACCAGCGAGCTAGCAAAAAGCTCAGCTGATAGTAAATTTTTAACACCGATCTTAAGTAAAGTTGAAACCAAATTTATACTAGCTGCCACAAAAAGGGCGATCTCGTTTTTATCATATAAAAACTCCGCCGTAGTCGTAAGACTCATCAGCGCAAAAAATATGTAGATAACTTTTCCCCAGTTCATTACCCCTCCTTACACAACGCCTTTTTCAAACATGGCACGCTCTTTATCACGCTCTTTTTTGATCCTTTGCTTCTCAGCCTCTCTAGCTCTAAAATGCTCGATGCTAAATTTAAACCAGATAAGAAATGGCGAAGAGATGTAGATCGAGCTGATCGTTCCTATAACGATACCAACGATAAGGATAAATGAAAATCCATGTATCATATCTCCACCGAATAAAAATAACACAACAACAGTCATCATCGTAGTGGCTGAAGTTAGAATGGTTCTTGAAAGTGTGGCAGATACTGACTCGTTGATAACGCCCTCGATATCAGTTCTCTTACTCTCTTTTATACCTTCTCTTATCCTGTCAAAAATGATGATCGTATCGTTTAGCGAGTAGCCAAGCACTGTTAATACAGCCGCTAGAGTGTCTAAATTTACATCGATATCAAATAGCGAGATAGCACCAACAGTTATAACGATATCGTGAATTTCAGTTGCGATCGCAGCTAGCGCAAATCTCCACTCAAATCTAAATGTGATATAAAGAAGCACGCCAATTAGTGAAATTCCAAGAGCCATCAAGCCCTTTTGTCTAAGCTCGTCACCAACCTTTGGACCAACGATATCAACACGTCTTACTTCAAAATTTCCAGTATCTTTTAAAATTTGCTTTATCTCAGTACCGATGTCACCAGTTAAATTTGAGCTTGATCCTGAAAATCTAATAACAGCCTCATCTTCGCTTCCAAACTCAGTAACAGAGGCGTTTTTAAGCACTTCATTTGTGCCAAAAGCGTCGCGGATTTTATCAAGTGGCGCTTTGGTGTCGTATTTTAGCTGTATAAGCGTACCACCAGAGAAGTCAATGCCGTAGTTTAGGCCCTTTGTTGCAAGCAAAAAGATCGAGCCAACAAATAAAAATATAGAAAGTGCTAATGAAGCAAATCTAAACCGCATAAAATCATAAACTTTTGCCTTAGTAAAAATTTGCATCTCTAGCTCCTTTTATAACCAAACCAAAGTCTGGTATTTCCGCTTTTTTCTATCTTATCCATAACCGCATCAAACATGCCATGTGTGCCTAAAATGGCCGTTAGCATCGAAGCCATGATACCTATCGCCATTGTCACAGCAAAGCCCTTAACTGGACCAGTGCCATAAGCATAAAGCACAGCAACTGTGATGATAGTAGTCAAGTTTGAGTCGATGATCGCACTCATAGCGTGCTCATATCCCTTTTGAACAGCTGTTCTTATCGCCACACCTTCACGCAAAAGCTCGCGGATACGCTCATTTATGATGACGTTTGCATCAACAGCCATACCGATAGTTAGCACGATACCAGCCATACCTGGCAGAGTAAGCGTCGCTCCAAAAAGCGCCATGACAGCGACTAATATAACGACGTCTGCAACTAGTGCGATATTTGCAAAAACTCCAGAAATTCCATAATAAACTAGCATAAATAGCACGACTAAAATAGATCCAGCAGCAAGAGCAACCATGCTTTGATTGATGCTCTCTTGGCCTAAAGATGGGCCAACGCTTCTTTTTTCTAGCATCTTCACAGGTGCCAAAAGTGCACCACTTCTAAGCGCGATCGCTACGTCGTGAGCTTCATCAAGGGTAAAACCACCGCTGATCTGGCCGCTGCCGCCACCTATTCTTTCGTTTATAACTGGAGCTGAATAGACCTTGCCGTCAAGCACGATAGCAAGCCTTTTACCCACATTTGCTCCAGTAAAATCACCAAAAATTCTAGCGCCTTCTGAATTTAGTGTAAAATTTATGATCGGTAGGTTGTTTTGCTGAGAGAATGCGACCTTTGCATCAGTTAGCATAGAGCCATCAAGCACTGGGATATTTTTAACGACATATTTTACGCGGTCATTTTTAGCATCTTTAAAGATTACATCACCATAGCTTTCGGCCTCAGCCTCGCTCATGGTATTTGCCTGATCTTGTCTTTTGTCATCAACTGCCATAAGCTGCAAGTGAGCAGCCTTTGCAATAAGATCTCTCGCTCTTTGCTCATCTTCTTCAGTCTTTATGCCAGGAAGTTCGACTAGGATATTGTCTTTACCCTGTCTAGCGACTGTTGGCTCAGCTAGACCAAACTGATCAAGTCTGTTTCTAATGGTCTCAACAGCTTGAGAGATCGCATACTCGATCGTATCAATCCTCTCTTGCTCTGTTAGAGTGATGTGATAGTTTAGACCATCTTTTTTGATATCAAGCCCTTTTATCTCAGCAAGTGCCTTATCAACTTTTGGAGCCTCGTCACTATCAAGCAGCGCAAAATCAACACTATCTTCTTTTATCTTAAATTTATCAATAAGCACATCTTCTTTTTTAGCATAATAATTTATGCTTCCAGCGATTGACTTGATCTTAGAGTGGATGGCTTCGTTAGTTTCAACACCAAGAAGCATATGAAGACCGCCTTGAAGGTCAAGTCCTAATGAAATTTTAGCTCCACTTTGAGTCTGAAAAAAAGATGGCACCGAAAAGCCAAAACCAAAAATCAAGGCTAATATTAAGATAATCAGCCTATATGTAACTCTTGCGTTACGCATTATTTATCTTCGATCTTTTTAGCTACAAACTCGCGTGCTATACGAACGATTACATCATCGTTAAGTTTAACTTTGATAAAATCATTTTCGGCTTTAATCACTTCGCATATAAGTCCGCCATTAGTTACTATCTTATCGCCTTTGTCAAGAGCTGCAAGCATTGCTGCGTGGGCTTTTTGTTGTTTTTGTTGAGGTCTGATAACCAAAAAGTAAAATATGGCGAAAAGCACAACAAGAGGTAGTAATGATGTTAAAAAATCAGCGTTTTGCATGGATTTCCTTATTTGTAAGATTTTTAAACGGACATTTTAGCACTAAAATTATAATAAAAGCCTTTGTCGGTGCTTTTTTGCTTTCTAATTTCATTTTTTTAGCTATGGCAGAAAATCAAATTTTAAATTTCATCTCACCTTTTCTCACGCTAGCTGGAATTTACATCATCATAAATTTAAGTAGAGCTGGCTTTTTTGCGGCTGGCTTTTTCACTGGAATTTTGTGGTTTTACTGGATCGGCTTTAGCTTTATCTACTACGAGCTTGTCTGGCTTATACCATTTGTCATCCTCTTTGTAGCCATTGTTTATGGACTTTTATTTTGGATAGCCTCTTTTCCAAGCTTTATAGCACTAAGAGCCGTTTTGTTATTTTTAATAAGCTACGTGCATCCATTTGGCTTTAACTGGTTTAACCTTGAAGCAACGCTTGTTTTAGGCGCTTTTGAGCCAAATACTAGAGGGCTTATATTTATATTTTTAACAGCCATTTCTTTGAGTCTAAATAATAAATTTTTAAAATTTATCCTAGCTTTTATCTGTCTGATCGCCGCTTTGCAGTTTAAAAGTAGCGAGGCAAAGACTCTGCCATTTGACGTGGAACTAATAAACACCGATGTCGCTCAAAGAGTGCGCTGGGATAAAAGCTTGCGCATGAAATTTACAAATGAAAATTTAGACTTGATAAGCAGCGCCATAGCTGAGCAAAAACGCCTCATCGTGCTGCCCGAGAGTGCGTTTCCACTATTTATGACAAATGAACCACTGCTTGTTGATGAGCTAAAAGAGCTTTCAAAAAAGATAACCATCGTAGCTGGCGCACTTGCCTATGAAAATAAGCAAATTTATAACTCTGCATTTTTGTTTCAAGATGGCACTCTTAGGCGAATGGATAAGAAATTTTTAGTGCCATTTGGAGAAGAAATTCCTTTGCCAAAATTTATGCAAGATGCGGTAAATAAGCTATTTTTTGGCGGAGCTAGCGACTTTAAGAAGGCTGAAAATTTTAGCGACTATGAGATAGACGGAGTTAAAATCAGAAACGCTATCTGCTATGAAGCGACAAGAGAGGAGCTCTATAAAGGCGAATTTGACGTTGTTGTGGCCATCACAAACAACGGCTGGTTTGTGCCAAGTAGCGAACCTGTGCTTCAAAGAGTGCTAATAAAACATCTTGCTACAAAATATAATAAAGCGGTCTATCATAGCGTAAATGGTTCAAAAAGCGAGATCATAAAGCCCAAAAAAGCATTTTGGGATGAGTTTTAAAAGAAATTTAAAGTGGCTTTTTTAGATAAAGCCACTTTTTTGATTATTTTTTTAATAAAGCCTTAAAGGTATCAACCGCATCAAGCTTTTCCCAAGGATATTTTGCATTTCCCACTTGACCTTTTGCAGCTACTTTTGCATATAAAAATGTCTCTTTGCTTGGTTTATCAAGACCAAATTTATTTGTTATCCAGCGAGGTGTTAGAGAAAAATGCTCGCTTACAAAATTTGAAAGCATGTCATCATTTACGCCGTTTGCGTGAGTTCCCATAGTATCAACGCTAACTGAAGTTGGCTTTGCAACGCCTATTGCGTAGCTTATCTGAACGATACATTTTTTAGCAAGGCCAGCTGCTACGATATTTTTAGCTATCCAGCGCGCTGCGTAAAGTCCGCTACGATCAACCTTTGTGTAGTCCTTACTTGACTGAGCGCCACCGCCTATCGGGCTATATCCACCAAAGCTATCAACTATTAGTTTTCTGCCTGTTAGGCCGCTATCGTGAAGCGAGCTGTGATTTACATATCTGCCTGTTGGATTTATATAAATGATCGTTTTTTCTTTATTATATAGCTCTTTTGGAAGTCCGGTTTCGTCTATTAAATTTTGAATTAGTGCGCGAAGCTCTTCTATCTTCATGCTCTCTACGCAAGGTGCAGAGACGACGATAGTGTGGATGCTTTGAGGCTTGCAGTTTTCAAAGTTATCTTTGCTACCGTAATCAATCGTAACTTGAGTTTTTATATCAACGCCAAGTTTATCAGGGTTTGCTTTGGCAAATTTATATACTTTTTCACAAAGCATTCTTGCATAAGTTATAGCTGCTGGCATAAATTCTTTCGCTTCGCAGCTTGCAAAGCCAAACATGATGCCTTGATCACCTGCTCCGATCTCGCCATCACTTTGATCAACGCCTTGATTTATATCTGGGCTTTGTTGATTTAAGCAGACTTTGACCTCGATATCATCTGGGTGCAAGCACTGCTCTTTTGTAAAGTTGCTCTTTCCGTCATATCCAATATGCGCAAGAGCGTCTTTTACGATCTTTTCGTAGTCTTTATAAGAGAGTTTTACCTTTGAGTTTATCTCTCCGCCTATTACTATGTTTTTTCCAGCGACAAAAACTTCGCTTGCGACGCGTCCATTTGGATCTTGCGTTAAGATAGTATCAACAATGCTATCAGCGATGATATCAGCGCATTTGTCTGGATGACCTGGACTTACAACTTCAGAAGTAAATAGATACATTTTAGTCCTTTTCCTTGGTTAAATTTTCGTGCAATTGTAACAAATCTATATAAAAAGCCAATTAATCTTTTTAAATTTCTTTATATTTAAAAATCATTTAGCTAGAATCAACAAAAAACTAATTTATTAAGGTGTCAAATGAATATGTTTAAAAACATTGCAAGAAGATACGCCGACGGAAATTTGATCGTTCAAATTTTAGTTGGTATCGTCCTAGGTGCCCTAGTTGGCTTTTACACACATTATCAAGCAGCCCCTTACAACCAAATCTCAGCTAAAATTCAAACCATCCAAAAAGAGAGTGGCTTAAGCGTAGATGAAGTTATAAAAACTCGTCTTAGCCAAGATGAAGCAAAACAGCTTGATGAGGCTAAAGAAAAGGCTAGTTCGGCCGATTCTATCGCTGCTTCGGCTTCAGTTTTAGGAGATTTATTTAAAGGCGCTCTAAAAGCGATCGCGCCTATTCTTGTATTTGTTTTAGTTGCAACCTCTATCATTTTAAAAGATTTTGGTCATACAAAAGGCATGCAAAAGATCGTCACGCTCTACCTTGTTGGCACCTTTTTAGCAGCTGTTGTGGCAGTCATTGCAAGCTTTTTATTTCCTATCGAGATACCGCTAAAAGGTCTGCAAAGTGCTGATATGTCTGCCCCACAAGGCATCACAAACGTATTAAAAGATCTTATTTATAAAATGGTTGAAAACCCAATAACTGCCCTAGCAAATGGTAACTACATAGGCATTATCACATGGGCTATAGGTGGTGGTATCGCTATGAGATATGCCACAGCTGAAACCAAAAAAGTATTTAAAGATATAAGCGACGGCGTAACTCATATCGTTAAATTTATCATCAGACTAGCTCCGTTTGGTATCTTTGGTATGGTTGCTATCAGCATTCATGACACTGGATTTGAGGCACTTGCAGGATATCTAAAACTGATCTTAGTTCTTGTTGGAGCGATGCTTGTAGTGGCATTTATCGTCTATCCAGCGATGGTTTTTGCACTAACAAAGAAAAATCCTTATCCACTTGTGATGATCTGTTTAAAAGAGAGCGCGATCTCAGCGTTTTTTACAAGAAGCTCAGCTGCAAACATCCCTGTAAATATGGCGCTTTGCAAAAAGCTTGGACTAAAAGAGGAGCTCTACTCGATCTCTATCCCACTAGGAGCCACCATAAACATGGGTGGTGCAGCAGTTACTATTAGCATCCTAGCGCTTACTGCGGTAAATTCTATCCCATCTATCACAGTTACATTTGGCGATGCGCTTCTTCTTTGCTTCATCTCAGCCCTTGGCGCATGCGGCGCATCTGGCGTCGCTGGTGGCTCACTTCTTCTAGTGCCATTAGCGTGCGGACTTTTTGGCATTGGCAATGACATCGCTATGCAGTTTGTCACAGTTGGCTTTACGATAGGTGTTATCCAAGACTCAGTTGAAACCGCGCTAAATAGCTCATCAGACGTGCTTTTTACAGCCGTAGCCTCAGAGACTTCAGAATAATCCTCAGTAAAATTTCAGCTAAATTTTGGCTGAAATTTTACTTTTATCCATTTTTTTGTAAAATGTCCCAAAAATTTAAAGGATAAATATGCAAATTTGGGATCTAAAAGCACTTTTTGCAAACGAAAAAGAGTGCGAGCAAAACGCACTAAATTTACAAAAAGAGTGCGAGAAATTTAAAGATAAATACCTAGAAATTTATGAAAAATTAAAAACAGACGAGTTTTTAAAAGCATTTGGCGAATATGAAAATTTGATAGCTAAAATTTCAAAAGTAATGACTTACGCTTTTTTAAATTTTGCCAAAGATACAAGCAAGGGCGCATTCTACGCAAAGATCGATGAGATAGCGACAAAAGCAAATGAAAATTTGATATTTTTTGAGATCAAATTTAATGAGTTTAGACCTAAAAAGCAAGAAGAGATCATAAAAAGCTCTAAAAAATATGGCTACTATCTAAGCAACCTCGCCAAAGCAAAACCGCACCAGCTAAGCGTTGCCGAAGAGAGAGTCTTGCTTCGCACGGCAAGCACCGGAGCTGAGGGCTTTTCAAGGCTTTTTGATGAGAGCATGAGCAAGATGAGGTTTAAATTTAAAGGCGAGCTTTTAAACGAAGAAGAGATTTTAGCCAAGCTTCATGAGAGCGACCAAAGCGTGCGAAAACTAGCCGCCAAAAGCCTTTCAAACGAGCTTAGCAAGCACCAGCACCTCCTTGGCTATATATATAATATGATAAAAACCGATCTAAAAACGAGCTGCGAGCTGCGAAATTTCAAGCTTCCTGAAGAGCCACGACACCTTGAAAATCAAATCAGTAAAAAAAGCGTTGATTCGCTAATTGCCGTAACTGAGAAAAATTTTGATTTAGTTTCTAAATTTTACGAGCGCAAAAGAGAAATTTTAGGCCTTAAAAAGCTTTATGACTACGATAGATACGCACCTCTTAGCAGCGAAGGTGAGTATAAATTTGATGAGTGTAAAAAGATAGTTTTAAAGGCGTTTGGGACATTTTCACCTAAATTTGGAGATATAGCCAAAAGCGCCTTTAGTGACGGCTGGATCGACGTTTATCCAGCGCCAAACAAGCGAGGTGGCGCGTTTTCTCACTCTGGATCAAGCGACACGCACCCTTATGTTTTGCTAAATCACACAAATCAGCGAAGAGACTTTTTTACACTGGCTCATGAGCTTGGCCATGCCGTGCATCAAAAGCTATCATATAGCGTAAGCTACCTAAACTCAGACACTCCGCTAACCACGGCTGAGACGGCTTCAGTCTTTTGCGAGATGCTAGTTTTTGACCACGTAAAAGAAAACCTTAGCAAAAAAGAGAAAATTTCGCTGCTTGCTGGCAAGATCGAGGATATATTTGCCACGCTTTACCGCCAGATAAATTTCACCACATTTGAGCGAGCTGTGCACGCACATGAAGGCGAGATCAGTCTAGATGAGCTAAATAAAATTTGGCTAAGAGAGAGCAAAAAGATGTTTGGCAAAAGTGTCACGCTAAATGACTACTACAAAATTTGGTGGAGCTACATCCCGCACTTCATCCACACGCCATTTTACTGCTACGCCTACTCTTACGCGCAGCTTCTTGTGCTTGCACTTTTTGGGCTTTATAAAAGCGGCAAATGTAAAAATTTTGTCGAAATTTACACCGAGTTTTTGAGCCTTGGTGGGAGCCTCAGCCCAAGGGAGCTTGTTGGTAAATTTGGCTTTGACATAGATGATAAAAATTTCTGGCAGATAGGCATAAACGAGGTCAAAAAACTAGTAGATGAGTTTTTAGAAATTTCAAAGGATTAAGATGTTAGACGAAATTTTAGACGATGAGAAATTTGCACTTTTGATGAATATGCACGTCTATGAGTGCATTGATTTTTTACTTGAAAAGGGGCTAAATTTCTCAGTTATGGCAAATTTACCACTAGTTAGCTTTGAGCCTAGCTTGCCAGATGAGATAAGTAGGAGCTTTAGCATGCCAGTCATTATGTTCTCACTTGGTGGCTACACGCTTGAAAGTGCGAGGCTAACGCAAGATGAGCTTAGCTTTGAGGCTGGCTTTGGCAGTGAAAATTTTGCCTCAGTGGTATCATTTCCACTTGGCGCAGTAGTTCAAATTTTGGTTGAAAATAGCCCGATCCTTGTAAATTTCTCTATCCACAAGCCAAAAGAAAAACAAGTCGATCACGCTAAAAAATCAGCCTCAGTCTTTTTACAAAACCCAAAAAATAAAGATATATTTAAGAAAAGATAGTAATTTTAAGCATTTTTGGCTAAAATCAAAAGAAAATTTAAAAAGCGAAAAATGGAAAATTTACTATCAAATTTAAACGAAGCCCAGCGCGAAGCAGCCACCCACATAGATGGTGCGATGCTCATACTAGCAGGTGCTGGCAGTGGCAAGACAAAGACTATCACGACTAGGCTTGCCTATCTCATCGGCGAGGTCGGCATAGACGCTGCAAACACGCTAACTCTTACTTTTACAAACAAAGCCGCCAACGAGATGCGCAGCAGAGCCATGGCGATGCTAAGCCAAAGCGGCAAAAACTACTCGCCGCTTCTTTGCACATTTCACAAATTTGGACTTTTATTTTTAAAGCTCTACATAGAAAAGCTTGGCAGAAAAAACAACTTCGTCATAATCGACACAGACGACAAAAAGCGCATCATCAAAAGTTTTGAAAGTCCAGTTGCCACGGCGATTTTATCAAGTGAAATTTCAAACTATAAAAACTCACTTTTAAGCGTCGAAGAGGTTTATAAAAACGCAAATTTCTCCTCATTTGACAAGAGCAAGGACAACTTTTATAAGCAAGCAGCGCAAATTTATGAAAAATATGAAGACTATTTAAAGGTAAACAACCTTGTTGATTTTGACGATCTACTGGGGCTTACATATAAAATTTTAGACGAAAACGAAGATCTTGCTAAAGAAATTTCAAACCGCTACAAATACATAATGGTCGATGAGTATCAAGACACAAACGACCTTCAGTATAGACTGCTAAAAAAACTCTGTCTATGCCACGAAAACATCTGCGTGGTGGGTGATGATGACCAGAGTATTTATGGCTGGCGCGGTGCAAAGATAGACAATATCTTAAATTTCAAAGATCAGTTTAGCAACGTAAAGATCATCAGACTTGAGAAAAACTACCGCTCAAGCGAGGCGATACTAAAGGCTGCAAACGAACTGATAGATCATAACCGCAACCGTCTTGGCAAGAAGCTTGTAGGCACAAAGGGCGAAGGCGAGGCTGTAAATTTGATAGAAAGCTTTGATGAGAGCGTCGAGGCTGGTAAGATCGCAAAAAATATAAAAGAGCTTTTAAGCAAAGGCGTGCAGGCAAAAGATATCGCTATCTTATACCGCATAAACGCTCTCTCGCGCTCGCTTGAAGATGGGCTAAACAAAGAGCAGATCGCCTATAAAATGGTAGGCGGAGTTAAATTTTACGAAAGAGCCGAGATCAAAGATATCATAAGCTACCTAAGACTTATAAATAATCCAAATGATGATTTTTCAATAAGACGCATCATCAACCGCCCAAAGCGAGGACTAGGCAAAGTAAGCCTTGATAAGCTTGAGAAAATGGCCTTTGAGGGTAAAATTTCAATTTTCGAGGCGATCTCAAACATCTCTGATAACGATGAAGCCTTTAGTAAAAAGGTAAAATCAGCCCTTCTTGAGTTTGCAAACAACCTAAAAGAGCTTCAAGAAAGTAGCTCAGTTTTTGACCTCATAGATAAATTTGAAGCTAAATTTGGCGTGAAAAAATACTACGAGAGCTTGCCAGATGGTGCTGAAAGAGCGGCGAACATCGACGAGTTTTACGCTGTTTTAAAAGATCAGATCAAGCAAAATCCAAGCTTTGATCTAGAAGAGTTTTTAAACGAGATCACGCTAACAAGCGAGCAAGACGGCATTAGCGACGAGGCTATTAGCATCATGAGCGTGCATGCGAGCAAGGGGCTTGAGTTTGAGCACCTTTTTGTGATCGGCCTTGAAGAGGGATTTTTCCCGCTCATTGGCGACGGTAGCGACATCGAGGAGGAGCGTAGGCTCGCTTACGTGGCGATAACAAGAGCTAAGAGGACACTTAGCCTAAGCTTTGCAAATTCGCGCTTTTACAAAGGTCAGCGTACGAGGTTAAATAAGAGTAGATTTTTAAGCGAGAGCGGTATCACGCATGGCTCGCTGGTTATCGAACAGAGCAATGAATTTAAAAAAGGCGACCTTGTTAAACATAAAATTTTTGGTATCGGCAGGGTGAGTGCAGTTAGCAAGATCAAAAAAGAGTTTAAACTTACTATAAATTTTGGTGGCAATGTAAGAGAGATCATGTCAAGCTTCGTGGAAAAGGCCGTATGAACGCCATTTTCGTGGCAAATAAGCCAGCTGGCATGAGCTCAAACCACTTTTTAGGACGACTAAAGAGAAAGTATGGCGTTAAAAAGGCTGGATTTTCAGGCACGCTTGATCCATTTGCGAGCGGCTGTCTGATAGTCGCTTTTGGCTCATATACGAAATTTTTTAGATTTTTAGACAAAAGCCCAAAGGTCTATGAGGCGACGATCTGGCTTGGGGCGAGCAGTCCAAGCATGGATAATGAAAATATCATAGAAATTTCAAATGTAAAAGAGCTAAATTTAGAAAAACTTGAAGCCATTAGAGCCGAGCTAATAGGCAAGATAAGCTATGTCCCGCCTAAATTTAGCGCCAAACATGTAAATGGCACAAGAGCTTACAAGCTAGCAAGAAGCGGTGAAGAGTTTGAGCTAAAACCAGAAACTATGGAAATTTATGAAAGCCAAATTTTAAACTACTCACACCCTTTTTTGACAATTCGTTTAAGTGTAAGTGAGGGGAGTTACATCCGCTCTTATGCAGAAATTTTTGGGCAAAAAGTTGGTTATAATGTAACTTTAAGCTCATTAAAGAGGGTAAGCGAGGGTAAATTTCGCTATGAAAATGAAAAATTTTTAAATATTTGCAATTTTTTAAATATTGAGCAAAATACGTATTTTGGGGATATTGCAAACATACTAGACGGCAAGAAATTAAAAATTAACGATTTTGAAACACAAACACAAGGAATTTATTTGCTAAATTATGATAAATTTATGAGCGTAATCCAAATCATGGATGATACTATAAATTACACTTTAAACAAGGTAGAAAAATGTTAATCTTAGCAAGAAAAGAAAACGAAGAAATTTTACTAGGTAACGATATAAAAGTCGTCGTAGTAAGTATCTCAAAAAGCACCGTTAAGCTTGGTATCGAGGCCCCGCGCAACACAATGATACTAAGAAGCGAGCTGGCAAACGATATTAAAAACGAAAATATCCACGCCACTAAAAAAGCAAGCGAAGCCGATATCCACGAGCTTGCGAAAAAAATCGAGAAATGAAAAGCTTTGCAAAGATCAACGTATTTTTGAAGGTAGTTGGCACCAGAGGCAACTACCACGAAATTTTGTCACGTTTTGTTCTTTGCGAGCAGCTTTTTGATGAAATTTATTTTGAAAGGTCAAATTCTTTTGCTATCGAATGCGACAACAAAGAGATAAAAGATAACATCATCCAAAAAGCGATAGACGAGCTAAAAAGAGCTGGCTTTTCAAATGAGCTAGATGAGTTTTTTAGCTCTCACAAAATCATCATCAACAAACAAATCCCAATAGGTGCTGGTCTAGGAGGAGGCAGTTCAAACGCCGCCACTTTTTTACTTATGGTAAATGACGAGCTAAATTTAAATATAAAACGTGAAAATTTGATGCAAATAGCCTCCAAAATCGGCGCAGATGTGGCCTTTTTTGTAAGTGGCTACAAGGCAGCAAATGTAAGCGGCATAGGCGAGACCATAGAAGAATTTGACGATGAAGTGCCAAATTTAAATATCTTCACGCCAAATGTTTTTTGCTCCACACCGATGGTTTATCAAGAATTTAGAAGCAATTTCTTACAATACATAGACGTTAATGCTGCAAAAAAGATGCAAAATTTAAAGAGCAAAGAGCTACTTGAAATTTATAAAAACGAGGAGCTAAACGATCTTTTTGCCCCATGCTTTAAGCTCTATCCACAGATGAATGAGTTTAGGGATAAATTTCTAAGCGGCAGCGGCAGTAGCGTATTTAGCGTAAAATAAAAGGTAAAATTTTGATAAAAGATCTAGCGAAAAACAAGAAAGCTTTGTACGACTTTAGCATACTTGAGACCTTTGAGGCTGGCATCGTGCTAAAAGGCAGCGAGGTCAAGGCTCTAAGGGCTGGCAGAGCAAATTTAAAAGATAGCTTTGTGCGCGTCATAAAGGGTGAGCTTTTCTTACTAAACGCCCATATCAGCTATCTTGAAACCACACACAGCGCATTTCGTCCAAATGAGCGAGCAGCCAGAAAACTTTTGATGCATAGAAAGCAGATCGATAAAATTTTCGGTCAAGTCTCACAAGATGGGCTTACTTTGGTTGTTTTAGCACTTTATCTAAGCGATAAAAACATCGTAAAAGCAAGGCTAGCCCTTGCAAAAGGTAAAAATTTACACGACAAGCGCGAGACTTTAAAAAGACGCGAGGCAGACAAAGAGGCAAGAGCTGCCATAAAAAGATATGTTTAAGGGATAAGATGAAGAATTTACTCGTTTTAATAATCGCTTTATTTGCTTTTTTTGGTTGCGGCGATGATGAGAGCAGCAATGCAAATTTTAAAGAATTTAGCCCAAATGAAGAGGTCAAACTTGTAGATGTAAGCGGCAAGGAGCTTACTTTGGTTAGAAAAGATCACGGCTTTGCTATCAAAAATGATGAAAATAAGGTTTTAATGATCGACATTTTTGGCACATTTTGCCCGCCTTGCCAAAAAGAGGCGGCTGAACTTACAAAATATCAGCTTGAAAACAAAGATAAATTTACACTAATCGGACTAACCCACTTTGAAAATGTCACAAATGAGTATGTTTTGCATGAATTTATGCAAAAATTTAATGCCTACTACTTCATAACAAACGATCAAAAGATAAATGATAGACTTGCCGAGCAGATCGTAAGAGATATTGAATACAAACATGAGATCGCACTACCTTTTAAGGTGGTGATAAAAAACGGCGAATATCAAATTTTAACAGACGTAGATAGCGGACAATACGGAGTAAAATACTATCTTGGCGGCATAAAAGTCACAAAAATGAAAGAAGATTTGGCAAAAATTTATGAAACAAAATAAATTTGCCTTATATTTGGAACATCATTTGCTTATAAAAATGTGAAAATTTATAAGGATTTTAAATGTTTGTTTTAGATAGATCAAAATCTAGCCCATTAGTCGAATCAGCCCTTGCAGGCAGAGAACTACGCCAAAAGCTCATCTCTGGCAACCTTGCAAATGTTGATACACCATTTTACAAGGCTAGGGATGTAAGATTTGAAGATGTTTTAAGAGAAAAAGCAAATGAAATTTATAACGTTTCAGAGAGCAAAAAACTAAATTTAGCTAAAACAAACGAAGCGCACATGGCTGCGGTTGATTTTCCAAAAAGCGACACAGCTCAAATTTTCTTGCGTGATGGTCACATGGCTAGAAATGACGCAAACACGGTTGATCTTGATGTTGAGACAACAGAAATGGGCAAAAACACAGTTATGATAAACGCCCTTGATAGCGCTTACAAGGCTCAGGGCAATATCTTTAAAAGCGTAATAGACGCAAGTGCTAAGAACTAGGAGAGATGATGTCATACTTAAATGATTTTGATATTAGCGGATACGGACTAAGCGCGCAACGCTTCAGAATGAACGTCATCAGCTCAAACATAGCAAACGCTCAAACCACAAGAACGGCTGAGGGCGGCCCTTACAGAAGGCAAGAGGTCATTTTTAAAGAGATGAACTTTGATAAAATTTTAAACAATCAACTTAAAAACTCACAAAGTCTGCTTGATTATGAAAATCCACTCGATGACCCAAGCTCACCCAAAAACGCTCACCCTGCCCTAACTAGCGTGATCGTAGATAAAGTGGTGCGTGACGACAAGGACTTTCAGCTAAAATACGACCCAAGCCACCCAGACGCAAATGCAAATGGCTACGTCGCATTTCCAAATATAAACCCAGTCATCGAGATGGCTGACTTACTCGAGGCGACAAGGGCTTATCAAGCAAATGTAGCGTCATTTCAAAACGCAAAAACAATAGCACAAAGTGCGATATCACTTATTTCAGGACAAGCATAATGATAAATAGTATAAATTTAGATAAGTTAAATAAAAACGAAAATTCAAACAAAATAGCAAAAGCAGGCGAAGAAGGCGGCTTTGAAAACGCATTAAACGACTCTTTAAAAGAGCTAAACAAGGTTCAAATAAACGCCGATAAAGCCATCGCAGACCTTGCAACTGGCGAAGTAAAAGACTTGCACCAAGCAGCTATCGCGATAGGCAAAGCAGAGACTAGCATGAAGCTTATGCTAGAAATTCGCAACAAAGCGCTAAGCGCATACAAAGAAATTTCAAGAACGCAAATTTAAGCCATTGAATGAATTCCAGAAAATCAAAAATAACCATACTCTTTTTATTAATTACTTTTGGAATTTCAATCTTTGTGCTTGTTATATTTTATAGAGCGAGCATCGAGCGAAAGCTTCCTAAGCTTCAAACAAGCGACGTAAATACCGCGATCCGCGGCAACATCGTCACAAAAGACGGCTTTAGCATCTCATCAAGCCAAAAACTCTACAAAGTGATGCTTGACACCAGAAACATCGACCCAAACAAAAAAGAGATGTTTATCAAGCTCTACTCGCTTTACAGCGGTGACGATCCAAATAAAGTAAGAAAGATCATAAACGGCACAAAAGGGCTTGTCACGCTCTCTTACAGCATCGACGCAAAGGGCGCTACCTATCTTCAAGAGCTTTCCAGAAAGCTAAACCGCAAGGGTATCTTAATTTCATATCTTGACCCAAAAACTGGCCTTGCATCATTTCAAGGCATGCGCGTGATGGAGAGTGGTCAAAACCGCAAATTTATGTCAAAAGACGCTCTTACACCAGCTATTGGCTACGTGAGCAAAACAGAAAGTGACGCACTTACCAAAAGTAAAGGCGTAAAAGGGCTTGAGAGATACTATGAGGACTACCTAGCTCCGATACAAAATGCCAAAATCCTTGGCCCACGCGATATCGGCAACAATATAATCCTAACTAGCGACTCAAATTTAGCAACAAGGGTCGATGGCTACAACGCAGTGCTCTCTATACCGCTAAAATTTCAGACCAAGTTAGAGCAAATTTTAGACGAAAAACGTGAATTTTTAGACGCAAAAGAGCTAATCATCTGCATAATGAATAGCAAAAATGGTGAAATTTTAGCGCTGGCTTCTAGCTCAAGATATGATCCTTCAAACATCAGAAAACAAGACTATAGCGCGCTAAATTCTACTGCAAGCGAGTATGCGTACGAGGTTGGCTCAGTTTTTAAGCCATTTATCTTCTCCATACTGCTTCAAGAAAAAAAAGTTAATCCTTTTGAGCTCGTAAACACATACAACGGCCGATATCAGCTTGGCAAAAGGATCATCAAGGATACCCACCCAGAGCCTTTTATGAGTGCTGAAGACATCATCGTGCACAGCTCAAACATCGGTATGATCCAGCTAGTAGATAGACTAAATGGCCCACAAATTTATCAGGGACTTTTAAATTTTGGCTTTTCAAGAAAGACTGGTATCGACCTGCCATACGAGCAAGTGGGTATGATGCCAACAGTTACAAAGCTAAACTCATCGACCTATAAAGCGACAGTTAGCTACGGATACGGCCTTCAAGCGACATTTATGCAGCTTTTGAAAGCTTATAACACCTTTAACAACAAAGGCATCGAGGTGACGCCGCACATGGTGGCATATCTTGAGCGAAACGGCAAGCGCTACGATCTGCCAAAAGCAGAGCCAGCTCAGGTCATCTCGCAAGAGACCGCAAAGATAATGAAGAGAATTTTGATAAAAACAGTTGAAAAAGGTACTGGCTTAAAGGCATTTACACCAGGTCTTGAGATAGGTGGAAAAACTGGCACCGCACACATCGCTTCTGGCAAAGGCGGATATAGCAACACCTATAACGGCTCGTTTTTTGGCTTCGTAAACGACACAAGAGGCAACAGCTACACCATAGGTGTTTTAGCAAGAGATCCTAAAAAGCCTTACTACTACTTTGGTGCGCAAAGTGCGTTGCCGACATTTAAAAAGGCCGTTGATCTAATGGTTGAAGATGGCTATTTATTCCCAGATCCTAATGTCATAGCTGAGTTTGAAGCTAAAAAAGATAAGCTCAAAAACGATAAAACAAAGCAAAAACCAGCGTTAGATTAAATTTAACTTCTAAGATAAAAATATTAAATTTCAAATTTAGAGTTTAAAGTAGAAATTTGGATCTAGGCAAGTGGCCTAAATCCAGAATTTATGCAAGTCCAAGTTCATTTAAGACAGAGCTTAAATTTACAGAATTATTTGTATTTTTGCCAAGGCTATTTTGCTTCTCAAGCAGCGTTTGGCTAGTAAGTGCCATGTTTAGCTCTTTGCGGTAGTCACTTAAAATTTTATCCATTATTTTAAGTAGCTCATTTTTTTGATCCTGCGTTTTGGTCGGATCATTTATGCTTAAAAGCTCAGTTAGCTCCTCTTTTTTTTGAGCTATTTTCTCTTCTATCTTATTTGAATTTAGCTCATTTATAAAGCCAGCAGCGCCAATTTCTGTAAGCCTTTTCTTAAACTGCTCAAGCTTATCTGAAACCTTTGCCTCGCTTGTGATCTTATCAAGCGTTAGACTTAAAATTTCATCAAAACTATTTTTTTTATCTTTAGCTTTGCCTGAGCCTGACTGCAACAAATAATCGATAATATCGTTATTTTGAACCTTCATACATCTCCTTTTAAATTTGAGATGCTTTTTATAAGCAAGATTTATTCCTAAAGGCTAAATTCTCTAGCGTTTTTTGACTTTTCTAGGATAAAACTAGCAAATTCATCACTAAAATTTGGACACTGAACGACTTTGTAAAAACCAAAATTTAGCTCTTTTGCAAGCTTAGCGTACTCGATAACTAGCTCAAAAATGGTCTCAGAGTTGTCTATGCAAAAAGATAGCGGATAGATAAGCGCTTTTTTATTTTCGCACTTTGCCAAAGCCTCATTTAGAGATGGCTCCAGCCATTTAACTGGGCCAAGACGTGACTGATAAGCAAGGCTTACATCTTTAAAATTTAGCCCCTGCTCTTTTAGCATTTTGCCTAAAATTTGCACATGCTCGTTTATGTGTTTTTCGTAGATATCGCCCTTTTCAATGATCTTGCGAGGTAAAGAGTGAGCTGAAAAGATGAGACTAATATCGCTTATATCGATATCTTTTACCGCTTCTCGGATGTGAGAGATAATGATCTTATTGTAAGCGTCATCATCATAAAATGGCTCGCAAAGTGAAATTTTAGCTTTAAAATTAAGCTCCTCTTTTGCCTTTTTAAAATCAGCTAAGCTCGAAGTTATCGTAGTTTGTGAGTGATGAGGATAGAGTGGCAAAAGCACTATCTCATCAAATTTTTCATACTTTTTAAGCACATCTTTTACAAATGGCGAAGTGTAGTTCATCGCAAAATCAACCGCTTCAAATTCATTTTGCAAGCTTGAAATTTTCTCACAAAGCTTAGCAGTAAGCTCGCAAAGTGGTGACTTTCCGCCTATTTGCTCGTAGTTATGTTTTGCAGTTTTTAGCCTACCTTTTGTGATCATGAAAGCTATAAATTTTCTTAAAAATTTATTTTTTATACCCAAAATATACGGGTCATTAAACATATTTGTTAAAAAAATTTCGACATCATCAAGGCTATTTGCGCCGCCCATATTTAAAAGCAAAAGAGCTTTTTTCATCAAAATAATTCTCTTATCTTTATCGCATCATCGATGTTTGAAAGTTCGCTGCTTTCGCCACTTTGGCAAAGATCGTAAAAGGCCTCGTATTGCGCTTTTAGTTCGCTATTATTTGTATCTATCTTTAAATTCATCTGTCCATTTTCGCTAACTTGATGAAGCTTATGATCTATGAGATCGCCAAAATAGACGCCATTTTTTGCATTTACCTCTATCTTAAAGCGCTCCAGTGAGCCACAAAATGAGTCGGTGATATGCACTAGAATTTGATTTTTACTCTTAAAGCTGATCGCCACGTTGTCGGCACTTTTGGCATTTGTCTTGTTCGTTTGAGTGTAGTAAAAGTCGCTGACTTCTGAATTTATGATATTTTTTGCTAGGTCGATGTCAGAAACTGAGAGTTCATTTATGATATTTCCATCGCAAAGTGGCTTAAAATGAGCGATAGAAATGCTATAAATTTCCTCTTCTTTTAAAAGTGCCTTTTTTAGCGACAAGATAGTTGGATTAAAACGCTCAGAAATGCCTGTGCAAACCCTAGTTTTGTTTGTTTTAGCGGCATATTTTATCTCTTTAAGATCTGCGATACTTTTAAAAACTGGGCGTGAGATGAGGATGTTTTGGCAGTATTTTGCGCACTGGCAAAATGCCTCAACCATCTCCTCTCTTGGTGAGCAAAGCACGACTGCTTGAGGCTGGGCAACCTCTATAAATTCTTTAAAATCAGTATAAAAATCAGCTCTGCAAAACTCATCAACATTGTCTTTGTCAAAAATGCCACAAATTTCAAACTCGTTTGAGCGTCTAAGCTCTAAATAATGTTTTTTACCTGTGCTGCAATAGCCGATAATGCCGATTTTTAGCTTCACATTCACCCTTTAAAACTTTAGAAATTTTTAATTATTTTATTTACAAATCGCTTTTAAATAGATAAAACAAGAGATAGTTTTCAAAATATCACTATTTTTTCTCTTTTTAGAATTTCGCAAACGAATTTTGGCTAAAATCAAGCAAAATTTTAAAACTAACGAGGATAAAAATGCAAAATTTAGATATAAGAAAGGCATATCTTGATTTTTTTAAATCAAAAGGTCACAAAGTCGTAGCTTCTGCACCACTCGTGCCAAACGATGCAACACTACTTTTTACAAACGCTGGCATGGTGCCATTTAAGAGCATCTTCACAGGCGAAGTGCCACGCCCAACACCACCTATTCGCACTAGCTGTCAAACCTGCATAAGAGCTGGAGGTAAGCACAATGATCTTGATAACGTCGGCTACACAGCACGTCACCACACATTTTTTGAGATGCTAGGAAATTTTAGCTTTGGCGAATACTTCAAAAAAGAGGCGATCGCCTACGCTTGGGAATTTGTCACAGAGGTGCTAAAACTGCCAAAAGATAAGCTTTATGTAACTGTTCATGAAAGCGACGATGAGGCGTTTGAAATTTGGAGCTCACACATCGCAAAAGAGAGAATTTACCGCTTTGGCGACCATGATAACTTCTGGCAGATGGGCGATACTGGACCATGCGGCCCTTGCAGTGAAATTTTTTACGATCAAGGGGCTGAACACTTTAACACACCTGAAGACTACATGGGTGGCGATGGAGATAGATTCTTAGAAATTTGGAACCTTGTTTTCATGCAGTATGAAAGAAGTGCGGACGGCAAGCTAAGCCCACTACCAAAGCCAAGCATCGATACAGGTATGGGACTTGAGCGCGTTACTGCTATCTTGCAAGGCAAATTTAGCAACTACGACAGCACACTTTTTATGCCGCTCATAAACGAAGTAGCAAAGCTTTGCGGCAAGCCATACGTCTATGAAAGTGGCGCTAGCTACCGCGTCATAAGCGACCACATCCGTTCGGTCACATTTTTGCTAGCTCAAGGCACGACATTTGATAAAGAAGGCCGTGGCTACGTGCTTCGCCGTATCTTACGCCGTGCGATCCGCCATGGATACTTGCTAGGCATAAAAGAGCCATTTATGTATAAGCTTGTCGATAAAGTTTGCGAGCTTATGGGCGGACACTACACCTATCTAAACGAGAAAAAAGCGGCTGTAAAAGAGCAGATCAAGCTTGAAGAAGAGAGATTTTTAGCGACTATCGCTAGTGGTTTGGAGCTATTTGAGAGTGAGCTTAAAAATACAAAAGAAATTTTTAGCGGAGAGGCTGCGTTTAAGCTCTATGATACATTTGGCTTCCCACTTGATCTAACGGCTGATATGCTTAGAGAAAAGGGCTTAAAAGTCGATGAGGCAAGGTTTGATGAGCTTATGAGCGAGCAAAAAGCACGCGCAAAAGCTGCTTGGAAAGGCAGTGGCGACAAGAGCGCGAAGGGCGATTTTAAAGAGCTACTTGAGAAATTTGGTGAGAATAAATTTGTAGGCTACGAAGAGCTTAAGAGTAAAAGTAAAATTCTAGCCTTGCTTGATGAAGAATTTAAAAACGTTGGTAGCTTAAATGCTGGCAAAGAGGGCTGGGTGATGTTTGACGTCACTCCATTTTACGCTCAAAGCGGCGGTCAGTGCGGCGATAGCGGTAAGATAGTAGGCAAAGCAAATGTGCTTGATACTGAGAAATTTCATGGGCTAAATTTATCTTTAGTAAAAACTAGCGCGGCACTAAAAGTTGGCGACGAAGTTGAGCTTGAAGTGGGCAGTGATAGAGCTGAGACTGCGCGACATCACAGCGCCACACACTTGCTTCACGCAGCCCTTAGAAGCGTGCTTGGCACACATATCGCTCAAGCTGGCTCAAATGTCGAGGCAGATAGGCTAAGATTTGACTTCTCTCATCCAAAGGCGCTTACTAGCGAAGAAATTTCAAAGGTCGAAAACCTTGTAAATGAGTGGATCTTAAACAGCGCAAATGCAAAAACACAGGTTATGGAGCTTGAAGAGGCTAAAAAAAGCGGAGCGATCGCGCTATTTAATGAAAAATATGCCGACAAAGTAAGAGTTGTGAGCTTTGGCGATGTCAGTAAAGAGCTTTGCGGCGGCACACACGTGAAAAATATAGATGAGATCGGATCGTTTTTCATCACAAAAGAGAGCGGTGTAAGTGCTGGTGTTAGGCGTATAGAGGCTGTTTGTTCAAGGGCTGCGCTAAATTTAGCAAGGTCGTTTAGAGCTGAGCTTGAAGAGCTAAAAGATGAGCTAAAAAGCACAGAGCCACTAAATGCCGTTAAGAAACTAAAAGGCGAGATAAAGGGCTTAAAAGATAAGCTAAAAAACGCTAAAAGCTCTGGGGAGCTAGCCTTTATAAATGTAAATGAAACTAAACTTTGTGTGGCACACATCGATGGTGGCGATATAAAAACTTTGATAGATGAGTTTAAAAATGGGCATGAAAAGGCTGCTATTTTGCTAATCCAAACAGATGAAGAGGGTAAAATTTCTCTTGCAGCTGGCGTAAAAAATGCCCCTATAAAAGCTGGTGCTTGGGTTAAATTTGCAGCGCAAATTCTAGGCGGTAATGGCGGCGGCAAAGACGACTTTGCAACAGCTGGTGGCAAAAATGCTCTAGCTATCGAAGACGCCATAAAAAGCTCACTTGAGTATGCAAGGCAAGCTTTAGAAAAATGATTCATCAAGAGATCGCTTTTTTTAAATTTGATCAACTAATCATATTCTTGCACATTAGCTTCGTAGCTCTTTTTATAGGACTACAAGCTGGTTTGGTGCTTGCTGGAAGCTATTTTATAAAAAATAAATTTGAAGATAAAGAGCGCTATCACATCTTGCTTCACATCATAAGGCGCTTTGGACTGGCCATCTTTGCGCTAGTTCTTGGCATCGCGCTAACTAGCCTGATAATGATCTTTTACTTTGATGATGGCAAAATGCAAAATCCGATGGCAAGTGCGATAATAGCGACCAAATGGGCGATAGAGCTATTTTTACTCTTGAATTTAAGCTACATCTTTTATAGATATAAAAAGGCTTTAAAAACTCTAAGATCGCACGAGATGATCGAGCTAAACGAAAGCCTAATCGTCATCATCTACTACTTCACGCCTCTAAATTTACTAGCTTCACTCGCGGCTGTCTATCTTGGCGTGAGCTATAGGGGATTTTGATGATCACTCTTGCTTCTAGCTCGCCAACAAGGGCAAATTTACTAAAAGATGCTGGGATAGAATTTAAACAAATTTCTTGCAGCTTTGATGAGAGCATGATAGCAAAGAGCCTAAAACCAGAAATTTACGTCCAAAACGTCGTAAAAGCTAAAAAAGAGCAGTTTTTAAAGGCAAATGGCAAGCTTTTAAATTTACTCTTTGCAGATAGCTGTGTGGCGTGTGGGGATAAAATTTTAGGCAAGGCAAAGGATGAAAACGAGGCACTTGCTATGCTAAATTTACAAAGTGGCAATGAGTGTAGCGTCTATACGGCGATGATATTTTTAGGCGAATTTGAGCTTATAAATGTAAGCAAGACTACATATAAATTTGCTAAATTTAGCGAGCAAGACCTAAAAAGCTACCTAGAAAGTGGCGAGTGGCAAGGCAAAGCTGGAGCCATGACGATAGAAAATTTTAATAAAAAATACATCATCTCCCAGCACGGCGAGACAAGCACGGCAATGGGGTTAAATTTAAAAATATTAAAGGCATTTTTATGAAATATATCTTGGCATTTATCTTTGTAGTTGCCATCGCACTTGGTGGAGCGTTTTTATATTTTTATTCGCAGGTGAGATTTGACGCTTATACCATCATCGACTACAAGCCAAAGCTTGCGACACAAATTTTTGATAGAAACAACGAGCTTATCGCAAATATCTTTGAAGAAAACAGAATTTACGTAAAGTATAACGACATCCCACCACGTGTCATCGAAGCGCTCGTGGCTATCGAGGATACGAGCTACTTTGAGCATGGCGGTATCAATGTTGAAGCCATGGCAAGAGCGGCGATAAAGGACATCAAAGCTAGAAAGCTAGTCGAGGGCGCATCTACGCTAACCCAGCAGCTCATAAAAAACCTAGCCCTAAGCCGCGAGAAGAAATTTACAAGAAAGATAAAAGAGGTTGTGCTTGCTATGAAGCTTGAAAGCGAGCTTAGCAAAGAGGACATCATCGAAAGATACCTAAATCACGTATATTTCGGGCATGGCTACTACGGCATCAAAACGGCTGCTGAAGGATACTTTAGAAAAGAGCTAAATGAGCTAAGCATAAAAGAGATAGCGATGCTAGTTGGCATGCCAAAAGCGCCAAGCACCTATGATCCTACAAAGCACCTCGACCTCTCTCTTAGCCGCGCAAACAGGGTTCTTGAGAGGATGTATAACATCGGCTGGATAAACGAGGATGAGTACCGAAAGGGCGTGCTTGAAGAGCCAGCAGTCTTTGACGATACGCTCACACGTAACAAAGCCCCTTACGTGGTCGATGAGATCATAAAAGAGGCTTCAAAGAAATTTGACGATATAAAAACTGGCGGTTACAAGATACAAAGCACCGTTGATCTAAACGTGCAAAAGATCGCTCAGGACGCTCTAGTCTATGGCTACAATGAAATTTTAAAAAGAGATAAAAAGGCAAATCCAGAGATGCTAAATGGCGCTATCGTCGTCACTCATCCACAAAGCGGACAAATTTTAGCTCTAATTGGCGGCATCGACTACGCAAAAAGTAGCTACAACCGCGCCACTCAGAGCAAGCGTCAGCCAGGATCAAGCTTTAAGCCATTTATCTATCAAATAGCCCTTGATAGCGGCTACTCAGTCGTCTCTCAAGTAGCTGACATCGCTAGGACATTTGATATGGGCAATGGCAAAGAATGGACGCCAAAAAACTATAGCGGCGGCTTTCAAGGCTACATCACGATAAAATCAGCCTTAACTCAGTCTCGCAACCTAGCAACCATAAATTTATTAAACGATCTTGGTCTTAGCTCAGTTCGCAAACAGCTTACGGATATGGGCTTTAACGATATCCCTGAAAATTTATCAATCGCACTTGGAAGCTTTGGAATTTCACCACTTGACTTTGCGAAATTTTACTCGATGTTTCCAAACGATGGCGAAGTGGTCGAGCCTACACTCATTAAGCACATAGAAAATAGCTTTGGCGCGTCGATGGACTATGAGCCTCAAAAGAAGCAGGTGCTAAAACCTGAGCAGGCATTTTTGATGACAACCTTGCTTCAAAACGTCGTAAATAACGGCACTGGACGCAACGCCAAGATAAACGGCGTGCAGATCGCTGGTAAAACTGGCACGACAAATAACAACATCGACGCTTGGTTTTGCGGCTACTCACCTGATATCGAGGCCATCATCTGGTACGGAAACGACGATAACAGCCCTATGAAAAAGGTCGAGGGTGGCGGCAGGACAGCTGCACCAGTCTTTAAGAAATTTATGGAGGGCTACATCAAGCTCTACCCTACCCTAAGACGTGCGTTTGAGCAGCCTGATGGCGTCTATAAAGGATACTACAACGGCGCTGATGAGTACTACACAAACGACTCGCCGTTGCCGCAAAATACGCCAACAAACGACATCATTCAAGATCAAGAAAACGATGGATTATTATTTTAGGAGATAAGATGAAAAGATTAAAAATTTTACTTTGTCTAGCGCTTGCAAGCCTTGCATACGGCGCTGATCTAAACACAGCTAGCAAGAGCGAGCTAATGAGCCTTGGACTAAACAAAAGCCAGGCGCTAAACGTCATAAAGTATAGAAAAGCTCATAAATTTACAAGTGTCGAGGAGCTTGAGAAGGTTCAAGGCATCGGCTTTAACGACATGCAAAAGGTCAAAGAAAAGCTTAGTGTAAAAGATAGCCAAAAGGCGAAAAAGGCTGAGCCTGAAAAGAAGTCAAAAAGTAAGAAGCTAAAGAGCAAGAAAAAGAAAAAATAATTCTTCTTTTATAAATTTCTAGCCATTTACATTTTAGCTCTATCATCACGCCCCTGAAAAAAGGTGGCTAGAGTGCTAAACATCAACAAAATAAGACATATAAGCTTTGTAAAATTTTTAATTTTATTTGTAGCTTATATGTTTTTCATAAACTACATATTTTTATTTAAGGGCGTATTTTTAGGGTTTTTATCGGGCGACACCTTATCTTTTTCTATACTGCTTTTTACTCTACTTAGCATATTTTTTCTTTTACTCTTTGCTGGAGTTTTTTGCATTTTGCTTGTGCCATTTTTACTAAAGCCTCTTGCTATCTTTCTCATCGCAATTAGCAGCATATCTACTTACTTTATGCAAATTTACGGCGTCATTATAGATAAAGGCATGCTATTAAACGTCTTGCACACTGACACAAGAGAGGCCTTTAGCTATTTTAATGTCAGCTTATCTCTTTGGCTTATTTTTATAACCATCCTGCCCTGCGTATATGTAGCGCTTGTAAAGATTAGCTATGGCAGTTTTAAAAATGCGCTTAGATCAAGGGTAAAAATAGCCCTTAGCACTTTGGCAAGTGCAGCTATAATCTTTACACTCATGTCTAAAATTTTTATACCATTTTTTAGAGAGCATAACGCCTCAACCATAAGCGTTTTACTCCCATACTATCCTATCTACTCTGGTATAAGATTAGAAAAGTCTTTGGCGCAAAAACCGCTCCCTTTTACCTACGTGGCAGATGACGCAACTCTTACTAACGATAAAAAGAAAATTTTAGTTTTGATAGTTGGCGAGACACAAAGGAGCAAAAACTACTCGCTAAATGGCTACGCTAAAAACGATACAAACAAATTCACCAAGCAAAAAGATGTGGTAAGTTTTACAAATTTCTACTCATGCGGGACTGCCACAGAGACTAGCGTGCCTTGCCTATTTTCAGACTTAAAGCGAGAAAATTTTAGCAACCGTGAGGCTAAGGCTCGTGAAAATTTAGTTGATATCATCAATAAACTTGGCATAAAAACATACTTTTTTGGCAATAATAGTGGCGGCTGCAAGGGCGTTTGCGACAATCTTGATCAAAACCACACTTCAGAGCACAAAGCAGAAGGTTTTGATGAAGTGATATTTGATGAGGCAAAAAAGGTCATAAAAGATGCAAACTCCACTACTTTTATCGTGCTACATTTACAAGGCTCGCATGGTCCTATCTACTACAAAGGCTATCCAAGTAAATTTAAAGAATTCACCCCAACATGCGACACTGCCGAGCTAAACAAATGCACGCCAGATGAGATAGCAAACACCTATGACAACACCATTTTATACGAGGACTATCTGCAAAGCGAGCTGATAAACACCCTTGAAGCAAAAAAAGATAAATTTGAAGTTGCCATGTTCTTTTTCTCAGATCATGGAGAGAGCCTGGGCGAAAATGGCATATATTTACACGGACTGCCTTACTCCATCGCTCCAGACGATCAAAAACACATCCCAGCCATCATCTTTTCAAGCGATAGCGAGCTTTTAAAAAGGCTAAAAACTAGAAAAGGCGAAAGTCTTTCGCATGATTTTGTCTTTAGCTCAGTGCTTGGATATTTTGGGGTAAAAACTAAGGCTTATGAGCCAGAATTTGATATTTTTAGGGAGTAAATTTAAAAGCCAGCCTAGGCAAAGCCCGAAGCTGGCGCAAGCCTAAAAGCTGATCTCTTTTATATCAGCTACTTTTAATATCTCGCTATAAATTTGACCGATGATCGCGACGCGGTTATTTCGCACTTTCTCGTTTTCAACGTTTATCATAACTTTGTCAAAAAACTCATCTATCTGCGGCTTTAGTGCAAATAGCGCTTTTAGTCTTGGCTCGTATGCTAGACCCTTATCAACCGCTTTAAATGCGTCATTTAAGGCCTTTTCAGCATCTATCTCAAAGAGGCTCTCGTTCACCTTGCTAAATTTATCATCTTTTATGATGTTTGCAAGGCGTTTAAATGTCGAGAAATTCTCTCTAAAATTTGCCTCACTTGAAATTTTAGCAAGCGCCTCTATCATCTTAGTTAGCTCCAAGATATCCTTTTCGCCGCTTTTTATGCACGCTTTTACGATAGAAGCGTTTGCGTCAAAGAAGGTATAGAGCCTATCAAGGATGAAATTTATAAGCACTTCAACGTCAAATTTCTTATAATCTTTTGCGATATCTTCTAAAATTTCTTTTACGTTAAATTTCAAATTATGCGCCAAAACGATCTTTATAACGCCATTTGCCGCGCGTCTTAGAGCGTATGGGTCCTTGGTGCCGCTTGGGATTTTGCCGATACTAAAGAGCCCCATTAGCGTATCAAGCTTATTTGAAAGCGCCACAACCGAGCTAAAGACCTTGCTTGGACACTGCGCCTCCTCGCCGTCTGGCAGATACTGCTCTTTTATGGCTAAAACGACGTTTTCATCCTCATTTTTAGCCTTTGCGTAGTAAGCACCCATGACACCTTGAAGCTCGGTAAATTCATAAACCATCTGCGTTGTAAGATCAGCCTTACTTAGCATCACAGCTCGCTCTAGCTTAGCCGCGTACTCGCCAGCTTCTTTTTTAAGTAGCTCACCATAGTTGCTAGCAAGTTTTTTAGCCACTTTTAGCTCTCTGAGCTCCTTTTCATAGATACTTCCAAGCTCTTTTAGGTAGGTTATATTTTTTAGTTTTTCTGGGCTAAATTCGGCCTTAAGGTCGCTTTGCCAAAAGAACATCGCGTCACTTAGTCTTGCTCTTAGCACCTTTTCGTTGCCTTTGATGATGAGCGAATAGTCCTTTGTGATGGCGTTACTAACGACAACAAAGCCATTTGCTAGCTTGCCATCTTTAAAGACTGGGAAGTAGCGCTGATTTTCTTTCATCGAAGTGATGATGACCTCGCTTGGCACCTCCAAAAACTCCTCTTCAAACGAGCCAAGAAGCGCTGTTGGATACTCAGTGATCGCCACTACTTCAGCTAGCAGCTCTTTATCTATCTCGATCTTTAGCCCGCTTTTTTGACTGATCTTTTCAAATTCATCAAGAATTATCTTCTCTCTCTCGTCCACTTCAAGCACGACGCCACGGCTCTTTGAGCCTTCAAAATACTCTTTTATATTTGAAATTTTTATCTTGTCGTAGCTAATGCTTCTGTGAGGATATGTAGAGTTGCCGCTCTCTACGCCAAATTTGTTAAATTTAATGACCTCATCACCCAGCAAGCACAAAAATGATCTTATCGGACGGATAAATTCAAACTCACCATTGCCCCAGCGCATAGACTTGCCAAAGCTAAGGCTCTTTAAAAACTCCTCGACCATGTCGCCCATTATCTTAGCAACTGGCTCGCCCTTTACCTCTTTTTCGTAGTAAAGCACCTCTTTGCCATCTATCTCTTTAAATTTAAGCTCGCTCTCGCTTATGCCACATTTATTTGCAAAGCTAAGTGCAGCCTTCGTAAAAGCTCCGTCTTTTAGCGCTACTTGCTTTGGCGCGCCAACAAAGCTAGCCACGCTATCTGGCTGAGCTAGTGGGAATTTCTCATGAAAAAAGACCAAACGGCGCGGCGTGTAGTAAAATTTAAACTCGCTTTTGATGTTATATTTTTCAAGCACAGCCTGCCATTTAGCGTTGATGTTTGGCAGCTCTCTTAAAAATGGTATCGCTGGGAGCTCCTCGACTCCGATCTCTAGTAACAACTCTTTCATATCTCACTCTTTTTATTAAAATTTTCTCTTTTTTCTCTTATCATCTCTCTTGCTCTCTCCTTCTCTTGCGCCTGCAAAATGACGCCTCTTATCATAAATATCACAAACAAAACAAACGCTGCGATCATAAAAATATCTAAAATTTGCACCATCTACTCCACAACGATCTCTTTTTCGTTTTTATAAATTTTCACCCTCGCCCGCTCAAAGCTATACTCGCCATCTTTTAGCCTTTTTTTGCTATAAACTCTGATCTTGCCATGCGGTGTATGCAAGTAGCCACTCTCTAGCCTGCCTGAAATTTTAGCGATCACATCGCCGCTTCTTGCAATGCTTAGCTTTGAGCTATCAAGCAAATTTTCGCTCACATCTTTTGTGCCATGCTCATTTATGATCTCATAAGAGCTTACTTCAAGCGCCTCTTTGTAAAATTTCACTCGCCTGATCAAAATGTCAAGCTCATCGCCCACGCCGACGCTATTTTTAGGATCATATACGTAAATTCCTCGGCGATTTTTTGAGATGATAAAGCCATGCTTATCTTTTAAGATGACAACGGCTCGCTCCACAAGTGCTGGCACATCCTCAGGATGCTCAAAAAGCGTCTCTATGTCAGCTTTTTTATAGTTTTGATCCTCTACTTTTTTAGCTTCTTTTTTTAAATTTTCATTTGATTTAGCAGGACTTGGTTTGGTTGAGATTTTAAATTTAAGCGCAAAGTGGTCTGAGTAAAGATCGCTCTTTGCAAAGCCATGCTCATCAAGCACAAAGCTTGGCTTAAAGACCTCAAAACTGCCATCAACATAGCTTAGATCGCCATTTGCCATAAAGCTAGGCGAGAGCAAAACGTGATCAATGGCACGCTTTTTGCCATGGACTGCGTGAGAGTATCTATCTTTTGGGGCTAAAAAGCTATAAAGATCGTAAAATCCACGAGTTGCGATGATATCGTTTAAGATGGATTTTTGCCCATAAGGTGAGTTAAAATCGCCCAAAACTATGGCATTTTGATCGTTACCAAGAGCTGCTCTTAGAGTTCTTTCGGCCTTTTTTTGCATATTTATGCCATTTTTATAAGCTGGGAAGTGATTAACAAAAACGCTAAATTTCTTACCCTCCACCTCGAAAATGACCTTTAAAATATTTCTAGTTTTTACATTTGGCACTTCAAAAATTTCACTACCACTTGGCTTTATTTTTGACACAAGAGCCAGCCCAACTGGAGAGTTTTTTGCCTTGCTAAAGGCTATAAATTTATACTCGCTGCCATCAACTAAAGCCTTTAAAACCTGCTCGTTTTCTACCTCTTGAAGTGCGATGATGTCGGTATTTATAGCGTCTATGACCTGTTTTGTTCTTTTTAGTTTTGAGCTAGCCGCCTCGCAGTCCCACTTTGAAGTGCTAGATTTAAAGTCAGGATATTCGCTGCCATCGTCCTTGCAGTCAAATAAATTTTGCACATTATAAGTTGCGATGCTTATCTCGCTAGCAAATGCCATAAAAACGGCAAAAACTAATGCAAAGAGCGCTCTCAAACCTCGCTCCTAAAGTCAAATTTAGAGATGTTTTGCCTGATCGCCTCATACGCGATGATGCCAGCACTCATGGCTAAATTTAAGCTCCTGCCCTCTTTTCCCATCGGGATTGTTATGGCATTTTTAAAATTTATATCCATAAATTCTCTTGGCAGTCCCGTGCTCTCTCCGCCAAAAAATATAAAATCTCCTGGCTCAAATTTAGCGTCGTAGTAAAGCCTATTTGTCTTAGTCGTAGCAAAGAAAAATCGCTCTTTGTGGCTTAAATTTGCCTGTAAAAACTCATCTAGGCTCCCCCAAATTTTTGGATCTAAAATTTTCCAATAATCAAGCCCAGCACGTCTAACAGCCTTTTCGCTCAGGTCAAACACGGTTGGCTTAACGATGTGAAGTTTTAAATTTGCATTTACGCACATTCTGCCGATAGCTCCGGTGTTTTGCGGTATCTGAGGATGGACTAGGACTATGTTAAACATAAATTTATTTTTGCCTTAAAAAGTGTTATAAACTGCTTTATTCTAGCTAAAATGGGCTTTTAAGAGTTTTAAAGATTAAGATTTTCTAAATTTGCGCTCGCTAAGATAGTTTGAAATTTCAAGCTCTTGTCTGCGTTTTATCTCAGCGGCGATCATTTCATTTTTAAAGCCAGCCGCCAAGATCTTGCTCACATCGACCTTTGCGTCAAATTTAGCCTCGTATACTCCGAGCTCTTTTGCACGTTCTATGCGCTCTTTGCTGTAAGCTCCCAGCCATGATTTTAGTGGCATATTTAGAGCAATTTGCAGTAGCTCGCTATCACTTGGCATGTCTTTAAAATATGGCTCTTTTAAGATAGAAAAATAGCTCTTTGGCAGGCGCATTTTCTCTAAAATTTCCTTTGCGTCAAGCTCAAATTTACCAAAAAGCATATACAAAAACAGCCTCTCGTCATCTACAAATTTTCTAGCACTTTTAAGTTCGTACAAAAACTCATCACTTTCGCAAATATCCACGCCAAAAATTTCCCTAAAAAGCTCAAGCTTAAAAAGGTAAAACGCCCCCTTTTCAAGCTCCTTTGCTCTAAAAAATTTAATGAGTTCGGTATTTATCCTATCCTTGCTTAGATGCGCTAGATCAAGCGTTTTCATAAGCTCTAGCGTCTCGTCCGCTATGCTAAAATCAAGCCTAGCGCTAAACTGCACGCCCCTAAGCACCCTTAGCGGATCCTCTTTAAATTTCTCACTATCTATGTGCCTTAGCGTCTTGCTTTCAAGGTCCTTTTTACCGCCATGAAAGTCTAAAATTTCGCCGTCAAAGATATTCATCATCATGGCATTTACCGTAAAATCACGCCTAAGACTTGCAAGGCTAGGATCGTTTATGTAGCTTACAGCAAAGTCTTTGTGAGAATTTCCAGTCTTACTCTCGCTTCGTGGCAGACCAAGATCGTAGTTTTTGTATTTGTAGATGAAGTAGCTTTTGCCAACACCGCTAGCCTTTATGTTAGCCATCAGCTCGTCAAATTTGAGAGGGTCGATGTCATAAACTTCAATGTCATAATCATAAATTTCTCGCCCCAAAAGCGCATCTCTCACGCAGCCGCCGACTAGATAGACACGCTTGCTAAATGGAGCAAATAGTGATCTAAAAAAGTCTAGCTCGCTATTTTTGTAAATTTCTGTCCCAGTTTTTGCCTCAAATTTATTATTTTGAGAGATTTTGGAGTCTATTTTCGATGTTTGCAAGGGTAAATTCTAAAAATTTAGTCGTTAGCTCGAGCCTTTGGCTAAGCTCTTGCTCGCTAGTTTGCTTAAGCCCTTCAAAAAGCACCTCGATGCGTTCAGCAAGGTTTGCTAAGAAAATTTCCTCCTCGCTTATCTCCCTGCTCTTTGGCGAAATTTGCGCCACCTTTAGCTCCGACTCGCTTTGCACGCTTGCCTCTACTTTTGGCTCTTCAAGCACATGCTCTTCTTCAGATTCTATTGTTAAAAGCTCTTTTTTTAAATTCTCCCTTTCGAGCTCTTCTTGCTTTTTGTTTTGCAGCGCTTCTATCTTCTCAAGCTCGGCGCTAACCTCACTAATGGCCATCCTAGCGATATCATCAAGCTTCATAATCTTATCAACCACCTTTTAAATTCATTTATCTCTTCGTCACTTTTCATCCTGATAAAAAACTCTTTCATCTGCTCATTTTTTATAACGCGCTCTTTGCGAAGTCCGCTCAGGCGGTTTATCGCGCTAAGGGCATCCTTGTTTGACGGGTCTTGTTTTAAGATGTTCTTGTAAATTTCAAGCGCATCATCTTTTAGTCCCTGCGCCTCGTAGATCAGTGCTTCAGTGATCGTGTTTTTCATTTTTTGATAAATCCTGCTATCACGTCGCCTATCTCGCTTGTTGAGCAAATTTCAACTGCGTTAAAAGCGGCGATATCTTTTGTTCTATATCCCTTTGCAAGCGCTGTTTTTACGGCATTTTCTATCGCATTTGCAGCTTCGCTCTCACCAAATGCGTATCTTAGCATCATCGCTGCACTTAAAATGGTCGCGATCGGATTTGCTATGCCCTGCCCTGCGATGTCTGGTGCTGAGCCGTGGATAGGCTCATAAATTCCCACTTTACCGCCCATGCTAGCACTTGGTAAAAGTCCTATCGAGCCACAAACCATGCTCGCTTCGTCACTTAAAATGTCGCCAAATAAATTTTCAGTAAGTATGACGTCAAAATTTGCTGGCGCTCTTACTAGCTGCATCGCTGTGTTATCGACATACATAAAGCTAAGCTCTACTTCAGGATAGCCCTTTGCCACCTCGCTAGTCACCTCACGCCAAAGCTGACTTGTCTCAAGCACATTTGCCTTATCGACCATGCAGACCTTTTTCTTGCGAAGCATAGCCGTCTCAAAGGCGATCTTTGCGATGCGCTCGATCTCAAATTTAGAATAAAGCATCGTATTAAACGCTCTATCTTCGCCTTTTTCACGTGGCTGACCAAAATAAAGCCCACCAGTTAGCTCGCGAACCACGACAAAATCAACGCCCTTTAAAACCTCTGGCTTTAGCGTGCTAGCATCTACTAGCTCGTCAAAGATGATGGCTGGGCGTAAATTTGCATAAGCTTCTAGCTCTTTTCTGATCTTTAAAAGCCCGCTCTCTGGCCTTAGGTGTCTTGGCAGGCTGTCCCATTTCTCGCCGCCGATCGCTCCAAAAAGCACAGCGTCGCTACTAAGCGCAGATTTTAGCGTCTCATCTGGTAATGGCTCGCCAAAAACGTCGTAAGCTGCGCCGCCCATAAGCTTGTAGTCGTACTCAAATTTGATACCAAACTCAGCACTTACGACGTCTAAAACCTTTATCGCCTCGTCGATGATCTCAGGGCCGATGCCATCGCCTTTTATAACGCAAATTTTATAGTTTTTCATCGCCGCTCCTTAGCTCATCTTCGCTTTTGCGTATTCGATAAGGCCACCAGCGTTTAAAAGCTCTTGCATAAATGGAGGGATAGCGTTAAATTTATACTCTTTTTTTGTGCTTTCATTTACGATGACACCGTTATCTACGTCGATCTTTAGCGTATCGCCCTCGTTTATCTCATCAGTCTCTTTGATCTCAAGTATCAAAAGCCCTGTGTTAAAGCTATTTCTGTAAAAAATCCTCGCAAAGCTCTTAGCCACAACAGCTGCTATGCCAGCCTCTTTTAGCGCTAGCGGGGCGTGCTCTCTTGAGCTACCGCAACCAAAATTTTCGCCAGCTACGATGATGTCGCCTTTTGCTATTTTTGAGCTAAATTTAGGATAAGCGTCTTCCATGATGTGTTTTGCTAGTTCTTTTTCGTCTGAAGTGTTTAAATATCTTGCGGCGATGATGATGTCAGTGTCGATGTTATCGCCAAATTTCCAAACTTTGCCTTGTTTCATTTTTAACCTTTAGTTTTGTAAATTTGGGCTGATTTTAACCAAAAGAAGCTAAATAAATAATCAAAAAGCCAAATCAAGCGCTCCAAAAGCCCTAAATTTAAGCCTTTGCCCTTTGTAAAATCTCTCTCATCTCATCCTCGCTAAGTGGCTCAACTAGCACGTTTGCAGCGTCGATGAAGCGGTATTTTGCTTTTGGTAAATTTGCCATGAAAGCTCCATATTCACACTCATCAAGCACATGTGCGTCGTTATCGTGCACACCCACAACTAGCGTTAGCACCCAACGTGAGACCTTGCGCTCCCCAAGTGCCTCTTGCGCCTGCCATGACGGAGCTGGAGCGTAAGGCAAGATGGTCGGTAAATTTTCACTAAGAGTATATGTGCCAAAGATTTCGTTGCCGTCTTTGTCTTGATAGAGGTGCTCTTTTGCACTGTATGCGTCAAGATACTGCACCTGTCTCATCATCTCATCAAATTTAGCCGCAGGGCTGGCACTGGCAAAAATTTCATCTACCATAACCGCGTCAAACGCCACGTCTCGCCCCGCGCCAGAGATATAAAGCGTTTGATTTTTCTCTTTTATATCTTTTAACGCTTCAAGTCCAGCTGCGATGTCAGCCTCGTAGTCAAATTTTAAAATTTGCTCACTATCATAAATTTTTTCGTTGTCGCACTCTATTTTTGAGCCAGTTTGAGCCGAGAGCTTTGAGAGTAGCTCAAGTGCGATCTGCCAGTCGCCGACGCCACTTGGAGTATAAACGCGCACGATATACTCGCCATCTTCGTAGTTTAGTTCAAAGCCACGAGCGCTCTTTTGCCACACGCCTGCTATCATCACGTCAGCACCCAGCTCATTTGCGCTTGGCTCATCTTGCTCGCTGTTAAAAAAGAAAAGCCCCTCAACAAGAGCTGAAATTTCACGCTCACTAAGCGCCTTTGCATATCCGCCAAGCAGCTTCTTTTTGTTTTTTACACTAAATGTCAAACTCATAAATTCTCCTTTTTGCTCTAAAATGTCATCACCTGATCGCACTCTCTCACCCACTCGGACAAGATATCCATGCTGCCTTTCACCTCAGCCTCAAAATAAGACTCTCCCACATGCAAACCGCATCTTGTTTGGCAGCTACCACAAACCTTTAGCATCGTCACAAGACCCGCATCGTAGTTTTTCTGGCTTTTTGGTGCTATTTCACGCAAGATAAACTGCTCATTTGGTAGTGCAAAGTTGGAGAATTTTAGCCAAATCATGTAAAAAGGGGATAAATTTATCTAAAAAGTAAAAGCACGCCGATCGTGCAGACGATGACGGCGGTGCAAATTTCAAGTAGTCTTAGGTGCGTTTGTAAAAATTTCTTTAGCATAGCTCCGCCAAGTGAGTAGATATTTAGCGATAAAAACTCGATGAAAACGAGCGTTACAGTGATAACGCACATGCGAACTAGGCTAAATGGGGCGTCTTTGTCTAAAAATGTAGGCAGCAAGGCTGATAAAAATATCCACGCCTTTGGGTTTGAGACGCTAACGATGAAGCCATTTATAAACATCTGCTTTTTGCTTGGCAAATTTGAGACATTTGTGATGCTAAGCTCGCCCTTACCAAAAAAGAGCATAGCGCCAAGATAGAGCATATAAAGGCCTGCGATGATATTTAGCGCCTTAAATGCGTACTCAAAGTGATGAAGCACCGCGCCTACGCCCAGCATACAGCTAAACGAGACAAA
This sequence comes from Campylobacter concisus, assembly GCF_902460535.1. Lineage (GTDB taxonomy): Bacteria > Campylobacterota > Campylobacteria > Campylobacterales > Campylobacteraceae > Campylobacter_A > Campylobacter_A concisus_AS. The sequence continues at coordinate 194,307 of NZ_CABPTV010000004.1, read as the reverse complement.
AGCAAGTGCTAAAAGCTGCCCAGCCATCACGAAAAATGAGTGCTTGTATCCAAGACTCATGCCAACGCTCATCGCATAAGTCATGTTGATACCTGGCATCATCGAGATCGGGAAAATCGTGACAAAAAAGAGCAAGAAATTCATAAGAGACCTTGAAATTTTAATGAAATGCTAAATCAAAATCTATAAATTTATGATAAAAGAGCGCTTTATTAGCAAATTTAGCCTGCTTTTGGACGTGAGAAATTTGGCTTTTGGTGCTAGACATATAAATTTAATAAATTTAGCGCAAAAACAAGGGCGACTTTGTGTGTGTTTCGCAGCCTAGATGACAAATTTAGCTTTTGCCACGTAGGCACTATAAATTTAATTACCACAAAGGCTGGCTAAATTTAGAGCAAAATAGCCCCACTAAATTTAGGCTATTACTATCAGCACACCAAGCCCTTTGTCGGCGGCTTTTTGATAAAAATTTAAAAGCCCGGCAAAATGCTCTTTTAGCTTTTCTTTTATATTTTCAAATTCACTCTCACATCCAAAAATATCAGGATATGTCTTTGAGCTAGCAAATTCTTTTAAATTTATATTTGCCAAAAGTGCATTGATATCAACATTTTTCAACGCCTCAGCCACCTCTTTTACATCCAAAGCGTTAGTATAAGAGATCATCTCGCTTAGCTCTTCATTTAGCGCACTTCGCCCAAAAATAGCCCAGCTAAAAGGCTCCTTTGAGCTAAAAATGTCGCCAGCCTTAAGCCTCTGCTTGAAATTTTTGCCAGTTAGCATCTTACACATCGCGTCCCACATCTTATCCATGTCGTATTCGTCCAAAAGCTCTCCGCCGCCGCCATTTTTGATCTTTTCTATATCATCTTGCAAGTAGGCGTAGTAGTGCGCGCTAATCCCCATTTTAGAGCCTTAAATTTAATGTGAATTTTAAAAAAGAGAGGGCGGAGCTATAAATTTAATAGATCCGCCACAAGAATTAAAAAATTAATGAGTTAAGAAAAACTCTTGAATTTTAGCCTTATCGCTTGTTTTTGTAAGGGCAAGCATCAAAAGCACTCTAGCTTTTTGAGCATTTAGGTTGTCGCTTGTTAAAAAGCCGTATTTTGCGTCATCAACTTCGCCATTCATAGTTGTCTCGCCACTTCCCACACGTGAGTCACGAACTACCACTACGCCAGCTTTTGAAGCCTCACCAAGAGCCTCTAGCACGCTAAAGTAAGGGTTGCCGTTGCCTAGACCAGCGCTAACGATGCCTTTTGCGCCGTTTTTAACAGCTACATTTACAAAGTCAGGGTTGTCATTTGCGTGAGAGTAGATGATATCAACTCTTGGAAGCTCTTTTACGCCAGTTAGGTCAAAAGCTGAGCTTGCTGTGTGTTTTCTGATTGGGTTCATATAGTATTTTACGTTGCCATAAAAGACTGTGCCGATCTTGCCGCTATTTGGTGATTTAAATGTATCAACGCCTGTAGTGTTAGTTTTTGTAACCTCTCTGCCAGCGTGAATTTCGTCATTCATAGTGACTACAACGCCCTTGCCTACGCTATCTTTGCTGATAGCTACATTTACAGCGTTAAATAAATTTAGCGGGCCATCAGCGCTTAGTGAGCCGCTATTTCTCATCGCACCTACAAGTACAACTGGCTTGTCGCTTTTGACGACTAAATTTAAGAAGTAAGCTGTCTCCTCCATAGTGTCTGTGCCGTGAGTAACGACGATACCATCAGCTTTGCCGCTATTTAGAAGCTCATTTATTCTATTTGCAAGCTTAAGCCAAACTTCGTTGTTCATATCTTGTGAGCCGATATTTGAAATTTGCTCGCCTTTTATGGTAGCGATCTTGTTGATATCTGGCACGGCTGCGATTAGTTTATCGACCGTAACAGTTCCAGAAGTATAGCTTGAATCAAGCGAGCCTGAGCCGCTTCCAGCTATCGTTCCACCAGTAGCTAGGATGTAGATGGTTGGCTTAGCAACCGCTAAAGTAGCACCTAAAATCATGAGTAACACCGCCTTAAAGATTAAACGCATTTTAGCTCCTTTGCATTAAAATTTGCTAGAGCATTATAACGTCATATATTTAAAAAATTTATTAATTTTCAAAATTTATATTTATTTAAAAAATTCTTATCAAAAGCATATAAATTCCAGTTGAAACGACTATGCTAAGAAGGGCGTTTTTAAACTTTAAATGCACCAAAACAGCCGTAAAAACCGCCACTATTTCGCTTAAGCCGTATGGATACTCGCTAAATTTCGTATCTTTTAGCCCGTAGCAGACCAAAACGACCATTATCATCATACCCATATGCTTCTCAATAGCGTCTAAATAAGGATTTGACTTATAGTTTCTTAACGCATAAAATGGCGTCGCTCTCGTTATAAAAGTAGCTATGGCGCTTAAAAGCACCGCCACAAAAAGCACCATCTCACTTGAGCTTACACTTATCAAATTTTATCCTTAAACAAAAGCAAAAATACAAAACAAAGCGCCATCGAGCCAACAAGCACAATTTTAGCTGGAAATAGGCTCACTCCAAGCACGCCAAAAAAGGCCGCCGCAAAGAGCACGCGGTAGTTTTTATCATTTTTAAACATCTCGATGACGACCACTATAAAAAGCGAGGTCAAACTAAACTCAAGCCCCTTTGTATCGGCCTTTATAAGATCGCCAAGTATCGCTCCAAGCAGCGTGCCAGCCGCCCAGTAAGACCAAGCAAGCAAATTTAGCCAGGTAAAGACAAAGCTGCGCTCACTTGCATCCCTTAGCCCTAAATTTTTAAATATCGCAAAGGTCTCATCTGTTAGCAAAGTGATGTTTAAAAGCCTAAATTTGATCCCGCTATACTCTTTTAAAAGTGAAATTCCATAAAAAGTGTGGCGCAAATTTACAAGGTAGCTCACGATAAAGACCTCAACATAGCTCGTGCCAACGCTAAAGAGTGAGAGCATCATAAACTGCGCTGCGCCGCCGTATGCTAGCGTGCTAAGTGCCACAGCGATAAATGCGCTCACTCCCATGCTTTTTGCCAGCACACCAAAAGCGACACCAAGCGGGAAATAGCCCATAAAGATAGGAATGGATAGTTTAAAAACGTAGTTAAATGTCAAATTTTTACCTTAATAAAAGCCAAAATGTTAGCAAAAATTTAAAAATTTAAATTTTAAAAAGCTTTTTTACTTATAAATTTAATGACCTTTTCGCATTTTAAAACTAAATTTTATAAAATAACAACAAAATTTATAAAGAAAATTTCTATGAAAAAGATAGTTTTACTAATATTTTTAACACTAAATTTAATAGCTTTAACAACAAATCCAAAGATAAAAATCCCTCAAGCAAATAGCTGCAACATCGAGGATAACTGCATCGACTTTAGCCGCAAATATAGCGATGATGAGTATAAAAGGCTATTTGGAGTTTATAAAAGTGAGTGCGAGGTTAAAAATTTAGATGCATGCATCTATCTGGCTGAGTTTTATAAAAATGGGCTTGGCGTAAAAAAAGACATGGCAAAATCACTAGAAATTCTTAACAAAGCTTGCGGTGAAAGCAATAAATTTGCCTGTCACAACCTTGGTGTCGAGTATCAAGAGATGAAAGATCACAAAAAGGCTTTAGATGCTTTTAAAAAGGGTTGCGATCTCACGCTTGTTCAAAGCTGTTTTAACGTCGCAGTTTTATATAATAACGGCGGCGGCGTAAAAAGAGACTACAAAAAGGCTGCTAAAATTTACAAAGAAGTTTGCGAGCAAAATTTCTATGAAGGATGCTACAACCTAGCCGTTTTATACCACAACACCCCAGGCGTAAAGCGCGACTACAAAGAAGCGATAAAGCTTTACAAAAAGGCTTGTGATAGCGACTTTAGCATATCTTGCTACAACCTAGCGAGCTTATATCAAGAGCAAAAAGAGTATGAAAAGGCCAGTAAGCTCTATTTTAAAGCTTGCAAGCTTGACTTTGCCGATGCTTGCAATAACCTAGCCAGCCTTTACGACGATGCTCTTGACGTAGAAAAAGATGATGAAGTGGCGTTTAGGTATTACAACAAAGCATGCAGGCTAGATAGCGCAAGTGGGTGCAAACATCTTGCATACTTTTACTATCATGGTATAGGCACAAAAAAGGATAAAAAGCTGGCAGAAAAAGAGCTTAAAAAAGCTTGCAAGCTAGGCCTTAAAGAGGCTTGCGAGATAGTTAGAAATTTTCACTAAAGAGCGTTTATGAAAAAGCTAATTTTTTCTTTATCTCTCTTTTTGCTTCTAAATGCAGAAAATTTAGACGAGATGTGCCAAAGCGAGGGCGATATAAGAGCAAATTTAACGAGCTGCTACAAAAATTTATAACTCATCAAGCGATGATAAAGATTTTAAAAAGCTAAAAGAGATATTTTTACTAGCTTGCGAAAATGATATGAAAGAGGGTTGCTACAGCGCTGCGCTCAACTACCAAAATAGCTACAACGACGTGGGTAGCGAGCTTAATCAAACTATCATATTAAATAGATACGCTAGATTTCTTAACTACGCGCTTTTGGGTGGCGGCAAAAAAGAGGATAAAACGACTGCCAAAAGCTACTTTACAAGATCATGCGAGCTGGGCTTTAAAAAGGGCTGCGATATGAGAAATTTGCTAAATTCTCTTGGGTATTAAATTTCACATCCTAAACGATAATGAGAATATATTTACTATAAATTTAGACCTTTTTATCTAAACTTATTTAAATTTTTAAAAAGGCAGGCAATGAAAAAGATCGTTTTACTTTTATCTTCTGCGGCTCTTTTGTGGGGCGCAAATTTAGAACATAAAGAGCTTGAGTCTCGGTGCGAAAAGGCTGATACCGCAAGCTGCTACGAGCTTGGAGCTATCTATCAAGAGAGCAAAAACTACCAAAAAGCGGGCGAGTTTTACAAAAAAGCTTGCGAGCTAAAACACGCAAGTGCTTGCAGTAGTGTAGGCGTACTCTACGACATGGACTATATAAAAGATGTAAATAACAAAAATGCAGCCAAATTTTACCAAAAGGGCTGCGAGCTAAACGACGGCTTTGGCTGCGCAAGGCTCGGATTTGTCTATACGCTAGATAAAAACTATCAAAAGTCAAAAGAGCTCTTTTTAAGGGCATGCGAGCTAAAAGATGGCGACGGATACTACGGTCTTGCACTTTTATACTATGACGGAAATGGCGTAAAGCAAGACGCCAAAAAGGCAAAAGAGCTCTTTGAAAAGAGCTGCGACCTAGACGCTCCAGCAGGCTGCAATAGCCTTGGCATGATGCTTCATAGTGGAAAATATGTAGAAAAAGATCAAAAAAGAGCTAGCAAACTCTTTATAAAAGCTTGCGAAATGGGCTTTGGAGATGGTTGTCACAACCTTGGGGTTATTTATTATGAAACAGAAGGAGATAAAAATTTAGCTAAAAAGTACTTTGGCAAGTCCTGCGAGCTAGGCAACGACGAAGACTGCCAAATTTACAATGCTCTATAAATTTAATGCACCTGACTTTTTGGACCCTTGCCTTTTGGGGTCCTGTCCGAAAAGTAAAAAACATCAAGCGTAAAAGCAACGAGTATAAGTCCAACAATAGCCAAAGTCGCGTCCATATCACCTACCTTTTAAGTCCATTTACTATCTCTAACATCGAATCACTCGTAGTTATCGCCTTTGAGTTCGCCTCGTATGCGCGCTGACCTGTGATAAGATCAGTCATCTCTTCAACAAGCTGAACGTTACTCATCTCGACAAAGCCTTGTCTAATGGTGCCAAGTCCGTCAAGGCCTGCTACACCTACCACCACGTCGCCACTAGCGCTTGTTTGAAGGTAGTTATTATCACCCATCGAGTGAAGACCAGCTGGATTTATGAAATTTGCTAGCTCGATCTGACCTATCTGAGCCATGTCTGTTTCACCAGCCTGCAAAACTGAGACGGTGCCATCTGTGCCTATTGAAATTTGCGTCGCATTTGCAGGGACTGTGATCTGAGGGATGAGCTGGTAGCCGTCGCTATTTACGATCGTGCCGTTTGCGTCAAGCTTAAATGCGCCGTTTCTAGTATAAGCCGTCGTGCCGTCAGGGAGTTGAATTTGAAAAAAGCCGTTGCCAGCTATGACCATATCTAGGTTGTTGCTAGTCTCTTTAAAATAGCCCTGAGAGAAAATTTTATTTATCGCTGTTGGGCGCACACCAAGACCTACTTCGATGCCTGTCGGGCTTGTGGTAGTCTGGCTTGTGGCAGTGCCTGCGTACTCCATGACTTGATACATAAGATCGGCAAATTCAGCCCTATTTTTTTTATATCCATAGGTATTTACGTTTGCAATGTTGTGTGAGGTTACGTCTATCTGCGTCTGCTCGGCGATCATGCCAGTGGCCGCGGTGTAAAGTGATCTCATCATAGTTTTATCCTTTTATTAAGCTTTTAGGGCTAGTTTTTGAACAGCATCTTGGTTAAGGTCAGTCATGTGGCTTGTCATAACCTTTTGATACATATCAACTAAGCGTTGGGTTTCTATCAGACCCACCATTTCTAAGACTGGATTTACATTTGACATCTGAGCGTAGCCTTGCATCACGCTATCAGCCTCGTCAAGCTCGGTTATGTCGTCAAAATTTCTCGTTTCAAAGAGATTGTCGCCGACCTTTTTTAGATCTCTTATCTCTCTTGGCTGAGCGATGTAAAATTTAGAAAATTGATTGTTATTTGAGTATAAATTTCCATTTTTATCAGAGGTTAAGACCTCGCCTTGTGGCACTTGGATGCCTCTTTGACCAGGATTTTGCGCCTCATAGCCACTTGGTAACACCCTATAACCCTCTTTTGTGACGATATATCCGTCGCCGTCAAGACTAAAAGAGCCATTTTTGCTTAGTTTTACGCCATTTGGAGTATCGACCAAGAAAAAAGCGTCCTCTCTTTTTACCGCAAAGTCAAGCGTATTTGAGCTGTATTTAAAGCCACCAGCGCTAAAGTCGGTGTATTCTTCGCTCACTTGTGGCACGCGATCAAGCGTTCTGTTTAGAAATTTAGCTCCGTCTTTTGTGTGATTTTTAAGTGGAAGCTCGTCTTGTGTCTCTTTAAAAATTCTCGCAAAGTCGCCGATAACTACGTCATTTCGCTTGTAGCCGATCGTATTTACATTTGCAAGGTTATTTGAGATAACATTTAGTCTGTTAAACTGCGTTACCATGCCAGCTGTGGCTTGATAATAACCATTTTGCATAAATTTTCCTAATCAAAATTTGATTTTTATAGCTACTAAGCAATCATCGTTCCAACTTTCTTTTTATAGACATTTAAAAAATTTTGGGTATAATCCACTTTCTTTTAACCAACACTTAAATCACAATGATACGATTTGAAAGGAAATTTATGAGCGCCGCAAAAGACTCTTTTTCTCAGATAGAAGAGCTTTTTGTTGAAAATGCAAAAGGCTTTTTGACATATGAAAAATTAGTAAAATTATTAGACAAAGCTCCGACGGCTACGATAGTAAAGAAGATAGAACAACTCGCAAAAACAAACAAAGTCCAGCTCATCACATCTGCTGAAGCTGCAAAGCTTAGAAATTTAGCTGACGCCAAAAAACGTCAAGAAAATGCTCAAAAAAGCGACCAAGATATCGACGAGGATCTCGATCTTTCAGGCGAGAGCGACCTTTTAGAGTGGTCAAGATCAGATAGTCCAGTAAGGATGTATCTAAGAGAGATGGGTCAGATCGCGCTTCTTACAAAAGAAGAAGAGGTGGAGATCAGCAAAAGGATCGAGCTTGGCGAAGATATCATCATCGATGCATTTTGTTCGGTGCCGTTTTTGATAGATTTCATACTTGATTACAAAGAGCCACTTATCAATAGAGAACGCCGCGTAAAAGAGCTTTTTAAAAGCTTTGAAGACGAGAGCGAAAATGAAAACGAAGATGGCGAAGAGGATATAGACGAAGAGGAAGAGGAGAACGAAGAGAACGAAACTCCTAAAAAATCAGCCAAAAACGACAAGCGTGCTGAAAAAGTTATAGAGAGCTTTAAAGCCCTTGAAAAGGCTAAAAAAGAGTGGCTAAAGACCGCGAACAAGCAAGATAAAGTAGAAAGTGACGACACAGCTTCAAAGATGACGCTTGCGTTTAAAAAGAAAATTTTAAAAGAGAAGCTGATGGACCTTGGTCCAACAAGTAAGCTAATCAGCGAGATCGTAAAATCAATGGAGACAGCACTAAAAAGTGACGATGAATTTGACAGAGAGCTAAAACGCTTGGAGTATCGCTTACCGATGTTTAGTGACGAGCTTAAGAAAAATCACAAAAGCATATTAAAAGATATCATCAAGCTTAGCAAAGAAGAGATCGCAGCTCGCGTGCCAGAGGCTACAATGGTATCGACCTACGTCGAAATCAAAAAGCTTTTTACGACAAAAGAGGCGAGCAAACAAGGCTTTGATCTTGAGCCAGCAAGGCTAAAAGAAATTTTGGAGCAGATCAAACGTGGAAAGAAAATTTCAGACGAAGCAAAAGCTAGAATGGCCAAGTCAAACCTCCGTCTAGTCGTAAGTATCGCAAAACGCTATACAAATAGGGGCTTGCCGTTTCTTGACCTCATACAAGAGGGCAACATCGGCCTTATGAAGGCGGTTGATAAATTTGAGTACCGAAAAGGCTATAAATTTTCAACCTACGCCACATGGTGGATCCGCCAGGCTATCTCACGTGCGATCGCCGATCAGGCAAGGACGATTAGGATACCTATCCACATGATAGAGACGATAAACCGTATCAACAAAATCAACCGCAAATACCTCCAAGAAGAGGGAAAAGAGCCTGACGTAAGCGTCATCGCAAAAGAGGTCGGACTAAGCGTTGATAAAGTAAAACAGGTGATCAAGATCACAAAAGAGCCTATCAGCCTTGAAGCTCCTATCGCAAACGAAGAGGATGGTAAATTTGGAGATTTTGTCGAGGACAAAACTTCGCTATCACCGATAGATCAAATTTTAAAAAGTGACCTTAGAGAGCAGATCGACGATGTGCTTTCACAGCTAAATGAGCGCGAAAAGGCGGTTATTTCTATGAGATTTGGCTTGCTTGAAGATGAGAGTGACCGCACACTTGAAGAGATCGGCAAGGCACTAAACGTCACTCGTGAGCGTGTCCGCCAGATAGAAAGCTCGGCTATCAAGAAACTAAAACACCCAAAAGTTGGTAGAAAACTCAAAAACTACATCGAGGGCTAACAAGCCCTGCCATTTTTGGGCGTCCGCATCTAAACTCTTTAAATTTATATCCTAGTCTATAATTAAGTTATTTTTGTGACCGAAGTGTGAAAAAGGCTGGTAAGGAATTTAGTGTTTTTGCATGTGTCTATACCCTATTTTGGCATATATATGCTCTTTGTTTGGATGGCTTTTTATCTTTGAGAAATTTGTTAGCTTCTATACCCTTTAAAGGACTTTCTCTTTGAAAAATTTATAGCATCTGTACACAAAAATTGTTTTAAACATTGCATATGGCTATCATCTTAAAGCATAATTAATCTAACCTTCATTTTGAGGGTATACTTGCTATAAAAAAAGTTTCTTCGAGGATATATTAGCTATAAAATTTCAATCAAATTCCAAAAACAATAGCTTAAGAAGCATAAAAAATTTTTAATTTATAAATATATTTTATAACTTAAAAAAATAGAAATAAAAAGTAAAAAGAAAGTTTTACCGGCACAAGACCGGTAAAAATTTATTCGCCTAGAAGTTTATCTAGTTTTGCAGCCAAGCTCGTAGTATCGTGAGCTTTAGCTAAAGAGGCAGCATGTAGCTTTAAATTTGCTTGTAAATTTTCTTCCAAGCTCTTTGCGATGTCACTACTATCAAGGTTTTCTATGCTATTAGCGTTTGCTACGCTTCTAGCAGCTAGAGCGTTCATACCTCTAAATACAGCATTTTGTGTTGAGCCGATCTCTGAGCGAAGTGAATTTATATTTTTCAAAATTTCACCTGAATTTGAGCCGTCCTCTTTCACGTCTAAAAGAGCATTTGTGCTTAAATTTATATTTTTTGTGCCCTCACCTGTGAAAAATCCAAGCTCAGCGTCAAAAACGTTTTTGCCGTTGAATTTAGCCTCTTTTACGCTGTCGCTCATCGCATTTTTAAGCGCATTTATCTCGCCTTTTATACCCTTTTGCTCATTAGCCGAAAGAGCTGGGTTTGAAAGCTTGCTTGATAGCTCACCGATCTTATCCGCGCTCTCGCTTAAATTTAAAAGCGTTGAGTCAGCGATCTGGAGCATGCCTATCATATCGTTTGCATTTGCCATGCCCTCATTTAGGACATTTGTTTGCGAAAGTAAGCTCTCTGCGATTTGCAAATTTGCACCTGATGCTTTGATCTCGCTACTTGCAGAGATGGCGTTTAGCGCCTTTTTCTCGCTATTTTTAGCTTGATCTAAATAATAGTTTCCTGAAGCCTGGTTTGCAGTATAAGTTCCTAACTTCATATCAACTCCTTTTTTAGTAGTTTCGTGATGGATTTTACTATAAATTTCATAAAAAGTTGCAAAAATATTTCTTAAAGCAAAAAATATTATAAAAAGAATTTAGAAAAAAGCCATTTTTCCTAAATTCTTTGCCCTTTTTAGTCTTCTAGTCTCACTGCGATTGATTTTTTGTGAGCTGTTAGTCCTTCGGCTTCGGCTAGCTGCATACAAGGTTTGCCAAGGTGCATGATACCTTTTCTGCTAACTGAGATTATAGAGCTTCGCTTCATGAAATTTTCAACTCCAAGCGGTGAGTAAAATCTCGCACTTCCGCCAGTTGGCAAGGTGTGGTTTGGTCCAGCTAAATAGTCGCCCATCGCTTCAGGCGTGAAGTGTCCAAAAAATATCGCTCCAGCGTGTTTTACCTCGTCCATATAGCTCAAAGCGTCATTTGTAGCGATCTCTAGGTGCTCCACAGCAAGCTCGTTCATCAGTTTAAAGCACTCCTGCAAATCTTTTGCGACGATGATAGCGGCTTTGTTTCTCATGCTAGCACTAGCGATTGGTTCTCGTTTTAGAGTTTTTAGCTCGTCCTCTACGTGTCTTTGCACTGCTCTTGCAAAGGCCTCGACTGGCGTTATCAAAAAGGCACTCGCGATCTCGTCGTGCTCAGCTTGCGAGAGTAGATCGATCGCTATGTGGCGAGGGTCCGCGCTATCATCAGCTATCACGCCTATCTCGCTTGGACCAGCGATCATATCGATATTTACATCGCCATAAACTAGCTTTTTAGCAGTCGCTACGTAGATGTTGCCAGGCCCTGTGATGACATCGACCTTTGGCACGGTTGCTGTGCCGTAAGCCATCGCTGCGATCGCGCTTGCACCGCCTATTTTAAAGGCTGTTTTGATGCCACATAGATGCATCGCTGCAAGAAGCAGAGGATTTACCTTGCCGCCTGGCGCTGGGGTGCAAACTACGATCTCTTTTACGCCTGCAACAACTGCTGGGATAGCATTCATGAGAAGCGAGCTAGGATATGCCGCCTTGCCGCCTGGGATATAAAGACCAGCGCGATCAACTGGGGTGTATTTTGCGCCAAGTAAGATGTCGTGCTCATCCTTATAGGTCCAGTCACTTGGCTTTGTGCGCTCGTGATAGCTTTTTATCCTGTCGTGGGCTAAATTTAGAGCCACTCTTAGGGCGTTATCTAGCGAATTGTAGGCCGCTTCCATCTCTTTTACGTCAATTATTATATCGTTTTTGCTTGTGACATTAAATTTATCAAATTTGGTTATCTGCGAAAAAAGTGCGCTATCGCCATCTTTTTTTATTTCGTCTATGATGCCCGCAACTACTGGCATCACGGCACTCATGTCGTTGTCACTTCGTCTAACAAGCTGCGAAAATCTACTCTCAAAGTCAGCGTCGCTGCTGTGTAAAAATTTCATTTATGATCCTTTATTTTTAGTTTTCTCTCATATCTTTGCTTTTGTGTAATGTTACCCAAAATTCCGCCCTGGTGGATATATAAAATTTCACTCCCAAGCTTATCTAAATTTGCAAAAAGCGTCATAAAGCCCACTGGGTCGTAGATAAGCTCAAATTCTACGCCACTTTTGCACACTTCAAGCCAAATTTCATAAAGCTCAGGGTATAAATTTCCAAAATGATACTTCTTTGGCGGATTTAAAATTTGCACTTTGCTGTTTTTATCTAGCTCATAAATTTGCTTTTTTAGATAGTCGCTATCCCCTACGCAAGGAGCTGTAAAGACCCTAAGATCGGTGTGCTTTGCCAGATAGCATGCGCTTGTGCCTGTTCCTGAGGGCAAGAAAATATCAGGCCTTATGCCATTTTTTTTGCTCCACTCATTGATCTCATTTGCTTGCGTGATAAAACCAAGCTCAGCCTCACTCTGCGCCACGCCCTCGTTTATAAAGAGCGCATTTTCGCTCTTTGCTAGCTCTTTAGCAAATTTCTCGCGCTCCTCTTTCACAAAAATTTCCATGCCATTTTCAAGTGCAAATTTAAAATTTCCAACTGGATCTTGCTCTAAATTTGAGCTTAGATGAGAGACGACGTAGTAAAATTTAAGCCCTTTTAGCTTGGCAAAAAGACTTAGGCTATACATAGCATTTGACTGGCTTGAGCCATGAGATACGATGGCTTTGATGCCGCTAAGATCGGCCTTTAGAAAATACTCTAGTTTTCTTGCTTTGTTGCCGTTAAACTCGCCTAGCAGATCATCTCTTAAAAGCCAAAATTCTCGCTCTCTTAAGCGAATTTTATCAATCACCCTTAAACTCCAAAAATTTCTCTATCTCGTTGATAGCCTCTTTGTTTGAGAGTGAAAATTTGATCTCGATGCGCCTTGAAGCGTCCTTGTCCTCGGCTCCATCTTTAAAAACTAGCTCGTTGTAGCTTCGGCCACTTGCGACAAGCAGCTTTCTAAGGCGCGCGTCATCGCTAAATGAGTTTATAAACTCCATCACCGCGTATGCTCTTTTTTGCGAAAGCTCTAGGTTGTAAATATAGCTTCCGTCGCTATCCGTAAAGCCCTCTATGACGATCTGATCGATGTTTGAGGCGATCTCTTTATCATTTAAAAGCACGTCAAAATACTTACTAAGCGTGGCCTTTAGCTCCTCTTTGACCTCTTCTTTTAAGATAGCACTGCCCTTGTCAAAAAGCACTGAGGAGCTAAGCTTTAGTGCGCCTGAGTTTGGGTCGATCTCGATGCTAGATCCTAGCCTATCTTTTAGGGCGGAGATCACTTTTACTCTAATGCCAGTTAGGTTTTTGACCCTGTCACGAGTGACATTTAGATCCCTTAAAAGCTCGTCATATCTAGCCTCTTTTTTGCTCACCTGCTCGAGCAAAAAGGCGATCTTGGCTAAATTTTTCTCACCGCTTGCGTTTGCATCGCTAAGCGCTCTATCTTTTGAAGAAATTTCATCATTTAGCACGATCATTTTTTGGTTTAGATCAAAAATGCTAGCATTTAGCTCTTTTATGCTCGCATTTGCGTCCTTGTTTTCCTCTATGAGCTGGGCTAGTTTTTCTTTTAGGGCGTCTATTTGTATGACAAAAATTTCATTTGATTTTTTTAAATTTATGTTTTCGTCGCTTATCTTTGAAAGCTCACTTTTTAGGGCGTCATTTAGCTCTTCAAGGGTAAAATTTCTGCCCTGGGCGTCTTTTAAATTTGCTAGTGCTGCGATGATGGCTTGCTCTTTATTTTCAAGAGTGTTTTGAGTTAGGACGTATTTTACGACGACAGCGCCTATTAGCAGCATAAAAACAAAGAGCAGACCCGCCATCAAGTCTGCGTACGAAACCCAAAAGCTCGATTGATCCTCGTTATTTTTGTTTATTTTCATTGCACTAGATTTTCGATTTTTTTTATTACAGAATTTGCTTCTTTGTCGATCTCGTCTATGTTTTTCTTAAGCTCAGCAATGAGGCTCTCGCGCTCTTTTTCACGCTCCAAGCTCCTGCCTTCTTGCTCGTAGGCTGCCTTAAATATCGTCGCACTCTCCACGAGCGAGGCTCTAAATTCCTTTAGTGCGTCGTTTTGCTCTTTCATCAAAGAGAGAGAAAATTCTTTTAAAATGGTGTCAAAACTCTTGATAGTCTGCTCAAATTTGAGCTGGCTCTCTTTTGTGGCATTTAAATTTCTGCTAAAAATTTCGCCAAGCTTTGCATGCTCGGTTAAAATTTTAACCTCCATATCTTTAAAGGCGTTAGAAAACACGCCAACTGCCTTTAGTATGTCGGTGTGGATCTTTGTAAACTCATCTTGTTTTAGGCTGGCTTCATTTAGCATTTTTAAACTTGCGCTAAGCTCTGCTTTGCTTTGATTGATGATATTTTTTTCAACCTCGCAAAGCTCTTTTAGGCTCTTAAATTTCTCATTTGTCTGCTCGCTTAGCTCTTTTACAAATTTATCATCAAGTACCATTTTAAAGGAGTCGTGGCTATCTTTAAAGTAGCCTACACTTGCTTTCATGAAATTTGCATTTAGCTCATTTTCCTGCCAGAAAAACTCACGGCTTAGCTCTTTTTGCTCGCTATAAAATTTCTCAAATTTACTAATGCCGATCTTTTCAAAAAACATCCACCAAAGTGCTAAAAATATGCCATATATCGATACATAAAACGCCGTAGCCACGCCATTTAGCAGTATAGCGATCTCTTTTTCAAGTCCGTTTGCAGTGCTTGAGCTAAAGCTTGGCATCGAGATAGTGATACTGATAAATGTGCCCAAAATTCCAAGCATAGGAAAGACTGCTTGGCCGATGTTTGCTAGGTTGTCATTTCTAAAATTTCTTGTATAGCTCTCGAAAAAGTCTTCAAATTTAGTGTTTGCCTTTTTGACGCCTGAAATTTCAAAGAGATGAGCGATAATAAATTCTTTTAGTCTTATCTTGTAGTCTTTGGCATTTGCTAAGAAATTTGAGTAAGCCACCAAGGCACTGTGGCGTGAAAATATAAAAGCGACAAAGAGTATAACGCCCATCATCACGATGGTGTGAAGCTTCATCTGAAAATTTATAACGCCAAGATACGCTAGTATTGCCAAGACATAGATGGCTAAAGGGATAAAGATAACTTTAAAAAAGACAAAGAAAGAGTGAGCTTGGTGCTCTTTTGGCACGCTTAGCTCACTAAAATCATTTTGATTTTGCATAGGATTAGTTCCTATTTAGGCAGTTTAAGTCGCTAAAAGCAGTCTGAAGACGCTTAACCATGCTCTCCTCGCCACTTCTTAGCCATTTCCTTGGATCGTAGTATTTTTTATTTGGCTTATCCTCACCCTCTGGGTTGCCGATCTGACCTTGCAAGTACGCTCTATTTTTGGCCTCATACTCGCGTACGCCGTCCCAGAAAGCCCACTGAGTATCGGTGTCAATATTCATCTTGATAACGCCGTAGCTTACAGCATTTTTGATATCTTTTAGCTCACTGCCGCTACCGCCGTGAAATACAAAATTTACAGGCTTGCTATCTTTTGTATTAAATTTCTTAGCGACGTAAGCTTGTGAGTTTTTAAGAATTTCTGGTCTTAGCACGACATTGCCTGGTTTATAGACACCATGAACATTGCCAAAACTAGCTGCGATGCTAAATTTATCGCTTATCTTACTTAGTCTTTCATAAGCAAGCGCGACATCCTCTGGCTGAGTGTAAAGAAGTGCGTTATCAACGCTTGTGTTATCTATGCCGTCTTCTTCGCCACCAGTGACGCCAAGCTCGATTTCTAGGCTGATGCCAAGTTCGCTAAGCTCTTTTAGATACTTCTCGCACGTGCTTAAATTTTCGTTGATATTCTCTTCACTAAGGTCAAGCATATGAGAGCTAAAAAGTGGCACACCGTGAGTTTTTTTATACTCATGGCTTGCTTTTACTAGCTCATCTATCCAAGGCAAAAGCTTTCTAGCGGCATGGTCAGTGTGTAAAATGACTGGCACGCCGTAAGCCTTGGCAAGTAGATGAACGTGCTTTGCTCCAGCGATCGCACCAAGAACGGCTGCATTTTCGCAGGCTTTACCAGCGTAAAAACCTGCACCGCCATTACTAAACTGAACGATAACAGGCGAGTTAGCAACCTTTGCCGCTTCTAAAACAGCATTTACTGAGTCGCTGCCTACGACATTTACAGCAGGTATTGCAAAACCTTGCTCTTTGGCATAAGCATAAAGTTTTGTTACATCATCTCCGCTTAAAACACCAGGTTTTACGATATCTAAAACGCCCATTTTATCCTCCAAATTTTATTTGTATTCTATCTTTGCTTTTTGGCGTAGAGCTTCACTTTTTTGTCTAACAGCAGCTTGGAATTTCTCCATTTTTACAGCTTGCTCGATCTCTGATTTTGCTTGCTCAAAGCTTACAGTACCAGCAGCTTTGCCATCTTCTTTTAAGATAACATGGTAGCCAAACTGAGTTTTAACTGGCTTAGTTGAAACTGTGCCATTAGCCATTGAAAATGCTGCGTCTGCAAAAGGTTTTACCATTTGGCTTTGACCAAACCAGCCAAGCTCGCCACCATGTGCTGCTGAGCCTTTGTCGATTGATTTTTGGCTTGCTAGCTCTGCAAATTTCTTAGTTAGAGCCTCGCCTTTTAAATTTTTAAGTTGAGCGATGATGTCATTTGCTGTTTTTTCATCTTCAACTAAGATATGTCTTGCTCTTGCTTGAGCTGGTTGGTTCATGCTAGCTTTGTTTTTGTTATAAAAATCTCTTAAATCGCTATCACTTACTTTTATACCGTCAAATAGTTTTCTCATATAAAGCTCAACTGCGATGCCCTCTTGTGCAGCTTTTACAGCCTTGATGTAATCAACATCTTTTTCAATGCCTGTCGCTTTTGCGTCTTTTAAAAGAAGTTTTCTGTTGATTAGATCGTCGATTATACGTTTTTTCTCATTTGGTTGAAGCTTGCTAGCGTCAAATCCTGGCATAGCCGCTGATAAAAGTGCTGAGATATCGCTATCGTTTATAGCATCGCCATCAACTGTTGCAACTACTGCTGCGTTTAGAGTGACAGCTGCAGCTAAACTTAAAACCGCTGGAAACAAAAATTTTTTCATACAAATCCTTTAAAAAATTGATTTTATGGGCAAGATTATATCAAATAATGCGGTAACTTTTCGTTTAACTTGTAATTTTAGGTAAAATAGCCAGATGAGAACAAAAAAAGATATTTTAGAGATAAAAAGAAGACTTTTGGACGAATTTAAAGATGCCAAAAGCGAGCTTAAATTTAGAAATTTATACGAGTTGCTTGTCTGCGTCATGCTCTCAGCTCAGTGCACAGACAAAAGGGTAAATTTAATCACTCCTGCTCTATTTGAGGCGTATAAAGATGTTTTTGAGCTAGCTAGCGCAAATTTAGCCAGTCTAAAACTCATGATAAACTCATGCAGTTTTTTCAACAACAAAGCCATAAATTTGATCAAAATGGCAAACAGCGTGGTTGAGCTTTATAACGGAGAAATTCCACTTGATGAGGAGAAGCTAAAAGCGCTTGCTGGAGTTGGGCAAAAGACCGCTCACGTCGTGCTTTTGGAAGCCACAAACGCAAATGTAATGGCTGTTGATACGCATGTTTTTAGAGTATCGCATAGACTTGGCTTAAGCAGCGCAAAGACGCCAGAAGCGACTGAAAAGGATCTAACTCTTGCCTTTAAAACCGACCTTGGCAAGCTTCATCAAGGCATGGTTCTTTTTGGACGCTACACCTGCAAGGCTAAAAAGCCGCTTTGTTTTGAGTGCATATTAAACGATCTTTGTAAGAGCAAGGATAAGGTGATATAGATAAAAATTTGCTAGAAATTTCTAGCAAATTTTGTTTTATTATGAGTTATACTTTTTAACGATACCGCGAACTACTTTTTCGATAAAAAGCGCAGAAGCTACTTCGCAGTGCTCTCTTGTAGAGTGAGGTGAGTAGATGTTTGGTCCTATTGAACATGCACTAAGACCTGCTTTTTTCTCCAAAAGCACTCCACACTCAAGTCCAGCATGCACAGCTGTTATCCTCGCATTTGGTTTATAAATTTTAAGCTCTTCTAAGATATCGTTTGCAAATTTATCATTAACTGGCTTCCAAGCTGGGTTTCTATCTTTTGAAATGACGTTAAAACCAACTGCTTTTGCAAGCTCAGAAATTTCAAATTCCATCCTATTTAGGCCGTCTTTGCTCATAGATCTAGCAAAAAACTCCACTTCAAGTGTGCCATCATCTTTGATCTTTACCAAAGAGAGATTTACGCTATCTTGCGGTATGCCTAGCTCGCAGTTGTAGGCTCTTACACCTTGTGAAAATGAGTTTATTAAAGCTAAAATTTTCTCGCCATTTTCTAAAATTTCATCTCCCGTGCCAAGCTTTTTCACGCTTAAATTTTCACATTCGCTCTTTAGCTCCTTATCACTTAAAACCAGTGCAGTTGCGCCGCTTGGGATAGAGTTGCTTCGCTCGCCACCTTCAAATTTAACAAGCTTGCAGCCATTTTTAGTCACAAATGCCGCCAAAACCTTGATCGCATTTGGGATATTTTTATGTATCTCGTTGCCAGAGTGTCCGCCAGGTAGGCCGCTCACTTTTACTTCGTAAAGCGTACTCTCTTTTGTTTTTTTACTATCTAGCGCAATAGTCGCAAATAAATTTATACCGCCAGCGCAGCCGATAGTGACACGGTCATCCTCTTCGCTGTCTAAATTTAAAAGTTTATCGGCTTTTAGATCGCCGCTAAAGCCAGCAGCTCCGACCATGCCGACCTCTTCGTTGTTTGTAAAGAGGCACTCAATGTCATCAAATTCGCTTATCATCTGCATCATTATAGCCACGCCTATGCCGTTATCTGCGCCTAAAGATGAGTTTTTAGCCCTCATATAGCCATCATCGCCATAAACTATCTCGATCTTTGGCGCATCGCCCATGCAGACCATATCGTAGTGGCTTTGCAAGCAAATTTTTGGCTTGCCTTTAAACGCATGAACATTGCCAAAACTATCGACCACGACTTCACAGCCCTTGTCTTTTGCATAACTAGCCAAAAAATCACGCATCTTATCAGTATCGTAACTGCAGTGCGGTATCGCTGCAAGTGTCTCAAATTTCGTTAGAATTTCGCTCTTTGACATATTTGCCTCCATAAATTTATTTTATCTCGCCCTTATAGCCAGTCGCATCGACCGCCTTTAAAAGCTCTTTTTCATCGACCTTGTCATCTGCTACAACGACAGCTTTTCGCTCTTTTAGCGATACGTCTGCCTTTTTTACGCCCTCAACGCTAAGTGCGGCCTTTCTTACTATCGCCGTGCAAAGCGGACAGTGCATGCTGGGTACTAAAATTTCTATCGTTTTCTCAGCGTAGCAACTAAGTGCAAGAAGAACTAAAACTAAAATTTTACGCATAAATTTCTCCTAAAAGCTCCGGATATGTAAGGAGTAAAAGCAAAATCACTCCAAAAAGTATATATATAAGTATCCATTTTTTCTTTTTATAGCTTAGGTTGCAGCTTTTTGGCTTGTAAAACAGAGCGATACCAGAGATCACAAAGCAAATGACTGCCACGACGCTTAAAGGGACGCGGTACTCGTATAAATTTTGTGTCCAAGATAGAAATGAAAAAGAAGTGCCAAAAAGCAAGAAAAGAAGTGCCGGCAAGCAGCACAAGGTAGCGCCGATAGCACTACCTATGGATGTTAGTATCAGCCAAAAGGCTCTCATTTTAGCTCTGTTGATACGTAGTCGTAGCTAAATTCTTTTGGCGAATAGTAGTTTTGCGTGTTGCCATCAACCTCAGCGTATGGATAGCCAAAGTTATTTAGCGGTGTTTGCTCTGGAGTTGGCTTTAAGATAAAGTCACGTCCGTAGTTAAAACCTATCCAGCACATCTCCCAGTTACCAAAGCAATAATCCCTAACAGCTACGATCTTAGCGTCGTCGTTTGTTAATTTCTCGCCCAGCCTTACCTTTGTGACGTCAGCTGGATCAACCGGTATCCAACCATAGCCTTTTAGGTAAAACTCAGCCCTGCAGTGCTGTCCGCCTGAAATTTTAGCTACGCCATCTTTTGCGCTACCCATCTGGTCTGAAAATCTAGACTGACCAACTCTAATGCCAAAAATTTCTCTAGCAGGGATGCCAACTGATCTGCAAAGTCCCACAAAAACTGAGTTTATGTCGGTGCATTTACCAACTAGCTTGCCACTTTCAAGTATGGCTTTAACATCGCCTGTGCCACATCCAAGGATACTATTGTCACGCTGCATAGTGTTTGCAACCCACGTATAGATCGCTTTTGCGCGCTCCAAATCGCCCTTTAA
The DNA here is from genome assembly GCF_902460535.1 of Campylobacter concisus. Taxonomy (GTDB): domain Bacteria; phylum Campylobacterota; class Campylobacteria; order Campylobacterales; family Campylobacteraceae; genus Campylobacter_A; species Campylobacter_A concisus_AS. The sequence goes on along the minus strand of NZ_CABPTV010000004.1, from coordinate 173,994 downwards.
ATTTCCAACGATCTCAAGCGCTTTTGCTCTTACGACGCCATCTGTTGGGATGTGTGAAGTTGGTTTTAAAAACTCCAAAACAGCAGGATCGACCTTCTCATTTGGATCGAAATTTACCTTGCTAAAGTCGGTATTGCGCTCTGTTGTTTGAATTTTAAACTGGATATTTAAAATAGGTCTTTGCTCGTTTTCTTCAAATTCGCCATACATTGTTGGTATTAGCGTGTCTGAGATATAGACGTTTTTAGCAGTTGTGTTTATGACGTAGTCTTGGGTTAGTTGCTGATAAGTGGTGCTTAGTGGGAGCGGTAGCCAAATTCTCGAGCTTTTGCCCTTTTCAAGAAGCTGGTGTTTGAAATTTACGTCAAAATTTCTAACTACTGAGTTTGCTGGCTCGTCGCTAGCTAGAGTGACACTTGGAAGCAGACTTGCTGCACCTAAAAAACTACTGAATTTAAAAAAATCTCTTCTTTGCATAAAATGCCTTTTGCTTAATCTTAGCCAAACTTGGCTCTAAAACTGCCTGCTATTCTAGCATAAAATTTTTATTTATGATAAAATCCGCCACATGAAAAAGATTATATTTTTAGGCTTTATAGCGCTATTTTGCAACGGTTGTCTTTATATGAACGATCGTGGAGTTTCGACGCAATATTATAATGATTGTAAAGAGTATTATGACGCGACTGGCACCTACCAAAAAGAGTGTCCGCACAACATCGTCGACTGGAAATAGCGTGGATCTTAGCAAATTTAACGAGCAGCAAAAGCAAATTTTAAATAAAATAGAAAATTTAGCAAATTTTGATTGCGAATTTAGCCTCTCTGATAGCGTAAATGTCAAATTTAAAAATTTAGATCAAGCCAAAAAAGATGAAATTTATAACCTCGCTCTTAGCCTAAAGCCTTGGCGAAAAGGGCCATTTTTACTTGATGATATATATATAGATAGCGAGTGGCAAAGTTTTATTAAATTTAATATCCTTGCCCCACACCTAAATTTAGCTAACAAGTGCGTGGCTGACGTGGGTTGCAACAATGGATATTATATGTTTAAGATGCTTGAGTACGGTCCAAAAAGCATAACTGGCTTTGATCCTAGCGTGCATACATATTTGCAGTTTAAGTTTTTAAATAAATTTATCTGCTCAAATATCAACTATGAGCTTCTTGGGGTAGAGAGCTTGCCAGAATACGCAGCGAAATTTGACACCATTTTTTGCCTTGGCGTGATATATCACAGAAGCGATCCTATAAAGATGCTAAAAGAGCTAAAAACCGCGCTAAATCCAGGCGGCGAGCTATTTTTAGATACGATGTATATAGATATGGATGGCGACTTTGCACTTAGTCCAAAAGATAGGTACTCAAAAATTCCAAATATCTACTTTGTGCCAACGCTTAGCGCGCTTTGTAACTGGTGCGAGAGGGCTAAATTTAAGGATTTTACCCTGCTTGATACAAAGGCGACTGATCTAAACGAACAGCGAAAAACACAGTGGATAGACGGAGAGAGCCTTGGAAATTTCTTAGACCCAGATGACAGCACAAAGACCATCGAGGGCTATCCAGCACCAAAAAGAGCCTATGTAAGAGTTAAAATTTAAGGATAAATATGGCAGATGAAAATATTTTTGAAGCAAAAGACGAGTCGCAAATAATCCTCCCAGAGGACGAAAACCCGCTAAGAAACGAGATAAAAACAGCTCCTTTAACAAAGCTAAATTTTAGTGGAACGGCATTTTTACTTGAGAAAAATCACGCAAAAACTAGATTTTTTACCACGGCTGACATGGTAAGTGACGCTGAGGGGCTCATACATAGCGGCTTTGTCTTTATGGGGGCTAACTACGCAGCACTTTTAGCTATAAACGAAGAATTTTGCGTTAGCATCGGAGCTAGGATAAATTTCTTTGGACCGCTCAAGCTTGGCGATGTGGTCGAATTTGACGCACAAGCAAGGTTTGAAGAGAGTAGAAAAAGAGAGGTAAAAGTGATAGGCTACGTAAAAGAGATCAAGATCTTTGAAGGTGTCTTTCAGCTGGTCACGCTCGAAGAGCATATCTTTGTCACTCAGCAAAAAAATATCCAAAAAGAAGCCGCTATAAGACAAAAGAAAGAGCGCGAAGAGGCGCAGGCCAAAAACAACGGCTAAATTTAACTGATGAGATATAATTTTCTCATCTTTTAACTTCAAATAAACTCAAAATTTTAAAGACAAATCTTATCTCATTATCTTATTTTGGTAAACGATCGGTAATAATTTTTGAAATTTTTAACTAAATTTAAGCTATAAAATTAATTTTCTATGATAATATCCTTTCAAAACATTTTTATCAAAAGGAGATTTAGATGAAACTTACAAAAGTTAGCTTAGCTGCTTTGGTTGCTTTAGGTGCATTTTCAAGCGTTGCAAGTGCAACTCCACTTGAAGAAGCTATAAAAAATGTAGATCTTTCAGGATACGCAAGATATCGTTATACAAACGATCATTTTAAAGATAGCGCTGCCTCTGACACTAAAAAATCAAGCATAGCTGCTCATACATTTAGAATGCAAACAGCATTTAAAGCTGCTATAGACGACAACTTCTTTGGTGTTTTAAACCTAAGATATCAAGCAAATGATGGTTCAGGCGATAATGCTGGACGTAAATTCAGCAATAGATATGATTATGTTAATAACAATGGCACAGATAAAACAAATACAACTGGATCATTTGGTGTATATGAGATGTATCTAGGCTATAAAGTAGGCAACACTACTGTTACAGCTGGCAAACAACTCTTAGGTACTTTTTATGATGGTAAAGATATAGCAGGCACAGGTCTTAAAGTAACAAATACTGATGTTCCAGGTCTTACTTTAGCAGCAGCTGCATTTGATGCTATTGAGTCAGAGAGTATGGATACAAATGGTCCACTAGTAGGCGATTTAGTAGATGGCAGCCTATTTAGTGATTCATCTGCAAATATTTATTATTTAGCAGCTCTTGGAAACTATGACCCACTTTCATTTAAAATAGCTGTAGCTAATATTTCTGAAGTTGCTACACTTTATGGTGCAGATGCTGGCGTTAGCTTCAATGTAACTGACGATATTAACCTAAACTTAAAAGGTCAATTTGTTCACAATGACTCAGATCACAAAGATGTAGCTGATGCTAATTTCTGGGCTATTCAAGCTGGCACAAAACTATTTGGTGCTAAACTTAATGCTGGTTATTTAGACTTTGACGCTAAAAACAAAGACAATAATAAAATTTCATTTGCAACACTTGATGGAAATGGCGATCTAATCAATCCAACAAAAATCTTAAATGGCGTAATGAGTGGTGGCAGACAATACTACAATAACATCAAAGGAAACAATGACTACTGGTTTGTTAAAGCTGGTTACGATATAGATAAATTTGGCTTTGGTGCTGGATATACTCAAGGCAAAGGTTATAGCTGGGAACTTGGTAAAGAGAGAGCAAAAAGAAGCGAATGGTCTCTTGACGCTAGCTACAAATACAGCAAAAAACTTACATTCCTTTCTTGGTATGCAGCTGCTAAAGACAAAAAAGATGGCGAAAGCTACAAACAAGATCGTATCAGATTTGAAGCAAAATATAGCTTCTAAAAACATTTATCCGAGCGAGCTTTCGCTCGGATCTTCTAAACTTCTCAATACTTAATCAAAATCAGCAAATACAACTAATAAAATTTATATAATGCAAACAAAAAAGGCAAAAAATGCATCTTTTCTTTCTCATTACGCATTTAGTTTGCGCAATTATCTTTATAGGTTATGTATTTTTTGATGTTTGCATATATCCATTTGCCAAAAAAACGATAAATCCACAAACCCTTGAAGCTGTCAAGAAAGCCTATACAAAAGGTAGTGCAAAGGTTTTTGGCACGGCATTTTTACTACTTTTGATAAGTGGAGCATATATGGCAAAGGACTATCTTGGAGGCGAGCATGGTTGGTGGCAAAGCGACTTTCAAAAGCTACTGCTAGCAAAGATTGCAGTTTTGCTTCTTATGTGTCTTATCACTTTCATCTCTGTTTTTAATGTCACTATCTTAAAAAAGCCAGATCCATTTGGTAAATTTTCGCACCTCATAGCTCTTATTCTTTGTCTGATAATGGTCGTTTTGGCTAAATTTATGTGGTGGGTTTAGCAGTAAAATTTGGCTGTAAATTTAAACCCAAATTTGCAGCCAAGTCTAATTTTCAGTCGATACTCTTTAGCTTATCTTTATTAAGCCCCTCTTCTATGCGCTTGATCTCTTCGCTTCCATCTCTTACGACGCTTTTGTCGTATTTTAGATACTCATCTATCTTTTTTGGATATTCTACGTGAGTTAGGATAAATTTAAAGACATTTAGCCTCGCCTCTTTTTTATTGTCACTTGAGACGATCACCCACGGCGAGATGCTATTGTGAGAGGCTAGCAGCATCGAGTATTTGGCGATGGAGTACTGATCCCAAAGTTCTTGCGCTTTTTGATCTACTGGAGAGATTTTAAACTGCTTTAGTGGGTCATTTAGACGCTCTTTGAAGCGCTTTTTTTGCTCCTCTTTTGTGATCGAGAGGTAAATTTTAAAAAAAATGATGCCTGAGTTTATGATCATCTCTTCAAATTTTGGCACTTCACGCAGGAATTCTTTATGCTCAGCCTGCGTGCAAAAGCCCATCACTGGCTCAACCCCAGCTCTGTTGTACCAGCTCCTATCAAAGATCACGATCTCGCCAGCACTTGGCAGATGCGTCACATATCTTTGAAAGTACCACTGCGTCTTCTCGACATCACTTGGCTTTGTAAGCGCTACGATACGGCAACCGCGCGGATTTAGATGCTCAGTTAGGCGTTTTATCGTGCCGCCCTTGCCGGCTGCGTCTCGCCCCTCCATTAGCATAAGCACTCTAAGTCCCTTGTCTTTGACATGATTTTGGAATTTTAAAAGTTCTATCTGAAGCAGTCTTAGCTCTTCTTCGTAGCCAAGTTTATCGCTTTTTTGGTGTTTTTTATCCTTTGACATCTTCGCTCCTTCTAAAATTTTCAAGATTTTACTATAAAATAGAATAAATTTAAGAATTTAGACTAAAATCATCTCTTTTGATTTAGCAAGGATTAGCATGTTTTTTAAATTTATTTTTTCTTTCATTTTATTTGCAAGCTCACTTTTTGCCGAGGTTTTAGATGTTAGCAAGGCATTTGTTTTAAGCCCAAGTATCGACGAACAAGGCGTTGAGATCAAGTTTAAATTTGGCGAAAATATCTACCTTTATAAAGATAGCTTTGAGGTTAAGCTTGGCGAAGAGAAGATAAACAGCCTCTTAAATATGCCAAAGAGTGAAAACACTGGCGAATACGAAATTTACCCAAAAGATTTTTCGCTGTTTATCCCACTAAATTTAGTAAAAGAGCATCTTAAAAACGGCAATGCTAGGCTAAATTTAAGCTATCAAGGCTGCGCTAAAAATGGCATTTGCTACCGTCCGCAAACTAAAATTTATGACATCTTTGAGAAATTTGGCAAATTTAGCATCATAGCCTTTGAAAAAGAGCAAAAAGATGAAACCAATCCTGAATTTACCGAGCTTTCAGAAGATCAAAGCATTGCAAACGAGCTAAGTAGCAAAAACTTTTTTATCTCACTTGCCACTTTTTTTGGCTACGGTCTCTTGCTTTCGCTCACACCTTGCGTATTTCCAATGATACCGATCTTATCAAGCATCATCGTCTCAAAGGGTGGCAGTCTAAATGCTAAAAAAGGCTTTTTGCTCTCGCTAGTTTATGTAGTTGCGATGAGCCTTGCTTACGCGCTTGCTGGCGTTGGAGCAAGCCTACTTGGCTTTGGCATCGCAGGGACACTCCAAAACATCTACGTGCTCGGCGCATTTGCGGCCATTTTTGTCATCTTAAGCTTTAGTATGTTTGGCTTTTACGACATCAAACTGCCCTCTAAATTTGAAAATATGATTAGCAAAAAGTCGCAAAACAGCTCGGGTCTCATCGGCGTTTTCATCATGGGCTTTGCCTCAGCGCTCATCGTCTCGCCTTGCGTGGCAGCACCGCTAGCAGGCGCACTTCTTTATATCGCGCAAAGCGGAGATGCACTTTATGGGGGCATCATGCTCTTTGTCATGGGGCTTGGCATGGGCGTGCCACTTCTTGTGATAGGGCTAAGCTCTGGCAAGCTCCTGCCAAGACCTGGTGGCTGGATGGACGAGGTCAAAAAACTCTTTGGCTTTTTGATGCTCATCATGGCCGTTTGGATCCTTGCACGCGTGCTTGGAGCGTTTTTTGAGCTACTTGGTTATGGCGTCATAGGCGTCTTTGCAGCCATTTATCTTGGGGCGTTTGAAGCAGCAAATAACGGCTGGGCTAAATTTAAAAAAGCACTTTGCATGCTAGCTTTTATCTACTCTTTCATGCTAATAATTGGCGCATTTTTGGGCTCAAAAGACGCATTTTCGCCGCTTTCTGGGCTAAATTTAGCCAAAAACGAGAGTGAGCTAAATTTTAAACAAGCTAGGAATTTAAACGAGTTAAATGAGATGATAAAAAGCTCAAGTAAGCCAGTGCTGGTGGATTTTTACGCCGACTGGTGCGCGAGCTGCAAAGAGATAGAGCATATCACTTTTAAAGACGCTGGCGTGAAAAATGCTTTGGCAAATTTTATGCTTATTCGCATCGACGTGACAAGTGGCGGGTCGCAAAATGATGAGATGTTAAGAAATTTTGAGCTCATTGATCCGCCTGCACTTCTACTTTTTAAAAACGGCGAAGAGCAAAAATCACTTAGAACGATCGGCTTTATAAATGCTCAAAATTTCCTAGCAAAGCTTGAGAAAATTTAGATTACAAAAGCAAATTTGGCTGGATTTTTAAATTTATCAGCTAAATTTATCTAGGCTTTGCAAACCTTGTAGCTAACTAGAAATGTAGCAAATAAGTAAAATCAGCTATCAAATTTATATTGTGCGGCGACATAAGTAAAATCGCAAAGTCAAAACTTGCAAATTATCTTAAATTTATCAAATTTTAAAACATGCCAACAAGTAGAAATAGAAACTAAATTTAGTTTAGCGCCAAGGCAGCAAGACAACTAAAAATTTAATCAAATTTTGCACCAAATCGCGTGCTACAAGACCGTAATGCGAAAACAAAACTAAACAAAGCTTACGATTATCTTAAATTCATGAAATTTTAAAATATCTCAGCAAATATAAAATTTGCTAAAACAACCCAAACCGCGAAGATTACAATAAATTTAACTTAGCCTTAGGATTCAACTAAAATGCAATCAAATTTCACTCATCTCACGCGCAAACAAGACCGCGAAGTCAAAAAACTTCAGTCAAGTTTGCAATTTAGAATATCTCAGCAAATAGACAAAATTTTTCAAATAAATTTAAAAATATGAAATTTGTAGTAAATTTAACAAATAACACAGCTAGAACTTAATCAAAATCACGTGCAAGCAAGCGACGAACAAGACCACAAAATCAAATACAAAATATCAGCCAAACCATTACCCAAATTTATAAAAATTTAGAACTTGCTCTGCGGCAACCAAAACGCCCAAACAGAGCAAATTTAGGTTCATTTGCCAAATTTAGCTAGCGCTCTTTGGTAGTCCTCTTCGCTATCGATGCCGATACTTTGACTTTCAACCTCTAGCATCACTATCTTTTTGCCATTTTCTAGGGCACGCAGCTGCTCGAGCTTCTCGGTATTTTCAAGGCTTGAAGGTAAGAGGCCGCAAAACTCTTTTAGGCTTTTTACGCTGTATCCATAGATGCCAAGGTGCGCCTTGTAGTTTTTGCACTCACTTCTGTTAAATGGTATCCTCGATCTTGAAAAATAGAGCGCATAGCCCTCAAAATCAGTCACCACTTTGACTAAATTTTTATCATCAGCAAACTCATCGTCCATCATTTTGTAGCAAGAAAACATAAAGGCTTTCTCCTTGTTTTGCTCGCAAAATACCCTAAATTTAGCGATATTTTCAGGCTCTATAAATGGCTCGTCGGCTTGCACGTTTATGATGATCTCGCCCCCATTTAGCCCCAAAATTTGCGCCGCTTCGTTTATCCTGTCAGTGCCACTTTGATGATCTTTGCTAGTTAGCACAGCTTTTATGCCGTGAGCCTTGGCGATATCAAGCACGCTTGGCTCATCCACCGCAACCGCCACATCATCCACGCTGCTTACTCTAAGAGCCGTCGCCACAAACATCGGCACGCCGTTTATCTCTTTTAAAATTTTATTACTAAACCTTGTTGAGGCAAGGCGGGCTGGGATGATTATCATCGCTCGATCCATTCTAGGACGCACTTTTCGATCTCGTCCTCTTTTATGATATTTTTATGCAAAATTTTCGCGCTAAATAGCGAGTTTATCGAGTTTGGCACATGATCGTTTAAGATTTTAGCGGTCTTTGCCAGCGCATCTTTTTCATCTTTTGTATCTTTGATCTGGCACGCCTTGATCATGCTTGGAGTAAATTTCATCCAGTGCGCGGTCGATGTGATAACGTTTATGCGTCCAGCATCCACCATTTTAAAGCAAGTTGCCGTATGCGGATCGATCGCGTAGCCGTCCTTTGCGAGCTTTGCGATGTATGCCTCGCACTCTTTGTCGTCGCACCAGCTAGCCTCAAAGTCCTCTTTTAGCGCTTCAAGCTCTTGCTTGCTAAGCTTATAAAATTTATTTTTAGCAAGGCTTTGCATAAGCTCATTAGTTCTAACGCTTCCAAATTTATCAAATAGCAAGCGCTCGACGTTTGAGCTGATTAAGATATCCATGGCTGGGCTTATCGTCTTAACTAGCTTTTTGTCTCTTAGGTCGTAAACGCCGGTCGTAAAAAACTGCGTCAAGATGTTGTTTGCGTTTGAGGCGATCTTGATCTTGCCGATCTTTGCGCCCATTTTTTTAGCGTAATACGCTCCAAGTGCATTGCCGAAATTTCCGCTTGGCACGATGATGTCAAAGCTCTCGTTTGCCTTAAGCGCCTTTTGTTTTAGCAAATTTGCGTAGGCATAGGCGTGGTAGATGATCTGAAATAGAATTCTTCCAAAATTTACCGAGTTTGCCGCACTTAGTTTAAGACGCTTTTTCTTAAGCTCGGCCTTAAAATTATCATTTGCAAGCAACGTTTTTAGCGCCCTTTGAGCGTCGTCAAAGTCGCCTTTTATGCCAAAAACCTTTAAATTTTCACCCTGCATGGTCTGCATCTGAAGCTTTTGCACCTCACTCGTACCGCCGTCTGGATAGAGGCAGACAACCCTTATATTTTCGTCATTTGCAAAGGTCTGAAGCGTCGCAGGACCCGTGTCACCGCTTGTCGCGCACATGATAAGGTATTTTTCGCCTCGCTCTTTTGCTAGCTGGCTAAGTAGCGAGCCAAAAGGCTGAAGCGCCATATCCTTAAATGCCCTAGTTGGGCCGTGATAGAGCTCATTTACGTATAAATTTTTATCTATTTTTTTAAAAATGACAGGGTGCTTTGGATCATCAAAGCTTGCATATCTCTTGAGTGCTTTTTTTAAAAACGCCTCTGGCACATCAAATTTAAATAGCGAGATGATGTGAAGTGCGAGCTTTTCGTAGCTTAGGCTTGAGAGCTCTTGCCACTTTACCTTTGTGATCTTTGGTAACTTCTTTGGCGCGTAAAGTCCGCCGTGAGCGGAGCTTGGGCTAAGCATGGCTGTGCTTAAATTTACATTTTTTACCTTTTCATCTTTCACGCTTCTAGTTGGTGTTAGTCTCATTTTTTGCCTTTTTTGGTTGATTTTTTTATCCAATTTTCATATTTTTTAAATATCTCTTTTGGCTTAAGTGCCAAAATTTCTGGGGTTTCGTAGCTGTGATGCTTTCTTATAAATTTAGCTACTTTTTTAAATTTCATGTCTGTTTTTATGAGTAAAATTTGCTCTTTTTCATCACAAAGCTTCTCTTGCCAAAGATAAATGCTCTTTGCGCTAAAGCTACTCACGCAAGCTGCAAGTCCCTTTTTCACGAGCTTTTTGCTTAGTTTTTTTGCCTCTTTTTTCTCTGCGACTGAGGTGATTAAAATTCTCATTTTGATCTAAATTTTCCTTTTAAAAAGTGGCTCATTATAACAAAATGGGCTTAAATTTGCTGCGCCAAAACCTTTTTAAACTCCTTGCTTAGCGTAACTTCAAGCGTGATAAGCGAAACTCTCAGCCCAAAGTCCTTTACCTTTACATAGTCCTTTTGCGTCATCAAAAGCGAGGTCGCGCCGTAGGTTTGTAAAATTTCACTTAGCTCTTCTTTTGAAAAGTCGTAGTGATCAGGGAAAAATACCTGCCCCACGCACTCACTAAAAAATGCTTCAAGGCGGGCTGGGTTTGCTATGGCGGTTACTAGCACCATTTTTTCGCTTTTGTTTAAAATTTCGCTCTTTCTAAAGTGAGTTTGCCCCTCACGTGCGATGAAATCACCAAATTTATAAAAGCTAAATGGATATCTATAAGCCCCGCTTGGCAGGCAAAGCTTTAGCTTTGGCTCTGGGTTTGGGCGCACCAAAATATCAAATTTGGCTATATCAAATTTAGAAAATCCATCATCCAGCAAGATATACTTTGCGCCGTGAGTTTTGGCGTAGTCTATGGCTACTTTTCTATCTTCACTAACGATCACATTTGCGTTTTTAAGGCTTGTAGCGTATATCATCGCCTCATCGCCACTTGCCGCCACGTCAAGTAAAATTTCTCCATCCCTTGCGACAACTTGCATGCCTTTGCTCTTTCTTTTATAGCCTCTAAGGATGATAAAAGCGCCTTCGAAATTCTTAGCGATAGCGATGCAAAGTGGGGTCTTGCCGCTTCCTCCAAGGGTCAAATTTCCAACGCTTATTATCTTTATACCAAACTCTTTTTTTTGCGCGCTAAAATTCTTGCAAATAACGACTAAAGCGTAGATAAAACTTAGTGGCAAAAGTAAAAATGCTAGTAAAATTTGAAAGAAATTTGGGCGAAAGAAGTAGTTATTCGCCCAAGAGTGTAAAAGGATGTTAAATTTCTTAAACACGAGATTTAGAAATTTCTTTTACAGTGTTGCAGATATATTGCACCTCTTCGTCGCTCAAACTATGATATATAGGTAGCGACAAGACTTGTTGATATGTCTTTAGAGCATTTGGGAAGTCATTTACTTTAAGCGAATATTTATTTTTATAATAGCTTAGCAAATGTATCGGTATGTAGTGCAACGAAGTGTGAATTCCACGCTCCAAAAGCTCTCTAGCAAAGCTGTCGCGGTTTTTATTTATCTTGATGATGTACTGAGTGTAGATGTGCTCGCGTTTTTTGACTGGAGTTGTGATGTTGTGACACTCTTTAAGCTCTTTATCGTAAATTTCAGCGATCTTTTTTCTACGTTTTATGAGCTCGTCTGTCTTTTCAAGCTGGGCGATAGAAAATGCCGCATTTATCGAGTTTATGTCGTATTTTAAACCTATATCAACGACGTCATAGATGTAGCTTAAACTACCAAATTTATCTATACCATTTACAAGGGCATAGTTACGAAGTAGTTTTGCTTTTTTATAGACCTCTTCGTCATTTGTCGTGAAAAATCCAACTGTTGAGATAGGATTTTGCACGCGTGAGTTTGTCTGAAAGCATGACAAAAACGAGTCCGAACCAACCTTTTTGCCGTTATATGTTAGTCCTATGCCTCGGTTTGCATCATCTAAAACGACGATGCCATATTTTTCGCAGATAGCCTTTATCTCATCAAGTCTAGCGCTTTGTCCAGCGATGTGTGAGATAAAAGCACATTTTAATTTCTTGTGATTTTGCTCTTTTAGCACCTTTTCAAGGGCTTCTGGGCTGATGTTAAAGTCCTCTTCATCGATATCGACAAAGATAGGCTCAGCATCAAAATGCCTAACAGCCTGAGCCACGCTAGGGAAGGCATTTACTGAGCAGATGACCTTGTCACCGCGCTTTGTATCCATCGCACTTAGAGCCAGATGATGCGCTGCTGCGATGTTATTTGTAGTGACAACAAATTTAGCACCAAAGTACTCTTTTAGCTTTTCTTCAAATTTAGCAACCGTATCAGTAGCATTTTCAGAATGCAAAGCCTCTTCGATAAGCTCACTCTCACGCTCAGTGATAGTTGGTTTGTAAAACGGAATTTCTCTCATCTTTAATCCTTTAAATTTTCACTATCAACGGCATTTGTCGTTTAAACCTGTTTGACACAACTCTATTTTCTATATCCAAGACCGCTTTTAATCCAAACTTTTTGATGGCTTGCTCCTTGTTATTTTCTAAATTTTGTAAAATCTCGTCGATAACAGCATAGCTGTAACCTATGTCGCCCTCGTCACTTTGTCCATCCCAAAGATCAGCAGAAGGTGCTTTTTTGATAAAATTTTCATCAACACCAAGATGTTTTGCAAATTCAAAAATTTCACTCTTATAAAGCTCTCCGATAGGATTTATCGCGCATGCTAAATCCCCAAATATAGTGCCATAGCCAAGCATAAGCTCACTTTTGTTGCTTGTGCCGATGACTAGAGCGTTTATACTAGATGAATAATCATAAAGCAAGCTCATTCTAACTCTAGCTGCTAAATTCCCTTTTCTTAAATTGCTTAAATTTGCATCTATCGTTTCGCAAAAGGCATTTAAAATGCCCTCTATGGATAAAACCTTGTATTTTATGTTTAGTTTTTCGCATAAATTTAAGGCGTCATCCATATTTTGTCTGTTTGATGATGCTGTTGGCATGATGAGTGCATGAGTTTCATCTGGCTTTGCTCTCGCACAAAGTGTCGCAACCACAGCAGAATCAATACCGCCGCTTACGCCTAATAGTAGTTTTTTACCTTTAGTTTTATCTTTTAAGCTAAAAACTAAGGTTTCTTCTATTTTTTGATACCCCTTCATTGTCCCTTTGCCTAAATTTGCTTCCTTTTGCAAAAATTATACTAATTAAATTTAAAATTTTTCTTTAAGTTTAAGTAAAAAGATGCAAATATTTAAGAAATAATAAATTTAAGGTAAAAAATGAGAGTAATGCATAAAAATTTTGGCGATTTTGGGACAAATTGCTACATTGTTACCAAAAATGGCTCAAGTTTGGTGATAGATCCAGGCGACGGCGCAAAAGAGTGTGTTTTGCAAAATGCACAAAATTTAAAGGCGATACTTTGCACTCATGGACATTTTGATCATATTTACGACGTGAGCGAGCTAAAAAATGAGTTAAAAATCCCAGTTTATATCAATAAATTTGATGCTTTTATGTGTGAGAGTGACATTTTTGGCTATATGAAAAATACCTTTGTGCCAGACATTTTAGTTGATGGCGATGAGAGCTTTGCGGTGGGTGACTTTTCTTTTAAATTTCACCATTTTCCAGGACACACACCAGGTTGCTCGATGATAGAGATAGAAGATGCGATCTTTAGTGGGGATTTTTTATTTAAAGGTAGCATCGGATGCTGGGACTTTCCATTTTCAGATAAAAATGAGATGCTAAAAAGTTTAGAAAAATGCAAAAATCTAAATGGCGACTTCGCACTTTATCCAGGACACGGCGAAGGTAGCACGCTAAAAGCCGAGCAACAAGAGCTTGATAGGTGGATAGAGATTGTAAGAAGGTCTTAAATTTTTAGGCGCGGCTAAATTTATGCATTTTAGAAATTTATACTTTTCATCTTATAAGATGATGTTGTGAGAGTGTGTTAAGAAGTGTTTAGAGGTTTAAATTTATAAGTTAAAAGAGCAAGGCAAGCGCCCTGCTCTAGGAGTTTTACTCGACTTCAGCGTCTATTACGTCGTCGTCTTTTTTATTGCCGCCGTTTGCGCCAGCGTTTTCATCTTTTTTATACATAGCTTCTGCAAGTTTGTGGCTAGCTTTGCTTAGGGCTTCTACCTTTGCATCGATCTGCTCTTTTGAAGAGTTTTCATCTTTTAAGACCTCTTTTAGATCATTTAGCGCAGCTTCGATGTTGCTTCTATCATCAGCTGGGACTTTCTCGCCAAGCTCGATCATGCTCTTTTCAGTTTGATGAACTAGCGCGTCTGCTTGGTTTCTAGCTTCAACTGCATCTTTACGTTTTTTATCCTCTTCTTTGTGAAGCTCAGCGTCTTTTACCATGCTATTTATCTCATCTTCGCTAAGACCGCTTGATCCAGAGATAGTGATATTTTGCGCTTTACCAGTTGCTTTATCTTTTGCTGAAACGGTTAAAATTCCGTTTGCGTCGATGTCAAATTCAACTTCGATTTGAGGCACGCCTCTTGGAGCTGCTGGGATGCCCTCTAAGTTGAAGTTACCAAGTGATTTATTATCCCTAGCAAACTCACGCTCACCTTGTAAAACCATGATAGTAACGGCACTTTGGTTATCTTCTGCAGTTGAGAAGACTTGACTTTTCTTAGTTGGTATAGTTGTGCCTTTTTCGATGATCTTAGTCATCACGCCGCCAAGTGTCTCGATACCAAGGCTAAGTGGAGTAACGTCAAGAAGTAGCACGTCTTTTACGTCGCCTTTTATAACTGCACCTTGGATCGCAGCACCGATAGCTACGACTTCATCTGGATTTACGCTCTTGTTTAGCTCTTTGCCAAATGCTTTTTTAACCTCTTCTTGAACAAGTGGCACACGAGTTGAACCACCGACCATTACGACCTCTTTGATGTCGCCCTTGCTTAGGCCTGCATCTTTGATGACTTCATTTATCTTAGTGATAGTCTCGCCCACAAGTGAGTCGATCATACCTTCAAATTTAGCACGAGTTAGCTTTTTGACAAGGTGTTTTGGACCAGTCGCGTCAGCTGTGATAAATGGTAAATTTATCTCAGTCTCTTGAGCTGAGCTTAGCTCTTTTTTAGCATTTTCAGCGGCTTCTTTTAAGCGTTGAAGCGCCATGATATCGCCTTTTAGATCGATACCAGTTTCGTTTTTAAACTCACTTACCAACCAGTCGATGATCTTGTTATCAAAGTCATCGCCACCTAAGAATGCATTACCGCCAGTTGCCAAAACTTCAACGATATTATCGCCAGTTTCTAGCACTGTAACGTCAAATGTACCGCCACCTAGGTCATAAACTAAAATTTTCTCAGCCTCTTTTTTATCAAGACCATAAGCAAGTGCCGCAGCTGTTGGCTCGTTGATGATACGAAGCACGTTTAGACCAGCGATCGTTCCAGCTTCTTTTGTAGCCTTTCTTTGGCTATCGTTAAAGTATGCAGGCACAGTGATAACCGCGTCTGTCACGCTCTCGCCAAGATATGCTTCAGCGTCTTCTTTTAGTTTGATAAGAATTTTTGCTGAAATTTCTTGCGGAGTATAGACCTTGCCAGCGATCTCAACCGCGCAAGCGCCATTTCTATCTACGACATGATATGGCAAGCGAGCCTTTGCCTCTTCAGCATTTTTTTCATTACTCATCAAACCCATGATACGTTTGATAGAATATATCGTTTTTTCAGGGTTTGTAACTGCTTGACGTTTTGCAACATCACCTACTAGAATTTCACCTTTGTCTGTAAAAGCAACAACAGATGGAGTTGTGTTTTTGCCCTCTTTGTTTGGGATAACCTTGCTCTCGCCGCGCTCAAAAACGCTCACACAAGAGTTTGTTGTACCTAAGTCTATACCTATAACTTTTGACATATTTTTCCTTTATTAGATTTATTTTTTAAATTTAGTTTGCCACACTGACCATAGCTGGGCGCAAAACCCTACCATTTATCATATAGCCTTTTTGCAAAGCTTGCACGATCTGACCGCTTTGCTTCTCCTCGCTATCAACCCTTAAAACGGCATTATGCACATTTGGATCAAACTCGGCATCAGTTGCGATCTCGCTCACGCCATGCTTTTCAAAACATTTCTTAAACTGATTTATCGTTATCAAAATACCCTCTTTGATCTTTTTAGCAAATTCATCATCCTCTGGGTCAAAATTTGCAGCGATCTCAAGCGCATCGATGACTGGTAGCAAGTCCCTTGCAAATTTCTCATTTGCATAGCTTGCAACGTCTGCTTTCTCTTTTTCGTAACGCTTTTTGATATTTTCAAACTCAGCATTCGCTCTGTAATATTTATCAGTGATCTCACCAAGCTCTTTTTCGAGCTTCTCCACTTTTGAGATATCGCCAAGTGCATCTAAATTTACGCTATCGCTAGCTGCCTCTTGCACAGGCTCGACCTCAGGTAGATTTTGCTCTTTTGTCTCTTCGCTCACGCGACCTCCTTTATTAGATTTATAAATTTCACATAATCAGTATAAACACTGCCAGCACAGATCATCTGTGCCTCGCTACCAAGGTAGTTTGCTTTAAATTTAAGCCCCATGTAATTTTCATCAAACATAGGAGAAAATGTAAGTTCTTCATCCATCTGCAAGCTAAAACTTGGGTCAAAAACCATCTTAAAGCGTCTATCCTTAAACATATCAAAGGCTAAAATTTCATTTTCTTGGAAGTAAATTTTAGTCCTCTTAAGCTCTCTTATCTTGTTTTTTAGTTCGCTTAAGCCAACTTGAGAGCAGATAAGCTCAAGCTTGTCTAAACTAACTCCGATAAGGTTGTTTAAAAATTTATACATCCTAGCGTCAAATTTGATAACGATCTCATCACCACTAAAATTTAAAACCAAATATCTATCATTTAAATTTAAAATTTCTAGCAACTCCTTGTCAATCGTGCCAAAAATCATACAATAAAGCTCAAATTCATCACAGAGCATCTTTAAGCTTCTTGGATCATTTATCTCTAAATTTATGTCGCTTTCAGCAAAAATTTCACTCCAATATCTCCTCATCGCAGCGATAGTTGGGATCCTGCCGCCACTGATGTGAAGCTTTGTGATCTCGCCCTCATCTGAAAGCTTTTTAAAATAAACACGTATCGTAGATGCCGGTATCGCCATACTCATGCGAGAGCCAAGCTCGTTTGAGCCAATAGGCGCATTGTTCTGCAAATAGGCTTCAATGATAGAATTTAGTATCAAATCGCGTTTATTTGTTTTACTCACTTTTAGCACTCTTTCTTTTTAATTGCTAAGCGGATTATACAACTTTAGTTTATCAATGTCAAGTATATAAGTTAAAAAAATTTATTTATATATATTTAGCCTATATAACTAAACTTTTCTAATGCCTATATTATAAGCTTTGCGCAAAAACAAATAAAATTTAAAGCAAAATAAAAAATTTAACTTCAACATAAAACCCGAAATTTCTAATTTTATTCAAAAATTTAAAAGCTTTTTATACGTTATAA